>CBDUBJ010000001.1:0-182810 GCA_965365355.1 uncultured bacterium
TACCTACTGGACTTATAATAAAATCTATGAAAAGAGTTATTGTTGATTATTCAAAACTGACAAACGAAATTTTAAATCTCCTTTTGGAGAAGTTTCCCGATGGATACGATGATTCGAACATTATCCGATTCAGGAACCAGCACAACGAATTGATTGAAGCCATTGAAGTACGTACAGAAGACACGATTTATCTTGTGAAAGTCAGTACCAAACTCGCAAGCCGCCTCGAAAAATTTGAAGAAGAAGATGAAGATCTTGATGCCATCGTCGAACCGATCGATCCAAGTAAGGATATCGAGGAAGATGACGACATTCCGTCTGAAGATGATGATGAAGAAGAAGTTGACATTACAAAAGATCCGGGTGGATCTGACGATGATGACGACGATGATTTTGATGATGATGATGATCTTGACGACATCGCGGATGAGGAAGAAGACGAAGATTAATAAAAGAGCCACTTGGCTCTTTTATTTTGGTCAGGATTTAGATTTTAAAAGGATTTACAAATAAGTTGCGGCCCACCACCCGCCACCCATAAAGTTGCAAAGTTTATCATTTCCATTTGTACGGGAAAACCACACAAAAATCCAATGGTTTAGCGGTGATTTGCAGTTGTGTACTCGCAATTCCTAACTTCGTAATCGCTCCTTTACACCTTCGCATGACTCTGCAAACCTTACCATTTAGTGCGGGTTTTCCATATGCAAATTATTCAGGAAGAATTATCTTCCAGCATTGGGTAGGGGGAACATTGGGTTAACCCCTAATAAACTTAGTACTACAGAAATGAGGTTTTCCAGTACATTTAGTTAATTTTACCCGCGGATATTTTTGGTTTATCTCAATTTAAGAGCACGAAACAGTCTTCTCATTATGATCACCATTGCCTTCATAAATACCGCTCCTCAAAGATCATTTGATGATGCTTCATATGCCCGATTATTATAAATCCGATGGCAGCTGCAGTGACCGAATTATTTGAGGCAATTCCTTCACGCATCATTTCTTCATCGGTGAATGTTTTGAACAGCAGTAAAGTCGAATGTCGAACAATCGAAAACTCCTCCAACAAAGACTGCAAATTTCTTTCGTTCGATCTTGCGATCGCCGCATAATCATTTTCTTCAAATCCCGGTAAAGGTGTTTTATCGTTTCGAGCAATTCGCAAAGCCCTGTAACTAAAGATCCTTTCGGCATCGATCAAATGTTGTATGATATCTTTGATTGTCCATTTACCTTCCGCATAACGGTACTCGTGTTTACCAAGAGGAATTTCTCGGACGAAATGGATGAATTCATGCAGCGAAATTTCAAGGTTCGCGATCAAATCGCAATCATCTGGCAATTGATTGAGATAAGTAGTATAATAAGGTGCGTAACCGGTTTCCGGCAGTTGAAGTTTTTTCATAATCACAAAAAAAAGCCTCACATCGGAGGCTTATATTACATATTCTTAAATATCGTGTGCATGAGGCGTTTCTTGTCGTTGATGCTTTCCTCCAGCGAGATCATCGTTTCGGTACGATATACTCCTTCGATGTCGTCGATCATAAAGATGACATCTTTGGCATGCTTGGTATCCTTTGCGCGAATCTTACAGAAAATATTGAACTTTCCGGTGGTGACGTGCGCAACAGTCACATATGGAATTTCATTGATCCGTTCCAGTACGAATTTCGTTTGTGAAGTGTTATTGAGGAAAACACCCACATACGCGATGAAAGAATATCCCAGTTTTTCGTAGTCCAGAGTCAGAGACGAACCGGTGATGATCCCCGCATCTTCCATTTTTTTCACGCGAACATGAACTGTCCCGGCAGATATCAATAACTTTTTTGCAATGTCGGTAAAAGGTATTCTGGTATTGTCGATCAGCATGTCCAAAATCTGGTGGTCGATTTCATCCAAACGAAATTTGCTCATAACATATATTGGTTAAGGTAATTCTCAATAATCAGCAAGCCAGCCATTGATGAATTTTTGGCGACCGAGGAAAAAATCAGCTTTTAAACCCGGTTCAGGAAAGGATTGATGGTCTGCAGAAAAATCCGCTCCGGCAGCATCGTAAACCTTGTGCCCAAAAATATTTTCGGAAATTGAAGTCTCGGCAAATTCTGCGATAAACTCAATTTTTCCTTCGACGAGCGTTTCTTTAAATTGAGATGCAAAATTCGTAATTATTTTATTACCATCATAATTTAAGTTTACATTTTGATAGACAAAGTCGTAAAAATTGATTTTATTTTGAGGAATATTCAAATAATCCTCAAATCTGTTATGAAGATCCATCTGTTCACACAAAATCGATAAAGCTTCGACCAGTGCTCCAAAAATAAACCGCCTTGTATGCTCTCGGTCATAATCATCCGGATAATGACCTGCTTCAAACAATATGGTCGATGCGCCCAAATGCTGAAATTTGTCGCCCGCACAATTGATATTGAAGCTGTCATCATAGCGCCCTACCTGGCCAGGAATTTCCATTTGAAGCAGATCATTCATTGCTACGATCAATTCTGCAGCTTTTGTACGGTCCTCATTCCAATCCCGATTTTCATTAAATGCAGGTGCCAGAAATGATACAGTTGCCGATTTTCCGGTATCGCCCGCACCATAAATCGTACGCTGATCATGCATGTTAAAGCAGTAATGCGGTTTAAATTGCTCGAACAGATGAATGAGGGCATTGCTCTCAGGTTCAGTTCTTTGTAGAAAGTCGCGGTTTAAATCTATTCCGTTAGCATTTTCTCTTGTGTAGGCTTTCGACCCATCCGGATTCAGCATCGGAACGATCATCAGCGTCAATTCTTTCCGCAATTTTTCTGACAGTTCAGCATCGTCCAAAAGCAAATTCACTAAATCCATTACAGCTTTTGTCGTCGTGCTTTCATTGCCATGCATTTGTGACCAGATCAAAATCCGGGTCTTTCCCTCGCCTATTTGGATTGCCGGAATATCTTCGCCCAAAACCGATTTGCCAATCACAAACGAGGTTGAAGGCAGCAAACCTAAAATGTCATCCAAAATAATGTATCTGCCGCGGAGACTGCACTGATATTTCTGAAATAATTGATTGTGATCCTTCATTTAAAGTGAAAACTATTGTTGGGAATTTTCCCGATCGACCTTTCAAAATGCAACGCTAATTTATCGATGTCTGCGCCGTAATTTCCAGTCGGATAGAATGCATTTCCAAGCTTCACAACTTTCTTCCCATAATCGAAAGCAACGGGGATTATCGGAACATCGGCTTTTAAAGCAATAAAATAGAAACCCGATTTTAATTTATTGACGTTCTTGCGAGTACCTTCGGGCGAAATAGCCAATCTGAAAATATCCCGTGAATTAAAAACTTTTGCAATCGCATCTACGGTATTCAACGATCCCGACCGGTCTAACGGTGCGCCGCCCATCCAGCGAAACCACCAGCCAACCGGCCATCGGAACAATTCTTTCTTAGCCACATAATTCATCTCCAGACCAATAATCCCACGTGCAAAAAGTCCGATGTAGAAGTCGTGCCAACTGGTATGCGGCATGATCATCAAGACAGATTTTTTAATTGACGGCTGCATTGTTCCATCAATGGTCCAGCCTAGCAATCGATAAAAAATGATCTTGTAAAGAAACCGCTTCACTTCGCAATTTTGACAAATTTATCATTTATCGAGTACTTTTGGGAAAAATCTTGAATGATTAGGCGCCTGCTCAGTTATATCTATCCGATAACGGTTTTTAAGACTTCTTCCGACGTGAGCACCTCTTTGGAATTGACGTGGGTAAATGGACGGCTGCTGCTCGATTCGGAAAATGCCAATTACTCCTACGGCAGCCTTCAGCGCGTACTGACACAGGGCTTAAAGGAAATTGGGCCGGTTAAAATTGCCGAAATGCAAAAAATCCTTGTATTGGGTGTCGCAGGCGGAAGCGTCATTAAAGTGCTAACCGATAAATTCAAATTTAAAGGTAAAATTACCGGTGTCGACATCGATCCGAAAGTCCTCGAAATTGCAGGAAAATATTACAAGTTAAATGAAATTTCAAACCTTGAACTTGTAACTGCCGATGCCATGGACTTTGTACGGAATGCGAAAGAATTTTATGATCTGGTTATCATCGACATCTTTTCCGACAAATACATGCCCGGCTTTTTGTACGACGCGGAATTCATTATTTCGATTACATCGATACTTGACAAGAAAGGTCATATTTTATTTAATACCATAGTTTTGGATGATGTACATCAGAAGAAAAATAAAGCTTTTGTCAGGCAATTTCCCGACGAGCAATTTACTGTTTCAATACTTCCAAAAATGCAGGAATACAATGAGTTGATCATCGTCTCGAAAATTTAAAACCACTTTTTCTTCCTGAAATATATGGTCATTGCAATTGCCGTGATCAGCATAATTGCCCACACGACATAATAACCATTTCGTGTTCTGAGTTCAGGCATATTGTCGAAATTCATCCCGTACACGCCAACGATAAATGTCAGTGGCATAAAGATCACCGAAAAGATCGTCAGCGTTTTCATGATCTGGTTCATACGCTGGCTTTGCAGTGAAAAGAAAATATTCGCTGCGCCTTCAATCTGCGTGATGTCGTACTCTATCTGATCCAAAAGCTCAAGCGTTTTCTGGTGGAGCCTCGCATAAAAAGTAAAGTTTCCCTGCTCGATGTTATCGTAGGCAGAATCTTCTTTGATGCTTTTAAGATTGTACAATGCGTCGCGAAGCGGAAGTATCGAACGTTTCAAAAAGTTCAAATTGCCCCGATTGCGCTCAATCCTTTCATAAATTGCCTGCTCCGGATTGCTTTTCGTCTGCGCGATAAGCGTTTCTATAACATCTTCATAATTTTCAAGCGTAATATAAAAATTGTCCATGACTGCGTCGAGCATCAGGTAAAGCAGGTAATCTTCCTTTTTTCGACGAACCGGCCCGGTCCTGGTGCGGATCCTTTCGCGGATATGTGTAAAAAAGTCGCTTTTCTTTTCCTGAAACGAAACCAGCAGGTTATCCTTCATTACAAAACTGATCTGCTCCACTTCCAATTCTTCAGAACCATCCTTCTGCAAAATGGATTTGATGCTGAAAAATAACACATCCTCAAACTCTTCCATTCTCGAACGCCTGGTGACATTGAGAATGTCGCTTACGATGCTTTTTTCGACGCCAATGATCTCGCCAATCGTTTTAATCAATTCGACATCGTGTAAACCATGGATATTCATCCATTTTACGTCATCTGCCTGTGTCGGATCATTAAGTTCTTCCTGAAATTTTTCCAGGCCGACATCGCAATATTCCTCAAAACCCTCATCATTATAAATGAACATCTGGATTGACACCGGATCGGATTTATAATTTCCGCTGTATTCGTATAAATTCGGATCGGTTTTCCTTGTTTTTTTGTACTTGATGCGCTGCACACTTTTCAATTTGTCATAAAGATAGGAGAATTTGATTTTCCACTTTACATTTACAAAAAAATCGAAATGCGCACATTGTTCACCAATATCAAGGGTTTGCTTCAGGTCAGGGAAACGCACATCGAAAAAGTTTCGGGGCCTGAAATGGCAGAATTGCCAATGATCGAAAATGCATTCTTATTGATCGTGAACGATGTGATCAAGAGTTTCGGCCCGATGTCGGAATGCCCCGAAAACGCTGACAAGATCATCAATGCGAAAGGCAAATTCGTTCTTCCCGCCTGGTGCGACAGTCACACGCATATCGTTTATGCAGGAAATCGTGAACAGGAATTCGTGGATCGCATTAACGGACTTACCTATGAGCAGATCGCTCAGCGCGGCGGAGGCATTTTAAATTCGGCCAAAAAACTTAACGAAACCAGCGAAGATGAGCTTTATGAACAATCCAGGTCCAGACTTGAAGATGTAATGCGATTGGGTTCGGGCGCGGTTGAGATTAAATCCGGCTACGGACTCTCAACGGAAAGTGAAATTAAAATGCTGCGTGTCATCCAACGGCTGAAAGAAAATTATCCTGCAGCGATTAAATCGACTTTTCTTGCAGCTCATGCTTTTCCAATGGAATTTAAAACAAACCAACAGGCGTATATCGATAAGATCATCAATGAAATGCTTCCGGCTGTAGCCGATGGAAAACTCGCGGATTTTATTGATGTTTTTTGTGAGTCAGGTTATTTTTCAGTCGATCAAATGCTTCAGATCATCGAAACCGGTAAAAAGCACCATTTAAAAGCGAAGATCCACGTAAATCAATTTAATATCATCGGTGGTGTTGCGGCCGCCGTTTCGCAAAATGCCTTATCTGTTGACCATCTGGAAATAGTCGACGAAAACGACATCGCCGCATTACAAAATTCTCAAACCATGCCCGTTGCATTGCCGTCCTGTTCTTTTTTTCTCGGAATTCCGTACACGCCGGCACGCAAACTTTTAGATGCAAAACTGCCACTTGCGCTTGCGACCGATTTTAATCCGGGCTCATCGCCGTCGGGAAATATGAATTTCGTCGTTTCGCTAGCTTGCATTAAGATGAAGATGACGCCGGAAGAAGCAATCAATGCTGCCACCATAAACGGCGCTTATGCAATGGGATTATCGGCATCGCACGGATCGATCACAGTTGGTAAAAAAGCCAATCTGATCCTGACCAAAAAGCTTCATTCGTATAATGAACTGCCCTATTCATTCGGCAGCAATCCAATCGATCAGGTTTATATTGACGGAAAACCGATCGCATAAAAAAAGCCCCGTAGTACGGAGCTTTTTTCTAATATCATAAGGACTTATCTTAGGACAAAACTTGATTTCGAAACCAGTTCGTTACCGTCAAAAACGTTTACGAAATATGTTCCTTTTTCGAAATTCTTACCCGGAAGATCTTCGCTAACCTGAACTGTCTTATTCTCGTACTGAACATTGACAGGGAAACTGTATGTCAGCGACTGGTCGCCAAACGATGCAGTTTTCTTCTCGCCAAGCACGTTATTCCTGCTGTCGATTACCTGAACGTAGTAAGTTTTGTCACCCGATTTTGCGATTTTGTTTTCCGCGATCGTAAAGTTTACTTTAAGAATGTCTGCCCGGCTTGCCTTGTCAGTAGCGATCTGCTTGCCAGAACTGCGCATTTTGTATGCGCTCGTTTTCAAATTCATTACGGAAAGCTTCGAACCGATTTCAATAGTTTTCGAAAGCTCCTCATTTTGGCCCACAAGGACCTGGTTGTATCTTCTTGAGGAATCCAGCACCGTAATCGTACTGTCGCGTTGCGTGGTCAGCTTGACATTTTGGGTTTTTAACTCTTCTACCTGCGCCATCAGTCCTTTCATGTCGTTTTGCAGTTTCAGGTATTGGCTTTTGTATTTCTGCAACGATCTTGCATCACCTTTTGATTTTTCAAGATCTGCCATCAATCGTACAACTTTCTCGCGCTCGGCGATAAGCTCATCCGACATCGATGTGTTCTCGGCAATAGCCTTGTCGTAGGTGGCTTTAAGTTCGCCCAGTTCCTTCATGACACCGGCTTTTTCGTCAACTAAAATAGACTGGGTCGCTTTCGCGTCACTGCTCATTTTATACATGTACGCTAAGCTTCCGACAAGAAGGAAGGCAAGGATAACGATTATCGCTTTTAAATTCGAGTTGTTTCTTTGATTTTCCATACTTTTTTGTGAGATTTTATACAAAAATAAAAATTTAAAACTTAACAGTGTTAATGTAATTATATTATTTTTGGAAAAAGAACTTTGTGGAGAAACTCGTTCCATTCACCGTTCACGACCTTGCGAAAATCACAAATCATCGCAGCGGTGAAGTAAAATTTGGTGAGAAAATGCTCACCGTTCCAAGAAACGTCGATGCCGCTGCCTTTATTGCCAGTTGTGAAGCTCCTTTTGTATTATTTGGCATCCCCGAAGATATTGGTGTCCGCGCCAATGCAGGCCGACCCGGAACGTCAAGTGCCTGGAAAAGCGCGATTGCAGCGATAGCAAACATACAGCACAACCGATTTGGCAAAGGAAAAATGATCCTTGTCCTTGGAACTTTGGATGTCGAAACCGAAATGGCTGCATCCAAAGAACTGCTTTTCATGAACAGCATCGACCGCCGAAAGCTCGGAAGCCTTGTTGAGATTGTCGATCGTGAAGTTTCCCATATCGTTTCCGTCATCGTTAAAGCCGGAAAAATTCCAATTATCATCGGCGGCGGCCACAATAACGCATACGGCAATATCAAAGGAACCGCGCTTGCGAAAGGCCGTCAGATCAATGCCATAAATTTCGATGCGCATTCCGACTTTCGTATCCTTGAAGGACGCCACAGCGGCAATGGATTTTCGTACGCATTCGAAGAAGGTTTTTTAAAGAAATACTTCATTTTCGGGCTGCACGAAAATTATACAGCCAAAAAAGTCCTGAAATTGCTTGAGAAACACCAGGAACGCATTAGATATAATACCTATGACGAGATTTCGATAAGAGGCGAAAAATCTTTTGATAAAGAACTTCACACAGCACATGATTTTATCACCGATGACACTTTCGGACTAGAAATCGATCTTGATGCCATTCCCGGCATTGCGAGCAGCGCGATGACTGTCAGCGGATTTTCCGTTGAACAGCTTCGTCGTTTCGTTACGCATTTCGGTAGAAGCGAGAATGCGGCCTACATCCACATCTGCGAAGGCGCGCCTGATCTGGGCGATGAAAAAAACCCGCATCTTATCGGAAAACTCATCGGATATCTCGTAACCGATTTTATGAAAGTCCGCGTTCCCGTTCCCGAAAAGGAAGAACTCGACGACGAAGGCTCAGAACGCACCAAAAAATAAAGTCAGATTTAAAACATATCTTTGCGCGGCCTGCAACAATGCACGCTGTATTTTATGCTATTTGAAGATTTAAACATTGCGACGAACATCCTGAAAGCGGTTGAAGACGAAGGTTATACAAACCCAACGCCCATCCAGGAGAAAGCAATCCCAATTATACTCGACGGAAACGACCTCATCGGATGTGCGCAAACCGGCACGGGAAAGACGGCTGCATTTGCCATCCCGATCCTTCACAATCTGCACCGAATGGGCGGCTCGTCCAAAAAAACGAAAGTCATCCGAACGCTTGTCGTGACGCCGACCCGTGAACTTGCCGTACAGATTGGCGAAAGCTTCGATACCTACGGCCGATACACAAACCTGCGCCAAACCACAATTTTCGGCGGTGTTTCGCAGATTCCACAGGTCGACATTTTACGCAAAGGCATCGATATCCTGATCGCCACGCCCGGAAGATTGCTTGACCTTCACAAACAAGGATTCATCGATCTCGATCATTTGCACACACTTGTTCTTGATGAAGCCGACCAAATGCTCGACATGGGTTTTATCAACGATGTCAAGAAAATCGTGAAGCTTACACCCAATAACCGCCAGACCCTTTTGTTTTCTGCCACGATGCCGATGGCGATCCGCGAACTCGCCGAAATGTTCCTGAAAAATCCGCAAACGGTTACGGTAACTCCTGTTTCCTCGACGGCTGAAACTGTTGAGCAGCGCGTATACTTTGTCGAAAAAGAGAACAAACGAAAATTGCTTTATCACCTGATCCGCAACGAAGGCCTGAAAGATCTTTTGGTTTTTTCGCGTACGAAGCATGGTGCCGATAATGTCGTGAAATTCCTTCGCAAACAAGGCGTGGCTGCTGAAGCCATTCACGGCGACAAATCGCAAAGTGCCCGCCAGCGTGTACTCGATGCGTTTAAGCGCAAGGAAGTGGGCGTTTTGGTTGCAACCGATATTGCAGCACGCGGAATCGACATCGATCAATTGCCTTTCGTACTTAATTTCGACCTTCCAAACATTCCCGAAACTTACGTGCACCGTATTGGCCGCACGGGCCGCGCAGGAAACGGCGGCATTTCGATCTCTTTTTGTGGCCGCGACGAAGCGCCATACTGGAAAGACATCAAAAAACTGATCCGCGTAGACGTAAAGGAAATCACCGATCATCCCTATCCCTGGGAAGGAAAAGCAGCAACGGAAGAAGAACCGGTGAAGCAGCATTCATCCAACCGAAGCGGCGAAAAGCATAAATCGCGGAAATCGGATGCGTCGAAGAAGAATAAGAAGCGGTGGTATTGAGGAGTTTTTAGTTGTTGGTTGTTAGTTGTTAGTTTTTGGATAGCTGTCAGCATTAAGCTTTTCTGGGCGTGCCCGCGCCGTCAAAATCGTCTTAGCATTCAAATTCCGTACTGCGCGGTCGCGCTGTCCGCTGTATCTTTTGCTCGCAAGCTCACAAAAGGATGCCGCTTCCATCGCTCACGCAATTTCACAAAATAAAAAGACGCAAAGCCTAAAATTCCGTAGAACTAAAACTTCGCGCCTTTGTGCTTTCGCGGGAAAAATACTAACTTCTGATGAGCTTTCTGTATTTCAATCGCTTCGGAGTTAAATCCCCACCAAGGCGTTTTCTCTTGTTTTCTTCATAATCGGAGAAACTTCCCTCGAAGAAATAAACTTCCGAATTTCCTTCAAAAGCGAGGATGTGTGTACAGATCCTGTCCAGAAACCATCTGTCGTGGGAAATGACTACCGCGCAGCCCGCGAAGTTTTCCAATCCTTCTTCGAGCGCTCGCAGCGTATTGATATCCAAGTCATTGGTTGGCTCATCCAGAAGCAAGACGTTTCCTTCTTCTTTCAAGGTCATAGCTAAATGAAGCCTGTTTCGTTCTCCACCTGACAATGCAGAAACCTTTTTATTCTGATCGCTTCCGCCGAAGTTAAACCTGCTTAAATATGCACGCGAATTGACTTGCCGGCCGCCCATCATGATCATTTCCTGGCCATCAGCAAAATTTTCCCAGATCGTTTTTTCCGAATCGATATTGGAATGCGCCTGGTCGACGTATGCAATTTTAACTGTATCGCCGACTGTAAACGATCCGGCATCCGGAGTTTCCTCGCCCATGATCATTCGGAATATCGTTGTCTTACCGGCGCCGTTCGGACCGATGATCCCGACGATTCCCGCCTGCGGCAAAGTGAAGTTCAGGTTGTCGTACAGCAATTTGTCGCCATAAGCCTTGGCCACGCTTTTCGCTTCGATGACATTTGTTCCAAGCCTCGGCCCGTTCGGGATGTAGATCTCGAGCTTTTCGTCAAGCTGTTTCTGGTCTTCGTTCAAGAGTTTGTCGTAATTCTGAAGACGCGCCTTTTGTTTTGTCTGGCGGCCTTTCGCACCCTGGCGTACCCATTCCAACTCGCGCTCAAGTGTTTTGCGTCGTTTTGAAGCGGTTTTCTCTTCAAGCTCAAGCCTTTTCGCCTTCTGATCAAGCCATGACGAGTAATTTCCCTTCCATGGAATTCCTTCTCCGCGATCAAGCTCAAGTATCCAGCCGGCAACATTGTCAAGGAAATACCTGTCGTGCGTTACTGCGATCACGGTTCCCGCATATTGTGCCAGATGCTGCTCGAGCCAAAGTACTGATTCGGCATCAAGGTGGTTCGTAGGCTCATCAAGAAGCAAAACGTCCGGCTGTTGCAAAAGCAAACGGCACAATGCCACACGGCGTTTTTCACCACCCGAAAGCACTTTAATCGGCGTTTCAGGATCGGGCGTACGCAATGCATCCATTGCCACTTCAAGCTTGTTGTCTATTTCCCACGCGCCCATCGCATCGATCTTATCCTGCAACTCTGCCTGGCGGTCCATCAGTTTCTGCATCTTATCTGCATCTTCATAAACTTCAGGCAATCCGAACTGGTCGTTAATCTTATTGAATTCATCCAAAACGGCCATCGTCGACGCAACGCCTTCACGAACGATCTCAATTACAGTCTTCGATTCATCGAGCTGTGGCTCCTGTTCCAGATATCCGACAGTATAACCGGGCGCAAAAACAACATCGCCCTGGTAATTTTTATCGACACCTGCAATGATCTTTAACAGTGTCGATTTACCGGAACCGTTTAAACCGAGTATACCGATCTTCGCACCATAGAAAAAACTCAGGTAAATATCTTTTAAAACTTGCTTGTTGCTGCTTGAGTAGGTCTTCCCTACTTTGGACATGGAAAAAATGACTTTCTTATCGTCGGACATGGTTAATTATTTAGTGAGTAGATACAAATTTATCTTATTTAAAATGCGCCAAAAACGCTTACAGCCTGCCTTTCAACGAACTGAAAACCCAGGCATTCGCCAAAAATCCTACGCCAACCGATGCAAATCCCCAGCCCGCAACATCATCATAGCGAAAGGCGCCAAGTGCAATCAGCAGCAATCCCATAATGATCATGATAAATGTTGCCCAGCCTAAAATCGTATTTTTATTGATTGCCATCGTCTTTTTTTTGGAAGCCCGAATATACGAACATTTCACAAAATTGCATTTCGAAATAAGTGCTTTACATCAATTAAATCACATTTGCTTTTACTTCTTCCTCATCAGTAATTTTCGAGAGCGTGACTGCGGTTTCAATAATCGCAAGATGGGAATACGCCTGCGGGAAATTTCCTAATAGCCGCTTGGATTTAAAATCGATGTCTTCACTGAACAACCCCAAATGATTGCTATATGACAGCAATTTGTTAAACTGCTCCTCTGCCCTTTTTTTCTCGCCCGTCTTATATAAAGCGTTGATGAACCACAGCGTACAGATCGTAAAAGACGACGAAGGAAGTCCAAAATCATCTTTATTTTTATACCTGTACAAAAGCCCGTCATTGCTTAGCTCGCGCTCGATCGCATTCACCGTACTTACAAACCTTTCGTCGCGCGCATCGATGATCCCGTATGATTCCATCAAAAGTACCGACGCATCAAGATCTTGGGAACCATATGATTGTGTAAATGCCTGGACTTCATCGTTCCATGCGTTTTCCATGATGTCGTTCTTGATCTCCCGCTCCAAAGGCCGCCATTTCGTAATGTTATGATGCTTTCCAAGTATTTCCGCCACTTTTATAGCACGGTCGATAGCCGTCCAGCACAAAACTTTTGAAAATGTAAAATGCCGCTCTTCAGTTCGAAACTCCCAAATGCCTTTATCGGGTTCCATCCAGTGCTGTTTGACAACCCAGACAATTCCTTTTGTGATGTTCCACATTTCTTCGCCGTTCTGGATGTCTGTGCTGAAGTGCTGGAACTGCTGATAGATCACGTCCATCAAAATTCCATATATATCATTCTGCCTCTGCGTAAATGCTGCATTTCCGATCCTGACAGGCTTCGAATCCTTGTAACCGCTAAGATGATCCAGAAATGTTTCGGTCAGGTTTTTCTCTTTGTTGATGCCGTACATGATCTGCAGCTTTTCATCTTTGTCGGGAATCAGATCGACGACAAACTGCAAATATGATTGCGCCATTTTTTTATGTCCAAGTGCCGACAAAACGCTCACGACCATCGATGCATCGCGGATCCAGCAAAATCGATAATCCCAGTTGCGCACTTCTCCGATGGTTTCGGGAATTGATGTCGTAACCGCGGCCAATACAGCTCCTGTCCTTTCGTATGTCAGCAGTTTTAATGTAATTGCACTTCGCTGGATCTCTTCATTATATTTTTCATAACAAGGCGTTTTGTCAGACCAATTAAGCCAATAGACTTTTGTTCGTTCGAATTCGATGCGCATCTTTTGAATTGTCGGCTTAAAGACCTTCTCATTGTATCCAACCAGAAAATATCCGTCAGAATTTAATTTGATTTTCGAGCTTGCGATAATTGCATCTGCTGGAAAACTGCTATATAGAAATAATGAATCGAATTTTGCGGTGTTTGTAAGGCTTACGATGAAATCCGTTTTGATATACGTCATCGTTTCATCTATGGCATACTCAAGTTTGGGATCGTATGTCACACTGAATTCAGGACTTCCGCTACGTAATCTGATATATCTGATGATTTCCGGCGGCCGGTGATATGAGCCATCTTCTTTGGCGTATCTCGGCATAAAATCTATGACATCAAATGCGTCATCGTCTTTATCGAAGGATGTGACCAGAATACTGGTATTTTCAATGTATTTTTGTGATATCGCATAGCCATCGGCATTAATTTCGAAACTGCCTCCAATTTTTTCGTCCAGGATCTTAGCGAAGACTGACGATGAATCGAATTCCGGCAAACAGCACCAATCGATCGATCCTGTTTTTGATATCAGCGCAGCACTTCGGCAGTTTCCTATAATTCCATAATCGAGATTATCCATAAGGTTTTTGTTAACAGACAAAAGCTGTCAATTTCAATAAATTTACAAAAAGCCCTGTGGAGCAAAAAGCACTTTATGAATAAAACAATACTTGTCTCAAACCGATTGCCTTTTGAAGTTCGCATTTCCGGATCAAAAGTAGAAACGCGGCCTTCCGTGGGCGGACTGGCAACCGGATTAAAATCGGTACATAATTCGGGAGACAGCATTTGGATTGGCTGGTCGGGATTAAAACAGGAAATTCTCGACGAGAAAGCTGATCTGGCAGTAAAAACCGTAATGGCGTCCAAAAGGTGCGTCGGAGTCCAACTTACTGCCACCGAAATTGATAACTTTTACTTTGGATTTGCAAACAAGGCGCTTTGGCCGCTCTTCCATTATTTCCTGGAATACACAAGGTACGATCCCAACCAATGGCGCGCGTACGAATCGGTAAACCGCAAATTTGCCGATACCGTGCTAGCCAACGCGTCAGATGGTGATTTTATCTGGATCCATGACTACCAGCTTTTGCTGCTTCCGCAAATGCTTCGCGAACGAAATCCTAACCTTACTATTGGATTCTTTCTGCACATTCCTTTTCCTGCTTTCGAAATTTTCCGGACATTCCCGTGGCGCGACGAGCTTTTAAAAGGAATTTTAGGTGCAAATCTAATCGGTTTTCACACATACGATTATGTCCAGCATTTCCTTAATTCAGTCCGGCGTATAATTGGTTCTCCGATTCGGTTCAATGAAGTTTTGTTTGAAAATCGCACGATTAAAGTTGATTCCTTTCCAATGGGAATCGACTACGAAAATTTCCACAATTCAGCGCTCGAACACATCAGCCGTGAAGGAAACGAAAAACCGGAACTCATGCGCAAACTTCACGATCACATTGCGTTATATCCTGATTCAAAGCTGGTTCTGTCGATTGACCGGATGGATTACACGAAGGGAATTCCAAACCGCATCCGCGGATTTGAGTATTTTCTCGATAAGTATCCGCAGTTCCGCGAAAAGGTCAGGCTTGTCATGCTTGCTGTTCCGTCGCGGTCTAATGTCCCGCAATATAAGAGCCTGAAACGCGAAACGGACGAGCTTGTTGGAAGGATCAATGGGAAATTTGGCACGATCGACTGGACGCCGATATGGTATTTTTACCGCGCAATGCCTTTTGATGACCTGATCGAGCTTTACCGATTGTCGCATGTAGCTTTGATCACACCGATTCGCGATGGAATGAACCTCGTCGCCAAAGAATATGTTGCAACGCGTACTACTCGCGATGGCGTATTGATCTTAAGTGAAATGGCTGGTGCCGCAAGCGAAATGCATGAAGCTCTTTTGATCAATCCGGCGAACGTGGAGCAATTGGCGGACGCGTTAAAAACCGCACTTGAAATGCCGGTTGAAGAGCAAACGCACAGGCTTAGCTCGATGCAAAAAAGGCTGCGCAGGTACAATGTCGACAAATGGGCAGCGGATTTCATGAAATCGCTGGAATCGACAAAAACCTCAGAAGAGGAATCGAATCTTTGCAAATTTGTCAACGAAACTGTAGTTTCAAAGATCAGATCCGATATGCATCGTGCGAAAAACAAGCTATTCCTTCTGGATTATGATGGAACGCTTGTCGGCTTCAAAAACGACCCTACAAATGCCTCGCCTGACGATGAACTTATCAACCTGATCAATCGACTGATCGATACGGGAGCCGATGTTGCCATCATCAGCGGACGTGGCCGGGAATCGCTGGAAAATTGGTTTGATGATCCCAGGCTGTCGATCATAACTGATCATGGCGTCTGGATGAGGCGAAACGCAACCTGGGACGAGCTCGAATATTTGAAAACGGAATGGAAAGATATTATCAGGCCGATCATGGAAAGCTTTGTGGATCGCACGCCCGGGGCCTTTATCGAAGAAAAAAATTATTCACTGGCGTGGCATTACCGGCAATCGGATCAGGATATGGCAGAAATCCGCACGCGCGAGCTGAAGATCGTCCTCACAACGTTTGTAGCGGATAATGGCCTGGCCGTTCTCGACGGTGATAAAGTTCTCGAAATAAAAAGCAGTATGATCAACAAAGGCCGCGCGGCAGCCAAACTAATTGCAGGGCAATCGTATGATTTCATATTCGCGATCGGCGACGACCGCACGGACGAATTTATGTTTGAGGAGCTTCCTGATTCAGCTTACACCGTGAAGGTCGGATTGCCGGAAACCAAGGCGCGACACTATGTTAGAAATGTTGGTGAGGTTCGGGAGCTTTTGGAAAATTTGGTTTAATAAACTTTACCGCGTAGACGCCGCTGCTACCTGAAAAATCACGCATCACAGTCGATTTTAGCTTCGCTCAGTTCCTCTAGTACGCCTCGGGGCGTCACTTTAGCTTCGCTCCGTTCGTCCTTCGGCCTCGGGTGTCACTTTGTGGCTTTATAACTTCTTACCTTTCAATCTTTGGATCTCTGGATCTCTGGATCTCTGGATCTTTGGATCTTTGGATCTCTGGCGCTTTGGAGCTTTAGCTTCGCTCAGTTCGGCCTGCGGCCTCGAGTGGACCTTGGGAGCTTATCTACAACTATTAAATTCCTTCACAATATTCACCAAATTTTCTTCGATCTTCAAATCAAAAGCACCATCGCGGATCTCTTTTGACAGGGATGCGCAACCCGCAAGGTATTCTGCAAGTTCTGAAGAAAGCGATTTGTTGTTTCGCTTGTCGATCATCTGGCCGGTTTCATTTCCTTTTGTACGGATGACAAACCTGTCGGCTTCAACGGGATCAACAAGCAGCGTGGTTCCATTTTCTGAGTAAAGCACGCGATAGAAATACGCATTGTTGAATCCGAGCGACATCGCATTTGAAAGTTTCTTTGCCGAATCGCCTTTAACTTTCATCCCGTGATAACCCGTTTCGGTGCCATCTGCATTTTTAACGAAAAACTTCACATCATCTTTAGCCGAAAGTGTAATCGACCGATCGCTGCCTTTTTCGTTTTTATATTTCACGGTTACTTTCTTGCCGTAATTATCAATTGCATCTACAACTTCGGTATTGCCGGTTTCGTTGACATCAAGCATTTCGAATTGTGCTGTCAGGATTCCCTGGTATTTAACGCCTTTGCCGTCGATTGCGTAACCTGGCACATTGTAAACATTGCGGCTTCGGTCTTTCGCCAATTGGACTTTCTCGGCGTAAAGCGCTTCCTTGTATGCTTTGGCCTGACGGCCCAGCGTAATGTCGCGGAAAACAAGTTCTCCTATCAGTTCGTTTAAAAATGTAACATCCTGCGGACCGGAGTAACGATGTGTTGCAGTGTAAGTGAAGTCAGTATCATTAAAAAGCTTCACATTTACTTCGTTATTGACGCCGCCTTTGACGGTCGCCGTAGCAACTGTCATCCTGTCCAGATCGAACACATTTATCGTGCTCTGGCTGAATGCTTCATAAGGCGAGCCGATTGCTTTCCCGACAATATTGGTTCCCGTATTACCACCAAACCGTACCGTGCCATCAGTGCTGACGCTCGGACGATATTGGGCGATCTTTTCCTTTTTTTCCTTGCCTTCGATTTGTGCAGCAGCTTTTGCCTGCAGCGACTTATCGCTGATGCTTTCGCGTTCGGTTGCGAAAAACTCATCAATCTTCTGCTGGTTAAAGCCGTTCGTGTCGAATAGATAATATTTTGCCGATAACAGATGAAGTATGATCCGTGACGGACTGAATGAGGTAATCAAAACATCATAAGGAATTTCGGTGGTTTGACCTGTCGGAGACGTTACCTTTAGCCACTGATTGATGATGGTTTGACCTTCGCCCAAAGCTTTGTATTCGATCGTCAGTTTTTTATTTCCCTGCAAGTCCGAAAGAATATACTGGTCGCGGACTTTATCATTTAAAATCGCGACTTCTTTTTCATCAACAAGCACACGATCTTTTTTTGTTTTAACTTTTTGCGCAATTGTCATCGCAGGTAAAATCAGCAACAGCAGTAGAATCTTTTTCATAAGTTTTTTATTAGCAATGTTTTAGGAGGGCGCGAAGATATGGATTATCTTGGAAAGCACCAAAGCTCCAGAGAGCCAAGGCGCCAAAGCATTAAAGCTACACGCAATAACTATACAATTATATATGCTTACTTTTAATGGGAGCAAACTTAAAATTACAGTGCCTTGCTTTATGCCATAGAACTTCAGCGCTCTAACACTTTACGTCTTTGGAGCTTTGGAGCTATGGAACTTTGTCACTTTGTCTCTCTGTCGCTTTGTCGCTTTGTGTCTTTGGAGCTTTAGCTTCGCCCAGTTCGGCCTGCGTCCTCGGGTGAATCTTTGGATCTTTGGCGCTCTGGCTCTCTGGCTCTCTGGCTCTTTGCAGCTATGAAGTTTCATCAAATAAAATCAATAAATTTGGTCGACATCATGCAGGAACAAAAAACATTTACGCTTTTACAGGTTGCCAACAGCATCCGAAAAACTTTATCTGAGAGGTATCAAAGTACATTTTGGGTACGGGCGGAAATGAACAAGCTCAATTACTACAAACATTCCGGGCATTGTTATCCTGAGCTGGTCGAAAAAGAAAACGGGAAGATCATCGCGCAAATGAACGGAATCCTTTGGAAGACCGATTTTCTGAATGCCAATAATAAATTCCTCGCGCAGCTTAAGGAACCGTTAAAGGACGGGATCAAAATATTGTTTTTGGCTAAAATTACATTCGATCCCGCGCATGGAATGGCATTGCAAATCCTGGATATCGATCCGGCTTTTACAATGGGCGACCTCGAACGTGAAAAACAGGAAACAATTGCAAAATTGCGTTCCGAAGGCATCTTCGATAAAAATAAATCGCTCTCGTTCCCTGTTCTGCCGCAGCGCATTGCCATCATATCAGTAGAAACAAGTAAGGGTTATGCCGACTTTCTGAATGTCATCACTGACAATCAATGGAATTACAAATTTTTCCACATGCTGTTTCCTTCAGTTTTGCAAGGTGAAAAAGCTGTGGACGGAATCATAAGCCAGCTCCGTCAGATAAAGAGGATTGCAGCGCATTTTGATGTCGTTGCGATCATACGAGGCGGTGGCGGTGACGTCGGTTTGTCGTGCTACAACAGCTATCGGCTGGCAAAAGAGATCGTCAATTTCCCGCTTCCTGTCATCACCGGAATCGGTCATGCGACGAACGAAACAGTGGCCGAAATCGTTTCACATTTAAACGCGATTACTCCGACAAAACTCGCAGACTACCTGACGCAGCGCTTTCATAATTATTCCGTTCCTGTGCAAAGGGCTGAAGAAGTCCTGAAAACCATCATCCGGAAAAAGATATTCGATGAAAAGCTGGAACTTCGCAACGAAGTCAGGCATTTTAGATCATCAACACAGAGAATGCTTATCGAAAACAAAAGCGGACTTCATGCAAGCTCGGCGTCACTGATGCGGCAATCGCAATTCAGGTTCAGGAACGAAAATGCAACTTTAATTTCATTGCAGACATCAGTTGGAAAAACTTCAACCTCCCTGCTGGACCGACGGCAATCGGAAATAATTCAAGGCCAAATAGTACTTAATAAAGATTTAAGATCGATCTTTCGAACACACGCGATACGGCTCGAAAATGCCGAAAGAAACATTGCCAATATGAGTCCGCAAAACGTATTGAAACGCGGATTTAGCATCACACTGCACAATGGTCGGGCAATTACCGATGCAACGATGGTAAAAGCTGGCGACGAACTTGAAACGATGCTTCAAAATGGAAGCATCATTACAGAAGTAAAAAAAATAAACCCTGAAGATGAGTGAGATAACAAATTACACCGAAGCATTCGATGAGCTTCGGGAAATCGTAACAGAAATAGAAAAAGGAGAGATATCAGTTGACGAACTTTCTCAAAAAGTCAAACGCGCTGCCGAACTGATCCGTTACTGCAAAGCAAAACTGACATCCACCGAAGAAGATGTAAGCGCGATCCTCAAAGAATTGGGAAACGAAAAAGAAGAATAGAATTAGCGAAAAAGCAAAATGCGCAAAGAATCAAATCCTTGCGCACTTTAAAATTTTCCGAATAGATTAAACGCTGGCAGCCACTTTTGGGTTTGCCGGGATCTTTACCGGTTTTTCGATTTCCACGAATCGTCTTTTTCTCCACTTATCAGACTGGCAATGTGACCCGCACGAACTCATAATCGTCAATATGGCTGCGGCAATGAGGATGATTTGTTTTTTCATAGCAATTAAATGAAACTTCTTAACGCAAGATTCCCGTTATTATTCGCATCGATAAGAAGATTTAACAAGTATTTATAATACAGCAATTTGCGAAAAATTCATCGGTCTGCAAAACTGTAAACTATGAACTGTAAACTAAAAATTACCTGCTGTATACAAAAAACTGTTCACTTTATCGATTTTACCGTTTATTCTGTCGGAATTGTATTGCAAAGGCGAGATAGCTATTTACATTTATCACCGGTAAATTTTATAAGGCTTTCAGATAATTACATAAAAGCCAGTAAGTTGCCCCAATATAGATTTGTAACGCCAAAACCAATCTGATGGAAAATGAAATTTTTGATTCCGCAACAATTCAGACGGAATCGCTAACCGAACTTCGCAAACAGCCTGCAGCAGAGAAAAAAGCAAGCGATAAAGACTTCGATTCGTACGGTTTCTATCCCGACGCAAGCTTTTAACCCGGCAAACGTATCGGCAGTTCATGCTGCCTGCTGCCATCTTTCGCGCTCGATTCGAACAAGATCAGGTGCAAAACCGAATTCGGCTGCGCTTTTTCCACAGTTATCTCAAATCTGAAATTTCCCCATTCGGGCGCTCCGGCGTCAGTCATTTCGTGTCCGGATCTCAGCTCCTGATGCCCGTCTTCGACAACCCATCCAAACGACGCTTCAAAAACCTGGGCTTTACCCGTTACAGTATATTTTCCATTTGGCGAGCCCATTACGTACACATCTTTAAATCTTTCGTTTGAATAAGTTTTGATTTTGGGCGGCTCCTCAAGGATGACTTCGGGTTTGGTTTCAATAATCGAATCCGGAATAACTTCCCCGCCCGGTGTAATCGTCTCTTTGCGCTCGCGATTGCACGACACCAGGACCAACGCGGTTATCAACAATAGATATTTCATCAAAAGTTTTATTTTAAAGGTAACATTTATCCTTTTCATATTATTCGATTCTGCGATATTCTGCTAATTTTGTCAGCTATCAGACAGACAAAATCAATCAGATGAAGATATTAGGAATAGGATCGCGAATCTTGCATCCCGAACACGGAAAAGGTGTCGTCACCAATGTTTCGGCGAAAGAATACTGGGTTACTTTTATCGATGGCGGACTCGAAACCATCGCGATAAACAGCGAAATCGAGGTCATCGAAGCCGTCGAGAATGAAGTCGATACCGTCAGTTTGTTCGATGTCGAGAAAACGATCAAAAACCTGCTTCAGCGATGGTCAGATGTCGGTCCTGCAGTTCCGATCGCCGATAAGTGGAAAGGCGGCAAACTCGTCATGGATCCCGGCCAGCCTGGCGTTCTGGGCAAGGAAGTCCCGATCGATACCTTCTTCCATAAGATCGTCATGGTACGCGACAGGCTGCGCGTCATGGAGCAAAAGATCAACGCCAGCAAACTCGATGATGCCGAAAAGGTCGAGCTCCAGCAATACATCACGCGGATTTACGGCAGCCTTACAACATTCAACGTCTTGTTCAAATCGCAAACAGATTATTTCGTAGGCGAAAAAACAAAATAGATCCGGATTTTTTTTGGGCGTTTCCGCCCTTATTGCATCGGGCGGCCGGGCTGTTCGCTTCAATCTCTGCGAGGATTTCCGCTGCCATCCCTAACGCAGTGACATCATCTGTACGCTTTCGCCCGGGTTTGCGTTAACCAGATTGTCATCCAATAAAGTCCCGCAATGAAAATTTCAATCCTCGATCTTGCAATGGTAACTGAAGGCGGCAGTGCTGCTCAGACATTTGAAAACAGTGCTGATCTTGCCAAACATGCTGAAAAATGGGGTTATAAAAGATACTGGCTTGCCGAACACCATAATATGGAAGGCATTGCAAGCAGTGCAACTTCGGTTTTGATAGGATATATCGCGTCGCAAACCAAAACCATCCGCGTGGGTTCAGGCGGAGTCATGTTGCCAAACCATTCGCCGCTTGTAATTGCGGAACAATTCGGCACACTCGAAACTTTACACCCCGGACGTATCGATCTTGGCCTCGGCCGCGCACCGGGAACAGATCAGTTGACGGCAATGGCGCTCATCCGTGATCCGCGCGCACCAATGGAATTCCCGAAGAACGTTATGGCATTGCAGCGATACCTGTCTGCGCAGAACAGGAACTCGCCTGTACGCGCTTTTCCGGGCGAAGGCCTGGATATTCCAATCTGGATTCTGGGTTCAAGCACCGACAGCGCTTATCTTGCCGCATCACTGGGTTTGCCATATGCTTTTGCGAGTCATTTTGCACCCGCGCAGCTCATGCAGGCGATTGATATTTACCGAAGCAATTTTAAGCCATCAAAAACTTTGGACAAGCCTTTTGTCCTGACGTGCATTAATGTTATTGCAGCCGATAATGATGAAGATGCACGGATATTATCTTCGTCATTCAAAAAATTATTCTTGGGAATTATTACGGGCGACCGACGCAAACTGGCTGCTCCGGATCCGGATTTTTATCTCGAGCGCCACGAGGAAGCTGCACTCGAAACCATGACAAAATATTCATTTGCCGGTTCGAAATCAACAGTTGAAAGTTCATTAAAAGATTTTATCACGGCAACGCAAACCGACGAGCTGATGATCTCAACACCTGTTTTCGACCATCATGCGCGGCTTCATTCATATGAAATACTGAGCGAAATAGATATTTAAATCCCGATCCTGTACAATCTACCTTCATCGGTCACGGCGTAAAGCGCACCGTCTTTCCCCTGGGCAATGTCGCGGTAACGGTTGCCCTGCTCCACCAACAGTCGCTCCTCACCCACAACCTTATTGTCTTGTAGAACAATTCGGACGATATGCCTGCTGTTCAAGCCTCCAATAAAAAGATTATTCTTCCATTCGGGGATCTTATCGCCTGAATAAAACGTCATGCCGCTTGGCGATGTCACCGGATCCCAATAATAGACCGGCTGTTCCATGCCTTCTTTTTTTGTGATCGCGTCGCCGATCTTCTTGCCACTGTATTCGATTCCATATGTAATGGTTGGCCATCCATAGTTTTTTCCCTTACCGATAAGATTGATCTCATCGCCGCCACGCGGACCCATTTCGCTCACCCACAAATCTCCTGTTTCGGGATGAAATGCGATGCCTTGCGGATTTCTGTGTCCGTAACTCCATATTTCAGGCCTTGCATCACTCTTTCCGACAAACGGATTATCCGCTGCAGGCTTTCCATCAGTCGTAATGCGGATTATCTTTCCAAGAGCCGATTTCAATGATTGCGCCTGCGGACGAGTAGGCAAATCGGAACGCTCCCCGGTGGAGACGATCAAATGTCCGGTTTTGTCGAACAGCACTCTCGAACCGAAATGTAAGCTTCCATCGTATGTCGGAGTCGCGCGATAGATAACCGATGCATTCTCAATTGTCCTTTCATCCGAAGATAATTTTCCCTTTGCAACCGCTGTATGATTTCCATTTTCCACGCGCTCGGAAAAAGTCCAGTAAACCATGCGGTTGCTTTCGAACTCTGGATCAATGCACACTCCCAATAGTCCGCCTTGTCCGGCATTGTCAACTTTTGGCAAACCCGTGATTTTGGAACTCAATTTCCCATCAGCACCAACAATTCGCATCGAGCCGGATTTTTCAGTGATCAGGAAACGGCCGTCAGGTAGCAAAGTAATATCCCATGGGCGATCCAATTTTCCTGTAATTTCCGTGACTTGGTAGGGCGTTTTGGTTTTAACCCCCGCAATTCTTGTCTGTCCTTGAAAGGCGGGTTTATACTTCGTATTTGGCGGTTGTGTTTCAACCGGCGGAAGTGATCCGGAATCCTGATTTGTAACTGATGGCTGGACCTGCTGGTTTTTTTCGGCTGCTTTATTTCCGCACGAACATAATAACGTTGCAGCAATTAAAAGGGATGGAAGTTTATACATAGTCAAAATTTTGAACATAAATTTAGCGAATATCAAAGCTGCATTTCCCTAAAAAAACTTAAATGTCTTGAGGCCACAGCTATTAAAATTATAAACTTGACAGAGAAAATATAAACTGCACGCATGATCCAATTCAAAATTTTGCATAAAAATCAGCTAAGGAAAAATGTAAGAACTATGTTGCAGTATTAATTATCGGTATTGCAATCGTCACGGCGTGCAAAGAGAAAATTGAATCGGGACAGGATCTTGGCACAGAAGTCGGAAACGGAGAAAATTACGTCGATGAACAAGGAAAGTCCCAAACTGCCGAAACAGGCCAGAATATTGGGGCAAACGCCGATTCGACATCGGTTGAAGGTGAACCCGGAAAAATATCAAATTACTGAATGTCCGCCCTTTTTTCGCGGGGAAAACCATCTTGCGCATTAAAACATTTATCCTATTTTTATCGCAAATTCGCGAGCATACATGTTTATCGGCAAAACACGGAAAAAACTCACCGCATGGTTTATCAATCGCCCGCGTGTCAGTGGCGCAATGGTGTTCGCAGCCATGTTTTCGGTTGTTTTGCTCATTGTGGCCCAGCGATATCAGATCATAAGGAATCAGGAACATCGGGAGATGTCGAATATCCTTGAATCCGTTCATCGCAATATCACACAATGCCTTCAGAATTCGTACACTACCGCGACTTCTCTCGCGCTGACAATCGATGATACTGGCACTTCTTCGAACTTTGAAAAGGTCGCGAGCCAGATCATGGATACCAATCCGCGCGTCGATGCGATCCAGCTACTGCCAAAAGGCGTCGTTTCGCATGTTTATCCTTTCGAAGAAAACAAAACCGTTCTTGGGCTTAATATTCTTAAGATCCCAGATTTGCGCGACGATGCATTAAAGGCGATAAGAACGCGAAAATTCTTTTTTGCGGGTCCGCTGAATCTTCGTCAGGGCGGCGTTGGACTTGTTGGCCGCCTTCCCGTTTTTACGCCAACCGGATTTTGGGGATTTTCAGCGGTGATCATCAAACTTGAAACACTGATAGAGGTTTCCGGAATTGACGAGATCGATCAGTCGAATTACTATTTTCAGTTCACGCGCACAAATCCCGCAACAGGCAAAAAGGAATTTTATCTACCTGAGAAAGATGATTTCAGCGACAAATATCACAAAAGCATTGGCTTCCCCGACAGCGGCCTGCGTCTTTACATTATTGAACGCGACGCTTCCTTGGTGTTGTGGCAGCTACTTCCGATCACGGTTTTTGGATTGACCCTCGCTTTGCTTTTCGGCTTCCTCATTACCCTGTTTTTGGAACAGCCGGCAGAATTGCAAAAAATCGTCAAGGAGCAGGCAGAGAAACTTGCGGGAAGTGAATTAAAATACAAAACTATCTTCGATCAGGCTGCGATCGGAATTGTGTATGTAGATTCTAAATCGGGAAATATTATCGAAGCCAACAGTCGTTTCGCAAAAATGCTTGGTTTCAGTACAACGGAACTCGAAGGCAGGAATTTTCAGGAACTTACCCATGAAGATGATATTTCCCAAAATATCGGCTTTTTACAGGACCTTCGCGAAGGAAAAATAGATGGCTTCGAGATGGAAAAACGGTATTTCTCCCGTGACGGAAAAGTCATCTGGGCAAACCTGACGGTCGTAAGGCAAGACGAGCCAGATCAGGAATCCGTGACACATATCGCGGTCGTAGAAGATATTACCCAGGAAAAAATTGCTCAAGAGAAAATTAAGGAAAGCGAGACGCGTTTCAAAAGTTTGTTCGAGTATTCGCCTGTGGCTCTTTGGGAAGAGGATTTTTCAGAAGTAAAGAACTATCTTCAACAATTCAACGCAAACTTATCCGAAGCGGAACTTACAGCGTTTTTTGAAGGAAATCCTGAACTTGTTCGCGAATGCATTTCGAAAGTCAAAATTATCGACATCAATAACGAATGCCTCGCGCTTCATTATCCGCAGACAAAAGAGGAACTGCTGGCAGGATTGACCGGTTTAATCGATAAATATTCATTGCAGATCTTCATCAAGCAGTTGATAGCCATTTTAAAAGGTCATAATCAGCTGACATCTGATTCGAAGTTCATTACATATGATGGCACGATCAAAGAAGTTTCCATGCGATGGACCGTCATGCGGGGTTACGAAGAAAATCTTGAGCGTGTCATTATTTCCACCGAAGACATCACCGCCAGAAAAGAATCCGAGCGCATCATCTCAGCGTCGCGCCAGAAGATCGAAAATATTGTGAATACGATCGATGGGATCGTTTGGGAATGTGATGCCGAGACAGAACATTTGCATTTTATCAGCAACAAAACCAAAGAAATACTTGGTTATACAGTCGAAGAATGGCGAAGTGATGAGGATTTTTGGTCAAAGCATATTCATCCGGACGACAAAGAGCCGGCGATTCGCACGTTTAAGAAAATTGCCACTGAAAAAATTGAAGCGGAATTCGAATACCGCATGATCTCCAAAGATTGTGAAATCGTGTGGATACGCGACATCGTTTCGGTACATCATGAAGATGCTGGAACGATCCTGCGCGGAATCATGATCGACATCACCAAACATAAAGAAGCTGATGCCGATTTGCATAATTCCTTACAACTGGTAAATGAGCAGAAGAAACGCCTTATGAATTTTTCGTACATCGTTTCGCACAACCTTCGCTCACATAATGCGAATATCCAGTCGATCATTAATTTGGTGCAGATGTCAGACTCAGAAGACGAACGCAATGAATTGATATCGCACCTGCAAACGGTTTCCGATTCGCTGAACGAAACAATGAAACATCTTGGCGATCTTGTAAACATCCAAACAAACATCACGCTGGTTACGGAACCGCTTCAGGTTAATCATTATATCGAAACGACAAAAAAGATCCTGTCAGAATTGATCGTATCTAAAAATGTGACCATCATCAATAATGTTCCTGAAAATGCAATCGTAAATTACAGCCCGGCGTATCTCGAAAGCATTATTTTGAATCTTGTTTCCAATGGCATTCGTTACAGCCATACCGATAGAAAGCCATTTATCAAGCTAGATTGGGCCGAAGAACATGGGTTTCATGTTTTGCGTGTAACCGATAACGGACAGGGCATCGATTTAAAGCGTTTTGGCGATAAGATGTTTGGAATGTACAAGACGTTTCACGGTAATCCCGAAGCGCGAGGCGTTGGCCTTTTCATGACGCGCAGCCAGATCGAAGCAATGGGCGGACATATAACTGTTGACAGCGAACCTGGAAAAGGAAGCACTTTCAGTGTATTTTTCAGCAAACATCCGTCGGACACACGCGTAGCGCAAATTTCAAATTAAATATTTCGGCAGTAATTTCTTCTGCATCAGCAATCCCTGATGAAACTTCTCTTTTCCCAAAAATGTTATAAAAATTTTAATTAATTATATAACCAAGCCGCAATCAAAGATGTTGAACTTTGGATTACAGCATGATTGCCCCATTAAACCTGATCCTATGCAGCTCAACATCAAAACTCCGGGAACGTCGGAAGAAGTAACGGCGCTCAGGCCGCTTTTTGAAGATTATTTGAAATGTACATATTGGTCTGAACGTGCTTTGGCACCGGCATTCGAGCGTGTGTTGAATTTCATAAGTTCAAAAGATATCGTCAGGATGCTGACAATCCATGCGGTAAATACAAGATCACATTCTGACCGCCTCGAAAAAATATTTGAAAGCATCGGAATTCCGGCGGCGGAAAAGAGGTTTGATGCTATTGAAAGCCTGATTGGTGAAATAGAGATCGCTATCGGGCAAACAGAAATGGGATCTGTGCGTGACGCGGCATTAATTGCGATTATACAAATGATCATACATTGTGAAATCGCATCATATGGAACATTAAGATCTTTCGCGATTTCCCTGAAGGAAGAAGATGTCGTGACATTGCTGGAGAATAACCTTCAGGATGAAAAAGAGCTTGACTTAAAGTTATCGGTAATTGCCGAAGCTTATATCAATGATGAAGCAGCAAATAAAGAAGTTTAATTTTTTTACTCATGGCCAAACCTAAATCATTTCCAAAACAGGCGCAAAACCAGCCGGGCGATGAGTATAAAATGAAGCCTGAGCCTGAAGTAATACGTAAGGATTATCGCGGAAGCGGCAAACTTGAGGGAAAAATTGCTTTGATTACCGGTGGCGACAGCGGAATCGGGCGCAGTGCGGCAGTTCATTTCGCTCGTGAAGGTGCGGATGTAGCCATTGCATACTTTGATGAGGTTACCGATGCAAAGGAAACCAAACGGATGGTCGAAGCCGAAGGAACCAGATGCCTGCTGCTAAAAGGCGATCTTAAAAAAGAAAGGTTTGCCAAAAGCATCGTCACAAAAACCGTCGAAAAGTTTGGCGGGTTGAACATCCTGGTAAATAATGCTGCGATGCAATTCCCTGCCGAATCGATCGAAGAATTAGCTATAGAAAACTTAAAAATAACATTCGAAACCAACATATACTCATTCTTTTACACTGTTCAGGAAGCTGTAAAACATTTGAAAAACGGTGATTGCATCGTCAATACAACATCGGTCACGGCGTATCGCGGAAGCGAGCACCTGCTTGATTATTCGAGTACAAAAGGTGCAATCGTAACATTTACAAGATCTCTATCGTCGATGCTGGTTGAAAAAGGTATCCGCGTCAATGCTATTGCGCCCGGACCAATCTGGACACCATTGATTCCAGGAACGTTTGACAAGGAGCAGGTAGCAAAATTTGGATCGGATGTCCCGATGAAACGCGCTGGCCAGCCTTCTGAACTCGGTCCGGCGTACGTTTTTCTCGCAAGCGCCGATTCGTCATATATAACCGGACAGATCATTCACATAAACGGTGGCGAGCTAGTCGGCGGATAATATCAAAAACTTAATACAAATCATATGAAAGCGCAGAAACAAAAAACAAGTTACACCTATGCAAATCAGGGCAAAGGCATGAAAAACAAAAATGTCGCCATGGCAGTTGCCGCAGGTGTTGCCGCAGCAGTGGTTGTAGGAATCGTGATGAAAAGAACGGGTGCATTAAATGCTTTGATGGACAAGCTTCGTGATCTTGCAGATTCTGTCGAAAAAAAATTCACAGGCGAGGACATGATGGGAATGCAGGACATCATACCTAAAGGCGAAGACAGGAACGTGAGCAAACAAGTTCACCACCATAATTAAAAAACTGCATCTTTAATTAAAAAACTGCATCTTTCGGGATGCAGTTTTTGCTTTATGCCATTCGATTGAAATGCATTTATCGAACTATCAATTTCTTAGTTGCAGACTTTCCGTTTGACGTGACACGCGCAATATAAAATCCTGAAGGTAAGTCGATCCTGATCGTATTAATGCCCTCGACCTTATTGGAAATGAGTTTGGCACCGGAAACATTAAAAATTTCAATAATTCCGGAATCTATACCGTAGACGCTGAACTCATTAATAACAGGATTTGGGAAGATCCCAGCAGCGAGGGTTGATTGTTCGGCCGCAGCGAGTGAAAACGACCAGACTTCGCCAGCATTCGCACCCCATATATAATCCGCGAGTTCCGGAAAATCGATAAAAGGATTACGGTTAAACTGCCATGTATAAATGATATTGTTGCGGTTCATTTCAAAATCATCCGAAGGATCGATCTGATTCCAAGCCAGCAAGCTCGCCAGATCTCCCAGCTGACCAACTGTCGTATCGGGCGGATTGCCATTAACCAGGGAAAGTCCGTTATAACGCAATTCCATATAAAACAACGATCTGGCTACATCACCTTTCCAGCTTCCTGAATTACCTGCCGGACCATTATAATCGCTTCCATAATCGCGATTGCTGCGCAGCGTATTCTCAGGTCCGTCTTCCGAGCGAATATGATGCGCATCGGCATGACCGGCAAGAATATCGTCTGCATTTGTGGGAAGATATGTGTTGATTCCATCAGGTGTCGCCTCAGTACCATTTGAAAAACCGCCACGCGACTGAGGGAAAATATGCTCACGATTCCACGATCCGACGTTGCTGGCTGTCGTCTGGAATTTATATTTGGCCCTGCCCTGCTCCACATACATCAGCCAAACTTCGTTACTGTTCAGCGGGTTTTCATCAGCATCCTTTAAAATATACTCCACGTCCCCGTAATTATGTGCGCGGACAACTGCAGGATCTGCAATGATATCTTGTATCGCCTGACGAAGTTCGCTGCCGGCTTTTCCTTCCAACGCCGCATAATAATCGATCGGAGCCGTACTTTGGACCACGTCAAAAGTCGGATTCAACGGCGTTCCCCACGGCGCAATCGTAAAATCGTTGTCGATGACCCGAACCTCAATATTGTCATTTACACGGTTGTAGCCAAAAGGCAGAGCTCCAAATCGGATCATCGCAAGTTCGTCGCCATCGTCAACAGTATCATCTATCAAAGTGATATCGGCCGAAGCAGTCGATTGCCCGGCAGGAATGCTGATGTTCAGGCTTCCGGTATAATCCGAGCTGTTGAACGAAGAATTATTCAATGTAAACGAAAAAAAAAGGTCTGCATTCACCGGCTGCTGCGTCGTAAATGTTATTGTGAATGAATCTCCTTCGTTTAATGTCGATGCTGATGTCTGGATCTGAATTCCGTTAAATATAAAACCGCTCCCATCATTATTTACTCCCGGCGTCGGAACCGCAACGGTATAAGTTCCTCCGGGGCCGAGCTGGATCGATTGTGTTGCCGACGCATTATTGGCATTTTCGTCGACCTGAAAAGATATTCCAAGCAGCGACATAAGATCTGATGCATCCGGATCACTCGTTCCGTAAACAAGCGCATCGATCAGATTTACGGTCGTTGCCAGGGTGTTTACCGGAAAATCTGAAGAACTTCCCTGATATATGGCGACCGCATCAGCACCATTCTGCATGATGCTGACAGGGAAAATTAATTCTGGAACGGGAGATACATTGTTATTTCCAAGCAGAAGCAAGCCATTGACATCAGTAGAGTATCCATCGAGATCAATCGTGTAATAACTTTTATTTCCGGTACTTGAAGTCGCCGATCCGTTAAACATCACGATCACATAACCATCGAGCGGAAAGTTAGGAGTATCTGATTTCAGTTCAATAAATTCACGGTCATCCGTACTTGGCGTATCCGTATCTAATTCGTTGATTACAAGTTGTGATTGCGAAGTAATTGCAAGCAGCAATGTAAGTGCCGACAGTAATTTTTTCATTATTGGGGGATAAGCGGCAAAGGTATGGATATTTTGACGGAGTTTATTTGAAGCACTTTTAAACTGCGTTACGGTTTGATGTTAAATTATTGCATTTCAAAAATTAAAGTGAGTTCACTTGCATCGTGAAGTAATTTTCCGTGAATTTGTGGAATGCTCGAATTGGTAGGATATTTTTTCGCCCTGTTGATAGGCCTTATTCTCGGAATGATGGGCGCCGGCGGATCGATATTTACAGTGCCGGTTTTAGTATACCTGATGGGAATCAATCCAATAATTGCTACTGCTTATTCCCTGTTTATCGTCGGAATGTCCGCTACGGTCGGATCGATCAAAAATTTTAAGGATAAAGCGATCGAGCTCAAACAAGGGTTGCTCTTTGCAATTCCGTCGCTGATTGGGGTATTTGCTTCCAGAAAGTACATTGTCCCAAATCTTCCTGACGTGTTTTTTTCTGTTGGCGAATCAACGCTGACAAAGGAAATTTTCCTCATGACGCTGTTCGCAGGCATCATGTTTACGGCTGGAGTTTCAATGCTACGAGGCGGACCGAAATCCGATGAGACAAACATTGACTCAAATTATAAACTGATCCCGCTGATATTTTTTGCCGGAATTGTCGTCGGACTCGTCGGTGCCGGAGGTGGATTTGTCTTTGTGCCGCTTTTGATGAATGTTGCCAAATTGCCGGTTAAAAAAGCGATGGCCACATCATTGCTCATCATTGCGATCAATTCATTGATTGGCTTTTCAGGCGATTTGATGCACACTACTATAGATTGGAAGTTTCTGCTAACTTTTACAGGTTTTGCCGCTGCCGGAATCTTCCCCGGAATTTATATCAGTCGGTACGTAGATTCGCAAAAATTGAAAAAAGCTTTTGGATGGTTTGTGCTCGGAATGGCTGTCGTGATCCTTGCCAAAGAATTGCTCTAAAGCGTTACCTTTGTAAAAACTCCTGAAATGAAACTTGAACAAATATATACAGGATGCCTTTCCCAGGCGGCGTACTATCTGGAAAGTGATGGTGAAGCCGCTATTTTTGATCCACTTCGCGAGGTAAGACAATATGTTGAAAAGGCCAACGAAAACAATTGTAAGATCAAGTATATTTTTGAGACGCATTTCCATGCAGATTTCGTATCCGGACATCTGGACCTTGCGTCGAAAACCGGTGGCACGATCGTTTATGGTCCGAATGCCGAACCTGCTTTTGAAGCGCTGATCGCATTCGACGGACAGGAATTCCGGGTTGGCAACTGCACAGTTCGCGCGATCCACACGCCCGGCCATACGATGGAAAGCACTTGTTACCTTATAATCGATGAACACGGCAAACAGCAAGGCATCATTACCGGCGATACATTATTTATTGGCGATGTTGGCCGGCCCGATCTTGCGCAATCGCTGATTCCGGGTCTCACTCAGGAAATTCTTGCCGGCCATCTATATGATTCGCTTCGGAATAAAATCATGGTTCTCGATGACGATCTTACGGTATATCCAAGTCACGGCGCCGGAAGTGCCTGCGGAAAAAATATGAGCAAGGAAACCACGGATTCGCTCGGAAATCAGAAACAAACCAACTATGCGCTTCGTGCGGATCTGTCTAAGGATGATTTTATAAAGGCATTGCTCGACGGACTCGGCGCGCCTCCTGCATATTTTCCGCAGAATGTGATGCTGAACATTCAGGGCTATCGCAGTCTGGATGATGTGATGGACAAAAGCTTAAAAATGCTTGACCCGATGGAATTCCGATCGGTTGCGCAAGATTCAGGAGCAATTGTTCTCGACGTAAGGCATGAGAATGATTTTGTTCGTGATCACATTCCGGGTTCGATCTTTATTGGGATTAACGGCGGTTTTGCCCCGTGGGTTGGCGCGGTGCTAATGGATGTCACGATTCCGTTGCTGATTGTCGCACCCGAAGGCAAAGAAGAAGAAACAATTACCCGTTTGTCACGAGTCGGCTTTGACAATGTTCTTGGTTTTCTTAAAGGAGGAATTCCGGCATGGCAAGGCGCTGGTCTGCCAACCGATACTGTAAACTCGATCAGTCCGGAAGAATTTGCCGGTCGATACAATTCTGACATGACGGTGATCGATTCAAGAAAAACCGGCGAATACAATCCTGAACACGTTGAAAATGCGGTTAATATTCCGCTTGACGATATAAATACGCGGTTTGAGGAACTTCCCGATAATCATTTTTACGTACACTGCGCCGGCGGATATCGTTCAGTCATCATGGCTTCGATCATGAAATCCCGCGGTGTGCATAATTTTACAAATGTTGAAAAGGGAATGTCGGGAATCAAGGCCACTTCAGTTCCTGTTGTACGGCCGCAATTACAAAATAATTAAAGGAATGAGAAAAATTTGGTTTTTGCCCGCTTTGATGCTGGCTGCAATATCTTGTACAAACACTGAAAAATACCATGTCGATGGTATTGTTCATGGAAAAGAAATCGGAAAACTTGCCATTTTAGAGCGTCGCGACGCGTTGCTTGGATTCAGGCCGTTGGACACAGCGGAAATTAAAGACGGAAAGTTTAAATTCGAAGGTAAATCATCTGAACCCGGATTGTTTTTTATAAATGTCCAGGATGTGGGAAGATCTTCAATCATCCTCGAGCCAGGCGACATCAATATCCATATTTACAAAGACAGTCTTTACGCAAACAAAGTAACCGGCACTTATAACAACGATCAGCTTGCAGAGTTCAATAAGGGAAGCATGAAGTACCAGCGCGACCTCATCGATTTCAAAAAAAACAACAAAGAAAGGATCGATCGCGCCATGGCTGGTCAGGACACTGCGGCATTCATGCAACTAAAAACAGAATTGTTTGACGTACGAATGAAAGTCGACAGCCAGGCTCAGGTCTTCAGTAAAAAATACGTCGAAAGCCATCCTGAATCTTTTATTTCGGTTTTGATAGTTGAAGATTATCTCGCAAGATTTGCAAACGAACCCGAGAAAATCGAAGAAGCATATGCCGGATTATCTTCCGAGATGAAAAAAACGCGTACAGGCGAAAAGATCAAAAAAGAGATTGCTAAACTAAAAACCGTCGATGTCGGACGAAAAGCACCGGATTTCGCCGCAATGTCGCCTGATGGAAAAAAAATTTCCATGACGCAGGCTGCGGGCCGCGCAACTATCATTGATTTCTGGGCATCTTGGTGCGGACCGTGCCGCAAAGAAAATCCAAAGATGGTCGCATTATATAAAGAATTCCAGCCAAAAGGATTGAATATCATTGGGGTTTCGTTGGACAAAGATGCGGGAAAATGGAAAGAAGCCATAGCAAAAGATGGCTTGGAATGGACACAAGTTTCAAATTTACTCGAATGGGATGATCCGATTGCAAGGAAATATGGTGTTGAAGCAATCCCGGCAACGTTCCTGCTAAATCAATATGGCGTCGTCGTTGGGAAAAACCTTCAGGGCGAAAAGCTTCGAAAGAAATTAAGGCAGCTATTGCCATAAAAAAAGTCCCTAAAAAGGGACTTTTTTGTTTTATGATTATATTACTCGAGTCGGAAACTTGCCGTTACATTTGCCGTGATCTGTATTTCACCGATTGCCAGCGTCTCTCGAGGTTCTGCCGAATCAGCCATCGCACGGTCGGCTTTCATTTCGTACATTACCGGGCCAGGATAATAAATTTGGGTGTTGTCTGATATATTGAGTGCCTTCCCTACTTTCTGATTTAAAACCGACACGTAATCCTCGGCTTTCTTCTTTGCCTCCATGATCGCTTGTTTTCGGGCTTCAGATTTATGCTGTTCGATTTTCGAAGATTTAAATTCTACACCTGTAATCCTGTTTATTCCTGCATCGACCATATCTTCCATCAGCTTATCGTATAGCGACAAATCCTTAAGGAAAATCTCTATGGTCTGTGTTGCGTTGTAGTGATATTTTTTCTTTGCGTAATCGAATTGAGGATTGAGTGAAATTCTTTTGGTCTGAACATCCTGCTTCGGAATATTGGATTTGCGGATTGCCTGAATTACTTTTTCGATCGTGATGTCATTTTGCTTTTTGACATCAGTTGCATCTGTGCCTTTAGTTTCAACCGATACTGAAATAAGAGCTTGGTCCGGTGTAACTTTGATCTTGCCTTCGCCACTGACATTGATTTGCGGGATTGGCTGCATTTCCTGAGCGTTTGCTACGGCCATTGCCAGAAATGCAAAGAGAAGAATTGAATTTTTCATGATTTTATTTTTTTAGTGTTTCGCGCGCCTGTCAAATGCCATGCCTAAATCTTGCCCATCTTTAGCATCACAAACAAAATGATAATGGGGATTGCCAGAACAATTACGATGAACAGATTATCTGTAAATAGATACGGATTTTTTGATAGCGTAATCAGGTAACCGCCGATCGCGCCGCCAAAATGTGCCGCATGGCCGATGTTGTCGTTTTGGGCGCGCATTCCGTAAATGGAATATAAAAGGTATAAGATTCCAAAAATGTACGCAGGCATTTCAATTAGGAAAAACAGTCCTATCCACGAATCCGGCTGGAACAAAATCGCGGAATACAAAACCCCGGTCACCGCTCCCGACGCGCCGATTGCCCGATAACTGTAATCGTCCTTGTGAAAATATAACGTGAGTAAGCTTCCAAAAATCAAGCTTCCGAAGTAAACGATCAGAAAGGATATATTTCCCATAAACGCAATGACCGTCGGTGCAAAAAAATACAACGTCATCATATTGAAAACGAGATGGATTATGTCGGCATGTAGAAATGCAGATGAGACCATCCTGATCTGGTCGCCGGCGCGGATGCTGCCTATGTGAAACTCATACTTTCGGAAAAATGAGGGATCATTAAAACCCTGATAACTGAAGATTACATTGATGCCGATAAGAATAAGAAGTACCGCGTCCATAGATTAACTCTTATCGCAAATTTACGGAAATATCGTACGTTGAACGCTTCGGCCGACAAAAAGAATTCGACTTATATTTGCAAAAAAAATCGAATGCAGCTTTTATTTTTCCTGATCATTTACCCGGTTCTTTGGCTTGTTTCGATCTTGCCGTTCAGGTTGCTGTACATTTTGTCTGATATCATTTTCTTTTTCCTTTATCATGTCGCGGGTTATCGAAAGAAAACCGTCCGTGATAATATCCTCAAGGCATTTCCAAATTTACCTGAAGCCGAACGTCGGCGTATCGAACGTGAATCATTCCGGCATCTTTGCGATATCTTTCTCGAAATGATCAAGACAACTACAATCTCCCGCAAAGAAATCGACAAACGCTTCCAATTTAAAAATCTTCAGGTTTACCACGACCTGGAGAAAAAAGGTAAAAGCATCGCGATGGTCTGCGGGCATTATGCGAGTTACGAATGGGTGATTTCGGTTAACCATTATATTTCATTTCGCGGATTTGCTATCTATAAAAAAATTGCAAATAAATATTTTGACAAGGTTGTGCGCGATATCAGATCAAAATTCGGAGCGACATTGATCACCACGAAACAGACCATTCCGCTTATTGAAGAAAATCAGGCAAATGGAATTCTCGGCGTTTACGGGTTTGCAACCGATCAGTCGCCAAAAGCGTCGAAGATCTATCATTGGGCGGATTTTATGGGAATCGACAGCCCTGTGATTACCGGTGCTGAAATGATCGCAAAGAAATATGATATGAATGTAATATTTCTTCGCGTGAAAAAAGTCAGGCGCGGATATTACGAAGCGACGTTTTCAGTTCCTTTCGAAAACCCTCGCGAAGTTCCGGATTACCAGATTACGGAAACGTATCTCAGAATGCTTGAAGAGCAAATCAGGGAACAGCCGGAATTTTATTTATGGACACACAAGCGCTGGAAAACTACACGTGAAAAAACTACAGCTCGAACCAGCCGGTAACCATTTGGTGTTCTTCTGAAACCGCATTTTTGTGAACGAATTCATTCGTGTTTCGGTTGTAAACGTAGTCATCGGACCATTCACGGAAATTTTCGGCAAGCGATTTAATGCTATTGCAGACAAACTGCAGCTCTTCATTGGTAGTAGTCGGATGAAATGACATCCTGATCCATCCCGGTTTTTCGATCAATTCGCCCGCAGAGATCTTATCTGTGAGTTTATGTGAAGTTTCAAAATCAACATGGAGCAAATAATGTCCGTACGTTCCGGCACAGCTGCAGCCGCCGCGGGTTTGAATCCCAAATCGGTCATTGAGGATTTTCACACCAAGATTAAAATGCAGGTCATGAATGTAAAAGGAAATCACACCAAGCCTGTTGCGGTGAGAATCGGCAAGAATGGTAAGGTTCGGAATTTTGCTAAATTCATCAAATACGTATGAAACCATCTCATGTTCACGCTCGAGAATGTTTTCGACGCCCATTTGTTCTTTCAGCCTAATTGCCAATGCGGTTTTGATTGCCTGAAGAAATCCCGGAGTTCCGCCGTCTTCACGGTCTTCAATATCATCAATATATTTGTGTTCGCCCCAGGGATTCGTCCAGCTTACGGTTCCGCCACCGGGATGATCCGGAACCATATTCTGATATAATTTGCTGTTGAAAATCAGCACGCCGGACGTTCCCGGTCCGCCAAGAAATTTGTGTGGTGAAAAGAAAATCGCATCAAGATATGCTTCAGGATCGGCTGGATGCATATCGATTTCGACATACGGCGCCGAACACGCAAAATCCACAAAGCAAACACCATTTACCGCATGCATCATTTTGGCAACTTCGAAATATGGGGTCTGGATTCCGGTTACATTAGAGCAGGATGTGATCGATGCGATTTTTAACGTGCGATCTTTATGCTTTTCCAGTAACTCGCGGAAGCTGTCCATACAAAGCAAGCCCTGATCGCAGGCAGGAATAACTTCCACATGTGCGATCGTTTCCAGCCAGGAAGTCTGGTTTGAATGGTGTTCCATGTGCGAAATGAAAACCACAGGACGCTTTTCATCCGGGATCTGCATGTAACTTCGAAGGTTTTCAGGAACTTTCAGTCCCAGGATACGCTGAAATTTATTGACGCAGCCCGTCATTCCGGTTCCGGTTGTGATCAAGACATCATCTTTACCCGCGTTTACATGTTCCTTGATGATGTGACGCGCTTTATGATATGCCAGCGTCATTGCGGTTCCCGAAACTGTCGTTTCAGTATGCGTATTTGCTACAAACGGACCGTAGTCACGAATGAGCTTCTCCTCAATCGGTCGGTATAATCTGCCGCTGGCTGTCCAATCAGTGTAAATGAGCTTCTTCCTGCCGAAAGGTGACATGAATTCCTGATCGATACCGATGATATTATCACGGAATTTTTGGAAATGCTGCTCTAAACTGACTGTTGTAGATTCCATCGGGAGAAAATTAGTGCTTATTTATATTCCTGCGACTTCTTTGATTTCGTCGATGATCCGAACGGCAAGATCATCTGCTTCTTTTTGAGACTTCGCTTCGGTATATATTCTGATGATCGGCTCCGTGTTCGATTTACGCAGATGAACCCAGTTTTCGGCGAAATCTATCTTGACGCCGTCGATTGTTTTGCAATCCTCGGCCTTGTAACGCTCGTACATTTTCTCCAGAATATTGTCAACGTCGATCTGAGGCGTGAGCTCGATCTTATTCTTGCTCATGAAATATTCCGAGTACGTTTTACGCAATTCAGATACTTTCATCTTTTTGATTGCCAGATGCGTCAGAAATAATGCAACACCAACCAAACTGTCGCGTCCGTAATGAAGTTCAGGATAAATGATTCCGCCATTTCCTTCGCCGCCGATGACAGCATTGTTTTTCTTCATCAGCTCTACGACATTCACTTCGCCAACGGCACTCGCTTCGTAGATTCCGCCATGAAGCTGCGTAACATCGCGAAGCGCACGCGAAGACGACATATTTGATACTGTATTTCCCGGAGTTTTGCTCAGAACATAATCGGCAACGGCGACAAGCGTGTATTCTTCACCGAACATTTCGCCGTCTTCGCTGATGAACGCCAGCCTGTCGACATCGGGATCAACGACGACACCTAAATCTGCATTTTCTTTGACGACCAATTCGCATATATCGCCAAGATGTTCCTTTAAAGGCTCAGGATTATGAGGGAAATGACCGTTTGGTTCGCAATAAAGCTTGATCGTTTCAACGCCCATTTTCTCCAGCAATCTCGGAATGATGATGCCGCCGGACGAATTCACGCCATCAACAACAACCTTGAAACTTGCAGCTTTGACGGCATTGGCATTAACAAGCGGAAGTTTTAAGACTTCGTCGATATGGATATCCATGTAGTCATCGTTAGGCGTAACATTTCCAAGGTTGTCAACATCGGCAAAATCAAAATCTTCCTGCTCGGCAATTTGAAGGATCTTTATACCTTGCTCGCCATTTAAAAATTCGCCTTTTTCGTTCAGGAGTTTTAATGCATTCCATTGCTTTGGATTGTGCGACGCGGTCAGGATAATTCCACCATCAGCGTTTTCAAGCGGGACGGCGACTTCCACCGTTGGCGTTGTCGATAATCCGAGGTCGATCACATCAATGCCAAGGCCTGTTAAAGTATTGCTGACGAGGTTATGTATCATTGGTCCGGAAATCCTTGCATCGCGCCCGATTACCACTGTCAATTTATCTTTTCCTGAATATTGCTTGAGCCATGTTCCATATGCGGCAGCAAATTTTACTGCGTCGATAGGAGTTAAATTATCACCTGTTCGTCCTCCGATTGTTCCGCGGATTCCCGATATTGATTTGATAAGTGTCATTTCGTTGATTGTTTGCCGCACAAATATAACATCACCTGCGATTTTGATAAGCATATATTGACACTTTTCGACAATTGGTCATTTTCGTCGTTGGATGCGTATCCGGAAAAAACCTTTAAAGTTTGTAACTTTGGAATAATCACGGGCTAATGAACTTTCTCGCGCACATTTTTTTGTCAGGTGAAAATGAACTCGTCAAAATTGGCAATTTCATGGCCGATGGCATTCGTGGTAAAGATTATGAGAAATTCCATCCCGATATCCGGACCGGGATTTTGCTTCACCGTGCGATCGATACTTTTACCGATGCGCATCCCATTTTCAGGAAAAGTACCAAGCGACTGCACGCGAAGTATCATCATTATGCAGGCGTCATCATCGATGTTTTCTACGACCATTTCCTTGCGAAAAATTGGAATCGATATATGACCGGCAGTTTGCGTTCGTATGTCAATGAGTTTTATAAATCACTCGAACGCAATTATGACCTGCTGACGCCAAAGACAAAACAGATCTTTCCCATCATGCTCGAACACAATTGGCTCATGAGCTACGCGACCAGTGAAGGACTTGGCGAAATATTGACACAAATGGACCGCAGGACAGGAAACACTTCACAAATGCGGTTTGCCAAAGAAGACCTGATCATATCTTATAAGCATTTCGAATACGAGTTTCATATTTTTTTTGAGCAGCTTCGCATCTATGCAGCCGAAAAACTTGAAACGCTTACCGATGAAGCTGCCCAATAATAAAGTATTTTTGCGATAACAAACGAACATGGCAAAGAGGGCATCGGTTTTTAAAATAGCGTATCGGAATATTGCAAAGCGCGCCGAGGATCTGATTTTCCTTCTGAAAGGTCTGCTCGACGAACGTCATTTCATATACTTTTCAGCGATTGCGGTTGCCATTTCGTGCGCACTTGCAGTGATTTTGCTGAAAACCTTCGCGCATTACGTGTTCATTTTCGCGAATTACATCAACGGTTACTTAAAACTTCCGTTTATCAATTCGATTCTGCCTATTATTGGTATCATCCTTACCGTTTTTGTTGTAAATCATTTGCTCGATGGTAAGATTGAAAAAGGAAGTTCGCGGATCTTATATGCTGTGGCAAAACGCGGCGGGATCATGCCCAGAAAACAAATGTATGCCCAGATCATAACCAGTTCACTTACAGTTGGCCTTGGCGGTTCGGCCGGGCTCGAGTCGCCCATTACCATTACAGGCGCCGCGTTCGGATCGAATTTCGCGCAACGATATCGGCTTTCGCAAAAAGACAGGATTTTGCTTCTCGCATGTGGCGTCGCCGCGGGGATTGGCGCGGCCTTTAATGCGCCAATTGCAGGAGTTTTGTTTGCAATTGAAGTCGTACTGACCGACGTGACGATTTCTGCATTCATTCCAATTATCATTTCAGCGGCGACCGGCGCGCTTGTCTCAGACATCTTATTGGAAGAAGGCGTTTTGCTTTCATTCCGACAGCAGCAGGATTTCGACTTTCACAATATTCCATACTATATCATTCTTGGATTGCTGGCGGGGTTTCTCTCGGTTTATCATGCACGACGTTTTAGGAAGGTCGAGCATTTTTTTGGTCGGATTAAAAATAAATCATACAAGCGCGCCCTGTTTGGCGCAACGATCCTGGCGGTGATGATCTTTTTCTTTCCGACACTTTTCGGTGAAGGTTATGAAAGCATACGGATGCTTGCCGATTCCAACCCCGAACGGCTGCTCGACAATACACTGCTCGAAGGTTTTAAATCGAACGGCTGGATTTTACTCGGATTTGTTGGGCTGACAGCCTTATTGAAAGCTTACGCAACAGGCATTACCCTCGGCAGCGGAGGTAACGGCGGAAATTTCGCGCCATCGCTTTTCGTTGGTTCGTACCTCGGGTTCTTCGTGGCGAAATCTGTAAGCCTGCTCGGAATTGCGCAACTTCCTGTTGGAAATTTTACCCTGGTTGGAATGGCGGGAATATTAAGCGGATTGTTCCATGCGCCGCTTACTGCGATATTTCTTATTGGAGAAATTACAGGCGGATACAGCCTGATGGTGCCGTTGATGATTGTGTCGTCGATAAGTTTCGCCGTATCGAGGCAATTTGAAAAATACTCGATGGATGTTAAGCATCTCGCGGATAAAGGTGAAGTTTTTACAAGCGATAAAGACCGCAACATACTTTCGGGAATCGATTTGCTGGCACTTGTCGATAAAGATTACAAAACCATTCGTCCGGAAGATGATTTGCAGGATGTTGTGGATATCTTCAGCTCGTCGAAACAAATAGCTATGGCTGTCATCGATGGCAGATATTATTTAAAAGGTGTTGTTTATTTTGATGATGTACGGCAGGTGATCTTCAATAATTATAGGGTAAAATTTTCGGCGCTGTCTGAGGTGATCACCCAACCGAAGGCAGTGATAGCCATTGAAGAAGGCCTGGAAAAGGCAATGGAACATTTCGACACATCGGGTAAAGACCTGCTTCCTGTAACATCAAACGGGAAGTATCTGGGCTTTCTGTCGAAAATTGTCGTTTTGGATTGTTACCGATTGAGGCTTCGGGAGATGGTCATCGACTAAGTTCAACTCGCTGATATTTAACAAAATCTTTCCTATTTACAACTTTAAAAACGCGTCGATTAGCGTAAATTTGCGCCCGCAAGCTCTTTGCCTGACTTATGCACAAACCAGATGAAAATATAGAGGTTCAGGGCGCACGTGTCCACAACCTTAAAAATATTGATGTTACGATCCCGCGTGAGAAATTGGTGGTGATTACGGGATTATCGGGTTCCGGAAAATCATCGCTTGCTTTCGATACGATATATGCCGAAGGCCAGCGCCGTTATATCGAAACTTTTTCTGCATATGCGCGCCAATTCCTCGGTGGTTTGGAACGTCCTGATGTCGATAAGATCGATGGGCTTTCCCCGGTTATCGCCATCGAACAGAAAACAACGAGTAAAAGTCCGCGCTCCACTGTCGGAACCATTACCGAAATATATGATTTCCTCAGGCTTTTGTTTGCACGTGCGAGTGATGCGCACAGTTATGTTACGGGGGAAAAGATGGTCAGTTACAGTGACGACCAGATCAAATCGCTGATCTTAGAAAACTATCGTGGCAAACGTATAAACATTCTTGCTCCTGTGATTCGTGCGAGGAAAGGCCATTATGCCGAATTGTTCCAGCAGATCGCAAAGCAAGGGTTCGTAAAAGTAAGAATCAATGGCGAGATAAAGGAAATCACCGCCGGTATGAAACTGGACCGCTACAAAACACACGATATTGAAATCGTAATCGACCGCATGCAGGTTGAAGATTCCGCAGACAGCGATCGCCGCCTCGACGAAAGCATCCGAACTGCAATGTATCATGGCGAAGATATTCTGATGGTTCTGGAGCATGAATCGGATGAAGTGCGTTTTTTCAGCCGAAACCTCATGTGCCCGACTTCAGGTATATCATATCAAAACCCCGAGCCAAACAACTTTTCATTCAATTCTCCGAAAGGCGCGTGTCCTAACTGCAAAGGAATCGGAGCTGTTAACGAGATCAATCTGAAGAAAATCATTCCGAATCCGAAAGTGTCGATAAAAGCCGGTGGTTTTGCACCATTGGGCGAATACAAATCCTCGTGGGTGTTTAAGCAGCTGGAGATCATCGGACAAAAATTCGGCTTTAAAATGACCGATGCGATCGAGAAAATTTCGTCGGATGCTATGGATGTGATTTTGTTCGGAGGAAAGGAAAAATTCGATGTGCCGTCGAAGGCGTTAGGAATTACGAAAGAATATAAGATCGAGTTTGAAGGAATCTCGAATTTCATCAAAAACCAATTCGAAGAAAGCGAATCGACAGCCATAAAGCGTTGGGCAAAAGAATTCATGGACGAAATTCCATGTCCTGTCTGCGATGGAACCCGTTTGAAAAAGGAAGCACTTTACTTCCGGATCAACGCAAAAAATATCGCGGAACTGTCGAATATGGATATCTCCGAGCTTACAGACTGGTTCTCTGAACTGAATTCGCACCTGAATGAAAAGCAACTTGCGATTGCTTCGGAAGTTATTAAAGAAATTAACGACCGACTCGCATTTTTGATGAATGTGGGTTTGGATTATCTCGCGCTTGCAAGAAGTTCGCGGTCATTGTCGGGTGGCGAAGCGCAACGCATCAGGCTCGCGACGCAGATCGGTTCACAGCTTGTCGGCGTTTTATATATTTTGGATGAGCCGAGCATAGGTCTGCATCAGCGTGACAATGAAAAACTGATCAGCTCACTGGAACAGCTTCGCGATATCGGGAACTCCGTTCTGGTTGTCGAACACGATAAAGACATGATCGTGCGCGCGGACTATGTGGTGGATATCGGTCCGGCAGCGGGACGTCATGGCGGCGAGATCGTTAGCATCGGAACGCCGGAAGAAATGTTGAAGCAGCATACCTTGACGGCTGCCTACCTCAATGGCGAAAAAAAGATCGAAGTTCCAAAAAAACGCCGTGAAGGAACGGGCAAGTTTCTCAAACTCACAGGCGCAACGGGAAATAACCTGAAAAACGTTTCTGTGTCAATTCCGCTTGGAAAACTGGTCTGTGTAACAGGCGTTTCAGGCAGTGGTAAATCGACGCTGATCAACGAAACGCTCTACCCTATTTTGAATGCCTATTATTTCAATGGTGTCAAAAAACCTGCGCCTTATAAAAAAATTGACGGACTGGAACATATCGATAAGGTAATTGACATCGATCAGAGTCCGATTGGGCGCACGCCGCGTTCAAATCCTGCCACTTATACTGAAGTTTTTACCGAGATCAGGAATTTGTATGCAATGACAACTGAAGCTATGATCCGCGGGTACAAAGCCGGGCGTTTCAGCTTTAATGTCAAAGGCGGCCGATGCGAAACTTGTGAAGGATCGGGCGTTCGCACCATAGAGATGAATTTCCTTCCGGATGTGTACGTAGAATGTGAAACCTGCCAGGGCATGCGTTTTAACCGCGAAACGCTGGAAATCCGTTACAAAGGCAAAAATATTTCCGATGTGTTGAATATGACTGTCGACGATGCGGTGCCGTTTTTTGAACACATTCCGAAAATCTATAGGAAAGTCAAGACGATCCAGGATGTCGGATTGGGTTACATTACCCTCGGACAGCAATCGACAACACTTTCGGGTGGTGAAGCGCAACGGATCAAACTCGCAACGGAGCTGTCGAAGAAAGATACCGGAAACACATTTTACATCCTCGATGAGCCTACGACAGGACTGCATTTCGAAGATATCCGTGTTTTAATGGAGGTCATCAATAAGCTCGTCGACAAAGGCAACTCGATTCTTATCATCGAACATAATATGGACGTGATCAAGCTTGCGGATTATGTGATCGACATGGGTTATGAAGGCGGCCGCGGCGGCGGACAGATCGTCGTGGAAGGTACTCCGGAGGAAGTTTCGAAACATAAAAAAAGCCACACAGCGCGATTTCTGAAACTAGAATTGAATTAATCATTTTGAATTACAAATTTGAATTTTGAATGATTGCCGCCATTTGTAGCAATTAAAAGGAGAAATCAGAATATCTTTGAAAGCTGAAAGTTAACAGCGCACAGCTATAAATTAATAATTAATAATTTCGCCAACAGGCTCTGGTTCTTTGGATCTTTGGTACTTTGGCGCTCCAGCAATATGCAATTAGAAGATTTCGATAATGACGAGGAAAACATCATCCGCGAACGCTTAAAGCAAAAGTCGTGGCATGAGATACGGACAAACGATTCTTGGGCGATCTTTAAGATCATGTCTGAGTTTGTCAACGGATACGAGGCTATGGGTCGAATCGGGCCGTGTGTTTCCATCTTCGGATCTGCGCGTACAAAACCGGACGACCATTTTTATCTGTTGGCTGAAAAAATTGCGTACAAGATCAGCAAAGCCGGATATGGCGTGATCACAGGCGGCGGGCCGGGAATCATGGAGGCCGGAAACAAAGGTGCGCATCTTGGCGGCGGAACATCTGTTGGATTGAATATCGATTTGCCTTTTGAGCAGCATTTCAACCCTTATATCGATAAAGACAAAAACCTGAATTTCGATTACTTTTTCGTTCGGAAAGTCATGTTTGTAAAATACTCGCAAGGATTTGTGATCATGCCCGGTGGATTTGGAACGCTGGACGAAATGTTCGAGGCGATTACCTTGATCCAAACGAAGAAAATTGCAAAGTTCCCGATTATTCTTGTCGGGCGCAGTTTCTGGGAAGGTTTGATGGATTGGGTAAAAGCGGTTTTGGTTGAGAAGCATGCGAACGTGAGCCCGGAAGACCTAAAGCTGATCCGCATCGTAGATACTGAAGATGAGGTTGTGGAAGTGCTCGACAATTTCTACAAAAAATACACACTCAGCCCGAACTTTTAATACTTCTGAAATCATTTTTGCGTTTTGATGCAACCGATTTGGAGTTTGAGCATCTGCTGAAAAGTAGGTTTGGGGGTTTGGTAAACACTTTGGGAACGCGCTAGACCTCAAAGGTTTTTAAAACCTTTGAGGTCTGCCCCCTAAAATTAAACCCACTAATCATAACCGCATCAGGAAAAACCGCAAAAAATCATAACCAATCGCAACTGCCCTCGGATTAACCGCAACCTGCAACACAACTTGAAACGCCTTTCCATTCTCGCCTGCTTTCTATTGTTTCTGACCTCCGGAAGGCTCGTGGCACAACACAGTTCCGTCATCGCTGTAGATGTCGATGTGGAAAATCATCTGCTTTCCGTCGGGCAAAACCTGGTTTATTACAACGAAACGCGGGATACGATCGCAACTTTAGTCCTGAACGACTGGAACAATGCCTACTCCGCGAAAGACACGCCGCTTGCAAAGCGTTTCTCCGATGAATTCGTCCGAAGCTTTCACTACGCCAAAGATGCGGAACGTGGATTTACGACCGATTTGAAGATCACGGATATCCAGCTTCTTGAAATCGACTGGCATCGCTCCGAAAAACATCCCGACATTATTGAAATCCCTTTGCCCGAACCGCTTTATCCGGGTGAAACCGCGACAATATTCTTATCATATTTCATCAAAGTGCCAAGCGATAAGTTTACAGGCTTCGGCTTCGATAAAAATGGGGCGATGAACCTTCGAAATTGGTTCCTCACTCCTGCCCGATTCGAAAACGGCAACCACATCAAATATAGCAACCTGAATCTCGACGATGCGGCAAATGCGTCGGTAAATCTCAACCTGACAGTAAATCTGCCGTCAAATTTTGAAGTGTTTTCAGATCTTCAGATGATGGATTGCATCATAAACGACGATAAAAAGTCATGCAACTTGTCCGGCAGCGCACGCCGTGAATTCAGCCTTTACATAACTCCGAAAAAATCGTTCGAAAGTTTTATCAATAGCAAAGTCGAAGTTTTAAACAGCATCGAGGCAAAACGTGTCGAAAATATCCAAAAAGCCATCGTGGTCGACCGCGTTGTCAACTTCCTTGACGAGACACTTGGAAAATATCCGCACGAAAAAATTACTGTTTCACAAGCCGATTATGAAAGAAGCCCGTTTTACGGACTGAATCAGCTTCCGTCATTCATCAATGTGTTTTCGGACGACTTTATCTATGAGCTCAAATTCCTGAAAACCTACACCAACAATTACCTTAAAAACACCTTGACGGCCGATCAGCGCAAGGATAATTGGGTTTACGATGCTATCCAGGTTTATGTGATGATGCGTTACATCGACGAATTCTATCCGCATATGAAAATGGCAGGCGGGCTGTCGAAAGTTGGCCTTTTGCGCAAATTTAATTTTGTCAATTCAGATTTTAACGACCAGTACAGTGTTCTTTGGCTACTGATGGCACGCAAAAACCTCGATCAGCCGGCCGGCGATCCGCAGCATAAGCTGATCCGTTTCAATGAGCAGATCGCAACGAAATATTATTCCGGTTTGGCGCTCGATTATCTCGACAGCTATCTGGCGAACGGCATTGTTGCCAAAAGCATTTCCGAATTCATCGCGCTGAATAATTACAAGCAAACTTCCGAATCCGATTTTGAAGCCATTCTGAAAGGTAATTCAGCTCAAAACATCGACTGGTTTTTCGAGACCATGATCGACTCGCGGAAAATTGTCGATTATACCTTTGGCAACGTCGAAAAATCAGATGACAAGATCACCGCAACGATCATAAACAGAACAGACGCAAAAGTTCCCGTGCCGCTTTATGCCATAAAGGGAAGCCAGGTCGTGTCGCAGCATTGGATAGAGGGATTTGCAAAAGATACAACGATCACTTTCGCGCGCAATGGCGCCGACCGCCTGGTCCTGAACCATCAGAATGAAGTTCCCGAATACAACCGCCGCAACAATTACCATTCGTTGAAATCATTTAAGATCGGAAACAAGCCACTGCGATTCACGTTCTTTAAAGATCTCGAAGATCCGGCCTACAATCAAATCCTGTACGTCCCGACGTTGCTTTACAATCTGTATGACGGACTGACGCCCGGATTGCGTTTTTACAATAAAACATTGCTCGACAAGCCTTTCATTTACGACGTCAACCCGATGTACTCGCCCAATACGCAGTCGCTGACGGGCCAGCTGTCATTCACCATCAATCAGAACTTCCGCAACAGCAAATTGTACAATGCTCGTTTTTCAACCACGGGCTCGTACTTCCATTATGCTCCCGATGCCGGCTACACAAGGGTCAATCCTACGCTTTTATTGCGCATACGTCCGAGCGATTTTCGCAACAACCGAAAGCAGGTGATCATGCTGCGCGATGTGATCGTCCATCGCGAAGACAGCCGTTTTATTGTTGAAGATTCTGAAAATTACTCTGTTTTCAACGCACGATATTCCAATTCAAATGCGGAAATTACCGGACTGCTCGCTTTTAACGTTGATTTCCAGGCTGCTGCAAAATTCGGGAAGACATCCGCAGAAATGCAGTTCCGCCGTTTGTTTCACGACAACCGCCAGCTCAGTCTCCGCGTCTATGCCGGAACATTTCTGTACAACCGCACAAACAACGATTTCTTCAGTTTTGCATTGGACAGGCCAACCGATTACCTTTTCGATTACAATTACTACGGCCGCTCCGAAGCCGATGGGTTGTTCAGCCAGCAGCTCATCGTGGCCGAAGGCGGATTCAAATCCAAACTCGATACGCCGTTCGCAAACCAATGGATCTCCACTTTTAACGCGAGTTATGGAATCTGGAATTGGATCGAGGCTTATGGCGATGTCGGTTTCGTCAAGAACCGGCACACCGATGCAAAATTTGTGTACGATAGCGGAATCCGCCTGAACCTCGTCCCCGATTATTTCGAACTCTACTTTCCCGTCTATTCAAACAACGGCTGGGAAATCACCGAAAAAAACTACGCCGAACGCATCCGCTTCATCGTCACGCTGAGCCCAAGTACACTAATTAGCCTGTTCACGCGTAAATGGTTTTAATTGAGGGCGTTGCCGTCATACGTACAAATCAGAAGATTCGTCCTTCCATTCAAAACTCAAAATTCAAAATCCAAATTACTTCCGGGACGGCCCGGGCTATCCGCTGTATCTTTTATGCCGCCCGCGGACGTCATAAAAGGATGCCGCTTCTATCCCTAACGCACCGACCGGGAATTTTTGAGTCAATTGGAAACTTTAAAGGCAAAATCTGCTAAATTTGTCGAAATAGCATTTTCCCATGACAGAGGTCGAAATCAACAAGGAACTTTCATTCGAAGATTTTAAAACAGAAGTACTCAAAGATTACAGATTAGCCGTAACCAGCCGCGAATGCAGCCTTCTCGGGCGCCGCGAGGTCTTGACCGGAAAAGCCAAATTCGGCATATTCGGCGACGGCAAGGAAGTTCCGCAACTTGCGATGGCAAAAGCCTTTCGCAACGGTGATTTCCGTTCTGGATACTATCGCGACCAGACCTTCATGATGGCGATTGGCGAACTTAGCATTCAGCAGTTTTTTGCCGGATTATACGGCCATACCGACCTTGAACACGACCCGATGTCGGCCGGTCGCCAAATGGGCGGACATTTTATGACGCACAGCCTTAAACCCGACGGTACATGGAAAAACCTGACCGTCCAAAAAAATTCCAGCGCCGATATTTCCCCGACTGCCGGACAAATGCCTCGACTTCTAGGTTTGGCGCAGGCTTCAAAAATTTACAGAAATGTTGCGGGAATAAAGAACGCAACGAACTTTTCGATCTTCGGAAATGAGATCGCCTGGGGAACAATTGGCAACGCAAGTACATCCGAAGGACTTTTCTTCGAAACGATGAATGCAGCCGGCGTCCTGCAGGTTCCGATGGTCATGAGCGTCTGGGACGACGAATATGGAATTTCCGTTCACGCGAAACATCAGACAACAAAAGAAAACATATCCGAAATATTAAAAGGGCTTCAGCGCGACGAGAACAACAAAGGCTTTGAAGTATTCCGCGTCAAAGGATGGGATTACGGCGAATTGATCGCAACGTATGAAAAAGCATCAAAGATCGCTCGCGAAGAGCATGTTCCCGTTTTTGTTCATGTCATCGAATTAACCCAGCCACAAGGACATTCCACTTCCGGTTCGCACGAACGTTATAAAAATGCGGAACGTCTTGAATGGGAAGGCAATTTCGACTGCGTACGCAAAATGCGCGAATGGATACTTGAGTTCGGACTCGCATCAGCCGAGACCATCGAGATCCTCGAAACCGAGATCAAGAAAGAAGTTCAGGAAGGCAAAAAAGCTGCGTGGAATGCATTTCTTCAGCCAATCAAGGAAGAACAGCAGGAACTCGCAGCATTGCTTGATTCGATTGCAGCTACAAGCGCCAACCGCGTTTTCATCAATAGCTTTGCATCGGATCTAAAATCGATCAAGGAACCGATCCGCAAGGATATTCTTTCCACGGCGCGTAAAGTGTTGCGTATGATCATCGGCGAAAGCGGTCAATCCGACCTTGCATCGTGGATCAAATCGTACACAAAGAAAATCCAGCCAAAATTCAGTTCGCATCTGTTCTCTGAATCTAATCAAAACGTTTTCAGCGTTTCCGAAATCAAACCCGAATATCATAACGACGCGGAAGAAGTCGACGGCCGTGTGATCATCCGCGATAACTTCGACGCCATATTTTCAAAGCATCCCGAAACGCTTGTCTTTGGCGAAGACGCCGGAAACATTGGCGATGTCAATCAAGGCCTCGAAGGCATGCAGGAAAAATACGGCGATTTTCGAGTTGCCGATGCAGGAATTCGTGAAGCGACAATCCTTGGACAAGGAATCGGAATGGCAATGCGCGGCTTGCGGCCAATTGCAGAAATACAATACCTCGACTATCTTTTATACGCAATCCAGATCATGAGCGATGACCTTGCTACATTGCAATATCGTTCACGCGGAAGGCAAAAAGCCCCGTTGATCATCCGGACCCGCGGCCATAGGCTCGAAGGAATCTGGCATTCGGGATCTCCAATGGGAATGATCATCAATGCGATCCGCGGCATTCACGTGCTTGTTCCGAGGAACATGACAAAAGCTGCCGGTTTTTACAATACATTACTTGAGACAGACGAACCTGCTTTGGTAGTCGAATGCCTTAATGGCTATCGCCTGAAAGAAAAAATGCCGTTGAATATGGGTGAATTCAAAACTCCGATCGGTGTCGTGGAAACCATCAAAGAAGGAACAGATATTACTATCGTATCATACGGATCTACATTGCGTTTGTGCGAGCAGGCCGCAAAGGAACTTATGGAAATCGGCATCAATTGCGAACTCATCGATATACAATCGCTTCTTCCCTTCGACATCAACAGCGACATTGCAAAAAGCCTAACAAAGACCAATCGTCTGCTCGTTGTGGATGAAGACGTTCCGGGTGGCGCATCTGCTTATATTCTGCAGCAGGTCATCGATACCCAGGACGCTTACAAGTATCTCGACAGCAAGCCACAAGCTTTATCGGCGAAAGCACATCGACCTGCATACGGAACTGACGGAGATTATTTCTCAAAACCTTCAGCAGAAGACATTTACGAGAAGGTATATGAAATGATAAATGAAGTCAATCCCGACGAATATCCGGCACTGTATTAACAACTAACAATTTATAATCTCATGAAAAAAACAATTTTTATTTTCGGTGCGGCTGCCCTGATGGCATTTGCTTCGTGCAGGAAAGAGACAACAAAGGAGACGGAAGTGATCCAAACTGAAACTCCGGAAACGGACGTTATCGAGCAGGAAGTTGAAACAAGCACTACAACGACCACAGTAACCGCTGATACAGTTGAAGCTGACGGAACATCTGTAAGCGTTAATTCAAACGGTATAGATGTGAATTCGAAAGATGGCGAAAAGAAGACAACCGTAAAAGTATCCGGGGAGGGCGGCACAGTCGACATCAAGAAATAACCTTAAAGTTTTATTAAGATAAAAAGCCAGCATTTTCATGTTGGTTTTTTTATATAATTTAGATACAAATCCAACGCATGGAATTCGAAATGTTCGCTAAAAATCTATCTGCCTCGAAGGTGGTCGATATCAATGGGAAATTTGTGGCGATCGATCTGTCAGCATCAAATGATAAGTTAGCCGGGTTGGATTCTTCCGAAGATTTTGAGAGATACATTGTAAAATATCTGTCTGACCATAAAGCCAACGCCGCTTTTGGCGGATATAGTGAAAAGCGCAGCCTATATAAACGCAGCGATATTTTCGCCGAAAACGGTTCTGATCGCGATATCCATGTTGGTATTGACATTTGGGCGCCTGCGGGAACTTCAGTATTGGCCGCGTGCGATGGCAAAGTGCACAGTTTTGATTTTAATACCGGCGTCGGGAATTACGGCCCGACCATTATCCTCGAACATAAAACAGATAAATTTTCGTTCTTTACCTTATACGGACATCTTTCCGTTGAAAGCATTGCAGAATTGGAAATCGGTGATGTCTTTAAATCGGGTGATATAATTGGAAAGCTTGGAACATCGAAGGTCAATGGCGACTATGCGCCGCACCTGCATTTTCAAATCTTACTGGATATTGGGGATTATCAAGGGGATTATCCCGGCGTGTGCAGCGAGGCCGATTTAGAATACTATATGAAAAATTGCCCGGATCCGAATCTGCTTTTGAAATTAAACTGAATCAAATGAAAAAATGGATAATCATCCTGTTCATCATTGCAGCAGCAATTGGCGGATGTAAATCGAAAAAAAAATCCGGAAAGACCGCGAAACCCGTAACCGAACAGCGCGTGACCAAACTTACTCCGGAAAAAGTCGACCGTGCGCAAATGACAAAGGCTTACGATCTCGGGAAACGAGTGCTACAGACTTGCAATACATCGAAATTCAAACCTTTCAATGCAAGTGAAGCCACGACGGACGTAATAAAAAATACCACGGAAGAACGTCTTACGAAAACCTGCCATAACTTCCGTTTAAAGTATGGCGATTTTAAAGATCTCAGATTTATTGAAGTCGTTCGCGACAAGAAAAATAAAGTAAACATATACCGCTTTAAGGCGGATTACGAAAAGAAAATTGCAAATAAGGAATTGCGGGTGACAGTAAATGAGGCAAATTTGATTTCGTCGATAAAATCCATGGATTGGAAAGACACTTTTAAATAAATAATCATGAATCGAATCAACTTTAGCGTCAGCATTGACGCTCCTGCATCCAAAGTTTGGGATGTTTTGTGGAATGATAACTCTTATCGTCAATGGACTACCGTTTTTTGCGAAGGTTCCTATATGGAAACCGACTGGCAAGTTGGCGGCAACACCCGCTTTTTAGGACCCGGCGAAGGCGGAATGTACTCTACGATCGACGGCTTGAAAGAAAACCAAATGGTGTCGTTTCGGCATATCGGTGAAGTAAAAGACGGCGTAAACCTTCCGCTTGACGACAAATCCAAAACCTGGTCCGGCGCAACTGAAAGTTATTATTTAGAAGAGAAAAATGGCAAAACGGAACTTCGTGTCGAATTGGATATCACCGAAGATCACGAAGCGTTTTTTAAGGAATCTTTTCCAAAAGGCCTGGAAAAAGTAAAGGAACTTTCCGAAGCTTAATCAAAAGAAATCCATTCCCTACTTACATCATATTTAATCGAACCGTTTTCGACAAAAAGCGGGGAATCGATATTATTTGTATATAATCCGCCTGTTCCAAGTCCCTGAGGCATCGGATTTTTCTGCAAATATGTCCATTGCGCAATGGCATTAAGCCCTAAATTGCTTTCCAATGCAGAGGTTATCCACCAGCCTGCCCCAACCGACTCCGCAGCCGATATCCAATCTGCGCAGCCGCGAAATCCTCCGATGAGGCTTGGCTTTAAAATGATGAATTGCGGGCGGACATAATCGAGTAATTTACGCTTTGCGTCGTTTGAAAAAACTCCGATCAGTTCTTCATCCAAAGCAATTGGGATTGGTGACTCAATACAAAGGATTTTTAAATGATCGTGCTGATTTACAGCGATTGGCTGCTCGATGCTATGAATTTCAAATTCAGCTATTTGATTTAACTTATGCAAAGCATCGGTATAAGAAAAAGCACCGTTCGCATCAACGCGGATCTCAATTTGCTCACTCGTGAAATTCTTCCTGATGAAACGGAGTAAATCCAATTCTTCCTCGAAGTTTATCGCACCTATTTTAAGCTTGACACATCGGAAGCCCTCGGATATTTTTTCTTCGATCTGACGCTTCATATTTTCCGCAGAGGACATCCAAACAAGCCCGTTAATTTCGATTGCATCGCTGCCTGTGGTAAAGTCAGATGGAAATAAAATAAATGGATCTTCAGATTTAAGTGATTGAAATGCTGTTTCCAATCCAAATTGAATCGAAGGAAATTCTTGAAGCGCATCGTACAAACAAGCAAGACCCAAAACGATATTGTCACAAGTCCATTGCAGCTTTTCCTCGTAATCAGGACGGTCGTCCACACTCAGGCCGCGCAATAATCCGCATTCACCTACGCCAATTTTACCGTTTGATTCAATGAAGATAAACCAGGTTTCTTTCTGTTCAAGAATCCCGCGGGAAGTTCCGGAAGGTGCCTTAAATTGAAGCGTATGTCTGCGGTATCGGGCTTTCAATTACAGATCGATATGCTTACCGATGCCAAGCAGCATCAGGTCTTTGCCTTTATTGAAAAACTTTCGGATCGATTCATCGTGATTGATCTCAATGAATCCGAATGTATCGTAATGATAACCAAGTATTTTATCGCATTCTAAAAAATCGGACGCGATGATCGCATCTTCGATATCCATCGTGTAATTACTTCCGACCGGCAGGATTGCAAGATCGAGTTTTGTCCGCATCGGAATCAGTTTCATATCCATCGTCAGCGCGGTATCGCCGGCGATATATATGTTTTTGCCATTGCTTTCCAGCACAAACCCTCCGGGATTTCCGCCATAGGTTCCGTCGGGAAATGAACTGGAATGATGCGCCGTTACATATTTCAATTTTCCAAACTCGAAGTTCCAGCTTCCGCCATGATTCATTCCGTGGCTGTTAAAGCCTTTCGCAGCATAATAATCCGCAATTTCTGCATTGGAAACGATGACTGCGCCTGTCCGCAGCGCTATGGCTTCGACGTCTAAAGTATGGTCGCCGTGCGCATGCGTGATCAGTATGTAATCCGCATCCAGGGAATTGATATCGATGCCCGATGCTTTCGGATTTGCAGAAATGAAAGGGTCGACGATTATATTTTTTCCCGCTGCGTAAATCCCTAATGCGGCATGTCCGAAATATGTAATCTTCATAATCTTATTCTTTAAATATTATTTGATAGCGCGGTGACAATCTGAACAATAATATCCTGAAAAAGGTAAATCATGCAGATCGATAAAAGAATGGATAGTAAGAATGTCGCGATGGCAAGCTTCTTTAATTCAGGGTCAAGAGCACGCAGCTCCACGGTTTTATATATTCTGATAAGATGCCCGATCAACGGTATATACGCAAGTAAAAACAAATATTGATCATACTTAAACCCGACGCCATTGTAAATAGCGGCAAATAAAAGAACCAGTACCATCGCGCCGATAACCAGAAAATAATGATATTTCCGCGCAGCTTTTCCACCGATCTTGACGACCAAAGTGTTTTTACCCGCTTTTCGGTCGGAATCTTCATCACGCATATTATTCAGATTGAGTACGGCTGTGCTCAGCATCCCGATTGCGGCCGCCGGAAGAAGCAATTGAAGATCGACCTGCTTTGAGTGCAAAAAATTGACACCAAGCGTGCTGACCAATCCAAAGAACACAAAGACAAACATATCGCCGTATCCGCGGTATCCGTATGCCGTATTTCCAACAGTGTACCTGATTGCCGAAGCAATGGCAAGCAATGCCAAAATGAAGTAAAAAATTGAATAGCCGAGATTCGTATCGCGAAATGAATAGTAGATCAAAAGGATCGCAAAAACCAGGGTCAGTGCAGCTGTGATGGCGATTGCGCGTTTCATCGCCGGAGCCGAGATCACTCCGCTTTGAATCGCGCGCTTCGGGCCGATGCGGTCGTCGCTATCGGTGCCGCGAATCCCGTCGCCATAGTCGTTTGCGAAATTTGACAACACCTGAAGCCCTAATGTCGTCAGGATCGCGAAACCAAAAATTTTCCAGTTAAATACTTCAGTCGGCGTCAGGATGGTTTGGGTCGGATTCGCCAGCGCGTATAAACTCCCGACTAAAATTCCCGATACCGATAACGGCAGTGTGCGGACGCGCGCCGCTTCAATCCAGTGTCTCATCAAATAAAATTCTGTTCATTACATCCAGTTTGAATCTGTCGATTCGATTTTATAAAGCCAAAGATTCGCATACTGCTTGATTACCGTGAAATTTCCGAGGAGAAAATCTATGCTTCCGCCCGCAGTATGCAATGTTATCGAACCGATATCCAACGACTTGTGCCAAAAATATTGTGATGTCGTAATTGCCTGTATCTTACCGGTTTCGATGATTGCGCGGGTAACATCCCAGGCGCCACTTTGATGGACTATAAATTTTTCACTGACATACAATCGATTGTTCCGAAATCCGAAAATGACCAGCAATGAAACCGAAATCACATACAATACTGCGACGTACGCAAAATCATAGACACCCGGCGCAAATTTGCCAACTATAAAAAATACACTTAAAGGTAATACTATTGAAATCAAAATTGCAACAAGGAGCTTTCTATAATTCGGGCGCAGTACGATTTGCGGTTCAGGCATAGTTCCGTACAACAGGCTTAAAATCTGATCACGCTCCATAGCATTGCATCCCGGAATATCGATCGCCGATTTCTCCAATTCATCCGATCCTGCTGCCTGCTTGATCCGAATCTGCAGAATGTCCATTTTCCGTTGAAAATAATTTCGGGTGACCGCGGTTATCTGGACATGTTTCGGACGCAGGATCGTACTTTTTGTGTTGAAAAGCCCATAAGTCAGAAGTAGCGATTCGTGCTGCCGATTGACGGTAAAATTGAAATACTTTACAATAACCCTTATCAGATTAATAACAAGCACGGCAACAGCAAACAACAGCATCACTGTAATTATCGATTGCATGATCGCATCGTAATTGATGTATTGCCCGATCCCGTTTGCTTCTTCGACCTGACTTAATTGCCGGAAATTATCCCACATCGTAATTATAAATGTCAGAAGAATGGCCGTGGTGCGCACGTAATTCGAAGTAATCCCTGTTTTTACAAGGCTCGCAAAACTGATTTTAATAAATGCCTGACCAGAATCGCTTTGATCGGTCTCATCAGCAGTGACAGCATCGGATTTTCGTGGATTCGTAAGTAATCTCGACTTTAATTCGATTGCCAAAGGATGAGAAACCGCACGGATTTTTCCTTCTTTGGAATTGCTGCCGGGCGTATCGACTTCAAGTTCGTAAACGCCAATTATTTTTTGGATAAGGGACTGATTGATATTTACCTGCTGGATCCGATCGAGCCTGATGGCCGTTCGCGTTTTTGAAAAAATGCCGTTCGTAATGATGAACTCTTCATTCTCATCATCAATGTAAAATGTAAAATTACGATAACGCAAATAGGCGGCAAGTGCTAAAAAAGTGAGGAAACCTATTAGCGCAATTATCAGATATGGTTTATAATCCGCATATTGGATAAACGCGATGATGATCAGCGGCCACATGGCTTTCCCATATTCACGTGCCGTATCCGTAAACATCACGACGATGCCTATCGGGGATTGCCGCTGCGGTTCGCCAAAACTTCCGGTCATTCGAGCGTTTTTTGGATTTTACCCATCAATAACTGCTTGATTCCCTGTGCTTCGTCTTTACGAATGCCGGGAATCGCAATATCGCTGTTGCCGCCACCTGCCGTGTAGACGCGGACTTCTGAAAGTCCGAACATCCTCGGAAACATCCCTTCATGCAAAGCAACATGCTGGACACGATTGTATGGAATGATAATGATATTGGTTGAAAGTACGCCGCTTTTATAAAGCACGTCATGTTCGCGAAAGGCAAAGCCGCGGTTATAAAATCCGATGATCGAACCAAGCAATATCAGCAGCAGGAAAATTCCGGGCACAATATAAACGTAGGGTTCCAGGTGACTGAAATCAGAAACAAATTGCGAAAAACCAACAAGAATCCCATATACCAGGATAAAAGCGATGGCAATGTTAATAATGATGATCTTCAGATAATCGCGCTCAAGCTTGCGAAAAATGACCTCTTCGAAACGTGGTAATGATGACGTATCGATCGTATTGTTCGTGAATTCCGTCGGGGTTTGATTTATGGAATCCACTTTTTATTGAAATTTGGTTTACGTTTTTCAAGAAATGCATTTCGCCCTTCGATCGCTTCGTCGGTCATGTACGCCAATCGCGTCGCTTCACCTGCAAAAACCTGTTGTCCGACCATTCCGTCATCCGTCAGGTTCATTGCGAATTTGAGCATTTTTATGGATGTAGGTGATTTCGCGAGGATTTCCTGAGCCCAATCGTAAGCAGTGGATTCAAGCTCGTCATGCGGTACAACTGCGTTTACCATTCCCATTTCATAAGCTTCCTGTGCGGAATAGTTCCTGCCGAGAAAAAATATCTCACGCGCTTTCTTCTGTCCGACCATTTTCGCGAGGTATGCCGAACCGTATCCACCGTCAAAACTTGTAACGTCGGCATCGGTTTGCTTGAAGATCGCATGTTCACGGCTCGCCAAAGTCATATCGCACACAACATGCAGGCTGTGCCCGCCCCCGACCGCCCATCCGGGAACGACCGCAATTACAACTTTCGGCATAAATCGTATTTGTCGCTGGACTTCAAGAATATTTAAACGGTGCATTCCATCATCGCCAACATATCCCTGATGGCCTCTCGCCTTTTGATCGCCACCACTGCAAAAAGACCAGACACCATCTTTTGAAGACGGCCCTTCTGCGGAAAGAAGCACGACACCGATGGAAGTATCTTCCTGGGCATCGTAAAACGCTTTGTATAATTCGGCGGTTGTTTTCGGCCTGAATGCATTTCGCACTTCGGGACGGTTAAATGCAATACGTGCGACACCGTTACATTTTTTGTATGTGATGTCTTCGAATTCGCCGGCAATAGCCCAATCCATTGGCAAAAGTTTTAAATTAGCGTAAAAATAGCCAAAATAGATTTTGCAAATGTCGAACTGCGAAGTAAAAAAGTTTGGAACCGAATACAATCCGATTTTAATCGCTTTTTTAGTGATTGTTGTAGTTGGAATCTGGATTCCGGTAATTATTTACGGTGAAACTGAAATTGTAGTATACGTCATTCATACGCTGATTTCAGCAATGATCATATCGATATTAGTCGGGACATATTATTATATTTCTGACGGTCACCTTTACTATCGTTCCGGACCATTTCGCGGAAAGATCGACATCTTAAAAATCAGGAAAATAGAAAATGATGACGATTGGATCAAAACTTCTCTGTGGAAACTCGGATTGTCCCACAAAGGTTTTAAAATTTATTACGACAAATTCAACGATGTTTTCCTTTCGCCTAAGGATAAGACCGGATTTGTAAAAGCTTTACTGGAAATCAACCCTGAGATTCACTTAATAGGCTATCAAACGATTAATTAACTATGACTTACCTGACGGCTGATAGCTTATAGCTTATAGCTTTCAGTTGTTCACCAAATAAATTCCCTCGTCCTTAATTTCAATCATCTTCTGCTTGTACAACGCGCCAATTGCCTTTTTAAACGTCTTTTTGCTCATTTTCAGAACCGTTTTGATGTCTTCGGGGTGAGAATCATCGTTAAGCCTTAAAAATCCTTTGTTGGCGCGAAGTTCGGATAGGATCTTTTCTGCGTTCGGCTCAATCTTTTCATAGCCGATCTTTTGAAGCGTGACATCAATCTTTTTGTCGGGTCGAATGGTTTTTATATATCCCAAAAGCCTGTCGCCTGTCCGGATCGCATCATCATAAACCTCATCTTTATACACAAGACCTTTATAAGTTTCATTGATGATCACGTTGATGCCTGCTTCCGTAATGTGCGAAACGATCAAATCGACCTCATCGCCTTCATTGACTTGCAGGTCGTCATTTTTCAGGAATTTGTTGGTTCGGCTCGAGGCCACAAGCCTTTTACTTTGCTCGTCGAGATACATGTAAACCAGATACCTCTTGTTTTGTTCCATCGGGCGAGCTTGCTCTTTGAAAGGAACGAACAGGTCTTTTTCCAAGCCCCAGTCGAGAAATGCTCCAAACTGATTCACGTAATTGACCTTCAACAGCGCAAATTCATTTAAAAATATCTTTGGTTCAAGCGTAGTTGCAACCGGTCGTTCTTCCTGGTCCAGATATACGAATACGACGATCTCATCTCCTATCTTAAATTCCCGCGGCACGTATTTATTCGGCAACAAGACCTCATTGCCTTCGTCGTCGCTCAGGTAAAGGCCGATTTTCGTGTCACGAACGATCTTTAAAGTGTTGTCTACGCCTATTTGTATCATTGCGGCAAAGGTAATTCAATGATGTAAAACAATGTGCAAATTCTGAAAATCGAATGCGCGATTCTTTTCGCAACTTTGAAAAAAAAAGTCATGGCAAAGAAAAAAGCAACCAAAAAAGATCCCTGCTGGAAAAATTACGAACAGGTTGGCACCAAGAAAAAAGGCGGAAAAAAAGTGCCTAACTGCGTTCCTAAAAAATAATCAGTCAAGCGCTTGGAAATACGCTTTCAAAACCTGGTCATTTTCCCTGGTTGGTGTAATTATCTCCAATATCGCGGGCTTCTGATTTTCTTGTAAAAATGAGGTAAGACTTCGATTTAACGACGATTCGTCTTTAGCGGAATGATAGTCGAAACCATACATTGCCGCGAGCTTCTCCGCAGTCAGCTTGTGAGTCGTTTCAAAAAAAGTATTGAAAACTTTATTGTCCTGATGACCCGGAAGTATTCTGAATATACCGCCGCCGCCATTATTTACGATGATGATCTTGAAATTTTTCGGAATGTAATCGTTCCACAATGCATTGCTGTCATAAAAAAACGCGACATCGCCCGTAATCAATATCGTCTGCTTATGCGATGCGAGCGCTGCGCCGATCGCCGTTGATGTGCTTCCATCGATTCCACTTGTTCCGCGGTTGCAGAAAACTTCAATCGACGGATCGACATCAAAAAGCTGCATATACCTGATAGGCGCGCTGTTGCCGACTTGCAGCTGACAATTTTTAGGTAATGCCGCAATGATCTTATCGTACACTTTAAAATCAGAATATGGCGCACTGGCTGCAAAAATTTCGTGGCGTTTTGCCCGGACTGATTTCAGTTTGACAAACTGCCTTGAGTAATCGCTCAGGACTTTTTTTGTAAACGGCAAAAACTGTCTGAAGAAGTCGTTTGCGGAAGTCTCAAAGTGCTTATTCAGGCTGCCGAAAGTATCGTAGGCCCGCAGCGGATCGACATGCCAATGATGTTCCGGACGGAACGTGCGCAAAAACGATTTCAACCTCTTCGATATGATCATTCCGCCAAATGTGATCACGATCTCAGGCTGGAATGCCAGGAAATCTTTCCGTGTAAAAGGAGTGATCAATCTGTCGATATGCGGCACGAAAGAGCTGTGATGAAAGTTCGACGTGGTTTCGGTCATTACTGCAACCGAATTGTCTTTGGTCAGCATTTCAATGATCTCTTCGTCGATTTCCTCCGGGGCATTTGCGCCCACGATGATCAGTTTCCTTGTCGCCGCATTCCACATATTCGTGTACACAATGATATCATCAACGGGAATTGTTTTATAGACTTTGGCGAACGCTGAGATCGTCGAATCGACCGACAGTTTCCTGACTGTTTCGTACAAAGGCTCTTCAAAAGGCGCATTGATGTGAACGGGGCCGCGTTCGGTATACGATTTATTGATGGCTTTATTGATCAGGAAATCATTTTCAGGCGACGAATCGATAGTCAGATTTGCATTGTAGAGCGAATGGTTTTCAAAGACATTTTCCTGCCTGATGGTTTGGCCGTCGCCGATATCGATCATATGCGAAGGACGATCTGCAGAGATTACAACAAGCGGAATCTGACTGTAGAATGCTTCGGCGTATGCCGGATAAAAGTTTAAAACCGCAGATCCCGAAGTACACACGAGCACGGCAGGTTTTCTTGTCTGCTGTGCAATTCCCAAAGCAAAAAATGCAGCCGATCGTTCATCGGCGAGGCTGTAGCAATTAAATTTAGGATTGTTTGCGAAGCCGATCGTCAGCGGAGCATTTCGCGATCCCGGGCAAATGACAATATTTGTTAATCCTTTGGCAAGACAAATCTGTACAATGCTCTGCGCGAGCGCGATCTTCGGATAAATCATCAATAACGGTTTGGTTGTATCCAAATTCGGACAAACAAAAATAGCATTACGTCTGCAATTTCGAATAAATCCGACGTCAAAGTTTAAGTATATTTGATGAAAGTATCCAAAAAGACGATGAATGTAACGCTGCGTAAAGCCACTTCAGATGATGTACAGGCAATTCTCGAAATCGTAAACCACGCGATCCAAAATACCACTGCAAATTACGATTATGAACCGCATACGACCGAAATGCAGCACGCATGGTTTGATGATAAGACCAACTCCGGATTTCCGGTATTTGTCGCAGAAATTGATAAAAAAGTTGCCGGCTTCGGAACTTACGGTACTTTTCGGTTTAAATTCGGATACCGGTTTACGGTAGAACACTCGGTATATGTGCACGAAGCCTACATTGGTAAAGGGATCGGGTCACAGATATTACCGAAGCTGATCGAACTCGCCAAGGATCAAAACCTGCACATGATGATCGGCGGCATCGACGCAACGAACGATGCAAGCATCAGGTTTCACGAAAAGTTTGGGTTTCGAAAATGCGGACTGATTCCCGAAGTTGCGTATAAATTCGATCGTTGGCTGGACCTTCAATTTATGGCATTGCGGCTGGATTAAATCAGCTCTTTACCCAATCCACGATTTCGGCATCGTCCGGATCAACCTTTGGCGAAACCACTTTCACAAGTTTACCCTGTTCGTTGATAAGGTATTTCTGAAAATTCCATTCCACCGTCGAATCTTGCAGGCCGTTAAGGCTTTTGGAAGTCAGGAATTCATAGACATCCGCTTTTTTGGCACCGGTGACCGTAATCTTGGACATCATTGGAAAAGTAACGCCATAATTTTTACTGCAGAACATTCCTATCTGCTCATTAGTTCCGGGTTCCTGGCCGCCAAAATCATTTGAAGGAAATCCGATAATGACCAGGCCTTTATCTTTATATTGTTCGTACAATGTCTGAAGTTTTGCATACTGTGGCGTCAAACCACACTCCGAGGCAGTATTTACAATGATAATCTTCTTGCCTTTATAAGATGACAAATTAACTTTCTCACCGTCGAGACTCGTTACAGTATAGTCGTATATTGACTTTTCCATTTTTGCTTTTTTATGATTCGACTGTGCCGACGTTGATATTGCGGAAATCATCATCAGAACTAAAATTGCTATTTTCTTCATATTGTTGTAGTTCCAGCTAAGATAACAAATAGTTGTCTTGAACTAAGGTTAAAAAAAAGCCCTTCAATGAAGGACTTTCTGATTATCGTTTAACGATCCGTAAGGTTTTGGATGAATTGCCGTCGGTGACAATCACATTGTAAACTCCCGCCGGATAAGCGTTTCCAATCGAGATTTCCTCGTTCTTTTGGTAAACCGAAGAACCGATCAGCCTTCCGGTCATATCATAAACATCGACTGATACATCGCCTGTAATTCCCGTCACTGCTATGTTTGCTTCAGTGCTGAAAGGATTTGGATAAGCTACAGCATTAAATTCTTTTGCTGCGATCCTTGAACCTCCCGGAACTGTAAGCGAACATGTTTTTCCAAACGGCCCTGGAGCATCTGTCGTATTGAACGCCAGACGAACATTGACATTGTATGTGCTTCCCGGAACAATTCCCATTCCCGCAAAGTCGTTCAGAGTAAATACCCTTAATGTTTTTGTTATCTGAATTCCGTTAACCGGCAATCCCGAACCCGTAAGCCTGAAAGTATAAGAGATCGCGCCCGGATAAGATTCAGCATAGATCTGCGTGGACATCGAAGGAACTGCATACGCGCCTCCTACTCCATTGTCGCACTGTGAATTTTGCACTCCGACAGTTGGAAATGCAGGTGTCGTTATATTACAGACCGCGCCATAAGGCAAATACGTTCCATTTGTATTTCGTACGGCAACCTCAACCTGATATGTTTTGTTATACTGAACCTGGAATGCCGTAATCGCTGACATCTTGAAATCACGGACTGTTCGGTCGATCTCCTGTGTGTTCGACGGGCTCAACGGATCGGTAATTCTAAAGCGGTATCCGGTTGCGAATTGAACAAGGTTTGCGTAGACCACATCGTTCATTGTTTGTAATGTTTGTCCGCATGGCGAAAGCTGCGTCGTAGCCAACGGCGTGCTTACCTGACAAGATAAACCATTGTATGGCTGCAGGAAACCTGCAAAGTAAACGGCAACTTCAATCTGGTAGGTCGCGCCGAATTCATAATTTGCAAGTTGCGTGATTTTCATTGCACGAAGCGGCGTATCGAGCAATTGAACCTGTCCGACATTCGAACCGCTAATTGTGGTTACACGCCATTGATAACCCTGAGCACCTCCAACGAGGTTCGCATAGATATATGAATCGATTGAAGGCAGTGTGGTTCCGCAAACCGATGCACCAACGGTCGTTGTTTTCGGCGGAAATCCTTCATCGATCGAACCATCGCAATCATCATCGATAAGATTATATCCGATTTCACCAGCGCCCGGATTCACGGCAGCATTTGAATCGTTGCAATCACCTGAAACAGTTACATAACCCCCAGGCGCAACACAATCGGTAACAGATACGGCATCATTTCCATAGCCGTCGCCATCCGCATCAGCGTAATAAACCTGATTCGGTGACACGCTTAGAATCGCTGTGTTATTTGAATTTACAGTCAGAGTTGCCGGAAGATCTGTACGATCAACCGCTGTTACTGTCAAAGTCTGAGCATCATCCGCAATTGATAATGTCCACATAAACGATGCGTTACCCGAGGCGTCTGCAACAACATTGGAAACACTTTGCGTCGATCCGCCGCCAATATTAAAGCTGATCGTGGAAGTACTTTCGGCAAGCAAACCTGTAAGATTAAATGTAGCCGGCGAACCATCGCACACGATTCCGGCAGCTTGCGAAATGCCTCCAAATGTAGGCTGTGCAATCGCGGTTGTAACCAAAATCACATTTGAATTTGATGACAGGCTTGATGCAGATTCCGCGCGCACCCTGTAATAATAAGTTGTATTCTCCTCCAAACCTGTAACAGCCTGAGAAGTTCCGGCAACGGCCAGGTTTTCATAACCGGGCACGAATGAAGGCGTAACGTTGTCTATGACATGCGAATTCAGGTCGGAAACCGTATTTTGCGGAAAGGAATCCCACTGTGAATCGCTGTAAGTTGTTGTTGGTCCGAAAACGCTCGGTTTCCTGCGAAGCGTAACGTCTGCGCCAGGTTCTGATGTACTGCCGATAATTCCGACCACATCGATATTTGTTCCCTGATTTCGCAATGCGATCACATCATCGCCATTAAAATTAACAGCCGAATTCACGGCATAACCTGTAGTACCGGGTAAACTTGCTCCCGAATTCCGGTACACGACAGCGGTATTGTTTGGAAGGCTTCCTGAAAGCGCCACATTTGTCGCACCTGTATTTCCATTAGAATACAAAGCCAGTGAATAATTGCTCAATGAAACGGTGCTTCCGGTAGCGTTGTAAATTTCGATGTATTTGTTTGTGGAGCTTCCCTCAACGTATTCTGAGATAAAAAGATCCGGAGCGTTGATGATATTCGCGAAATTTGATACGGTACTGACATCCAACCGATATCCCGTTGCGCCTGAAACCGAAGTCCATTCTGCAGTAAAACCATCTGATGTGATATTAGTTGCGTCAAGTGCAGTTGGTGCTTCAAGGTTCAAGGTCGTGAATGAATCCAAAATACCATACACTGTTCCTGAGCCATCGGCAGCAAGCGCCCTGTAGTAATATTGGGTGTTTGGAGACAATGAAGAAACGATTGCGGAAAAGTTGCCGGAAGCTATATTGTTTGACGAAACAAATGTTCCTGTCCCGAACTCAAATCCGGCCACAGTACTGTATTCAAAGCCATAGCTCGCGATATCAGAACATCCTTCGGTAAGCGATCCATTGAATTGGGCGCCAGCCGAAGCAACATTGCTTGCAGCATTTGTAGCTATCGATACCGCAGTATTTATTGCAGATCCTGAAACTTCGACTTCAAAAGGAGTAACTAAACCGCCTCCGGAAATTGAAATTTGTCCAGAGTAATCCCCGATAACCGCTGGAGAAAAACGTACCCAAACCGTCTGCACAACATCTTCACCAACATAAGAAATATTAAGTGTCGCTGAATACGTGCCTGTTTCTGACGTTGAAAACGAATATCCATTCAATGCGTTTACAACTAAATCGCTGCCATCGAGATTTTGCGCATCGATCGTAAAACTACCGGTTGCCGTATCATCGACGCATACTTGTCCGAAAGCAGCCAATGATGATGTCAGAGTTACGTTTGCAGCAGGATTTTCAAGTGTAGTTCCGGAAGCTGAAGGACCAAATGAGGTTTCTATGACATCGTTGTTCCTTGCCTTTACCTGAAATGAGTACAATGTATTTGCGTCAAGTCCGGTAACTGTCACGGTTGTCCAAAGGGAAGCGGCTTGCCATGCTGCTGTCGCGCCAAGCGATCCGTCCAATTGAACGTATTGCGCACCTGTCTGGATGGCATACTGCGTAATTGCCGAGTTTCCATTTTCGGTAGCTGAGTCGAGCGTTACATCGAGTGTTGTGATTGTCGGATTCGAAACGGTTGGTGCTCCCGGCACATTTGCCAAAGTGTAAAACTCCTGGTCGGCTCCATTTGTTGCTATTGAAGAAACTGTTCCGACGGCACGGAAATGATATCTTGTATTTGGAATCAATCCTGTCAATGATGCCGATACCGCCGTAGCAGAATCGTTGCTTAAGTTTGATGGTGTTGCAGTGATGGTCGAACCATAAGATGTTGTCGTACCATATTCAAATGAAATATCTGTATTAAAGTTATTGGCATCGACAGTTCCGTTCAAGGTTGCGGAATCGGTTGTAATTGCTGTCGCTGCATCTGTCGTGACGCTTGGCGCTGTTGGTACCGCTGTACCCGTCAATACTACATCGTCGATGCGAAACGAGGGAGACGTCGAAGTGTTTCTAAATCTGATACTTAATGTGGATGTCGCAGGAATTGTTCCGGCTGGAGTGATCAAAAGCCAGCCAGTAGTGCCGGTCCCAGATGCACGCGTGTAGGTTAATGGCGTAAAAACAGAACCATTGGTACTAACTTCCACCACCAGCTCATTACTTGAAGCGTTGGTGTTTTTATGGTGTCCGAAAGAAAGGCTTAGATTGGTGTAATTTAAGGTATTGATTCCTGAAATCAGAAAATCACGCCCGATAACGTTTGTAATGAATACATTTCCCAATCCGGATGCGCCTGTGTAACCCGAAGATGGTGTCGAATTTCGGACATCTCCCGAACCGGAAAACGTCTGGGCGGGCGTATTTTGAAAAGTGTGTGCAGCAATCGCTGTCGTGCTTGGTGCGGTGCCCATATTCTCCGAAAAGATTACGACTGTCTGCCCGGTCATTTTACCCACGGTCAATATCAACATAATAGCCAGTAAAATCCGCGATGTCGTGTTTTGTAGTAATAGTTTCATGTGTATTTTTTTTGACCTCACGAATTTACGATTAATCAAGATTTTACACGGTTTTTTACGTTATTAATTTATTAACAGAAGGTTATTCATCCTGCCAAATTATCGTTAATCTGAAATACGCGAATTGCGCTTGGCGAGGGAATGTTGTAACTTGGAAATAAAAAGATCATGGAAACAAACAACAATCCCGAAAACAGAGATCGTCGTAATGACGACATCCAAACCGGCAACGAAGCCGCAAATACGAATGAATCCACTGTGGATCGCGGCACCGACGAGCGCGAAGACAATAAGCATCACCAGCATTTTGGAAACCGCAAATATGAAAGCCATTCAAATCATTCGTCGAACGATGACCAGCCGCTGACTGATACGAGTCCGACCGGTTCTTCGCCTACGATTTCATAACTTACGCACGAATTATATCTAAATCTTTAAAATGAGCTGTAAATTTTCAATCACTTTTCCGGGGCCAAAAGAGCCATTGCTGGATAATCTTCGCACTGCAATACTTCAGGTTAACGGTACATTCGAAGGCGACGAGCTTGGCGGTGTTTTCCGTGGCAATACGCCCTTGGGAAGTTTTAGCGGGCGTTATGACATCGTCGACGACGACATCAACATCAATATTGAAGACAAGCCGTTTCTTATCGGCTGCAGCCGCATCGAAAAAGAAATCCGCGATTATCTGGAGCGAAGCAGGTAAATGAAAAACGTGAAGTGCATATTTTTGTGTCAAATTTTATGATATGAAACGTGCGCTGATCACCATACTTTTGCTTGTAGCATCAAACGCTTTCATGACGATGGCTTGGTACGGCCATTTAAAATTCAAACAGATGAATTGGGCGCAGAACCTCGGGCTGGTTGGAATTATTTTCATCAGCTGGGGTATTGCGCTTTTCGAGTATGCGTTGCAGGTTCCGGCCAACAGGATCGGATATTCCGAAAACGGCGGCCCGTTCAATTTATGGCAGCTGAAGGTCATTCAGGAAGTGATCACACTCGTCGTTTTCGTAATGTTTACATTGGTATTTTTTAAAAACGAAACCCTTCGCGCAAATCATGTCATCGGCTTTGGATTTCTTGTCCTTGCGGTTTACTTCATTTTTAAAAAGTAATTACAATCCCTGTAGGATCTTTGATACCGGATCATAATCGTACAGTTTAAATCCGATCACGATGACCATGGAAAAAAGAATATGTGCGATGAATAATTGCACATAGTAGTCCTTTAAAGGCGGCACCGGTTTTTCGTCAGGAAGCCTGTACATGATCTGCCATGTAAGGATTCCGATCGCTCCGCTGGCCACGCCAAACGCAAAACCGGTTATCCAGCCAAACGGCACGCCCCCATATTTCCAGATTGCTTCGTATGCAGTCGCGAACATCAACCCAATAATATAGTGAGCAAGCCAGCCGGAAAATTTTTTAAACTTTCCCGGCAGCGTATATCCCAATCGCTCCAAAATGAAATTCAGTACCACGGGTTCCTTAAATAGCTTTCCGTATGTGTTTGACATCACATAACTGAAAATCGTCATGACATTCGTAGCAGAAACAGCGGCAATCGCAATTTTCAAAAAATCCATACAGCAAATTACGGATTTAAAATTGTTCGCAGAATTTCGTTTGGCAATCTTGCGATTAGAATAAATCAGGACAGACTTTATACTTTTATTATGAAATGAGCGTTGCCGGTTAGGCGATTATTTCAGAAATTGCAGTAGCGCCCCATTACTCAAATCCTACCCAATTTTTAATTTATGGAAGTACACCAGCGACCGAATTACGGGCTATCAAAATCCGTTGAAGAAGTTTCAGAATTAGATGATGCAATTAAAAATCCAATTCCAAGAGCAGTAATTCGTCCCAACAGCTCTATCCTGCTCGATGGCATTTGGCGGTTCGCCATCGATACAGACGATCATGGACTCCGTGACGGATGGCATCTCGGACATTTATACAAAGATACCGCCGACTGGCCCGGCACGATCGAAGAACATATCGCAAAAGCACGCGGAGATATCCAGGGAGTAACATGGCAGGATAAAGTCGTTGTCTGGTATGAAAGGGATTTTGAAATGCCAAAAACTGAGGCAGGCTATCACGAAATGCTTCAGCTCACGTTTGGCGCCTGCGGATATGAAACCCGCGTGTGGTTAAATGGAATCCAGCTGAAAACCATCAACGGCGAAGAAATTCATACCGGAAAATACACTTCATTTTCTTACGAACTTGCCGAAACATTACTTAAGCCGATAAACAGGCTGACTGTTCGAATTGAAGATACCATGGATGCCGATATTCCGCGCGGAAAGCAGGAATCGCATGTTTATAAACGCGGCGGGATCTGGTACCAGACGTATTCCGGCGGCGTACGAAGCGTCTGGCTTGAAACCGTCGAGCGTAACAGGCTGCGTTCCCGCCTTGGCGTTGTAAGCATTGTTGAAGACAATCTTGTCCGTTTCAATCTTACCACGAGGATTCACGATCCCGGAATCTATACGATTAAATTGATGGTGTACAATCGCAAACAGGATTCTGATATTCCGATCGCCTCTGATGAATACCAGCTTCGGCTCGAAATCGGGCAAAAGCGTCAACGGCTCGTCATGGAAATTCCCGATGCGCATCTTTGGTCGGTCGAAGATCCTCATCTTTATAAATTGGTTGCACATCTTATCGATTCGGAAGGCTACGTGTCACACGTCGAAACTATCTTCGGCCTTAGAAAAATCGAATCGCGCGGAAGCTGGGTTTATCTGAACAATAAGAAAATTTACCTCGACGGCATTTTATACCAGCCCGGCGCAGCAACGTACGAAGAGATCAAGCTGCACATGCATGCCATGAAGAAACTGGGATGCAACCTCGTAAGGATCCATATCGCCGGCGTAGATCCGCGAATATATAACCTCGCTGACAAACTTGGGATTTTATTGTGGGTCGAAGTTCCGAGTCCGCACGTATCAAGCCCGAAAAGCCGTAAAAACCACCGCGCGGAATTGTTGCGGATGCTGGCGTTGATCCAAACGCATCCGTCTGTCGTGATCTGGAGTTTGTATAACGAGGATTGGGGCGCGCAGGATGTTGCGACGAATCAGGAAACGCGGAACTACATTATGGATACGTATCATTTGATGCAAATATTATTTCCGCAATTTCTGGTTGTCGATAATGACGGATGGCAACATATTTCTCAGGAAGGCCGTTTAAAATCAGACCTTCTCACTGCGCATTTGTATACGCCTGAATATGATCGCTGGTGCGAAATGCTCGATGGATTGGTTGCCGGCCAGCTTGAAGGAATTGCCGCATTTCCACTGGTTGTCGGCGATCCTTATTTCTTTAGAAAACAGGTTCCGCTTGTGGTCAGCGAATGGGGCGGCTTCGGATTTAGCGATTATGGCGGCCCAAAAGACAGTGAGGGCCGTGCAAACCAGATACTGCAATACAAAAAGGAACTCCGGAAACGTCCGATCGCGGGCGATGTCTACACGCAGGCAACGAACATTGAAGACGAACGAAACGGAATCATCAATCCGACCACAGGTGAACTGGAAGTTCCGGAAGGAATTTTCGATTCACGAAATTACGGTGAGGAATGATGGAAAATAAATTGCTAACCGACGATCCCTTCGGCGGAAACGTATTCGGCGTTCTTCCTGATGGACGCCGCGTGAGCAGTTTCGAGCTTTCCAACCATCACGGCATGAGCATGCATGTGATAAATTTCGGCGCCGTCATCACAGCTTTACGCGTTCCTTCGAAAGCCGGAATCGTGGATGTTGTGTTGGGATTTGATACGATCCAGGATTATATCGAATCGCAAACCTTACCTGCTCCGCCATACTTCGGTGCTGTAATTGGGCGCTATTCAGGCAGGATCAAAAACGGAAAATTTGACCTGAATGATAAAACTTACCAGGTCAGTCAGAATAATAACGGGCATACACTTCATGGCGGCATAAACGGTTTCGACCGCGTGTTGTGGAATGTCGCCGAAGTTTCATCAGACTATATAAAACTGACTTATACAAGCCATGACGGCGAAGAAGGATTTCCGGGAACACTGACAATTTTTGTTACATACCGCCTTACCGAGGACAATGAAATCCGGATTCAATACGAAGCGACATCGGATGCCGATACGGTCGTCAACATCACGCAGCATTCATATTTTAATCTCGACGGACATCAGGGCGATCTGCGGATTCAGGATTTAAAGATCAACTCAGACAGAATTTTGGAAATCGATCCGAACAACATTCCATCAGGAAATATTGTTGCGGCATCCGTAAAGGATATGGACTTTTCACAAGGCGGTAAATCGCCGTTTTTTGGGATCGACGATTCGTTCGTCATTAATGATTCGGAAATTCCCGTAGCAGAATTGTCGAGTAAAAGCACAGGCTTAAAATTGAGTATCATATCAGACCAGCCGTCGCTCCACATATATGTCGGCGGAAATTGTTTCGGTCGAATAAAAGGCAAACACCGCGCGGATTACCATCAGCACAGCGGAATTTGTTTCGAATCACAAAATTATCCCGATGCGCCGAACCAACCCGGTTTTCCTGATGCAAAACTCGGAAAAGGTGACATTTACAGGCAGAATACGATCTGGAAATTTGACATTGAAGCAGAATGAAACAAGAACTTGCAAATCAGTCGATAGAATTTTTTGAGGCGGCTTTCAGTGAGAGTCCGGAATACATTTGCTTTTCGCCGGGGCGCATCAACATTATTGGCGAGCACATCGATTATAATGATGGTTTTGTACTTCCCGCAGCAATAGACCGATATGTTTGCATGGTGATTTCGGAAAGCGATGATACTACTTGTACGATTGTCGCCGGAGATATCAATGATCGTTACGAATTCGACATTTCCGATGTTCGCGAACCATCCGAGAAAATGTGGGTAAATTACTTTCTTGGCGTGCTGGCGGGAATTGAAGAAAAAGGCCATGATGTCAAACCATTCAAGCTTGCCTTTACGAGCAGCATTCCGATTGGCGCGGGATTATCGTCGTCCGCGGCTGTTGAATGCGGTTTTGGCTTTGCGCTGAACGAAGTGTTCGGACTGGAAATCGACAAGGAAGAGCTTGCGCTTATCGGGCAAAAAGCCGAACATACATTTGTAGGCGTCAATTGCGGGATCATGGACCAGTTTGCCAGTATATTCGGCAAAGAAGGCCACGTGATCAAACTCGATTGCAACACGCTCGAGTATGATTATCACAAGGCGGATTTTGGAAATCATTCCATTTTGCTACTTGACAGCAACGTAAAACACACACTTCAGGCATCTGAATACAACACACGAAGACAAGAGGTTGAGAACGGACTTTCAGTGATTCGCGAAAAATATGCGGAAGTAAGGACATTCAGGGATTGCCGGGAAGAACATGTCATTGGCGTACGGGATAATCTCGGCGAAACGGTTTTTAAACGATGTCTTTACGTGGTTTATGAAATTCAGCGCGTTCTTGATGCAGTTGAAGCGCTCGATCGCGGCGATATCCGCAAACTGGGCGAACTGATGTATGAAACACATGACGGATTGGCGAATGAATATGAAGTCAGCTGCGACGAGACCGACTTTTTGGTCAATTCCGTTCGGAACGATGAACGAGTGCTTGGCGCCCGGATGATGGGCGGCGGTTTTGGCGGATGTACGGTCAATATCGTGGAAAAAGGCCATGAAAATGACGTTATCAAACACGTGTCGGAATCTTACAAAAATGAATTTGGGATAGAACTCAAACCATATCGCGTCGCAATATCAGATGGAACATCATTCGAACGCTTATGATCTTCGAACCTACAGAACATCCGCATCGCCGTTACAATCCGCTATTGGATGAATGGATATTGGTATCGCCGCATCGTGCCAAACGTCCATGGCAGGGACAAAATGAAACGGTCATAAATGGAAATCTTCCGAAATTTGATCCGGCATGTTACTTATGTCCTGGAAATGTCCGGGCAAACGGGATCAAAAATGACGACTATAAAGATGTTTTTGTATTTGATAATGATTTTCCCGCGCTGCTTGCGGATAAGACCGAATCGCCGAACGATGAGAATCCACTTTTTAAATCGCAGCCGGAGCGCGGCATCAATAAGGTGATCTGTTTTTCGCCGCGTCATGATCTTACGCTTGCGGAAATGGAAACCGAAGCTATCGAAAAGGTCGTCCTCGAATGGAAACATCAATACAATGAAATTGGCAAAATCGATTTCATAAACAACGTTCAAATCTTCGAAAATAAAGGTGCCGTCATGGGTTGCAGCAATCCGCATCCGCACGGGCAGATCTGGGCGCAATCGGCAATTCCGACACATATTGCGAAAACTCAGCTCAATCTTCAAAATTATTATCGGCAAACGGATCGAAGCCTTTTGGCGGATTATCTGGCGGAAGAGCTTCATCGGAAAGAACGTATCATTTCGGAGAACGAACATTTTGCTTTGCTTGTGCCATTTTGGGCAATATGGCCTTATGAAACGATGATCATCAGCAAAAGGCATTTCGGAAATATCTCACAGATGGAAAACGAAGAAATGGCTGCATTCGCGTCGATCATTAAAGACATTACGGTTCGTTATGACAACCTGTTTGAAACCTCATTCCCCTACTCTGCCGGGATCCATCAATCGCCAACGGATAATCAGGATCATCCCGAATGGCATTTCCTTATGCATTTTTATCCGCCATTGCTTCGATCAGCAACAGTTCGAAAATTCATGGTCGGTTATGAAATGCTCGGCGAAGCGCAGCGCGACATCACGCCCGAGCAAAGCGCAAAGATTTTACGGGAACTGCCGACTGTTCATTACAAACAGTCTTAAATCAATTTTTTATCTTTGATTTGACCCTCCTGCGCAAAAACTCGGTTTCATGCGTTTACAAATCATTATCCTGACCTTGATTCTGATACTGGCATGCGTAAAAAGCATTGCACAGGAAGCTTCATGCGTAAATGTAGATTTTGAATCGGGTACTTTTAATGGATGGACAGGTAAAACGGGCGTGTGCTGTCCGGTCGACCTGACATCCGACCAGATTATCGAGGGCCGACATACCATCATGAGCGGTAATGCCACCGATCCGTATACATGCGGAAATGTGAGCGTTGTCGCACCGGGGAGCACTTTTTCGGCAAGGCTTGGCAATTCCGAGGCAGGTTCCCAGGCAGAATCGATCAGTTATACTTTGAATGTCACATCGCAATCCACGCTGTTCATCTATAAATATGCGGTCGTTCTTGAAGATCCGGGGCATCTCGAAATCGAACAGCCGGTTTTTGAAGTACGTGTCCTCAACAGTTCCGGTGTCGAAACCATCGATCCTGCCTGCACCGTCTATCAGGTTACAGCAGCAAACGGCGTGATCGGATTCGAAACGTGCCTCAATGGCGAGGCTGTTGTTCGATATAAAAACTGGACTACGGTCGGACTGAATCTTGAACCTTATCTAGGCCAGGAAGTTACGCTGCAATTTGCAACAGGAGATTGCTCCATAGGTGGTCATTTTGGATATGCATATGTCGATGCATATTGTTCTCCGCTGGAGATCACTGCGAATTATTGCACCGGGACCGAATCTGTGCAGCTTACAGCACCGGACGGTTTCGTGGAATATCTCTGGAGCAACGGCGAAACCACGCAAACGATCAACATATCGAATCCTGTTTCAGGAATCGGCCTTTCGTGTCAGCTGGTGTCGGTTACGGGTTGTGTCGTTGACGTAAACACAACATTGATCGAGGCAAATCCAATTGCGGATTTTGTAGTTCAGGAAAGCTGCTTTGACCATGTTCAATTTGAGAATACTTCCACTATTCCGGCTGGTTTGGGTATCGATAACTACGTTTGGGATTTCGGCGACGGATCCGCATCTACAGCAATTAATCCGATTCATTCCTATGTTTCGGCGGGCAATTACACTGTTACGCTGACCGTCAGCAATGATGGAAATTGCAGTGCATCGGTTTCTAAAGTCATTACGGTTTTTGAGCCTGCTTCTGCAGATTTGAATTACACTTCCGGAATTTATTGCTCCGCAGATACATTGCAGTATCCAATTCTATCGGGCCTTGGAAATTATACCGGCGGCGTATTTTCCGCTGAACCGGCCGGACTTGCGCTCGATGCGATTACCGGAATGATCAACCCATCGCAAAGCCTTGCCGGCACATACACAATCACATATGCAACGCCATCGCCCGACTCGGCCTGTGAGAGCGAAGATGCAACGATCGAAATTGTAATCATTTCAAACAGTGCAGCAACCATCGCATATCCACAATCTGTCTTTTGCCAAAGCGATGCGATCCAGCCGGTTCAGATTACAGGGTTTTATCCATCCGGAATATTCAGCGCGTCAAGTGGACTCGCCATCGATAGCATTACAGGCGCCATTAATCCGTCGTTAAGTACGCCCGGAAATTATACAATAACGTACTCGCAAGCCGGTAGCGGAAGCTGCGTACCTGTTCCCGCAGAAACTTCTGTGAGCATTTTGTCATCACCAACAGCTCCGGATCTCTCAGATGGACAGATCTGTATTGATGAAACCGGAAATGTGATCCGCGGGTTTATTTTAAATACAGGATTGGATGCGGCACAATACGATTTCATCTGGTTTTTGAATGGCGTTGAAATTCCCAACAGCAATTTGCCCGTGATCGACGCTATCTCTGGCGGTACTTATTTACTTCAAATTACAGATAATGCGTCGGGCTGCTCGGTTAACGCAAACGCATTAATTACGGTCGTAGAAGTTCCATCAGAGATTTCAGTTTCCGGACCGCAGACATTTACCGATAATGAACCAATCGTTGTTACAGTTTCAGGCGGTTCGGGAAATTTTTACTATCAGTTAAATAATGGCGATGTTCAGGAATTCAATCAATTTGAAAACCCTGGCCCCGGCATTCACGAAATAATTGTCACGGATCAGTCGGAATGCACGAACGAGGTTATCATCTTTACCATTCTTGACTATCCAAAATTCTTTACTCCCAACGGCGATGGCAGAAATGACGAATGGTCAGTCAAACATCTTGAAGGATTCGAAAGCGCAGTAATTTATATTTATGACCGCTATGGAAAACTGCTGATCAAATTGTCGGAAAATGAAAAATGGAATGGAAAGTACAACGGAAGGGATATGCCTGCGACAGATTATTGGTTTGTGCTGGAATATCAAAACAGCGGTGATGGAAATCATAAAGAGAAATTTGTTAATCACTTCAGCCTGAAACGATAGTATTTTACTTACATTTAATCGATTTGACGGTGCATTTAATCTGAAATTTCCGACGGTTAATCGATGATGTGGTTTTCCCGTAATCAGTTTATTTCCTTTTTTGGATTATTGCGTCTTGTAACATCAAACACATGCGCGCACAGGCACTATTCGCAATTTTTTTACTGATTGCGCTTTCATCATCTGCACAGAATTCTTCATGTACAAATTCTGATTTTGAACAAGGTACGTTAGATGGCTGGACCGGCCGTACCGGTTATTGCTGCCCTATCAATACTGCCGTGAACGGAATGGTTGCCAGCAGGCATACGCTGATGACCGGAACCGATACCGATCCGTACACCTGCAACAATGTCACGGTTGTCGCACCGGGTGGAACTTATTCAGCCAGGCTCGGAAATTTCTTTACGGGTGGTGAAGCCGAATCACTTTCGTACTCCTTGAATGTGACATCGACAAACACATTATTCATCTATAAATATGCTGTGGTTCTCGAAGATCCGGGCCATGAGGAATATGAGCAGCCGCGTTTTCAGCTTCGCGTTCTGAATTCAAGCGGACAGCTGATCGATCCTACGTGCGGACAATATACGGTCGCGGCAGCGGAAAATCTCGAAGGTTTTCAGACTTGTGAAACCAATGGAACCATTATCCGCTATCGCGATTGGACTACCGTTGGACTGAACCTTGAGCCGTACCTCGGGCAAAATATTATCCTGGAATTCTCCACGGGAGATTGTTCCCTGGGCGGACATTTTGGCTATGCGTATGTGGATGCATACTGTTCTCCTCTTGCAATTAGTGCAAACTATTGTTCGGGCTCCTTTAGTGCAGAGCTGACAGCCCCGATCGGATTTGTGCAGTATCAATGGAATACCGGCGAGACTACGCGTTCGATTTATGTCAATAACCCGATCCAGGGGCAAACCTATACCTGTACGATGACATCGGTTACCGGATGTACGGTCGACATTTCCACGGCATTGAACCAGGCCGATCCAATTGCCGATTTTGCAATTGTAAACACCTGCTTCAACAACGCCGAATTCAGCAATACGACATTTACGCCCGATGGCCTGACAATGAATGCTTTTACATGGGATTTCGGGGACGGAACAACTTCAAATGAAGAAAATCCAACCCATTCATTTCCGGCATCCGGAACATATAATGTATCGTTTACTGCAGGCAACAACAATGGCTGCGGAAGCTTTATTTCACATCCCATTACTGTCGTTGTTCCGCCGACCGCGGCGATTTCTTACGATGCTGCAGCGTATTGTTCTTCGCAAACATCCATAGAGCCGGTTCAATTTTCCGGAACCGGCGCATATCTCGGAGGCGTATTCACATCAAGTATCGGGCTCGCCTTGGATATGGATACGGGCAGCATCAACCCATCGCTTAGTACGCCGGGTCAATATGTAGTTTCCTATCAAATTCCTACGACTGTAGACAATTGTACTGTTCCTGCCGTCACTGCAAACGTATCAATTACTCCTTCGCCAACCGCGACGATTTCATATCCGAATACAACATATTGCCAATCCGATGCGATTCAAAGTGCAACTTTATCCGGAACGGGAAGTTATACGGGCGGAGTTTATACATCGACGGCCGGATTATCGTTAAACAGTTCTACCGGAGCCATAAATCCCACGGCAAGTGATGGCGGCGATTACACCGTAACTTACACTGTTCCGGCAATCGGCGGTTGTGAGGCGATCCCGGTTACCACAAACGTCCAGATCAATCCGCTTCCTGATGCAAATATTGAGGACGGCCGGATTTGCATCGATCAATTTGGAAATGTTTTTCAAACGGTTTTGTTCGATACCGGTTTGAACAACGCGCAATATGATTTTGTCTGGTATTTGAATAATGTTGAGATCCCCGATGCCACATCCGCGACATATCTTGCAACTGCATTGGGCACATATACGGTTATTGCGACAAATTCCGCCACGGGCTGTATCTCTCCGGTAAGCCTTGCGATAATTTCGGAAACGACGACGCCGTCAGACTTTTTTATGACGCTATCGAATGTCTTTACGTCGCAAGCTACAATTACTGTCACAGTTATCGGCGGAAGTGGGCCATTTGTTTATCAGATGGATGACAATGCACCACAGGAGTCGAATGTCTTCTCCAACCTGACGCCCGGGCCGCACCTGGTTCATGTGACGGATATCTTTGGCTGCACCGATATTACAAAGGAAGTTATCGTCATGGATTATCCACGCTTTTTTACACCTAATGGCGATGGATTTCACGATCATTGGAATTTGCTTTATCTCGATTCGCAGCCCGATGCCAAGATCTATCTGTACGACAGATTCGGAAAATTGATCAAGCAGATCAGTCCGTTGCAGGAAGGCTGGGACGGCACTTACAACGGGTTATTGATGCCGTCTACAGATTACTGGTTTACCGTTGATTACAAAACATTCGACCGCGCCGGTAAAGAGCAATGGCAGCGCTTCAACAGCCATTTTTCGTTAAAACGATGAGTTACATCAGGATCTGAATGAATATAATTGTAAGGAAAGCAGTGGAAGCTGACGCCGGGCAGCTGTTTCCGTTAATGAAAGAGCTGGCAGTCTTTGAACATTATATCGACAAGTTTGCGATTACCGCTGATATCGTTCGCGAAAAGGGTTTTCTGAAAGATCCGCCGGATTTCCATGCGATCGTCGCCGTGAACTCCGAAACCAACGATATAATAGGAATGCTTGTCTATTATTTCATTCCATACACCGCAGAAAACCGCAGGAACATCTATTTGAAAGAATTGTATGTTGATACGAACTTCAGAAGCCTGGGCATTGGCAAAAAACTGATGAATGAACTGCGCAGGGAAGCAAAGCTTCAAAATTGCCCCGCGATAAAATGGGCTGTCGCACCGTGGAATGAACCGGGTAAAAAATTCTACGAAAGCCTGGGCGCGAAGGAAGACAAACAATGGATCTACTATGAGCTGAAAGTAGATTAGGAATAATCCGAGCTTGCTATTGCTACATTACATTCCATAAACGCCTGAGTATTCAGGAATGATTTTTATAAGTCTATTTTAGCAATTCGCCAAATACCGGAAATAATATCCTGAAAGTCGTTCCCTTTCCGGGTTGGCTGGTAACATCTATCATTCCGTGGTGATTTTCAACGATTTTTTTGCACATTGCGAGTCCGATGCCGCTTCCCGTAGCAACACCGCCCAGTCTCTTAAACATACGAAAAACCATGTGCGCGTGCTGTTGCTCAAATCCAATTCCGTTATCCGTAAAAAGTATTTCAAAATATTTGCCTTGCGAATCGAGCTCTTCAAACGCTGACACTTCGCCTGTAAAAGGTCGTGCTGAAATACTGATGACCGGCTGTTGCTCTGAAAATTTAATCGAATTGTTTATCAGATTAGAGAAAAGTTGGTGCAGCTGAATTGCGATGCCGTTGATAACCGGCAATTTTGAAATATTGAGCGTGACGTTCTTTTCACTGATCAATAAATCAAAATCAGACTGGACGTTTTCAAGAACTTCGTTGAGATCAACTTCGCTAAACAACTGATCTTGTGTTGACAATTGTGAATATTTGAGAACCTCCTTGATCAGCGTTGCCATGCGGTCGGCTGCCGAGTTGATTTTTGAAACGTGTTTTTTTACAGCTTCTTCGTCATCAAGATTTGACTGAAGCAAATCGGCAAAAATCTGGATCTTACGCAAAGGCTCCTGCAAATCGTGTGAGGCGATATACGCATATTCTTCGAGCTGCTTGTTGCGGAATTCAATGTCACGTGCGTAATTACGAAGCTGGTCATCGACAATTTTTCGTTCGGTGAGATCGCGTGTGACTTTTGAAAAGCCGATCACGTTGCGGTGCTCATCATGCAATGCGGTAATAACAATGTTGCCCCAAAAACGTGTGCCGTTCTTTCGCAGACGCCAGCCTTCATGATTTGCCTTGCCGGTACGTTTGGCCGTTTCGATAAGTGTTTCGGGAAGTTTTCTTTGCCTGTCTTCGGGCAGATAGAATATGCTGAAATTCTGCCCGACAATCTCACTTTCCTTATATCCTTTGATCTTTTCCGCGCCTTTGTTCCAATTCAAAACAGATCCGGTGCGGTCGAGCATCAGGATTGCATAATCCTCAACTTCTTCGACCATCTTGTGATAACGCTCAAGCTGCGAATTACGCATCTCGATGGTTAGCGCATATTCCCGAAGCTGGTCTTCAGCATGTTTTCTGGCCGTGAGATCGCGCGTAACCTTAGAAAATCCAATGACATTACCGTATTTATCATGCAAAGATGTGATGACGGTGCTTCCCCAGAATTTTGTTCCGTCCTTGCGCACGCGCCAACCTTCATGTGCAGCCTTTCCAACTGTTGCCGCTTCGTGGATCAATCTTTCGGGAAGCTTCGAATTCCGGTCTTCCTGCAAATAAAATGTCCTGAAATTTTTCCAGATAATTTCGCTTTCCTTGTAACCTTTTATTTTTTCGGCGCCCTTGTTCCAGTTGAGAATGGTTCCATCGCGGTCCAGCAATAGAATCGCATAGTCTTCGACCTCTTCGATCATTTTATGATAGCGCTCTTCACTTTTTTGAATCGTCGAAATCCGATCATTGATCTGCTTTTCGAAATCGCCCCGAAGAATATCGTAATCCTGAGAAGTTTTCCGAAATTCTTCATCTTTTGCTTTGGCTTCAGAAATATCGGAAAGCATATTTATGATGCCACAAAAATTTCCGGACTTATCAAATAAAGGCTTGGGATTAGAGCGGACAAAAACACGGCTTCCATCGGGCCTTTCCAGAATCACTTCCAAATTGTCAACTTCGGACTGATCGTGCAACGCTTTCGTTAAAGGCCAATTTTCACGGGGCAATTCCATGCCGTCCAGATCGAAAACTTTCCAATGACTTTTCCGGTAATCGGATCCGTATAAAGGTGCTTGTCCCCACAAATCAGCAGCTGCATCATTGTAATAGGTGAATTTCCCATACTGGTCACAAATGTAAATCGCAACAGGTAACGATTTAAGTGCATCAATATTGAAATCGGATGTATGTATTTTGACGGCTTCCCGCGTCCTGATATCATCTCTCATTAGCATCATAGGCGTATTTTCAAAGATAAACAATTCTTAAGTCTTTGTAAATTCAGATTTAGCGTAGCTTTAACTTTAAGTGCTATTTTGTTCATTTAATTTGGTATTACCTCGAGCATCTTATTTGTTAATGCGATGCTAATTGGGCAGCCCTTGGCACTTGCAGTAGTTAAATTTATATGAAAATAGATTATGCAAAGAAACTTTGAGAATTGGATTGCAGGAATTATTCCATGGTTGATGACCAGCGGAATTAAGATCGTCATCGTAATAATTATCACCTACATCATTCACAGGATTGCGTCCAAATTTATTGAAAAGGCAGTCCGGATAGCAGTAAGATCGAATCACTTCCATTCTGAAGCGGCCGAGCGGCAGCGCGAAAATACCCTTACTCGAATTTTTACCTGGACCTTAAGTATTTTACTGATGGTAATCTCTCTGCTGATGATCCTTCAGGAAGTTGGCCTCGCGATCGGGCCTATTCTTGCCAGTGTCGGAATTGTCGGGCTGGCACTGGGATTCGGCGGACAATACCTGATTCGGGATATCATTTCCGGGCTTTTCATCATCATCGAAAATCAATACCGTATTGGCGATGTTGTCGATTTTGACGGTACCAACGGCGAAGTGACCAACATCACGTTAAGAATGACCACGCTAAAAGATATGGACGGAAAAATCCATCATGTTCCCCACGGCGAAATCAAAAGAGTAACCAATATGACCAAGGATTTTTCGAAGATCAACCTCGATATCGGAATTTCATATGATGCCGATCTTGAGCAGGTTATCGATGTCGTAAATACCGTTGGGATTTCGCTCACTCAGGATCCGGATTGGAAAGATAAGCTGATATCTCCACCCGTCTTTCTTCGCGTAAATGATTTTGCGGACTCAGCCGTAATGATAAAAATTGTCGGGGAAACACAGCCTTCACAGCAATGGGCCATTACCGGCGAACTAAGAAAGCGGATCAAGATCGCATTTGATCATGCGGGCATCGAAATTCCGTTTCCGCAACAGGTCATCCACTTTGCAAAATCGAAAACGGCGCCGGAACAATAAGTTTTTAACACGTTGATTTTCCCTTCTATTTTTTTGTACCTTTCAATAATTACTCCCACGATTTATATATGAACAATTCCGTCCTGGAACGCAACAACGTAAAGACTTTTGGAAACGGCGGGCAAACGATCATGTTCGCACACGGCTTTGGATGCGATCAGAATATGTGGCGATTCATCACTCCGGCTTTTGAAAGAGATTTTAAAATCGTGGTTTTCGATTATGTCGGATGCGGAAAATCTGACAAAAAAGCATACAATCCCGAGCGCTATAATTCACTTCACGGATACGCGCAGGACATTATAGATGTTGGAGAAGCGCTGAAATTAAAAGATGCAGTTTTCATCGGTCATTCGGTTAGTGCCATGACAGGACTTCTCGCAACGATCCAAAGACCGGGCATGTTTGGCTCCGCTGTATTGATCGGCCCATCACCGCGCTATATCAACGAAACAGGATACGTCGGCGGATTTAGCGAGGAAGACCTTATCGGACTTCTGGACGTCATGGATAACAATTATATCGGATGGGCGAATTTTCTTGCGCCCGTCGTCATGAAAAACCCTGAAATTCCGGAACTTACGAAAGAGCTTGAAGAAAGCTTCTGCTCTACCGATCCCATTATGACACGAAAATTTGCCGAAGTCACTTTTTTCTCAGACAACAGGGCAGATCTTCCAAAACTCGACATCCCGACGTTGATACTTCAATGTTCCGACGACGCCATCGCCCCTGATACAGTTGGCGAATACACTGCGGCCAATATCAAGGGAAGTACTTTCAGGAAAATGAAAGCAACCGGACATTGCCCTCATATGAGCCATCCCGAAGAGACGATCGAATTAATTTCAGATTTCCTCAGCGCTGTTGCCAAATAGTCAAAATTATAGCGATCAGCCAGCAGATGATGTGTACGACCTTACACCTTGCTACCTGCTTTCTTTCTCTGACAACGGTCTGATCACAAAAGTCAATCAGCAACTATTACAGGATCTTGGATATTCACGAGATGAACTTGTCGGCCGTGAAAAGTTTGAATTCTTACTGACCGTCGGGAGCAGGATTTTTTTTCAAACGCATTTTTATCCTCTTGTGAAAATGCAGAAGGAAGTTTCAGAAATTTTTCTTGCATTACGTACCAAAGACGGAAATCAGCTTCCTGTTTTATTGAATGTTGCAATAAATGTTACCAATGATAAGAATGAAGTGCATTGCGGCGGACTAAAAATCTCAAACAGGAATCGCTTTGAGCAGGAAATACTCGAAGCCAAAAACGTTGCGGAAATGGCGCTGCAGGAAAACGAAGAACTTGTCGTTGCGAGGAAAGAACTTCAGGACAATCAGCATAAACTTGCTTTGCAGCTTCGTGAATTGTCTCAGAAAAACAGGCTTCAAAGTCAGATCAATAAAGTTTTATCGCACGATCTTCAGGAACCGCTGAGAAAAATAAGTTTTTTCAGCGACCGGCTCCTGCATGAGTCCATCGACGTGCTGAACGAGGCCGGCTCACAATCGCTGAACAGGATCATTTCGTCCATCGATAAGGTAAGGATGCTGCTCGACAGCCTTCAGCGATTTAACGCACTTGATGAGAAAAAGATTATTTATGCCAAGATAGATTTACACCGGGTGATCGATGCGGCCGCTGAACGGGCAGGAATTGCCGGAAATCCCGAAGTACAGATCGAGATAGGAAAAATTCCCGCTTTTCGCGCCGATGAATATCTGATCACGGCAATTTTCGCGGAGTTGCTGGACAATTCATGGAAATTCAGGAAACACGACATCCCATTGAAAATAAATATCAAGGGCGTCATCGTCATGAAGAATATATTTGTTGAGATGGAAGACAGATATTACTACGGCGAGTTCATTCAGATATCATATACCGACAATGCTTCGGGAATTGCCGCGCCAGCAGAAAATGTCTTCAATATTTTCAGGAAAGCCAATCACAACTCAACAGGCGTCGGAATGGGATTGACCATCATTCAGAAAATGATAGAAATGCATCATGGCTCAATCGGAATTCAATCCGTTGAGGGCGATGGCAGCACATTTACGATCTGGCTGCCCGTAGGTGAATCGAAAGATGAGCCTGTTGTTTGAATCAATTAATTTGTAAGTTTGTAAGAAACACTTTTATGACACAGGACGATTTGCTTTTGCTCATCCGGAAAAAAGATCCGCGGGCATTCACATTCATGTACGATATGTATGCGAAAAGCCTTTTTGCAGTGATCAGCAACCTTATCCGTGAACGAGAAGAGGCAGAAGATGTACTCCAGGAAACATTTGTCAAAATCTGGAAAAACATCGATACTTATAACGATAAGAAAGGACGATTCTATACCTGGATCCTAAACATCGCCCGTAACGCTTCTATCGATAAATTAAAATCCAAAGGTCATAACAACCAGAAAAAAAACCTATCGGCAGATAATTTCGTACATCTGCACGATGATAACCGCGGGCTTACAAACAGGATCGATGCCATTGGAATCCGCGAGTTCGTCAAAAAACTTAAACCCAAATGCATACAGATCATCGAACTGCTTTTCTTCAAGGGTTTTACCCAGCAGGAAGCAGCAGATGCGCTTGAAATCCCGATTGGAACAGTGAAAACCCAAAACAGAAATTGCATCAACGACCTTAGAAATTATCTTCAGATATAATGGAAGCACGCGACTATATCGAATCCGGCATTTTGGAACTCTATGTTTATGGAGTGCTACCTTCCGATGAAGTGCTTGAGGTAAATAAGATGGCAAAACAACATCCTGAAGTAAAGGAAGAGATTGAAGCCATCGAAAGATCGATCATCAGCCTTTCATCAGGATTTGCTCCTGAACTCGCCGCGCAAAATTATATCAGGATTCGCGAAAAACTGAAACTGCGTAATTCATCGCGCAGGAGGTTTAATGTTTCGGCATTTTTTGGCTGGACACTCGCCATATTGTTTCTTGGTGCGGCCGGCTACTTATTTTACGAGCGAAATGAAACCCGTATGCGCGTCGTGAATATTGAGACCGAAAAGAATAAACTTGGCGATTCGATCATCAACCTCGAAACACGCAACAAGCGAACTGAATTGGCGCTTGGGATCATCCGCGACAGCAATAATCTCATTGTGCAGCTTGGCGGGCAAAAAGCTTCTCCGGAATCTAATGCAAAAGTCTATTGGAATACACAAACACGGGCGGTATTTGTAGATGCTGCGGGCTTGCCGCAACCGCCTGAAGGAATGGTTTACCAGGTCTGGGCTTTGCAATTCAACCCATTGCGTCCAACCAGTATTGGACTTCTGGATGATTTTAATTCAAATGCGACCAAAATTTTCTCTGTTGAAAATGCTAACAACGCGCAGGCTTTTGGAATTACGCTCGAACCTGCAGGCGGCAGCGCATCACCAACCATGGAGCAGCTTTATGTAATTGGAAAAGCATAGACTCGTTAACCGAGGTGGTTCCAGCAATAATAAACGTCGTTGACTTTTCTGACCGAAGCAAGCGGATAAATGCAATTCCCGCTCGGTGTATTGTTGGCCTTGAGAGCGTTTGAAATGCAGATCGTGTTTTCGCACATCGCGTGTTCGCTCAAAAAATACTGGAAATCCCAATTGTAGAGAACGCTTTCTGCAGCGGTTTCGCGATAATCTTTATTGATGATAGTTCGAATCTCCGGAAGAAGCTCGTCGAGTGAACGGCATGAAATTGCATTATCTTCTTTTAGGCGATGACGCTTATTCCCTACTTGCTTTGATTCACGGAGATTGTTTTTGATGTAACTCCCGATATCAAGCAGGATTTCATCATTCAGTTTTCCAAACTTTAAATCGTACTGATCCGTCGAAAAATCTTTCCATGTGTTGAATTCATATTTAATGAAATACGACTTTATTTTTCTGATCAAACTCATTCCGGTGATAACGCCTTTTTGGATTTTTTATTGAACTTTTTGTACCTCCAATGTGATAAACCACCCAAAATAAGGACGGAAGCTACGGAAATATATACGAATCCGGGCGTAACAACCTTGTCACCGCTGGCGTATGAATGCAATCCGGTGAGGTAGAAATTTACCCCGAAATACGTCATCATGATCGAATAATACGCAAGGATCGCCATGAAATTAAATACCCAGCGGCCGCGGAATACAGGCACGAACCGCGCATGGATGACAAAAGCATAAACCATGATACTGATCAGCGCCCAGGTTTCTTTCGGATCCCAGCCCCAATATCTTCCCCAACTTTCATTGGCCCATTGTCCGCCCAGGAAATTCCCGATGGTCAGCATCACAAGTCCGATCGTGAGCGCCATTTCATTGATGTATGTGATTTCCTTGATATTGAGTTCCATGCGGCGCTTGTTCTTCTCATTTGTGAACAGCATCAGTAAAAGCGACACGATTCCGAGAATCATTCCAAGTGTAAAAGGTCCGTAACTCGCAACGATCACGGCAACATGGATCATCAGCCAATATGAATTCAAGACGGGAACAAGGTTCGCAATTGCGGGATCCATCCAGTTCCAGTGCGCGATCATCAGGATCATCGATGCTACAAAAGTACCCGACGCTACGGTCAGTTTCGATTTACGGTCGAAAGCCAGCGCAAAGAACATCGTCGCCCAGGCCACATAGATCATCGATTCGTAAGCATCGCTCCACGGCGCATGCCCGGAAATATACCATCTTGCGGCAAGGCCAAGTGTATGAAGCGCGAAAAACAATCCAATCAGGACATGAAAACCGTTGATGGCAATTCGGATCGCCTTTTTTTCAAAAAAGATATTTACGATCGTCAGAAGCAGCATCAAAACGCCGGACAGCATATAGAAGTAATACAGTTTTTTAAAGATGTCGTATTTGTTGTACATGATTTCGGAATCGATCTTTTCCGAAGATGGCATGACAGACTTCCCGTATTTTTCCTGATAATTTACAATGCCTTTCAGGTAAAAATCCGGTTCCTTGTAATTCTTGCTCTTAATCGAATTGCTAAGCGACATGATGTAAACCGGAAGGATTTGCCGCGTAAAAGTGGAATCGATCCCTTTTAAACCTGCGCCCTGAAGTTCAGGATATGAAACCCATTTGTTGTTTTCATGATTTGGGATCGGGAATATCCGCAAAATGCTTCCACTGAGTGCTGCATTCAGCAGGTTGACTTTCCGATCGGCTTCGATGAAATCTTTTTGGAATTGATTCGGAACGGCTGCAGCATAAGCTTTATCGAGATATGGTGACAACTTGTAATTTCCCCTATCGTCGAAAAACTTGATGAACGGCGCGTACTTGTCTTCCGATTTTATCCCGATGATCCTGCGCAGGCTGTCATTTCCCGATTTCAGATAGATCAGCGGAACGCCAAACCATGCATTAGGGTACATCGTCATCGAGATAAACGCCTGATCGGCATTCATATCGTTATAACGATCGCTTTTGCTGACTTTTCGCAGGAGTTCTGACGAGAAAGTATTGACAGGCTTCATGCGTCCGCCATCATCCTGGATTACGAGCCGCCCGAATTTCGCTGCATGTTCCTCGCTGACTACATTCTCATTCAGGAACTTGATAATATCCTCATTGGACATTTTTTGATGATCGTGCTGCGCCGATGCGGAAAACGTAAAAAGCAAAATCAGTATCGAAACCAGCGATGCCTTTTTAGCCTTTACTTTATTCAGCTTGCGCTTGAGGTCGGCAAATCGCGAATGCTTGGTAAACATGATCGCCATCAATCCAAAATACAATAAGAAATATCCGAGATATGTAATGTTTGTTCCCCACCAATCTTTATTGACAGAAAGGACAGTTCCTTTTTCATCGGGCTTAAACGATGCCTGAAAAAATCGGTAACCTTTATGATCCAGAACATTGTTCATGAAAATCCGCGCCTCGAACGGCTTTTCTTTGTCGGCCACCGTTACTTTACTTTCAAAAGATGCGTAGCTGCGCTCGCTTCCCGGATACTTTTCAGCAATGAAATCATCGAGTTTGATCCCAAACGGCAGCTCATAGACCTTGCTTCCAAAAAACAGCGTAAAATCAAGATCGCCAATTTTGATCATTTGCGGCTCGCCTTGCTTTCCTTTTGCACCAACGAGCGTCACTTCTTCGGTTTTCCCCTGTGATTCTATCGTGACAACCAGCGCGTCATCGGTCTCTTTATCGGTCCAATCATTATTGGATTTAAAAGATTTGACACCTTTAACTGCAAGTTCGGGAAAGACGAATTGTGCGCCACCGACATTGTACAGCGAGCGCATCATCAATGGCTGCGTCGAATCTTTGATGACATTGCCCTGCTTCTGATCGGCCATTCTCATAAACTGTCCGTCAAATGGCGTTTGGATCGAGTAATTGTTGTCTTGGATCGTAATATTTATGGCGCCTTTGGTAAATTTGTTCAGTGCAAAAAGAACATTGTGGATGTTTTGAACTTCGCCTTCTTTGAGGAAATGCTCATGACGTTCACCACCACCCGATTCGACCATTTTCAGATATAAAATACCGTTGGGATCAGATTTGACGGTTTCCACCGCGCCCATCACAAAATCTTTATAATTGATCTTAAAATCTATATCGCTGAATTCGCCATCCAAAGTGAAATCATTGTCAGTAGCCGGAGAAAGCAGCAAAGATTTTTCGAAAGTACGGCGCCGTGGCTGTCCTTTGTAATCGCCATCAACGAAAGCGGTAAGGTAAACTTTGTCTGAATAAAAACGGTTTTCTGTTGCGCCTTCATCGATCGGCATCATTCCTTCATAACTGATATATCTGGTGATGAACGCGCCGAGCAATATCAGGATAAACGACAAATGCAGCGTAAGCGTCGCCCATTTTTCCTTTTTATACAGCTTGAAACGAGCGATGTTCAGCAAAAAGTTCATCATGAAAAAGAACATGATCGCCTCAAACCACCAGGCATTGTACACCCAAATCCTTGCGGTATCGGTGTTATAATCGTTCTCGATAAAAGTGCCTGCAGCCATGGCCACCGCAAATGCGATGAAGAGAAAAGCCATCAAACGCGTGGAAGAAAAAAATGCGATGATTTTATTATACATCGTAGGGATTTTAGCAGTGCAAAAGTACGCAAAATTGTTTGGCGTTGCCAGCGCACACTTTGAGCAAACATCGCCAATTTTTGTTAATTTTGCCGAATGGTCCACGTCAGCATTATCGGGTCGGGAAATGTCGCACAGCATCTGATCAGGGCATTCGAAAGCAGTGCTGAAACTGAAATCCTTCAGGTGTATTCGCGTCATTTTCAACATGCCGAAAATTTTGTACCCGCAACAAAAATCGTTACTGATATTTCAGCATTGAATGACGCCGCAGATATCTATATCATAGCAGTTTCAGATACCGCAATTTCCGAAGTTTCATCTAAATTGCCTTTCTCGGATCGTTTGGTCGCGCATACTGCCGGAAGCCTTTCGTTAGAAGTTATCGACTCGAAAAACAGGGCGGCCAGCTTCTACCCGCTTCAGACTTTTTCCAAAAGTAAAGAACTGGAATTTAATACGATACCTGTTTGTATCGAAACGCGAAATGAAAGTGATCTGTCAATGCTAAAATCGGCTGCGTCTGCAATTTCTGATGAAGTAAAATTGGTCAATTCGGTCCAACGGCTTGCTTTGCACGTTGCCGCGGTTTTCGTCAGCAATTTTACAAATCACATGTACAGCATCGGCGAAAAGATCTGTCGTGATAATCTATTGGATTTTAATGTACTAAAACCGCTGATTGAAGAGACTGCGTTAAAAGTACAAACCATGAATCCCCGCGATGCGCAGACCGGGCCGGCACGGAGAAAAGATCACATCACGGTGGAAAAACACCGGGCTTTCCTAACCGAACCTTCCACACGTGAGATTTACGATATGATCACCAAATCGATAAGTTCATGGGAATGAGTTACAAAGAGCTGATGAACGGCATTACAACATTTATTCTTGATGTTGACGGCGTGCTCACAGATAGTACGATTCATATAACCTCGGATGGCGAAATGCTGCGCACGATGAATGTCCGCGACGGATATGCTATGAAAGCGGCAGTCGACAATGGATTTCGTGTCTGCATCATTTCAGGAGGAAGCAATGAAGGCGTACGGGTTCGATTGGAGAAATTGGGAATTACAGACGTATTTCTTTCATCAGATGATAAAAAAATATTGTTTGAACAAATCTGCAATCAATACGATATCAACCCATCCGAAGTTATTTATATGGGCGACGACATTCCCGATTTTGAAGCCATGCAGCTTGCAGGATTGCCTGCCTGTCCGCAGGACGCCGCGCCGGAAATAAAACGCATTTCAAAATACATATCGCATAAGATCGGCGGTCACGGCGCAGTTCGGGATGTTATAGAACAGGTTATGAAAGTCCAGGGAAAATGGATGAAAAATATTAATGCAAAATACGATTAATGGATTTTCTAAGATTGATACGTTACCCGAATCTGCTGATGCTTGCGCTGATGCAGTTCATCTTCAGATATGGATTTTATGATTTGCAGGGCGTTGTTCCCGCGCTGTTTGATTATCAGTTTGTTTTGCTGGTTATATCTACAGTTTCAATCGCCGCGGCGGGTTACATCATCAACGACATCAACGATCAGGCGACCGATCATGACAATAAACCTTCGAAAGTGATCGTCGGGACGCGAATTTCCGAAACAGTGGCTTTTAAATGGTATGTCGCTCTGAATATTTTGGGTGTCGGAATAGGATTTTTCCTCTCGCACGCTATCGGCAGGCCGTGGTTTACGATAATTTTCATGGTGCTCGTGATCTTGCTTTACCAGTATTCGCAGAGCTGGAAGCGCATGATGCTGCTTGGAAACCTGACTGTTTCGCTTTTGATTTTTATAAGCGTCATGATTTTAGGAGTTTTCGATCTTTTCCCGATCCTCACTCCGGGAAACCGCCCGTATCTCAGTGTCATCTTCGGTGTTTTGCTCGATTATGCGGTTTTCGGATTTGTCATCACTTTGATTCGCGAGATCATCAAAGACCTTGAGGATGTCGATGGCGATTACAATCAGGGAATGAACACGCTTCCAATTGCGCTCGGTGTAAAACGAACCGCGCAAGTCGCCTTTTATCTCAGTATCATTCCTGCGGTATTGGTACTTGTTTACGTTTATAAATATTTTTTTGAAACGAATTTGATTTATGCTTTGGCGTACAGCATCATTTTCGTCGCAGCGCCGCTAATCTATCTGCTGATCAAGCTTTGGAACGCATCAACCAAGAAACACTTCGCACATCTGTCGTTTATTTTGAAAATGATCATGTTTTTTGGCATCATTTCAATTTTAGTGGTATCATTAAACTTGCGTAATAATGCTTAAGGAAAGACTTTCGAAATATAAGATCATACTTGCCTCGGGATCGCCGCGACGACAGCAGTTTTTTCGTGATCTTGGCCTTGAGTTCGAAATCCGCCTAAAAGATGTTGCGGAAATTTATCCGGGCGAACTGAAAGCACATGAAATCACGGATTTTCTGGCAGACTTGAAAGCATCGGCATTTGATGGAGAACTTCTCGAAAATGAAATCCTTGTCACAAGCGATACAATAGTCTGGCATAATGGCAAAGCTTTGGGCAAACCGCTTGATTACCATGATGCGTTTTCGATGGTTAAAGAATTATCAGGCAAAACGCATGAAGTGATTACATCCGTATGCTTTAAAACGTCATCAAAGTCAGAGGTTTTTCATGAGGTCAGCCGCGTGACATTTAACGATCTGGATGATGACGACATCAAGTATTACCTTGAAAATTTTGAGCCTTATGATAAAGCGGGTTCATACGGGATCCAGGATTGGATTGGCCTGATTGCCGTTTCAAAAATTGAAGGTTCATATGCGAATGTCATGGGAATGCCTGTTGACAAAGTTTATCAGTTTTTAAAAAATTACGCAGATGCCAATTGAGCAGGAACATGTTTTCAAGATTGTCGCGACGTTAATCATTGTAATTACGGCGATTATCATCCGTACGATTTCGTCAAGCCTTGTGCGGCGCTATGCGATGATTAGCGAAATTCTGGAGCACAGAAGAAATCTCGTCATCAAATACATCAGCATCCTGATATCCATTCTCACGCTTACCGCAATTTTCGTAGTCTGGGGCGTCAACGCGAATAATATCTTTACGACGTTTTCGGCAGTCCTTACGGTCATAGGAGTCGCATTGTTCGCACAATGGAGCGTTCTGAGCAACATTACTTCGGGAATGATCATTTTGTTTTCGTTTCCATTTAAGATCGGCGACATCATCCGCATCCATGATAAAGATTTTCCAATTGAAGCGGAAATCGAGGACATCCGGACATTCCATACTTTGCTCAAAACACGCGAAGGAGAGCAAATATCTTATCCAAACAATTTATTGCTGCAAAAAGGCATTTCTATCGTTCGCGATGGCTTTAGTGATAAGGAATTCATCGACTAGCCACATTGCAATTCTGCAATTTTTTTCTTTTCCTGTATAACAAAACGGCGGTTTCAAAATCGGATTTTTGTCAAAGAATTCTTAAGTTTTAAAGGCTTTCAAAATTTGCCTACATTTAAGAATGCTAAATAGACGTCCTTCATGACCGGTACTTTGAAATTCCCGTTTTACGCGAAGCTGGCTTTTACACTTGTCAGCCTCATTGCCATATTTGTGATTTTGTATTTCGGACAGGGTATTCTTGTGCCGCTGATCCTTGCCGGGTTATTTGCAATTTTACTTGGGCCGATTCATCGTTTTCTGCGTTCCAGGATAAAGCTTCCTCATGTGATTGCGTGCATCATAACCGTTACGATTTTCCTCGCATTTTTTGTCGGAATAATTTTTTTCCTTTCGTGGCAGATCAGCGACATGATGAGCGACTGGGGAAAAATTAAAGCTAATTTAAATCTGCACATCGATAACCTGCAGAACATGATCCGCGAGAATTTCAATGTCAGCAAAAGCGAACAAAGTCAGATGCTTAACAGTGCCGCTGAAGATACCGGTAGACAAATCGTAGGCAATACATTAATTTCCGTAAGCGACACGATTGCAAATCTCATCCTTTTGCCGATCTACACATTTTTGATCCTGTATTACAGGAACCATTTTGTAAAATTCATGTGCAAGCTATTTTCGAAAGATCATCATTCGAAATTGCAGGAAATATTATCGCAGGTCCGTATGTCGATTCAGAGTTATATCGTTGGGCTTTTTGTACAAATGCTGACTGTCTCGACACTCACAACTATCGGCTACCTGATCATTGGCGTTGAATATGCATTTTTGCTCGGTGTCATTACTGGATTGCTGAATCTGATTCCGTATATCGGAATCGCATTCGCTTGCGTGCTGAGCATCGTCGCATCGTTAACAGGATCGCCCGACTTATCGATTGTGGCTGGCGTCGTGACAGTAAATGTCATCGTTCAATTTGTCGATAATAATTTTTTGGTTCCATTGATAGTCAGCTCGAAAGTCAAGATCAACGCTTTGGTTTCGATTGTCGGGATCATCGTTGGCGGTGCAATTGCAGGTGTGGCCGGGATGTTTCTTGCCATTCCGATCATTGCGATCTTAAAAGTTGTGTTTGATCGAATAGACGAACTGAATCCGTGGGGTTATCTCATGGGCGACGATATTCCAAAAACGTGGACATGGCATCGGATCAGGCTGCCGCTTTATAATGCCGACACAGAGAAAGAAACCATTACTGTAACTGCGCCCGCAAATCCGACAATAAAATTTACAGAAACCACTACGGAGCCCACAACGGACGACAAAAACTAATATGAAGGAATCTAAAATAAAATCCGTACTGATAAATATTGGCGACACCTCGCTCTTTTTGATGCGTGTTGTGAAGAATACATTTTCGGGCGGATTCGAATTCAATGAATTTCTGAAGCAATGCTTTCAGATCGGTAACAAGTCGCTGGCGCTGATCTCCATCACGGGTATCATCGTCGGCTTGGTGCTTACGATTCAGTCGCGTCCTGTTTTAGTAGATTTCGGTGCGGAATCGATGCTTCCCGGAATGGTCGCAATCTCGATCATCAGGGAAATGGGACCCGTGATCACTGCTTTGATCTGCGCCGGAAAAATAGGATCCGGAATGGGCGCCGAACTTGGGTCGATGCGCGTAACGGAACAGATTGACGCGATGGAAGTTTCATCGATATCCGCATATAAATTTCTGATTGTTCCAAGGGTTTTGGCCGCGACGCTGATGCTTCCCGTTCTCACGCTTTATGCCGATGCACTGGGCATTTTCGGAAGTTGGATCGGTGCCAACATCAAGGGCGACATGAACATGATGCTTTTTGTGACGCAGGCTTTTGCGAGTGTCGAATTTGCTGACCTTTTTCCGTCGATCATCAAAACATTTTTCTTCGGGCTTGTCATCGGACTTGTCGGATGTTACAAAGGCTTTAATGCCGGGCGAGGCACCGAAAGTGTCGGAATTGCAGCAAATTCTGCTGTGGTAATGGCTTCACTTCTTGTGATTGTGGTCGATTTGATCGCAGTTCAATTAACAGATTTGATCAACCAATGAAAAAAGAAACGTCAGATAAGGAAACGGTTATTGATATCGAAGGTCTTTCAAAAAGTTTCGGCGAGCTCGACGTGCTTAAAAATCTTTCAGTACAACTCTTCAGACAGGAAAACCTTGTAGTCCTGGGGAAATCGGGAACAGGAAAATCCGTATTGATCAAATGCATTGTCCGCCTTTTGGAGCCCGACGCCGGAAGCATTTCAGTACTTGGCCAGGAAGTTACCGGATTAAATACGCAGGATTTGAATGAAGTCCGCAAAAAAATAGGATTTCTTTTCCAAAGCGGTGCATTGTATGATTCGATGACCGTCCGCCAGAATCTTGAGTTCCATCTTAGGCGCATCCGTAAAGGCATGAAGGAAAACGAAATTAATGATAAGGTCAGGGAAGCATTGGAAAATGTAGGCCTTCCGGACGCCATCGATAAAATGCCATCGGAACTTTCCGGCGGTATGCGTAAACGGATCAGCCTTGCGAGGACGATCATTGTAGATCCGGAAATCATGCTGTACGATGAACCGACGACAGGCCTCGATCCTATTACATCGGATGAGATCAGCCAGTTAATAAATGATGTCCGTAAAAAATACAAAACCTCATCAATAATCATTACGCACGACATTGAGTGTGCACGGACGGTGGCGGACCGGTTTGTCATGCTCAACGAAGGCGAAGTGTATAAAGAAGGATCACTTGAAGAATTTGAGAATGATTCCGATCCTTTCGTAGCTGCATTTTTCAATACCAAACAGGAAGCAAAATAAAATATTATGAATACGCAATCATCTACATTTAAAATACGCCTCGGACTTTTCGTAGCCGTCGGCCTCGCACTTTTCGTCCTGGCAATATTTGTCATTGGCAAACAGAAAAACCTTTTTGATCCCGTCGTCTCGCTTCACGCAAGATTCGCAAACGTCAGCGGGCTTCAGGTTGGAAATACGGTCAGGTTTTCCGGAATCAACGTTGGCACGGTTGATAATATCCGTATCCTTAACGATACAACTGTTCAGGTTACGATGATGGTCAAGGAAGATATCCGAAAGTTCATCAAAACCGATTCTGAGGTCAGCATTGGTTCTGAAGGGATTATTGGCGACCGACTGATCACAATCTCAAGCGGGAGCCCGAACGCAAAACTGGTAGTAAATAACCAGCTTCTAAGATCATATGAACCCGTAGAGACTGATGAAATTATGGAGAGCGTATCGATCACAGCAGGAAATGCCGCGGTTGCCACGCAGGAATTGGGTGAAATTCTTTTTAAGATCAATAATGGTGAAGGTACATTGGGCAGGCTGCTGAATGATGAACAGATTGCCAATAATCTCGATCAGACGATTGGTAATCTGAAAACAAGCAGTAAAAAACTCGACGAAAATATGGAAGCTGCGAAGCATAACTTCCTTCTACGAGGATACTTTAAAAAGAAGGAAAAAGAGAAAAAGAAAAAGGAAGAAGAGCAAAAGAAAGCCGAGGAAAAAGCCAGAAAAGAAGCTGAAGAAAAAGCGAAAAAGGCTGAGGAAAAGAAAAAAAAGAATGATTAAATTCTATTCAATTGATAGCTTTCAATTGATAGTTGACAATTAAGTTAGACTGCTTCCTTTTTACATATCGCAATTATCAACTGTCGATTTATCAATTATCAATCTCATTACTTTAACAGGATTAGATTTACGACAGCCACAAATCGTGTAAACTTTTCAAAAATTAGTGTAACGCCCGATCATCGCCATTTGCGCAAATTTACATCGGTACATTAGTCCGCACTTGCGGTTGAAGTATGAAATATGATCGAAGCGAAAAACATGATGCCACCAAATGCCCCAGTATTGGCGTCGCAGCGTCCACTACCACATCCCGGCCCGAAAGGGAAATTCCAATTTATTTTCTCCAGATTTTGTGTTGATCCGGCTTGGTCTGTGGTTGTCGCGCTTAAACTTAATGCAAAATGAGAAACAATATCAACGCAAGGCCTGCGAGGAAAAACGTCATCGACGCATCTTTCATGCCTTCCCTTAATTTCGACCAACTGCTGCACTCCGCAGGTTCATTGCCCGAAATATTATTTATTACTTCCTATCCGCCGCGCGAATGCGGCCTGGCTACTTATTCGCAGGATCTGATCAATGCATTGCAATCTAATTTTGAGCAGACCTTCTCGATCCGGATCTGCGCACTTGAAAACAATTTCGAAAAACACGAATATCCTCACGAGGTAAAATATATATTGAATACGCAAAGATGCGAGGCTTATTCCGCTGTTGCCGACACCATTAATCGCGACCGGCAGGTTTCGTTGGTTGTCTTTCAACACGAATTTGGCTTGTTCGCCGATTGTCCGGTCGAATTCAGGTCGTTTTTAAAATCGATCACCAAAAAAAAGGTAATGGTATTCCATACCGTTTTGCCGAAGGTGGATTTAAAATTCAGGGAAAATGTGATCGCCATTGCGGAACATTCCGATGCAGTGGTTTCAATGACCCAAAATTCCGCCGATATTCTTAGTGATGTGTATGGCATCGACCAATCGAAAATTTCCGTAATTGCACATGGAACGCATTTGGTGCCGCATCTTGACAAAACACACTTACGCAAAAAATATCAGCTTGCTAATAAAAAGATCCTGACCACTTTCGGATTGCTTAGCAGCGGAAAATCGATCGAAACTTCACTGGATGCACTGCCGAAAATCGCGAAGGCTAATCCGGATGTAATTTTCCTTATTCTTGGCAAAACGCATCCCGGCGTTGTAAAATCCGAAGGCGAAAAATATCGTGAATTTTTGGAGCAAAAGGTCAAAGATCTGAAACTCGAAAATCATGTTCGCTTTGTCAATAAATATCTTAAGCTTGATGAATTGCTTGAATATCTACAGCTTACCGATATATATTTATTTACATCGAAAGACAGGGATCAAGCGGTAAGTGGAACTTTTGCATATGCGGCGAGCTGCGGCTGTGCGATCGTATCGACGCCGATTCCGCCTGCGATCGAACTGTTAAGGAATAATGGAGGCATTTTGATCGACTTCGAAAATCCGGAAGAATTGGCATCTGCAGTAAATAAATTGATTGCCGATGATCAATTGCGCGATCAGGTAAAAGTGAACGCACTTCATAAGATCACGGCAACTTCATGGCAAAACACTGCGGCCGCGCATGTCAGGCTTTTTGAAGAATTGACCGATGGCGAGATCGAATTTAAAATGCGCAAGCCGCCTGTTTCCCTGGAGCACATTAAACGGATGACCACAAACTTTGGCATGCTGCAGTTTTCGAAACTTAACCATCCCGATCCTGAAAGCGGCTATACCATTGACGATAATTCCCGTGCCATGGTCGCCATGTGTGAGCATTACGAAATCGGCAAAGATGAAGAAAGCCTTGAATACATCAAATTGTACCTCGAGTTCATGGCATATTGCCAACGCAACGATGGCAGATTTTTGAATTTTATAGATGTCAATAAGAAATTCAGTGACGCAAACGATTCGGATAACCTCGACGATGCAAACGGACGAGCCGCGTGGGCTTTGGGATTCCTGATTTCTTTGGGCGACATTTTACCGCGACAGCTCACGAAAAAAGCGGAGATGCTTCTGGAAAAATTGATGCCGCACATCGAAGATGTCCACTCCACAAGGGCGATGGCATTTTGTATTAAAGGTTTGTATTATTATAACCTGCAGAACCATTCAACTGCAGTGCGGACGCTGATACGCAAACTCGCCGACAGGCTGACGAAAATGTTCCTTCATGAATCGACACGCACATGGATATGGTTTGAAAGCTATATGACGTATGCAAACAGCGTCCTTCCTGAATCCTTGCTTTACGCATATCTTGAAACTAAAGAGCCGGTTTATCTGGACGTGGCTAAATCAACGTTTGATTTTTATCTGACGCAGGTTTTCACCGACGAAGGATATATTAAAGTGATATCAAACAGAAGCTGGCTGGTGCGCGGTGAGAGCAAAGATTCATACGGCGAGCAACCAATCGATGTGGCGTATACCATTTTGGCGCTGAGCCAGTTCGCACAGGTTTTCAGGTCTTCCGGATACGATATGAAGCTGCAGCAGGCTTTTGAATGGTTCCTGGGCAGAAATCACCTGAATCAGATCGTGTATAATCCTTGTACGGGAGGATGTTACGACGGATTGGAAGAAGATCATGTTAATCTGAATCAAGGTGCAGAATCGGCGGTCAGCTATTTACTTGCGCGGTTAACTATCGAAAAAAATGAAAAATTGCGTCGTGCGCGTGATTTGGGGACGATTAAAATATCAACTGAAAAAATAGCGTTTAAAGCTTAGTGAAAATTTAAATAAAAAGTTATGTTGCACAAGACAAAGATTGGGGTTTGCATGGATAATACGGTGGCGTATTTGCTTGAGCAAAAGAATCATGAAAGGGTAATCACGATCATTGAGGCTAATGAAGATGAAGACTTGGATTTGGATCACACACCGGCGCAGCCAACACGCAAGGACCATAAGTTTTTTAAAAAAGTATTTGAAATGATCAAAGACTTCGACAAAGTTTCCCTGTTTGGGCCGGCGGCGGCAAAGCGGGAATTGTTGAACAGGATCAGGGCAAATAAGCTTTTTCATATTGAAATTCAGAACAATCCCATTGAGGATAATGTGACTGAAAATCAAAAAATCGAATTTATCAATGAATATTTCAGCACCTAAGATTGGTGTTACGAGATATTTGCATTTTTGATTTCGGAAGATTTCGGATATTGTAGCCTGTAAGCCATGATAGCCCGAAAGCATATCTTCACTTTTTTCTTAATGCTCTGCGTTAGCCAGGCTGCTTTTTCACAGGTTATAGAGACTGAAAAAGATTCGGCCCGGATGTACAAAAAAATAGAGGAATTTTCCAAAAAGCGCGGCTTTACAAAATTTATCCACGGTTTAATCTTCGAGCCGATCAAGACAAAGAAGCAGATCGCCAAAGCAGCGCCTAAGAAAGTCCGCAAGAAGAACCTGAAGAAATTTGAAGGTAAAGTAATCCGGAACATTAACATTGAAACTTTCGATCCTTTCAACATTGAAGAGGACAGCGATCCCGACAAACCGGTTCGCACGATTTCAAAAATCGGCAACAGCCTTCACTTAAAATCGAAAAAACTCACAATTTTAAATCTTCTTCTGATAAAGAAGAACAGGCTGCTTGATTCCTTGCAGCTACGGGAATCGGAACGTCTGATCCGTAGCCAGAGATATGTGCGTTCCGTCAATATCACTCCCGTGCTGGTCGAAAAGACCGATTCCGTCGATATCAACATTCGCGTTCTTGACGCATGGAGCCTTATCCCCGACTTTGCATTTTCGGGAAGCAAGATGACGGTAGCATTGAAAGAGCGCAATTTTTTCGGTCTCGGACACACATTTGAAAATTCGTATCAGAAAGAGTATTCAACCGGTGAAGATGCGTACAGCACGCGCTACACCATTCCTAATATTATGAATACTTATATCAGGACGACAATTGGCTACCGGATCGATCTGGACAATGACTATGAAAAATCACTGAGCATCGACAGGCCATTTTATTCGCCATTGGCACGCTGGGCCGGAGGTGTTTATTTCGACCAGCGTTTCAGGTCGGATACTTTGCCCGATGCGGAAACGGTTTATTCGAGACAATTTTTCAAATCCAATACCCAGGATTATTGGGCCGGCCATTCGTTTATGATCTTTTTGGAAAACAATGAAAGGGCGCGAACTACAAATCTGATAACCACTTTAAGATATCTGAATGTCAATTATGTCGAATCGCCCGCGACAGCATACGATACTATAAATTTCTTTTCCGATGAGCGATTCTATCTGATGGGCCTTGGAATTTCTTCACGACAGTATACCGAAGATAAATACATATTTAATTACGGGATCATCGAGGACGTTCCCGTCGGGCGCGTTTTTGCCGTTACTTTTGGCTGGCAGGAAAAAAATAATCGTGAAAGACCATATCTTGGAGCAAGGGTTTCACTTGGAAAATATTACAAATGGGGTTATCTGAGCTCTAATTTTGAATACGGAACATTTTTAAACGAAGAAACTTCTGAAACTGAACAGAGCGCCTTTAATATCCAGGCCAATTATTTTACAAACCTGATCGAATCGGGAAAATGGAAATTCCGCCAGTTTGTAAAAGCGCGAATGGTATTAGGAATGAACCGAGCGCCTTCTATTGGCGACCAACTTACGATCAATGAAGAAAATGGCATTCCCGGATTTAATCCGTCTTGGTTTTATGGTACCAAAAAATTTGTGTTCACGTTGCAGACCCAAGCATATTCACCGTGGAATTTTGCAGGCTTCAGATTGAATCCTTACCTGGGATGCTCGCTTGGAATCCTTGCAAATGAAGGCGAAAGCTTTTTTGGAAATCGCGTGTATCCGCAAATTGGCGCCGGATTTATAATCAGTAATGACTTTCTTGTGTTCAGCAATTTTCAGTTAAGTTTTTCATATTATCCAACGATTCCTAATGCAGGCCAAAATATTTTCAAAACTAATGCATTCAGTACGGAAGATTTCGGGTTCCAGAATTTTGAACTTAATAAGCCAATCACGATCGGTTATGAATAGTGCTAATGATACAATTTTTTAAAATAATTGTATAAGTCGGAATTGTAAGGATTTACACAACTTTATACTTGAAACCAAAAATCCTTTCAACATGAAAAAACGATTCCTTTTATTGTTTGCATTATTGCTTACCCTGAGCTTCGCACCAGTGGAAGTTCGCGCAGCCGCAACCGATCCGGTAACCGTTTCGACCGGCAATCCCGAAGAGGATGAAAAAGCAAAAGCATTGCTGGCACGACTCGACGAAATTAAGGCAATGGATAAATCCGGACTGACCCGGGTAGAAAAGAAAGAATTGCGCAAGGAGGTTCGTGAGATAAAATCGCAACTTCGCGCAACCGGGAATGGAATCTACCTTTCAATTGGTGCCATTATCATTATTATCCTGTTGCTAATCCTTTTAATCTGATATCATGAATGTCAAAAGAACCTTCGGGACCATTCTTACCATCTTGGGTATAATCGGGTTGATTTACGCTGCGGTCATTTTCGTGTCAGGCGGCGAAAATTATAAATCACTTGCAGTATACGGAGTTTTAGGTTTGATCTTTTTCATTTCCGGGATCGGACTTGTCAAACGAACCAAAGACGAATCTTAAAGAGGCTCAGGCCTCTTTTTTTTTGAAAAATTCTCAACGAGAATGACTTACATTCATTAAATATTTGTTAATATCTACGTTTGGACGGGTTTTGCTGTGAATTCTGTAATCTATAAAAAGATTTTTGTAACGACGATCAACGCGAACGGTCGTTACTTTGTTTCAAGCTAACAATTAAAAGATGTTATCATGAAAACTATATACTCTTTACTATTTGTTCTTGCAATTTATCCATGGACAAATGCAAACTCACAAGTATCGGTAACTACCGAAATTCAGGCATCGGTTGCTGCTGAAGAATCACTCCCGGTTCTTGGAACACGGTACTATTACTATCCCAATCTTGATACCTATTTCGATACACAGGAAAACCTATATATATTCGAACAGCAAGGTCAATGGGTAAAATCTAAAGATCTTAAAAGCGGCTATCGCGGATATTCGATCTTTAATAATGTCCGTGTTGCAATTACAGATTATGATGGCGACAGGCCATTTACGAAACTGGACGAACACCGGAAACAATTTCCTAAAAATTACTCTTCGAAAAGGAAACCACCGAAAGTAATTCCAAATGACAGCAAAGTTGCATTTAAGTAACTAACTGATAACCAAATCTGTTGGAAAGCCATTCTCGCGAATGGCTTTTTTAATGTACCTTTGCAAAATCATTTAAGATAACTATAAATTTTTTCTTACTTTTTGGTCTTTTATTATGTATTTCATCGGATTTTTTATGCATTTAGTCGATTTTCCCAGCAAACTCGTTTTACCTTTACACCGAAGTTGGAGTATGAACTTAATAGCATAACCATGAAAAATCTGATTTATATGACAATTGGGATTGTTCTGTTGGCCTGCCAGATATCAAATGCCCAGACAGATGGGATCAAAAAATACGATCCCAGATTTAATCCTGAGACTAATTGCATGACCCGCTTTTTTTACTATCCAAACATCGAAGCTTATTTCGACACGAAGGAGAATGTCTATTTATTCACAGACAAAGGTGAGTGGAAAAAAGCAGCTGAGCTTCCTCACGGCTATCGTGGTTACTCACTGAACAATAAGATAAATGTTCCTATCAAAGATTATGATGAGGACAACATTACGCAATTCCTTGCAGCGCATAAAAAGAAATTTCCGTACGTTTCCAGCCGTCGGCTCCCAGTGACAGCGATGGTTCAGGAATAGTAATTCCGCGGTTCATTTATTATCTTTGGGCTCTTCCAATAATTTTATAGATGCACACGCTCCACAGATTGCTTTTCCTTATTCTGATTTTTTCGTTTTCTGCCACTTTAGCGCAATCTCCTGCCAAACCGAATGCTGCGGAGATCTATGATAAAATCCTGAAGTTAAATTTCCTCGGATCGGTAATGTACATTGCGGCGCATCCCGATGACGAAAATACCAGGGTAATCTCATATTTTTCCAACCATCAGCACGCCCGTACATCGTATCTTTCTTTGACACGAGGCGATGGCGGTCAGAATTTAATCGGACCTGAACTTCGTGAACTGCTTGGTGTTATCAGAACCCAGGAACTTGTCCGAGCGCGGCAGATCGATGGCGGAGAACAGTTCTTTACGCGCGCGAATGATTTCGGATATTCAAAAAATCCGGATGAGACTTTAAACATCTGGGATAAAGATCTTGTATTGCACGACATGGTACTGGCAATCCGCAGGTTTCGTCCCGACATCATCATAAATCGTTTCGACAGCCGTACGCCGGGAAGTACGCACGGACATCATACCGCATCCGCAATGCTTAGCCTCGAAGCTTCAGAGCTTGCGAACGATCCTTCAAAATATGCCCAACAGCTTGCGGATTTGAAAATCTGGTCGCCTAAACGCAATTTCTTCAACACCTCCTGGTGGTTTTACGGCAGCCGCGAAAAATTCGAAAAAGCCGATAAATCAAAATTATACAACATCGAAACCGGCGTATTCTTTCCTTCCTTGGGAAAATCCAATCAGGAAATTGCTGCCCTGAGCCGCAGCAGTCATCGTTCCCAAGGATTCGGCACGACCGGAACACGCGGTGCCGAAACAGAATTCATTGAACTGGTTCGAGGCGCAGCGCCTACAGACAGGAATAACTTATTTGAAGGAATAGATACCTCATGGAGCCGCGTTGGAAATGGAAACGAGATCGGGCAATTGATTTCTGAGATCATCAAAAATTATGATTTTCGTAACCCATCGAATTCGATTCCTGATTTACTTGAAGCTTATCAGAAAATTTTAAAGATTGAAGACAGACATTGGCGCGAGTTAAAATCTGCCGAAATCCGCGACATTATTGCCGCATGTGCCGGATTATTTTTGGAAGCTTCAACCACAGAACCTGATGCGACCCCTGGAAGCACGATATCCATTTCGACAGAAGCCATCAATAGAAGCGATGTTAAATTCAACCTGGAGTCGATCCAGACATTGCCCGACAAAAAGATCACAGCGAAAAAAAGCTTGTTGTTAAATAATGTTGCAGACAACAGTTCTTTCGAAATAAAACTTCCCGACGACCTGAAGTATTCGGAACCGTACTGGCTCCGCGATAAATCTGACGGAAGAATGTATCTTGTGAACGACGTTTCGCTGATCGGAAGTCCTGAAAATAAGCGTGATGTAAAGGTTGTATTCAATTTATCCATCAATGGAGTTCCACTGTCGTACGAACGTAATGTTGTTTACAAATATAACGATGATGCAAAGGGCGAAATGTATGAGCCATTTGATATCGTTCCTGACGTTTCGATCACATTTTCAGACAAAGTCACGATGTTCACGCAATCGCGTCGATCAAAAAAAATCGCGGTAAAAGTTCGGTCCGCAAAAGAATCGGTTTCAGGAAGCCTTAGTATTGAAGCTCCTTCAGACTGGAAAATTTTGCCTGCATCGATTCCATTTAAGTTTTTGCGAAAAGGCGAAGAACATACGTATGAATTCGAAGTAAGTTCGCCTGCAGGCGTTACTGAAGCAACCGTAAAGGCAGTCGCATCGATAGGAAACCGCAGATTCGATAAGGAAAAAATCGAGATCAGATATGACCATATTCCGAAACAAATGATTTTGCTGCCATCAGAAGCGAGATTTCTGAAGCCGGACCTGAAGATCAGGAATGACAAAGTCGCATACATCATGGGCGCCGGCGACGAAGTGGACAAAGCACTGATACAAATGGGATATGAGGTGACCGTTTTGAAGCCTGAACTCATCACTAAAGAAAAGCTTGCTGAATTTGACGTGGCGGTTACAGGCGTTCGGACTTACAACAAAATTGCGGAAATGGCGGTAAAACAGCCTTTGCTGCTGGATTTCGTCAGCAATGGCAAAACGCTGATCGTACAATACAACACCCTCGACGACCTAACGTCGAAAGAAATGTCGCCATATCCGCTTAAAATATCACGCGATCGTGTCACAGATGAAAATGCCGATATTCGCATGCTCGCTCCTGATCATAAGATCTTAAACTCGCCAAATAAAATCACCGCAAAAGATTTTAAAGGCTGGAAACAGGAAATAGGATTGTACTTTCCGAATCAGTATGATCCGGCTTTCACGCCTGTTTTATCTGCAAACGACAATGGCGAAGATCCAAAGAATGGGTTGCTTCTTGTCGCAAAATATGGAAAAGGGCATTACATTTACACAGGCCTGAGCTTTTTCAGGCAATTGCCCGAAGGAGTTACGGGCGCATTCCGCCTGCTGGCGAATATGATATCAATTGGAAACTAACGAGATGAAAAACTGGAAGAAAAGCTACACCTGGGTTCTGGTCGCCAATGCATTGTACATCTTGGTATTTTGCTTCTTAATGCAATTATTCTCGTAGCATGCATCAAATCGACTGGATCATACTTTCGGTAACGCTACTTTTCATTGTAGTTTATGGCGTGTGGAAAACAAAAGGAAGCAAGAATGTCGAAGATTACATTCTGGGCAATAACGAAACGCCTTGGTATATCGTCGGTTTGTCGGTCATGGCAACGCAGGCGAGCGCAATCACTTTCCTATCGACACCAGGCCAGGCTTATCACGACGGAATGGGGTTCGTTCAGTTTTATTTCGGGCTACCGATCGCAATGGTCGTCATCAGCATCACGTTTATCCCGCTTTATCATAAGCTGAAAGTCTTTACGGCATACGAATATCTTGAGCAGCGATTCGATCTTAAGACGCGTTCTCTTGCGGCACTTCTGTTCTTGTTTCAACGCGGATTGGGAACCGGATTAACGATTTATGCACCGTCAATCGTACTTTCATCGTTGCTGGGCTGGGATCTGACTTTACTAAATGTTGTCATCGGAATCCTAGTCATCATTTATACATTTTCAGGCGGAACCAAAGCCGTCAACGTGACGCAGCAGCAGCAAATGTTCGTAATTATGCTCGGAATGTTCATTACGTTCTTCCTCATTTTGCATTATCTGCCGAACGATATGACATTTTCGAATGCACTTCACATCGCCGGTGCAAACGATAAGATGAACGTCGTAGATTTCTCGGTAGATCCCGAACAGCGTTATACTTTCTGGAGTGGAATCACTGGCGGATTTTTTCTGGCTCTCTCCTATTTCGGTACCGATCAGTCACAGGTCGGACGTTATCTCTCGGGCAAATCCATCCGCGAAAGCCAAATGGGTTTGATCATGAACGGCTTTCTGAAAGTACCGATGCAGTTTTTTATCTTGTTGACAGGCGTCATGGTATTTGTATTTTTCCAATTCAACGATGTTCCGCTGAATTTCAATCCGAACAATAAAATTGCGATTGACAACTCCGAATATAAAGATGAATATCAGGAGCTTGAAAAACAGCTGACGGTACTTTCAGAAGAAAAGAAAGAGTTTAATTTACTGTACATCGATCACCTTAACCAGAATTACGACAATCCCATCCTTCGCAAGAAACTGATTGCATTATCCGGACAGGAAAAAGACCTGCGCGATCAGGCAAAGGAACTAATCCAAAAAGCCGATGCCAAAGCAGAGATAAATGACAAAGATTATGTTTTCCTGCATTTTATCCTGAACTACCTTCCGCAGGGATTGATAGGTTTATTGCTTGCGGTCATGCTTTCAGCGGCAATGTCGTCATCGGCATCGGGATTGAATGCGCTGGCATCGACAACGGCCATCGATATTTACAAACGGAATGTCCGCGACGACAAATCGGAAAAGCACTTCGTCAACGCTACAAAGTTCTTCACGCTGATTTGGGGAATCATTGCTATTTTATTTGCGTGCATCGGAACGCTGTTCGAAAATCTGATCCAGCTTGTAAATATTGTCGGATCGATATTTTACGGAACTGTTCTGGGAATTTTCCTGGTCGGATTTTACATTAAATACGTTCGTGCAAAAGCGATATTCTGGAGCGCCGTCCTCACCCAACTCACGATATTTTACATTTACTATCTTGAAATCGTAGGCTTTTTGTGGCTGAATTTTATCGGTGCGATGCTTGCCATCATATTGTCGCTGATATTTCAGGCTACGATATTCCGAAATCCAAAATTACAAGCATAAAAAAACGCCCGCATTTGGGCGTTTCTTATTTAGCTATGATAGCTACAAGTTTTGAGCTTGTCAATTTAAAATGCTATCTGCTCCACTCGCGGATGCTGTCTTCATTCATTTTAACGTAATCGCCGTTCTTTGCCGCCTGTGCCGCAGCCAACGATGTTTTTGCGGTTTCAATTGCTCCTTTTTTATCACCTAGTTTTGCCTGGATCAGTGATTTCTGCCTGCTGTACCAGAACGGCTTGTCTTTATTAAGCTCAAGCGCTTTGTTGATGTATGTAAGCGCCTTGTTCATATCGCCATTCGATTGGTAAAAATACTGCGCCGCCGAGAAATAATCGCTTGCTGATGGTCCGCCCAACGCTTTTTCAATGCTCGCAAGCGCCGCTTTTTGCGTAGGGACGTCAAAACGCACTGCCGCCAGCATCCGTTCCCATGAAATCTCAAGATGCGCGAAATTGTTATCGAGATTATTGATCCCGATCGTAAAAGTTTCCACGGGACGGCTCAAAATTTCGGGTTTCACCGTAGCTTTTGCAGCGACATTCGCCTCCGACCAGTTTTCGGGAACACCCCAGTTGTCGGTTGTGTTATAAAAATAAACATCCCAGCTTTCTGCCCTTGGCGTCACGAAAATCGAATATTTGCCTTTCTTCAAAGTCTTGCCGTCGATCGTGACATCCTCGCTAAATGATATGGTGCTGTTCGCATTGGCGCCGGTACGCCACATTTTTCCAAATGGTACCAGATCCCCGAATACCGTACGGCCTTTCATGCTCGGGCGCGAGTACTCGACGGTGACATCGGTAAGTCCGACAGTTTGCGTCAATGTGGATTTCGGACTTGGCTGTGGTGTCCGGACTTGCGCATTCACGCTGCACACTGCGATGGCAAATGCGACGATTGTAACTATTTTTTTCATGGTTCAAGAAGTTTAGTGAAATCCAAATTTACAACTGTCTCGTCGTTCCTACAATTATATTTTCCTTTTAAGATTGAGCCGCGAAAACTATCTTTATCATAAAATTCAATATGGTCATTTTTTGGTTCCGACGCGATCTCCGGCTTGACGACAATACCGCGCTCTCGAAAGCTTTGGCATCAGGCGAAAAGGTTTTGCCCATTTTTATTTTCGATGCGAATATTTTGGATGAGCTTCCGAAAAAAGATGCCCGCGTGACATTCATCCATCAACATCTTGAGAAAATCAATGCAGAGCTAAAATCTCACAGTTCATCGATCGCAACCTTTCATGGAAAACCTTCTGAAATATTTAAAAGGCTTATTTCAGAAAATGAAATTTCCGGCGTTTTCGCAAATGATGATTACGAGCCGTATGCTGTTTCGCGCGACACCGAAATTGAAAAGCTGCTATATAAGCCACGTATTGATTTCTGTCGGTTTAAGGACCATGTTATCTTCGAAAAATCAGAAATCGTCAAACCTGACGGCAGCCCGTACGCAGTCTATACGCCCTATTCCAAAAAATGGCTCGCAAATCTTAAAGAAGAAAACTATGCAGAATCCGACGTCAATGGCTCGTTTGCGACGCACTCCTATCCTTTTTTAAAATTGTCAGATATAGGTTTTGCAGCATCCGAAATTGAGATCCCGGATTTGGATCTTTCACATCAATTTATCTGCGATTACGCAAATACTCGCAATTTTCCCGAAAAATCTACCAGCAAGCTTGGCCCTCATTTGCGGTTTGGAACTGTCAGTGTCCGGGAAGCGGTGCGAAAGTCATTGAAATGTGACGATAAAACCTTACTCAACGAATTGATATGGCGCGAGTTCTTTATGCAGATCTTGTGGCATTATCCCGAAACCACATCAAAAAGCTTCAAACCTCAATATGATAAGATTCCATGGCGCCGGGACGAAACTGATTTTAAAAAGTGGACAGATGGCAAAACCGGCTATCCGATCGTTGACGCAGGAATGCGCGAGCTAAATGCGACAGGTTTTATGCACAACCGGGTGCGGATGATCACTGCCGGATTTTTATGCAAACATCTTCTGATCGACTGGCGCTGGGGCGAAGCATATTTTGCGCTGAAACTCAACGACTACGAAATGGCGAGCAATGTGGGCAACTGGCAATGGGCCGCGGGAAGCGGTGTCGATGCCGCGCCGTACTTTAGGATATTTAATCCGGAAACGCAGGCCGTAAAATTCGACAAGAAACTGGAATATATCCGAAAATGGGTTCCTGAACTTGAAACTTTCGATTATCCCGAGCCGATGGTAGATCATAAGGATGCAAGGCAGCGCGCACTTGACGTCTACAAGAAAGCGCTCAATCAGTAATCAGGATTTGGGTCGATATTACGGATGATTTGATAATTCAGTTCTACAAAATCACTGATGATCATATCTGCACTCGTCAGATCCTGCATTTTTGAATGCCGGCTTTTATAACCTACACAATAAATCCCGGCCGCTTTTGCGCCTTTGATGCCATTGGTCGAATCTTCGATGACGATGCAGTTCTCAGGTTTTGATCCCGATAATTCCGCGGCCTTCAGGAATATTGCGGGATCGGGTTTCGACTTCGGAAAATCTTCACCCGAAACGACATGCGTGAAATACTGATGCAGCCCGAACCGATCGAAAATCCGCTTGATCGTAACCTTTGCCGAGGATGAAGCAAGTATCAGCTGCATCCCGTTTGAATGAAGTTCTTTGATCAGGTCTTCGACACCCTCGAGAAGAAACAGATCGGCCTTCGTATCGAAAAGCTCATTGAAAAGATTGCGTTTGCATTCGACAAGATCATTTACTTCGGCATCAATTTCGAATTTTTCAATCAGTTTCTGATAAATATTCTTAGTGGAATTTCCGGTAAATGTCGAATACAGCCTGTCGTCCACATCAATGCCCAATTGTTTGAAGTGCTGTTGATAAGCCTGATAATGCACGGGTTCGGTATCGACGATCACGCCGTCCATATCGAAGATGACGCAATCAATCATTCGGTTCGATTTTTTTTGTAAGGAACCTGATCACGGTTTCGGCGCAGTAGAGTCCGAACAGTCCCGGCATATAACTGCTCGTTCCATAAAACGATTTCTTGTAATTTTTGCCGTCGGTCATTTTGAGGCTGTTTTCGTCCTGGATTTCCGATGAATAGACCACCTTGACACCTTTGTCGATCTTTTCCTTCTTAAGACGCTTTTTGATGGCTTTCGCGAAGTAATCGTTCTTTGTATTACTGATATCTGCTACCTGTACTTTGGCTGCCTCAATTTTTCCGCCGGCGCCCATGCTGCTTACGATCTTGATTTTTTTGCGTTTGGCGGCTATGATGAGATTCAGCTTCGGCGTAATGCTGTCGATGCAGTCGACAACAAAATCGAATTCATCCGATACGATCTCAAATGCGCGCTCGGGCGATAGAAATTCTTTGATGCGTATCAGTTCCAATTCCGGATTGATATCCATCAGACGGTCGCCTACAAGTTCAATTTTAGGTAAACCGACGGTTGAGTGTAATGCGGGCAATTGCCTGTTTATGTTTGTAATATCGACCACATCGCCATCGACGATTGTCATTTTTCCGACTCCTGCCCTTGCGATGAATTCGGCAGCAAACGACCCGACGCCGCCAAGTCCGACGATCAAAACGTTGGAGTTCGCGAGTTTGTCCATCGCTTCTTTTTTAAATAGGAGTTCGGTTCTTTCGGTCCATTGAGGCATTTGGAGGAGATTTAGTTGTTGGTTGTTAGCGTGAAGCTTTTAGCTGTCAGCTTTTAGCTGTTAGCCGGGATAGCTTTGGAAATACGGCGTTGATATTTTGATTTACGATTGCGCAGAGTTCTTCGACGGGAAGCGCTTTATAATCGGATGCTTTCTGATAAACGGTTCGGATATCTTCCTGGATCGTGTCGGTTTCCAAAAAAAATCGATCGTTGGGAATCGATTTAAACACGGATTCAAGTTCGGGGTTTCGCAAAAGGTACTTCCCGAAAGAAAGATAAAATCCATTGTCAAGAAGTTGTTTTGCGACCTGCTCATTTTTGGAGAATCCGTGGATGACGCATGGTACAGTGATCTTTTCTGATTTTACGATTTCGATGACTTCCTGGAATGCTGCGACACAATGGATGATCACTGGTTTTTTCTGAGATTCTGCCAAATGTAATTGCCTGATGAAAACTTTTTTTTGAAGATCAATTGGCGTCTCGATGCGTTTGTCGAGTCCGCATTCTCCAATCGCAGCACAAAATTCGTCGGATGACGCGGCTTTGATTATTTGCATTTCTTCTTCAAGCTTACTTTCATCGATGCGCCATGGATGTATGCCGATGCTGAAAAATTTATTGTCCTGCATGTGTTCTTCAGGATATCTGTTCAGAATTTCGCAGACTTCAGCATCTCGATTGGCGGCGTGTGTATGAAGGTTGAAATGTTTCATCCACGCAAAAATAAATAATAAGAAATTATAAATTGTTTCGTCAATAATCTTAAATATTACATCACTTCCTACCTTTGCACACGTCAATTCTGCCGATGATCCGCGAAGGTGCAAAACGATACGTCAATAATTTCAGGGGTTTCTCGCGGGAAGTCTGGATTCTTGCTGTCATCACGTTTATAAACCGCGCCGGGACGATGGTTTTGCCGTTCCTTTCAAAATATTTAAAGGAAGATCTTCATTTCAGTTATGGTGAAGTCGGCTGGATCATGGTGAGTTTCGGCCTCGGTTCGATGGCGGGCTCATGGCTTGGCGGAAAACTTTCGGATCAGGTTGGGTTTTACAAGATCATGGTATTCAGTCTTTTCACGAGCGGCCTGATGTTTTTCGGACTGCAGTTCATCACATCTTTTTGGGGATTGTGCATCGGGATGTTCAGTATCATGGTGGTCGCCGATATGTTTCGTCCGGCGATGTTCGTATCGCTTGGCGCTTATGCAAAGCCCGAGAACCGAACGCGTGCGATGACACTTGTGAGATTGGCTGTAAATCTCGGATTTGCGGCAGGTCCGGCGATGGGCGGACTAATTATCATGGGCATTGGTTATCATGCTTTATTCTGGGCCGACGGTGCGAGCTGCATCATTTCGATCGTGATTTTTGCGATAATGGTCAAGGAAAAGAAGAAGTCGCCTTATCAGGACAAGGAACATCCGGGTGAAATTCTTACGCACTCGGTCTGGAAAGACAAACCTTTTTGGGTTTTCCTGTTTACAAGCTTTGCGATTGCGATGGCCTTTTTCCAGATTTTCACCACACTTCCGCTGTATCATCACGACCGGTATCAACTGACGGAATTTCAGACCGGTTTGATCATGACGTTTAACGGATTGCTGATCTTCTTTCTCGAGATGCCGATCGTCAGCATTTTGGAGCGGAAAAAGATCAATAAGGTCAATATCATTTTATGGGGTGGAATTCTGGTGGCTATGAGTTATTACGTACTTCTTTTTGAGTTTTGGGCCGGGATTTTACTGATCAGCATTTTCTTCATTACTATCGGTGAAATGTTTGCGTTCCCGTTTTCAAATTCGTTTGCGATGGATCGCGCGCCAAAAGGCCACGAAGGCCGATATATGGCTTTGTACACAATGAGCTTCAGCCTGGCGCACATCATGAGTTCGAAGACCGGCATGGAAATGATCTCTCATTTCGGGTACAGGGCCAACTGGATTTTGATGGGAAGTCTTGGCGTCGCTGCTTCTCTTGCCTGCGTCCAGTTAAACCGGATGCTTCGCAAATAATAAATTTTCGTTAAAGAACTATTTTTTTAGTTGCGTAACTAAATTTATAGTTATAAGTTTGTTTGAAGTACTGATGCGTTAGGGATTGTAGTGGAAATCCTTTTGCGGCTTCGAGTACGCCGGAGGCGGTATCGAGAAGCGCAAAAGATTGGAGCGGAAAGCCCGACGCGGCGACGAAGGAAGTCGCGGAACGCCATAAAATCAAACAAGATGATACAAAAACTGACGAATAAAGAAGAGGAAATCATGCATATCCTCTGGCGATTGGAAAAAGCATTTGTAAAAGAAATACTTGCCGAAATTACCGACGACCAGCCGCACTACAATACACTTTCGACTATTGTACGCAACCTTGAAGAAAAAGGCTATGTCTCGCACAATGCTTATGGCAATACGCATCAATACTATCCTGTGGTCACATTGGAAGAATATCGTAAAAAATTCATGAAGACTGCAATCGATAATTTCTTCGGGTCATCCTATAAAAACATGGTTTCGTTTTTTGCGAAGGAAGAAAAAATATCTGCTGACGAATTGCGAGAGATCCTCAACTTAATCGAAAAGAAATAATGGAAGCGCTATTGATCTACCTGGCAAAATCAGCTTCGCTCCTCACAGTATTTTACTTTGCGTACATTATATTTCTGCGCAGAGAAACATTTTTTAAAAGTAACCGGTGGTACTTCATTGCAGGGTTAGTTACATCATTGGTTTTACCGCTGGTTACCTTTAAGAAAATCGTTTGGGTCGAACCTGTCGCACTCGATACAAAGCATTGGGTAATGCTTCCCATGCAAGCCGCATCTGCTTACGAAACCGCACCAACACTCGATTGGTACCAATTGCTTTTTATGGCATATCTTACAGGAGTGCTGATTTTTTCAATCCAGTTTATTATAGATCTGCTGGCGCTGCATCGATTGCTCAAAGGAAAAGAATGGAGAGATGTCCACGGATTTAAATTCATAGATACGACCGAAAAGGTATCGCCTTTCTCCTACTTTGGATTCATCGTTTACAATTCGGCGATGTACACTGCGGAAGAGCTTGCGAATATCCTGGAGCATGAAAAAGTCCACAGTGCTGAAAAACACACTATTGATGTTTTACTCTCGCGTCTGTTCTGCATCGCATTCTGGTTCAACCCATTTATGTGGCTTTATAAAAAGTGCATCGTTCAAAACCTCGAATTTATTGCCGATCATGAGGCAAGCAAGAGAATAACAGATATCAAATCATACCAGCTTACATTATTAAAGATAACAACGCACGAAAGCTGTGTTGCGGTTACTAATCATTTTTATCAATCATTAATCAAAAAACGAATCGTTATGTTAAACAAAAATCAGTCGAAACGGCGAAACTCCTGGAAGTACGCCGTAGTCCTGCCGGCACTTATCGCATTTATCCTTGGATTCCAGGTCAAAGTAATTGCGCAGGAGAAAACTTCGGATCCGGTTGCTGTCGATAAAAAAGTCGAAGTGCGTGTATTGAAATCGCCGGGCACGGAAGTCGTCGTCGATAAAAAAACATCAGATACCGAACTTAAAGCATACGCCGACAAATTGAAGCAGGAAGGCATAACCCTGAAATTTTCAAAGGTTAAAAGAAATAACAGCGGCGAAATTACCCGCATCAAAGCTGAGTTTAAAGACAAAACCGGCAAGAAAGGTGCAACAATGGTCGAAGGAGACGAGCCGATCAAACCGCTTTCCTTTTATAAAAGCGAAAATGCTATTGGATTTGGCGCGCCAAGAATGCGTGTTCTTCGTGGCCATGCGGCTGATGGCGATGATCATCGTTTTGTTTATTCTTTTGATACTGATGATATTATCGCGGATATTCCGGATGTTTCGACCATAATCGACCTTAAAGACCTGCCGGAAATTCCCGGATTTCCCGTCGCTCCCGCACATCCCGAATTTCGTGAATTGCACAATGGTCTTCAAAGAAGCAGGGTTTACATAAGTAAAGACAACGCCGAACCTATTGTTATCGTTGACGGAAAAGTCGTAAGTGGCGAAATCAGCGAAAATGAACTCGAGAAATTACAAAGCGATCGCGTACGAGTCATAGTCGATTCAAAGAAGATTTCGCGTGATGCTATGGAACGTGCTCGCGAAGCCATGGAAAAAGCAGGACCTGAAATGGAACTCGCGCGGGAAAAAATACTTGAGCAACTTGATCGGTCAAGGACAGAGCGCGAAAAAAATCGCAGCATTTCCCGTGAAGACATGGAACGTGCGAAGGAAGAAATCGAGAAAGCCCGCGAGGAAATTACCAAAGCTCGCGAGGAAATCCGGAAAGCGCGAATGGAACTTGACAACAAGTCAGGAAAATAGAAAATAACGAGTCGCCTTCGGGCGGCTTTTTTTATCTTCGCACAAAACACCATGATGTTCAGATTGTTGGCCAGGTTAAATCGCGTAGTGCTTCCGTCATTTACCAAACGGGCAATCGATCCTGCAAAGGCCAAAAAATGGCAGCTTGCAATTCTTGGCTGGCGATATTACGTGACAATCAGGGCTTTATCGGAATCTACACCGAAAAATAAGTTGAGATGAAAAATTTTTCGCTCAATACCATTGTAAAATTTGATGTGTTGTGGTATATTTGCACCCGCTAAGCCATTTTATGGCAACTGCGACAATAAGGCCTCGTGGCGCAACTGAATAGCGCATCTGATTACGGCTCAGAAGGTTACAAGTTTGAATCTTGTCGAGGTCACATTATTAAGCCTGCACATTGTGCGGGCTTTTTTTATTGATGTTAACAAGAAGCGTAATTCATTTAACCTGAAATTAATAGGGATTCAGAACTGCGCGTTAAATCTATCCAAAACAAACGTGAAAGTGTCTGATGTAGTCGATAGACCTGACCTAACTTTGAGTATAACTTAAACTATTAATTATATGAAAAAGATGATCTTCTTGTTTGCCGCATTTTTTGCTTTTGCTGTAAGTTCTGCCCAAACCGACAGGACGCGGTCGACTACCACGAATTCAACTACCACAACGACAAAAAGCGATGCCGATCTTGACAAACCCGGAACTACAGGGAAAACGAAAGTACGGAAATCTGCCAGCACCACGTCTACTGCCCGAAACGCAGATGGTACAACAACTACTTCATCTGGAACAACGACCACTACCGGAACTGATGCAAGGCCGATAGATAATTTGGAAACAACTGATGGAGCGAATTCACGCAACAACAGTCGGATTAATCCATATAATAATAATGACGCTGGAAACGGAACCTCCGGCACAGGAAACAATGCAGGAACAGGAACAACTTCCGGCACAACTAACAACAATTCCACAGTTACTCCGGCAACAGGCAGCGGCACAGGCGGAAAATAACCACGAAACTGACCATAAGAGTAATTTGGTTTTATTTTGTTTTGGTGGAAGGTTTGGGAAGTATTTATTTCCCAAACCTTTTTTTTTAATCGGTCGTCAGCTTGGAATATATGACCGTATCCAGAAATTTTCCGTCGAAAAATTGGTTCTGGCGCAGATGCGCCTCTTTCAAAAAGCCGTTTTTTTCAAGGACTTTGGCTGATGCATAGTTCTCAGGATCGATGATGGCTTCGATAGAATGAAGCTTTAATTTATCAAATCCATATTTTAATACTTCTCCGATAGATTCGCTTACAATCCCTTGGTTCTGAAATTCAGGCAAAATCATATATCCTAACTCCGAGCGAAAATTGTCCTGCTCAAACCTGAATAACCCGATTATTCCAATAAATGTATCATCGTCCGCGAGCGTAATTGCCCAATTGATCCCTGTATTTGTGTTGATTTTTTCAGTAATCATACGAATATGATCATTTGCATCTTCAATAGTTTTGGCAAGCGGCCGTGGTACAAATCGCATCGTTTCGGGATCGGATCGCAGCTTAAACATTTGTTGCGCATCCGGTTCGCCAATTCGACGAAGTCGGAGCCTTTTGGTGTGTAAAACGGGAAACGGATTAAAAGAAATTGTAAGCATCGCAAAGAATTTAAGCTAAAGTGTTCAAAAATAGCATCTAATATTTGGTTGGGAAATATTTTTCACTACTTTTATTCTGCCCATAAATCTTACCAACCTTAAAATGCAAAGTTATGTCTACAAATTTCGAGTCGATCGAAAAAGAATCGATCAAATCTTTAAAATTTCCCGGCGCCGATGTTTTAAATGACCGCGACGCGATCCGCCAACGCAATTCCGAGCTTTCCCGTGCACAGGCATTGGGCAATCTGGAACGATCCAAGACAAAAATTTTCTTTGAAGACAACAGTTCAAAAAAAGTCGTTGAAACTACCGTTTGGGCCGTAACCGACAAACGTGTAGTTTTAAAAAATGGAATCGGGATTCCGATAAATCGGATTTACCGATCGATATAAAACAAAAGCGCCGTAATAATTACGGCGCTTTTGTTTACTCAATATTAAAACTTATCGGATAATTGTACAGGCATCGAACCGGCTTGCCATCGGCAACAGCAGGAAGCCATTGGTCTTCAAATAACGCAAGAACCCTGACGGCTTCAGATTTCATTCCCTCCAAAATTGCCGCTTCCGCATTTTTCTCATCCTCAGTTTTAATCTGCACCACATCGGTAGGTAAATATTCACGGATATCGATATGCACCGCTTTTTCGTCTTTCATCGATCCGTCAGGTTCGATTATAAAACTGGTAAAGATCCGGACCTTTTTATTTTTGATTTCCGGAAACTGAAAGTGTTTGCTGATAAACATCGTTAAAGTATACATTCCATCGCGCAAGTTGGGTTTTGCGTCGACTTCAGTCGTGCGATAAATACGATCAGGTGTAGTTTGCTGTGCGGTCGCCGCCATAAACATCATAAGAAGTGCGGCCAAAAATGCATTTTTCATAGAAAGCTCAAATCAGAATTTCCGAAGATAATAAAAACGATCACAATAATTTACGCGACACAACTAAAATTCGATTTGTGTAAAGGATTTCATGATTTACATTTTCAAACTTGGAAGCTTGTAAATATTAACAATTCAGCCTTGATAATTCTTTCAGCGGATGATTGCTAATTCAGAATTATACTATAAATTTGGGAAAATTTAAATTAACTTATCATGAAGAAAATTACTTTAATGCTTGGACTGGTTTTACCGTTCGCTGCATTTGCACAGGATACTTGTGCAGGCGCGACCCTTATTTCAGCAGGTCCGACGCAAACCGTAGCCGGAGTTGACGGCACTGAAATTCCTTCACCTGATTGCTCGGGTGATCAAACTGACACAACTGCTGCGGAATGGTATATGTTCGCCGCTACAGTAAATGGTGTCGCTACTGTAAATACTGATTTGCCACAAAATGTCGATGGTGATACTCGCGTGTACATCTACAGTGGTGTTTGTGGTGCTTTGGAATGTCTTGCATTCAACGATGACGTAGATGTTGCCGGCGGAAACTACCTTTCAAATGTTACATTCCCTGTAACTGCAGGCGAAACGTACTACATCGCGTTTGATGACTATTGGTCAGCGGATGGTTTCGATTTTACATTGGAAGAACTTGCTGTTGATTGTACAACATCGCTTCCTTTCTCTACAATGTTTGAAAGTGCTAATGATTTCGCAGCATGCTACGGAAAATTTGATGGTGATGCTAACGGTGTTTCTTGGATCCAGCAGTTTCTTGACCTGAATGGAGACGGAACGGACGAAAGCTTTGCTACAAACGGAACTAACGGTGATACTCCAAAAGATGACTGGTTGTTTACTCCTGCTTTCACAATGGAAGAAGGTAAAACTTACAACATCATGTACACGTTCAACGCTGCTGATGCTGATATTACAGTTCCTGCAAATGAAACTCTGACAACTTACATCACGAACGAAGCTTCTGCAACTGCTACACTTCAAACTGAAGTAGCTACTAACGAAGGCATTACTCAGCAAGGTACTTTCGATGAGTTGCAAGATATGGCTTACGAGGCTACAGGAACTTTTACAGCTCCTGCATCTGGAAACTACTACCTGGCTTTCCGTACAACATCGCCGGCTAACAGTGCATTCCTTTTGCTATTCTCTTTCTCTATCGAGGAGTCGCTTTCTACGCCAGGATTCAACGCTGGAAAAATCAGTGTTTATCCAAACCCAATGATCACGGAACTTGCTATCGTTAACCAAAACGCTATCGATGCAGTTGAGATCTACAACTTGGTTGGGCAAAAAGTAGCTGGTCAGGCTTTCAACAGCAATGACGTAAGAATGAATGTATCAGATCTTTCTGCCGGTGCTTACATGGTGAAAGTTATTTCTGGTAACAACACTCAGACTTTGAAAGTTATCAAGCAGTAATTCTGTTTCAGATAAAAATAGAAAATGCCATCTTCGGATGGCATTTTTTTTTTGGTCAAATCCTTTTAATCGGCAGCTTCCGACTGGTTTCGAAATACCAGTTCACCGTCGAAACTGTCCAGTAGAATGATGCTGTCGGTTGAAACACGTCCCGACAAGATCTCCTTCGAAAGTTTGTTCATAACCTCGCGCTGGATCACACGCTTTACCGGACGCGCTCCGTACTGCATATCATATCCTTTTTGCGAAAGGTAATCGATGGCTTCCGGTGTTGCATCCATGGTAATATTCTGTTCTGCAAGTAATTTCGTAACAGATTTTAGCTGCAAGCCGACGATCTTTCTAATATCAGCATTATTGAGCGGCGTAAACATGACGATCTCATCGATCCTGTTTATGAATTCCGGGCGAACGGTCTGGCGTAAAAGCCCAAGCACTTCGATTTTTGCAGCTTCTGATACAGTATCGATATCACCCCGAAGATTTTCAAACTTTTCCTGAATGAGCATACTACCGATATTCGATGTCATGATAATGATCGTATTCTTGAAATCGGCAAGACGGCCTTTATTGTCTGTGAGTCGGCCTTCATCGAGAACCTGCAGAAGTATGTTGAACGTGTCCGGATGCGCTTTCTCGATCTCATCGAGCAATACCACCGAGTACGGGCGCCTTCTGACAGCTTCCGTCAGTTGTCCACCTTCGTCATATCCCACATATCCCGGGGGCGCACCAACAAGCCTGCTAACACTATGACGTTCCTGATATTCGCTCATATCTATACGTGTCATCGCATTCTCATCGTCAAAGAGATATTCCGCAAGCGCTTTTGCCAATTCGGTCTTACCGACGCCGGTTGTACCAAGAAACAAGAATGAACCAATCGGTTTTCGCGCGTCCTGCAGACCTGCACGGCTTCTCCTGACTGCATCGCTGATTGCTTCTATCGCTTCCTCCTGCCCTACAACACGCTTATGAAGTTCCTCTTCAAGTTGCAAAAGTTTTTCGCGCTCGCCTTGGAGCATTTTCATGACAGGTACGCCCGTCCATTTAGCAACTACTTCAGCAATGTCTTCACGGGTTACTTCCTCTTTTATCAAAGAATTTCCTTTTTGATTTTCTGAAAGCTGCTGCTGAAGCGATTCAAGCCGCACCTGTGCTTCCTTTATCTTCCCGTACCGAAGTTCTGCAACCTTTCCATAATCGCCATCACGTTCTGCCCGTTCGGCCTCAGTCTTAAAATCCTCAATCTCAAGCTTTACATTTTGGATGCTGTCAACCACATCTTTCTCCGATTTCCATCGCGCATAGATCTCATTGCGTTCTTCTTTCAGATTCGCAAGGTCCAATCCAAGTGAACGCAATTTCGCTTCGTCATCCTCGCGTTTAATGGCCTCGATCTCAATCTCCAGTTGCATGATCTTCCTGTCTAAAACATCAAGCTCTTCCGGCTTGGAATTGATTTCCATGCGAAGTTTTGATGCCGCTTCATCCATCAAATCGATGGCCTTGTCCGGAAGAAAACGTGACGTAATATAGCGCTGGGAAAGCTCGACCGACGCGATGATCGCATCGTCTTTGATTCTTACCTTGTGATGCGACTCGTATTTTTCCTTGATTCCACGTAGGATTGAAATGGCGCTCTCGGTATCAGGCTCATCAATCATAACCTTCTGGAATCGCCTTTCCAATGCTTTATCTTTTTCAAAATATTTCTGATATTCATCAAGCGTTGTCGCACCAATTGCCCGAAGTTCACCTCTTGCCAAAGCAGGTTTGAGAATGTTCGCAGCGTCCATCGCTCCTTCTCCGCCGCCTGCACCAACAAGCGTGTGGATCTCATCGATAAAAAGCACTATATCGCCTTCTGCAGAGGTGACTTCTTTAACCACCGATTTCAGTCGTTCCTCAAATTCACCTTTATATTTCGCACCGGCGATCAAAGCGCCCATATCCAGCGAATAAACAATTTTATCCTTGAGGTTTTCAGGCACATCGCCATCGACGATCCTGTGTGCAAGTCCTTCAGCAATGGCAGTTTTTCCGACACCGGGTTCACCAACAAGCATCGGGTTGTTCTTCGTGCGACGCGTCAGGATCTGCAATACGCGGCGGATTTCTTCATCACGTCCGATTACCGGATCGAGCTTTCCTGTTCTCGCAAGTTCATTCAGATTTTTTGCGTATTTGCTCAAAGCATTGTAAGTTTCTTCAGCTGTAGCAGATGTAACGCGCTCGCCTTTTCGCATTTCGGAAATTGCAGACTCAAGGCCTTTCTCGGTGACGCCCTGATCTTTTAGTATTTGCGAAACTTTGCTTTTGGATTTAAAGATCGCCAGGATCAAATGCTCGATCGATACAAACTCATCGTTCATTTTTTTAGCGATGATGCCAGCCTCATTTATTGTCCGCGAAGCTTCACGTGAAAATTGAATGTCAGCGCCCGAAACTTTTGGAAAACTTTGAATGGTACTATCGAGGATCTGCCCAAACAAAGGCACATTTACATCTAGTTTTTTCAGCAGGAACGGCGCAACATTTTCATCCACATTAAAAATGCCTTTCATGATGTGCTCGTTTTCAATCTGCTGCTGTCCGAGGCTTTGTGCATGCTGCTGCGCCTGCTGCAATGCCTCCTGCGACTTGATTGTGAAATTATTGATGTTCATATTTTTTGTTTAACTTAACAGGTAATGAATTTCCTTTTTTTAAATTTGAGAGGCGCGATTTCAAATTAAAGTCCACGCAGCACTCTCTGCCAATCCGTCATCGAAAATTTTAATCTTTAAGACATATTGTCGCAATTGCTATGAGCCTACTTGGAAATCTATTTGGAAAATCTGATAATAAAGATACGCAGCGAAGCAACTTGATTTGGAGTGATCTCGTTTCAATGGATCAATTATCTGAAATTGACGCAGCTTCGCACGAAATGCCCATATTTATATTTAAGCATTCGACCCGATGCGCAGTCAGCAGAATGGCACTTCGTCAATTCGAATCGCATTTCGACATTCCTGCTGCCCGCGGATATTTTCTTGACCTTCTTACGTATCGCGACATCTCAAATGCAATTGCAGCGCGTTATAATCTTGTTCACCAATCGCCGCAGTTGTTATTGATAAAGGACGGCGCATGCATATTTACGGAATCGCATGGAGAAATCGATGCAGCCGATCTAAAAGAGAAAATCCATAACGTTTTCGAAGTATGACACTTGTAGAAATGTTTCTCAGGGAAATGGATAAGGAAGCGGTTTCAACCCGCAAAGTCCTCGCAGCCGTACCCGAAAGTAAATATGATTGGCAGCCGCATGCGAAAAGCATGTCTGTAAAAACCTTGGCGACGCACGTTGCCGAGCTGCCGACCTGGGTTTCGATCGCACTGACAACCGAAGAATTGGATTTTGCAAAAACGCCGTATGCTGTCACACCGATCGAAAATAATTCACAGCTACTCGAATTGTTTGAAAAGTCATTAGCCGAAGCACGCATGAATCTACTTCCTGAAAATGAAAAGAAGATGCACGAACCCTGGACTTTAAGAAGCGGCGATACGATTTTTTCAACTACGGAAAAATGGGAAACGATCCGTCATGCTTTTAATCAGATCACGCACCATCGCGCACAACTGGGAGTTTATCTGCGATTAAATGATATTCCGGTTCCGTCTACGTACGGTCCAAGTGCCGACGATCCGGGTTTTTAGATCAGCGTTTTAATCGATTTCCTCTTATAATGGATTTTAACTTCGCTTTCAGGTCTTCTCCTGTATCATAAACCATTTGCTCATTTGACGGAAAAGGAACAGGTTTCTTATCAAATAAATGCCTGTAATCATCATCGGCAGCGCGTTTATCTCCGCGATAAGTTGCATAGATATGGTCGAAAACAAATTCGCTTGCCAGCGGAAAAGTACGCAGCATCTGGTTGTTTTTAAAATCGATGTAATCAACTTTTGCAGTGACCTGGCAGGACTTTGATTGTCTGAATTCGAATATCGTCGCGCGAACCGTCTTAAGATTATCAACCATCACAACATTACCCGAACTGTCGCGAACCACATTCCCGTTCCGGTCTAAAAGTTTTTTGCGCCCGTCTTTGATTTCGCGCTCTTTTTTAAATTCTTTTTCCTTAACATGCTCAGGCGAGATCAGAATATTTCTGAAGTTAATGACAACTCCATAATCGTAATTTACATCTTTAAGGCGGTTGCTATGATAAACCGTCCATTTATCATCAAGTCCTAAAGTGCTGAAATCCAAAAGGTCTGATTCCAGTTGCGACGGAATTGCCATTCCCGAATCGTTCTTTGTATAGACACTGACGAAATCGGTTCCTTTAAACCTCAGGTCATCCATAATTTTCTTCGTGTTCCTAAACCCGGGATTGATCTGATTCAAGTAATTCAGATCGTCGTACGCCTTGCGGATCTCGTTTTTATCACTGGATTTTGAAAGTGCAACCGAGTTGTTGTAGAGGTAGTCTGAATATGCTTCCTTACTCTTGACAATTTCCTTCGAGTAATCTTCAAAAGGAAATATTGCATTCCGCTTTTTATCAATCAATTGAAGCGGAAGCAGCGGCCGGATCTTTTCCTGACGCGCTTCCATGTTCATATATGTCCTGTATATCTTTTCCAAGTTGTTCGGATTGGATTCTTTTGTCCAAAGGCTGATGTTGCGTTCATCGCGGTTCTTCGCCTTTGCAAAAGCTTCCTCGAGCAAATAAATGTAGTCCTGTTTACGCTTTTTGTCTTTGTTGTTTCGAAGATTGTCGGTTGCGGTTTCAATCGCCTCGTCGTAATCGCCTGATGATAATTGATTTTGAGTTTGTTTGACGGCGCATCCTGTAATTGATGCGATAAGAAGAAAGACGTAAAGTTTCCGCATAATTAAAATTTTAACAAATATAGATTTTTTGCAAAAAAAAGCCCCATCGAAAGATGAGGCCTTAAAGTTTATTTTCCATTAAAGGTCGGCAGCAGCTTGTTCGCAACTTCGCCAAAGCCAATCCGGACTTTTTCGTTCTTGCAATGCCCTTTAATAATAACGCAATCGCCATCATTGATGAATCTTCGCTCAGTACCGTCATTCATTTTAATTGGTTTTGTTCCGCCCCATGTCAACTCTAGCATCGATCCAAAAGTGTCTTCAGTTGGTCCCGAAATTGTCCCCGAGCCCATCATATCACCGGAATTCACGCGACAGCCGTTCGAGGTATGATGCGCCAATTGCTGACTCATCGTCCAATATAAATATTTGAAATTCGAGTTACAGATTACCTGAGGCTCGCTATTGTCGGGCATCAGCGAAACTTCAAGGTTTATATCAAAAGTATTTTTCCCTTTTTGCTGAAGATAAGGAAGCGGCGCAGGATCCTGTTTTGGACCTTTCGTGCGGAAGGGCTCCAACGCATCCATCGTTACGATCCATGGCGAAATTGATGTCGCAAAATTCTTTGCCAAAAACGGTCCGAGCGGCACATATTCCCATTTCTGGATGTCGCGCGCACTCCAGTCGTTCATCAGCACCATTCCGAAAATATAATCTTCCGCCTGATAAATGGGAATTGTTTCACCCATAACGTTCGCATCCGTTGTTATAAATGCCATTTCCAATTCGAAATCCACAAGTCGAGACGCACCGAATACAGGAGTTTTCTCTCCTGCCGGAAGTGTCTGGCCCATAGGTCTGTGAATCGGAATATTTGAAGTAATGATCGTAGAACTTCTGCCGTGATAGCCAACCGGAATATGCAGCCAGTTCGGCAATAATGCATTTTCGGGATCGCGGAACATCTTTCCGACGTTTGTTGCATGTTCCTTGCTTGAATAAAAATCGGTGTAATCGCCGATCATTACCGGAAGCTGCATTTCCACGTCATTCATGCTACAGATAACCCTGTTGCGGTGTTCGGCGTTGTCGCGAAGCTTAGGATTTTTTTCATCGAAGATATCTGCAATCCGGTTTCGGACAAGTCTCCAGGTCTTCTTACCGTCGGAAATAAAATCATTCAGCGTGTCCTGCATGAACATATCATCGGTAAGTTCGATGCCTTCAAAATAATCGAGATGCTGAAGCGCCCCAAGATCGATCGCATAATCGCCGATACGCGTTCCGATGGTAATTACATCGTCTCTGGTAAGAAAAACTCCGAATGGAATATTTTGTATTGGAAAGTCACTGTTTGCAGGTACATCTAGCCACGATTTCCTGTTTGGATTATTGGCGGTAATGGGCATCAGAGGTTTGGTTTACGTAGTTAGATTGAGCTATCAAATATAAAATTATGATTCATTGTACCAAACGTTTTTCGTATTTTTGACAGCAATTTAACGAAACACTTTTATGCAGCGCGACGAAGAAATTTTCGACCTTATACTTGACGAACAGGAACGCCAGATCAATGGCCTCGAACTCATTGCTTCAGAGAATTTTGTAAGCGATGCCGTGCTCGAAGCAGCCGGTTCTGTACTGACAAACAAATATGCCGAGGGTTATCCCGGAAAAAGATATTATGGTGGCTGTGAAGTCGTTGATGTTGTCGAACAAATTGCGATCGACCGTGCAAAAGCGCTTTTCGGTGCCGAATATGTAAACGTGCAGCCGCATTCGGGCTCGCAGGCAAATACTGCGGTTTACGCCGCCTGTTTGAAGCCGGGTGATAAAATTTTAGGATTCGACCTTGCTCACGGCGGACATTTGACTCATGGTTCCCCGGTAAATTTTTCAGGAAAATTATATCATCCCGTTTTTTACGGTGTTGAAAAAGAAACGGGCCTTCTAGATTACGATAAGATCATGGACGTTGCCAAACGCGAAATGCCAAAAATGATCATCGCAGGAGCTTCTGCATATTCACGTGATATGGATTTCAAAAAATTCCGTGAGATTGCCGATGCTGTCGGGGCAATTCTTATGGCAGATATTTCGCATCCTGCAGGATTGATCGCCAAAGGTTTGATGAACGACCCGATTCCGCATTGCCATATCGTAACAACGACGACTCATAAAACACTTCGCGGCCCGCGTGGCGGCATGATCATGATGGGCAAAGATTTCGAAAATCCGTTTGGACTTACCACGCCGAAAGGCGATATTAAAATGATGTCGAATTTACTCGATATGTCTGTATTTCCCGGAAACCAGGGCGGACCGCTGATGCATATCATTGCAGCGAAAGCCGTAGCTTTCGGTGAAGCATTATCAGACGAATTTTTCAGATATGCGCTTCAGGTACAGAAAAATGCCAAAGCGATGGCGGAAGCTTTCATCAGCAGAAACTACGATATCATTTCGGGCGGAACCGACAACCATATGATGCTTATCGATCTTCGCAATAAAAATATCACCGGTAAAGAAGCAGAGAACGCGCTTGTAAAAGCTGAGATCACAGTCAATAAAAATATGGTTCCTTTTGATGATAAGTCACCTTTCGTTACTTCCGGAATCCGTGTGGGCACGGCCGCGGTTACGACCCGCGGACTTGTTGAAGAAGACATGGATCGCATTGTGGCCCTGATAGATAAAGTGATCGCGAATCATACCAACGAAACGATACTTGACGAAGTTGGCGATGAAGTGAACGAATGGATGAGCGACCGCGCAATATTTGTATCATAAATGTCGACCTTCAGGCTGCAACTTCCTACAGATCCGCGATGGGTTAACATTGTGGAAAAAAATCTCAGTGAAATCCTGACAGATCACGCGTGGTGCGAACAAAAAGCCGCAACCAATGCGATTACGATCATTACATTAAATTCGGAATATCCGGACCTTGTTTCGGATATGCTTGCGCTTGCAAAAGAGGAAATCGAGCATTTTGAAATGGTCCACGAGAAAATCAAGGAACGCGGATTTTCATTGGGACGCGAACGACGTGACGAATATGTCAATGAACTCGCGCAGTATATGAAGCAAAGCTCGAATGGAAGCAGGACTTCCGGACTTGTGGAAAGATTGCTTTTCTCGGCAATGATCGAGGCGCGCAGTTGTGAACGATTCAAAGTGCTCAGCGAAAATATCCAGGATGACGAGCTTCGTGTTTTTTATCGCGAACTGATGGAAAGCGAAGCGTCGCATTACACTACTTTTATCTCATACGCACGAAAATATGGCAAAGGCATCGACGTCGAAAAAAGATGGCGTGAATGGCTTGATTTTGAAGCTTCTGTGATTGCAAAATACGGAAACAAGGAAACGATTCACGGATGAGCAGTTATGAGATCCGCGTGGCAGACGAAAATGATTTTCAGGTCATCCGCGAAATCGCAATTCGTACCTGGCCCGAAACTTACGGGAATACATTATCGGTTCAGCAGATTCAATATATGCTTGCATTGTTTTATTCTGATGAAGGACTTTCTTCCGCAATTGTAAATGGCCAGAAATTTATTTTGCTTTCCGAAAATTCTGATCCGAAAGGATTTGCTTCAATGCTGCACGGATATGAAACCGATGCGACAAAAATCAATAAGCTTTACGTTTTACCGGATTGCCAGGGAAAGGGTTTTGGAAAAGCAATGCTTTTACATATCGCTGACTTGGCGACTGAACATGGTTCCCGAAGGATTGTGCTGAATGTAAACCGTTTCAATAAAGCCAAGGATTTTTACCATCGATTCGGATTTGAGATCATTGGCAGTGAAGACATTGAAATCGGCAGCGGTTATTTGATGGAGGATTTTGTCATGGAAAGGAAACTTTAAAGTCGAAGGATGAATGTCGAAAGTCGAATGTCAAATTGGTGTTGGATTAGCCCCGATGGCAGCGGAAAGCCCACAGCCGAAAATTGTAGTTTGTTGCCGTTAGCGGTGCGACCAACGGAAGCGCCCGATAAAGGCTAAAAAACAAGATTTGCGGCGAGGACTTGCAGTGTACAGCGGGAAATAGCTTCATAAAAATATAAATCGAACATTTAAACGTATAAGGTGACGCGCCATTTATTTTTCAACTTTGCATAAATGATTTCCAGTGAGTAACGACGTGCTGCCTGTTGAACCCAAAGGTTTTTTTGGGAAAAATCCGGCTTTAAGGATTGCGGAATTCCGGTCGTACCTGATCGTAAGGCTCGGACTGATCTTCGCCCTGAACATGCAGTCGACGATTATATACTACTGGATCTACGATATTACCAATAGCAAACTTTCCCTTGGGCTTGTTGGCCTTGCGGAAGTGATACCAGCGATAGCGTTTTCGTTTTTTTCAGGACACGTTGTCGATGAAAACGAAAAGCGAAAGATGGTTACGATCTGCATATCAGGATATATCCTGACGGCCGCCGCGCTGTTTCTTGTCACGCTTCCTGAAATCCAGCAAGGACTTTCGATTGATCATACGCTGTGGATCGTTTATTTCTTCGTTTTTATTGGCGGTGCTTTACGGGCTTTCTACAGTCCGTCGATGTTCGCTCTTTTCGGCATGGTCGTCCCGCGCAATTTGTATCCGAACGCCACAAGCTGGAGCAGCATGGCATGGCAGATTGGCGCAGTTCTCGGTCCGCTGGCAGCCGGTTTCTTTATTGCGGGGTTCGGAATACCGGTAAGCTTGTCGGCGATCCTTGTTTTACTTGTGATATTGTTTATTCCACTATTTTCGATTGCCATAAAACCGATCCTAAAAAAAGATAAGGAACCCGTTTTGCAGAGCATCACCGAAGGTTTGAAATTCGTGTGGCGGACGCCTGAGCTTCTTGGCGCGCAACTTCTCGACATGTTTTCGGTGCTCTTTGGTGGTGCAGTTGCATTGCTTCCGGTTTATCAGAAGGAAATTTTAAAAGTTGATGAAATGGGTTTTGGGTTGTTGCGGTCGGCTCCCGGAATCGGCGCATTGGTCATGTTGGGACTTCTGGCCTTTTTACCGCTTAAGACCAATCCGGGACGGAAGCTGTTTTTATGTGTGACAGGTTTTGCCTTATCGATCATCGTATTCGGAATTTCAAAAAATTTCTATCTGAGTTTCGCAATGCTTTTGCTTTCCGGAATGTTCGATGCGGTTAGCGTCGTGATCAGGAGTACGATTCTGCAGCTTGTTACGCCTGATGAAATGCGCGGACGGGTTTCGGCGGTGAATACGATGTTTGTCAGTTCGTCAAATGAGCTGGGCGATTTTGAAAGCGGCGTGATGGCACACTGGCTCGGAACCGTGCGTGCTGTAGTTACGGGTGGCTGCCTGACGCTCGGTGTAGTTGTGTTCACTTATTTCAAAGCACCGCAATTGCGCAATTTCAGTTTCGATATTGCCAAAAATAGAAAAACCGTCGATTGACGGCTTTTCGGGTGATTAACTGTGAGATTTATTGCACAGCGGTCAATGCATTTATATTTCCATATCCAAATTCGGAATTTTTAACCGGATAAAAGTGCGATGACGACCGAAGTTTTGCCAACACCTGCGCACGAGTCCATGTTGGATTTTTTGACCATACCAAAGCCGCAATTCCCGCCGTGGTTGCCGTTGCGACGGAAGATCCGCCAACATAATCCGTTTGATTGTCATAATAACTGACCACCGGCGCTGTACTTCCTGAATTTCTTTGCATCGCAACCGTAAATTCGATCTTACTGCCCGAATGACAATCGCTGCATTTTTGATAAACCCCTTCTTTCACGCCTGTTACAGCTATCGTTTCAGCCATCGAGGCAGGAAATATCACGCCCACAAAAGTTGTAAATGACGTAGATGTTCCGCCCGCGCAGAAAATCATTTTGCCTTTATTGTACGCGTATTTGACACCATCTGAAATTTTGCCGACTGAGAAAACATGTCCCATCGACATTGAAATAATTTTTACGGAACCATTATTTCCCAGCGCGGTGAATGCATTTTTCACCCCATTTTGCTCATGATAGCCGTCCAACACCACGTTTGACGCGGCGCGATACGTGATCAGGTTTGAATTATAGGCAACACCGACCGGCATTCCATTGTCGTTGCGCGGCGCGGCGGCGGCTGAAGCCATGCTTGTACCGTGGCCGCACAAATCGTGAACGCCGTCGGTTCCTGAAGACCATGGCCAGGCGGAATCGACATAAACGCCGAATTTTTGCAATGTCCGTCCTTGCGACATGCCGTCATTAAAGCTGGACCCGAGCATGGTTTGCTGCGGAGATAATCCGGTATCAATAATACCGATCGTTGTGCCGGCACCCGTGCTGTAATTCCACGCTGACGGCACATTATGCTGATAAAGTGTCCAACCTGCTTTTGCATTTGGGGTTATCGTCGTGTAATCTGAAGGGTTTAAAGCAATTGATTCATATCCGCAACCTGAGCCGCTGCTAACGCCACTTGCGGTTTCGATTGGGTTCCGCATTAGAGCCTGATGTTCGAAATATCGGTAGTTGGCAGGCTCGATGTATCGAATTGACTTAAATTTTCTCAGTGCCGCAATCGTCTCTTGGCGATGGATTACCACGTCAATCGTTGTCAGATACTGATCTGCAGCAACCAGTGCGTCCGCGGATTCATATTTAGATATCAGTTCAAGTATTTGTTGCTGTACTGACGAAGCTTTTGCCGAAAGGCTTCGGTCTACGTCATCCTTTGAATTTCCGAAACCGATCGAAACCAAATGATCGCCGTGTTGCGTTGCACTCCACAACATATATGTCGAAGCAGTTTGCCAATTATAGACATTTCCTGTTCGCAAAGTCTTGTCTATTTCAGCATTTATTTCTGAAACCGACATCGGGTCTTTATCGACGATACCGTTATCGGCAGGTTGCTGATCGTCGCGCGAACAAGACGCAAAAACAAAGATAAATACGATACACAACCGAAGTAATCTGGCAGCCATATGATTTTGTTTTAAGTTTTATTTAACTAAGGTAATCAATTTTGATTGCTGGAAATGAGGTTCTTACAAATTTTATAAACAACTGCACAACCTTTAGATTTTCTTGAATTGTAACTACCTTTGAACCGATGGTAAAAACGGTCAACATACTCAACAAACGCGCACGATTCGACTTTGAAATCCTGGAAACTTATACCGCGGGAATCGTTCTTACCGGGACCGAAATAAAATCGATCCGTGCCGGAAAAGCCAATATAACAGAAGGATTTTGTGAATTTTCCGGGCATGAATTGTTTGCCATCAATACTTACATCGAGGAATATGCTTTTGGCAATCGTTTTAACCACAATGCAAGAAGCGAACGGAAATTGCTGCTGAACAAAAAGGAGTTGCGGACATTGCAAAAAAACGTTCAGGCTAAAGGCCTTACGATCGTACCATTGCGGCTTTTTACCAATGAAAATGGAATTGCAAAACTTGAAATCGGACTGGCAAGAGGCAAAAAGACTTACGACAAGCGAGAATCTTTAAAGGAAGCCGACACCAAGCGCGACATTGACCGCATCAAAAAAGAATTCAAGAGATAATTAGTTTTTGTTTTCGAGCAGAGGCACAAATCGGAATTCACCCAGCTCCTGTTTTTCAAACTGTTTTTCGTTTTTCCTGATCAGAAGTGTCATGATCTGAATGTCTTTGCCGACAGGAATTACAAGCCGACCTCCTATTTTTAGCTGCGCCATCAACGCATTCGGTATTTCCGGCGCGCCTGCCGTGACGATAATGCTGTCGTATGGCGCGTGGATCGGCAGTCCTTTGTAACCGTCGCCGAAGGACAGGTGTTTGGGCCTGATTCCCATTTTAGGAAGAAATGCCGATGTGCGTTTGAATAATTCTGTCTGCCTTTCGATGCTGTAAACTTTCGCGCCCATCAGAAACAGCACGGCAGTCTGGTACCCTGAGCCCGTCCCAATTTCCAGAACCTTATGATCTTTCTGAACTTGCAATAATTCAGTCTGAAATGCCACTGTATACGGCTGCGAAATTGTCTGTCCGGCGCCTATCGGGAATGGTTTGTCCTGATATGCATAATCTTCAAAACTAGATTCCAAAAACAGATGGCGCGGAATTTTCCCGATTGCCTTCAAAACATTTTCATCCTTGATTCCCTTCGCACGCAGCGTCGCGACAAGCTGATTTCGTAAACCCTGATGTTTCTGTGTATCTTTCAAAGCAAAAGTTTGTGGCAAAATTACGGAATATTGGCAATACCTGTTATTATCGCAAACAGTAACCGGCTGAAATTACTACAACGATTTCGCATGTCATTTTATTCGGGTTACGCAAGTACATAGACCTAATAAATTGCTATTTTTGCGCAAACGGAAATCTATGCTGAAAATCGGTGTGCTTGGTGCCGGCCATTTGGGAAAAATTCATTTGAGGCTGCTTCAGCAATCAGATAAATATGAGCTTGTCGGATTTTACGATCCCAATCAGGAAAACGCGATAAAAGTTGAAGCCGAATTTGGATACAAACGATTTGGAACCATTGCAACACTTATCCATGCAGTGGATGTTGTTGATATTGTAACACCAACTTTATCTCATTACAAATCCGCAAAGGTTGCAATTAAATCGGGCAAGCATGTTTTCATTGAAAAGCCTATTTCAAATACAGTCGCAGAGGCCGAGGAGATTATTTCGCTCTCCAAAGAATATGGCGTAAAAGGACAAGTTGGTCACGTTGAACGTTTCAATCCCGCATTCATTGCGGTTCGCGACATGGTCGAGAACCCGATGTTTATCGAAACGCACCGTTTGGCGGAATTTAATCCGCGTGGGACCGATGTTCCTGTCGTGCTGGATCTGATGATCCACGATATCGATGTTATTCTGAGTGTTGTTAAATCGCCCGTCAAAAATATCCATGCCAGCGGCGTGTCGGTCATTTCCGAAACACCCGACATCGCCAATGCACGGATCGAGTTTGAGAATGGATGTGTCGCAAACCTTACTGCCAGCCGAATTTCGCTGAAAAATATGCGCAAATCGAGGTTCTTTCAAAAAGATGCGTATATCTCCGTTGATTTTCTTGAAAAGAAGTGCGAAGTTGTCCGCATGAAAGATGCGCCCGAAACTCCGGGGGATTTCGATATGATTCTGCAAAACGCGGAAGGCTTAAAAAAGCAGATATATTTTTCCAATCCGGATGTCGTCCAGAACAATGCGATTCTCGACGAATTGGAAACTTTTGCTGATGCCATCAATGGCGACACGGATCCGATTGTTACCCTGGAACATGGAACCGAGGCGTTGAAAGTTGCATATCAGATCATCGAATGCTTTAAACAAACCAATCTTATAAATACATTTTAATGAAGAATATTGCTGTAATTGGCGCAGGAACCATGGGGAACGGAATCGCTCATACGTTTGCTCAAAGTGGATTTACCGTGAAACTTATCGATATATCCGAAAAGTCAATCGAAAAAGGAATGGCGACCATTGCTTCAAATCTAGACAGGATGGTTTCAAAAGGAACGATCACTGAAGATGACCGCGTAAAAACCGTTGGCAATATCATTACTTATACGGATATGAAAGATGGTGTTGCCGGTGTCGATTTGGTTGTCGAGGCCGCCACTGAAAACGTTGATCTTAAATTGAATATATTCCGTAAGTTAAATGAATTCTGCAGCTTTGAAACAATCCTTGCAACCAATACGTCGTCGATTTCGATCACGCAGATTGCATCTGTAGTAAGTAATCCTGCGCGTATCATCGGAATGCATTTTATGAATCCGGTGCCGATAATGAAACTCGTCGAGATCATTCGCGGCTATAATACTTCTGATGAAGTTACCCGCAAAATCATGGATCTTTCCGTGAAGCTTGGAAAAGTTCCTGTTGAAGTCAATGATTACCCCGGATTTGTAGCGAACCGCATACTGATGCCGATGATCAACGAATCGATCGAAACATTATACAATGGTGTTGCCGGCGTTTCAGAAATCGACACTGTAATGAAACTTGGCATGGCGCATCCGATGGGACCGCTGCAACTGGCGGATTTCATTGGCCTTGACGTTTGCCACGCAATTCTGAATGTGATGTACGAAGGTTTCAAAAATCCAAAGTATGCTCCTTGCCCACTGCTTGTTAATATGGTCCGCGCAGGAAAACTGGGCGTTAAATCCGGTGAAGGTTTTTACGATTATTCTCAGGGCAAGAAAGCTGAAATCGTGGCATCGCAGTTTCACCGTAACCAATCCAAGTAATTTTACTGATGGCCAGCATTTATCCTTTTCGGGCCGTGCGGCCAACCCGCGATAAGGTCAGCCTTGTGTCGTCGCGTTCTTATGGAGATTATTCACAGTCGGAACTTGCCGCCCAGCTGACTTATAATCCGTTGTCGTTTTTGCATATTTTAAATCCGGCTTACAACGATCCGCAGAAAACAAGTTCGGAAGATCGATTTAAGAAAGTCAATCAGAAATACCACGGATTTAAAGAGGAGCATGTGCTTGTGCAGGACCAGAAGCCATCGATTTACATTCACAAGATCATAACGCCGCATCATGTTTTTACAGGCTTGATTGTCGCTACTTCGGTAGAAGATTATAAAACGGATGTCATTAAAAGACATGAAGATACGATAAGTTACCGCGTCGAATGGTTGAAGGATTATATGAAATTCGCAGGTTTTAATACAGAACCGGTTTTGATTACTTATCGCGATGACGAATGGATCGAATCCTGGCTCAATGAAAAGACTTGCCATCCGGCGGAATTTGAATTTTCAACTACAAAGAACGACGTCCATTTTCTTTGGCGAATCGATGATGAAGATGAAATAAAACAGCTTCAGGAGAAATTTAAGGAAATCGGAAATATTTATATTGCGGACGGCCATCATCGCTCTGCCTCGGCCGAGCTTCTTGCAGATGAACAGACAGGCAGCAATTCATCGTTTTTCATGAGTTTCCTGATTGCCGACAGCAACGTACGCATATTTGAATTCAACCGATTGGTTCGCAATCTTAACGGTTTGTCGCGTCAGGCATTTTTGGCAAGGCTTGAAGTTGATTTCGAGATAGAACCTAAAGGATCAAAATTGCATCAGCCGCAGGCAAAGCATCAATTCTCGCTTTATTTCAATCATGAATTTTATCTTTTGAAACTAAAAGAAGCTCGTAAAGATTTTAAAACCGTCATTGATTCGCTCGATACACAAATTCTATATGACAGGATTTTGCGGCCGATCCTGGGTATCGAAGATTTAAGGAATGACGACCGAATAGAATATGTTCCGGGAAACAGGCCAATTTCAAGACTGAAAGCCTGTGTTGACGACAGTAGTTTTGCAATGGCATTTCTGCTTTTTCCGACCGACATTGCAGAGATCAAAGCTGTCGCGGATGCTCGTCTCATCATGCCTCCGAAAAGCACCTACATCGAACCTAAATTCAGGTCCGGACTTGTAGTTTACGAAATTTGATATGGCCGTAAAAGAAAATCTTCATACAATCAAAAGCAATATTCCTGAACATGTTACCCTGGTCGCAGTTTCGAAAACATGGCCTGTCGATAAATTGATGGAAGCTTATGATGCCGGCCAACGAATCTTCGGAGAGAATAAGATCCAGGAAATGACGGATAAGCATCAACAGATGCCGTCGGATGTGAAATGGCATATGATAGGGCACGTTCAGTCGAATAAAGTAAAATTCATGGCGCCGTTCGTTGACATGATCCATGGCGTCGACAGTTTAAAACTGTTGTCGGAGATAAATAAGCAAGCCGCAAAATATGATCGTGTAATCGATTGCCTGCTTCAGGTTCATATCGCAGAGGAAGAAACAAAATTCGGATTGGATGAGACGGAATTGGCAAATCTTCTCAATTCAGCCGATCTTAAAGCATTGAAAAATATCAGTTTAAAAGGCCTGATGGGAATGGCTACTTTTACATCCGATACAGCTCAGATCAAGAAAGAATTTAAGTCGTTAAAGATGATATATGATCAGCTTTGCAACACTCAGCCGGATTTTGCGTTTCTGTCGATGGGAATGAGCGGCGATTACCGGATTGCAATAGATTGTGGAAGTAATATGGTGCGGATCGGCAGCAGCATTTTTGGAAAACGTTAAAACAGAACAGTGTACGCGATTTTAGATATAGAGACAACGGGCGGGCAATATAATGAGGAAGGAATCACGGAAATCGCGATTTACAGGTTTGACGGCCATGAGATTACTGATCAGTTCATCAGTTTGATAAATCCTGAAATCCCGATTCAGCCATTTGTTGTAAAACTTACGGGAATCAGCAACGAAATGCTGAAAACAGCACCCAAATTCTTTGAGGTTGCAAAACGCATCCTCGAGATCACATCGGATTGTATTATCGTGGCTCATAACGCACTGTTCGACTATCGGATATTACGTACCGAGTTTAAAAGACTTGGTTTCGATTATCAGTCGCAAACACTTTGCACTGTGGAACTTGCACAGAAACTAATTCCCGGACAGCCAGCGTATAGTTTGGGAAAGTTAGTCCGCAGCCTTGGAATTCCGATGGCCGATCGTCACCGCGCTACCGGCGATGCGATGGCCACTTTAAAACTTTTTAAGCTTCTGCTTTCAAAAGATGCTGAAAAGGAAATCGTAAAGGAATTTATCAAAACCGAAGTCGAAAAAGGGATTGAACCAAAACTTCTTGATATCGTGGAAAGCCTGCCATCTACGACGGGTATTTTTTATGTCCATCGCGAAGACGGAAGCATCATCCACGTTTCCAAAAGTCGAAACATCCGTAAAAGCGTCAACCAGCATTTTGCATCGGAAGCTAATATTTCACGACGAATTACTGCCGAAGCGTTTAGCGTGACTTACGAAGAGACCGGCAGCGAACTCATTGCGGCCATAAAAGAACGTGAGGAAATTCGCATTCATAAACCAATGTTTAATAAAATCCGTAAACGCACCAAGCCACTGCCATGGGCGATTAAGCGGGTCGACAGTAATAGTTATTCGGCTTTGGAACTTGTAAAAGAAGACGGCACGCACGGTGCATTTATTTCGATGCTTGAAGGTCGAAATACTTTGCAGCGGGTTACATCGGATTATAATATATGTCCAAAGATAAATGGACTTGAACATCCCGTCGGATCGTGCAGTAATTATCCTGAAAAATGCGATGGTGCCTGCATAGGTGAAATCGCCGCTGAAGCGTACAACCTTCGTGTCAGCGCATTTTTATCCAGAACCAATCTTGAAGAAAAAACTTTCGCACTAATCGATCGTGGCCGGCGAATTTCAGAGCGAAGCGCAATCCTGATCGAGAACGGTCGGTTAAAAGGATATGCGTTTGTCGATCTTAATTACCAGGTCAATAACCTGAAAGTACTTCAAAACATCCTAATTCCATTGCAGTCGGGAACCGAATTCATTGGTCAGGTTCGCGCCCACCTTATGAAGAATAAGCGTGTAAAAATCGTGTCTTTCTAATTGTTTACGTAAATTTGGAATAATGCTTTCCAACGTATAATGATTGTCCCCAAAAATTTTCGAATAAAGCTTCATACGATCATTTATGAGGCAGACACTCCTGCCGGCAAGCTGTTTGACGTAATTTTGCTATTGCTGATCGTAATTAGCATTATTGCATTAATGCTGGAAAGCGTTGCTAAATTCAGCATTAATTATGGCATAGAACTCTACATAATCGAATGGATAATCACCATTTTTTTTACGCTTGAATACATCGGACGAATACTTTCGGTACGACGGCCATTTAAGTATATATTCAGTTTCTACGGCGTAATCGACCTTCTCGCAACGCTTCCAACATATATCGCTTTACTGTATCCCGGCATTCATTTCCTTTTGGCGTTGCGGGCCATCCGTCTTCTGCGGGTATTCCGGATATTGAAGCTTGTACGATTTGTTGGCGCTTCGAATATGCTATTGGTAGCGCTTCGAAAAAGCAGAATCAAAATCGCGGTTTTCTTGTTCACTGTCATCATCCTCTGCGTGATTATGGGAACAATCATGTATATGGTTGAAGGACCTGACAACGGATTTTCCAGCATACCGATCAGCGTCTATTGGACGGTGGTTACGCTGACGACCGTAGGCTTTGGCGATATCACGCCTCAAACGCCATTAGGGCAATTCATCTCAATGGTCATCATGGTCATGGGCTACGGAATTATCGCGGTTCCGACCGGAATCGTGACATCAGAAATAGCATTTGGAAATCATGCTGTCATCAATAATACGCAAAGATGTCATAATTGCAACGCAGATCATCATAAAGACAATGCGAAGTATTGTTACAATTGCGGTTCGCATTTAACTCCCGTGTTATGAACGGCAAATTTCTGATTGTCGTTGCCGGACCGACAGCCATTGGAAAAACATCACTAGCCATTAAGATAGCAAAGCACTTTAAATGTGAGATAATTTCGTGTGATTCGCGTCAATTTTATCGCGAGATGAAAATCGGAACGGCGGTTCCATCGGACGAAGAATTGCAGGCAGCGAAACATCATTTCATACATCACAGATCCGTTCATCATCTTTATACAGTTGGCGATTTTGAGAAAGATGCCATTACAAAGCTCGATGAATTATTTACAGTAAACGATTTCGCCGTTCTTGTTGGCGGAAGCGGATTGTACGTTGATGCGGTTTTAAAAGGATTTGATAATTTTCCGGACGTTTCTGATGAAGTCCGTACAAAGGTTCGTTATCAGTATGAAACCGAAGGCATTTCATATCTTCAAAACGAACTGAAAATTGCAGATCCGGAGTATTTCAATTCAGTCGACATAGCTAATCCGCAGCGGATGATGCGAGCGCTTGAAGTATCAATATCATCAGGCAAACCGTATTCGGGATTTTTAAGGCAAAACAATGTTTCACGAAATTTTGCTCCGGTTAAAATCGGCCTCGAAGCATCGCGTGACATTATTTACGAAAGAATAAATATTCGCGTGGATCAAATGATTAATGAAGGACTGGTTGAAGAAGCAAGGTCTTTATATGAATTTAAGGACCTGAATGCATTGCAAACTGTTGGATACCGTGAGTTATTTGATTACTTTGATGGAAAGACTAATCTTGAAACAGCAATTTCCGAAATCAAAAAAAACACACGGCGGTTTGCGAAGCGACAATTGACATGGTTTCGAAGAGACGAGCACATCAAATGGTTTGATATTTCAGATTCGAGTGATTTGGTATTTGAACCTATTGCGGATTATATCTCGAATCGCAGAAAATTGCAATAAAAAAGCCCCGTTTCCGGAGCTTGAAGTTATGCTTGATTCTGCTGTTCTTTGTTCTTCACAACCAGCCTGAAACCTTCGCCGTGAATGTTGAGGATTTCAACATCTTCGTCACGTTTCAGGTATTTACGCAGCTTTGCGATATAAACGTCCATGCTTCGTGATGTGAAATAATTGTCATCACGCCAGATTTTTGTCAGTGCCAGCTCACGCGGCATCAGATCGTTTTCATGAAGCGTCAGCATCTTTAGCAATTCATTTTCTTTTGGCGACAACTTGATCGGCTCTTCGTTTTCGAATGTCAGGAATCTCAGTTTCGAATTCAGGTGGAATTTTCCGATCTGGAATTCAAATTTTACGTGATCGTTCTTGGTATCCGTAGCCTTACGCTGCAGAATTGCCTTAATTTTCATCAAAAGGACTTCCGAATCAAATGGCTTGTTCAGGTAATCGTCGGCACCGACTTTATATCCTTTCAGAACATCTTCCTTCATCGATTTTGCCGTGAGGAAAATGATCGGCACTTCCTTGTTTTTTTCGCGGATTTCCTTCGCAAGCGTATAGCCATCTTTGTATGGCATCATCACGTCGAGTATGCAAAGGTCGTACGTATCTTTCTTAAATTTCTCAAACCCTTCCATGCCGTTCTTTGCAAGAGTGACATCGAAATCGTTGAGCATCAGGTAATCCTTTAAAATGGCTCCGAAATTTTGATCGTCTTCCACCAAAAGAATTTTTTTATTTTCTGTTTCCATAATCTAGTTTATTAGCGGTAATTTTATAATAAAGGTGCTTCCTTTTCCTTTTTCGCTTTCCACGAATATTTGTCCATTGTGATCGTCTACAATCCGTTTGACATAAGCCAATCCTAATCCGTGGCCTTTTACATTGTGCAGATCTCCGGTATGTTCGCGATAGAACTTTTCGAAAATCTTTTTCTGCGCAATCTTGCTCATTCCGGCTCCCTGGTCTTTTATCCTGATAATGACAAAATCTTTGACATTTTCTGTAAATACGTCGATTTTAGGCCGCTCCGGTGAATATTTTATCGCGTTGTCCAGAATATTCACAAGAACATTTGTAAAATGAACATCATTAAGCAAAACAGTTGTGCGTTTTGCCGAAAAGTGCGTTTCAATAACGCCTTCCCTATCTTCGATTATCAGGTTAACGTGTTCGATCGCTTCCTCGATGATTTCGTGAATATCGGTCGATTCCTTACTGATTTCAAGCTCTTTTTTCTCAAGCTTTGATATCCGCAGTACGTTTTCGACCTGCGCATGCATCCGTTTGTTTTCATCGCGGATCATTTGCAGATAACGCTTCATTGTTTCGGGCGCGTCCTGGACCTTAGGGCTTTTGATCGCATCCAGTGCCAGATTGATCGTAGCGATCGGCGTTTTGAACTCATGCGTCATGTTGTTGATGAAATCCGTTTTGATCTCGGAAATCTGACGCTGCTTAATAAGCTGGTTCAGCGCGCTTGTATATGCGATGATAATGATCAGTGTAAAAACAATCGAAAGCACTGTAATCCCTACCAATTCCGAAAACAGGAATTTTTTCTTTTGAGGAAAAGTAACCATCAACTCATAACGGCCGTTGCCCTCGTTATCCGTAAAAACAGGTGTCGAATAAGTCGCATATTTATCGAACATGAAACTATCTGAGCGGATCTTTGTTGCCAGTCCGTTATTGTAAATCCCGAACTCGAACGGAGTATTTACGCCCTTTTCTTTTAATTCCGCCGCCAGTAATTGCTCCAACCGTTGTTTCGATACGCGTTGCGCCAATGGCATTGCGGCAGCGACATCTTTAAAAAAGATCTCGAATTGGGCATCGCGAAGGACATCCATTTCACCTTCTTTTTGGATCGACATATCAGGGCTCGGACCCTGGAGGCCGTTATTATCTGGCGAATTGTTGCTGTAAACTTCTGTTTTACGTTTGGCCGAAAAACTTTTTACACTGTCAAACTTTCTATCAAAGAACGATGAGATATTGTAATCCTCTGCGATGATGCTGTTCGAATAGATGATCGTTTCATTGGTGATCGCATCTTTCTGAACATAATAAAACTGTAACAAATCGCTTTTTCTCGGAGCCTTTCCGATACTGTCACGAAGCTTTTGATATTTGTCCATGAAGCTATATGCCTCCTGTTTTTCCAGCGTCTCGGCCACATTGCCGATAACCTGCTGGACATGAAACCGGAATTGCTCCTCGTTATTCTTGAAAGATGAATTGAACCAGTAGACCTGAACGAGGATGATTCCTATCAAAGACAAACTCATTAACAGAACGAGTAATCTAAAGAACAGTCTATTCATCTTGACAAAATTATCATTTTAACATTTAAATTATAAATCCATTAACCAAAGATTAACAGCCGAATTAAATATTAGAAATTACGCAGTTTTTTAAGAATATCATCGATTTCTTTATGAGTTGTTGAAATGTTAAGATTATTGACGGTAAAATCGCTGAGCGCTGCTTTTCGTTCCTCCGGCCATTGATTTTTAATTCTGGCGAGAACATTTTCCTTCGCTACGTTATCACGTTTCATTACCCTTTCGATCCGAATATTTTCCGGTGCTGTTACAAGAATAATAGCATCAACATCTTTATAACTTCCACTCTCAAAAAGAATTGCAGCTTCCTTAACTACTATATCTTCATTTTGATGACGCCCAATCCATTTATTAAAATCCGCTTTAACGGCAGGATGAATAATGGAATTCAACAACTTAAGCTTCTCCGCATCATTAAAAACGATATCTGCAATTTTTTTTCTGTCAGGTTTCCCGGCAGTAAGAACATCTTCCCCAAAAGCACTTACGAGTTCATTAATGACTTTGGTTTCTTCCAAAACCTCTTTCGCCTTTTCATCCGCGATATACACCGGAATTCCAAGTGATGCGATATACTTGGCAACAGTCGATTTCCCGCTGCCAATTCCTCCGGTAAGCCCGACAATTTTTGTCATTATTTAAAAAATAATTCAGGAAAAGCTTTTTCAGGATCCATTCCTTTAAAATGAATCTTGTACACCGATAATAGAAAGCCGTTACCGTAGCCGTAAAATTGAATCCAGACCGCGATGACGGACAGCAGACCAATATTAATGCTCTTATTTTTAAACGAGGAAACGACTGCAATACTTATAAAATAAACGAGATAAAGTGTCAATAATAGCGGTTGTCCAAAGAAAACGAGCAAAATCGAAAGATATGCGCCAATCATGAAAATAGATGGAAGATAAAAAGTCGGCTTTACGTAATCCGGATGCCATTTGTTTAAAATCGGCCTTGCCTTGCCAAATTTTGAAACCTGCAATTTAAATTTATCCCAGTCGATGCGGCGCTTATGATATACGTAAGCGTCCTTTATCAATTTTGTACGATAACCCATTTTCCATAATCTTAGCACAAGATCGGGATCTTCGCCCGGATGGATATTCCCAAATCCGCCTGATCTTTCAAATGCTTCCTTAGACAATCCCATATTAAAACTTCGTGGCTGAAACGTCCTGCTGTCGCCGCCGGATCCACGAACGCCGCCTGTAGTGAGGAATGACGTCATCGCAAAATTGATTGCTTTCTGGACATCGGTAAATGAACCATGCGCGCCATCGGGTCCGCCAAAACAATCCACGAATGCTTTTTGAAGTTCACGATCGATAATTGACAAATATTGCTTTGGAATGATACAATCAGAATCGAAGATCAAAAAGTAACTGCCTTTTGCCATCCGCATCCCGAAATTTCTCGAATCTCCCGGGCCGGAATTGGGTTTAAAGAAATACGAGATTGAAAGTTTGTCACTGAACGCTTTACAAACATCTTCACAGGGAATCGACGATCCATCTTCAACGACCACAACTTCAAAATCTTTATCGAAATCCATTTCAGAAAGGCTGTTCAGAAACTCTTTAATTTCATCCGGACGATTATATATAGGCACGATGACGGAAAAATACATCTCAAAAATTTTAACAAATATAACCCTTGAATCTCGAAACGTCGCGTTATAAAATAAAAAAGCCCCCAAAGTTGGAGGCAATATTCTGATATTTCAAGTGTAGTTTTTCGATTTAAAAGACGACCTGTTTATAAAGAATTGTTTTCAGGTTACCTGGTAAATGTTTCCATGACATCCTGGCTCACGCCCATATTTGAAAAACCGCCATCATTATACAAATTCTGAAGCGTCACTTTCTTTGTCAGATCGGAGAACATGGCAACTGTATAATTGGCGCAATCAAGCGCGGTTGCGTTTCCAAGAGGTGACATTTTATCGGCATACGAAATAAATCCATCAAAACCTTTAACGCCTTGGCCTGCAGTCGTTGGTGTTGGCGATTGTGAGATCGTATTCACGCGGACTTTCTTATCACGCCCGAAGAAATATCCGAAGCTGCGTGCGATCGATTCAAGATATGCTTTGTTGTCGGCCATGTCATTATAATCCGGGAACACACGTTGCGCCGCCATATAAGTTAGTGCAACGACGCTGCCCCATTCGTTCATGGCATCTTTCTGATACAAAACCTGCATCACTTTATGGAATGACATCGCTGATACATCCCAGCCTTTCGTCGTAAAATCGTAATTCTGCGAAGTATAGTGATTTCCTTTCCGAACATTCACCGACATGCCTATCGAATGCAGTACGAAGTCAATCTTTCCGCCAAGGATTTCCATGCTTTTCTCTACAAGGTTTTCCAGGTCCTGAACCGATGTCGCATCTGCCGGGATAATGGATGAACCGGTTTTCTCTGCCAATTGGTTTATCGTTCCCATCCGCATCGCGATAGGTGCGTTTGTCAGAACAAAACGTCCGCCTTCTTCAAAAACCCTTTCAGCAGTTTTCCACGCAATAGAATTTTCGTCAAGCGCACCAAAAATAATCCCCCGTTTTCCTTGTAATAGATTGTACATAGTTAGTTTTTATTTGAACAAATATAGCTGAAAAAATTAGTCCAACAAGGCACGTGCGTGGTTTATGGCCGATTCCGACACGGCAGATCCCGACAGCATCCGCGCGATTTCATCGATGCGTTCATCGGCTGACAAACGAGTAATCCCGGAATGAGTCTTACCTTCAGAAACGGTTTTATAAACCCTGAAATGTGCCTTACCTTTCGCAGCGATCTGAGGCAAATGCGTAATCGCGAAAACCTGCATCATCTGGCTCATTTCCTTCATGATGTTGCCCATCGAGTCGGCAATTTCGCCTGAAACACCGGTGTCGATTTCGTCAAATATGATTGTCGGCAGTTTTGAATATTTTGCGAGAATGGATTTTACAGCTAGCATGATCCGTGACATTTCGCCGCCCGACGCAACTTTCTTCAACGAGCCGAAATCAGATCCTTTATTTGCTGCAAATAGGAATGCCAGCTCGTCTTTGCCATTTTGGAAATGGCTGTCTGTGGTGCTGACCTTGATATCGAACCTCGCATGAGGCATTCCCAAAGTTGCCAGGATCTTTAAAATATCCTTTGAAAGTTCCGGTATCGAATTGATGCGTTTTTCGTGGATTTTTGCTGCCGAGTCGTCCAGATCTTTCATTATCGCATCTATGACTGCCGTTTGTTTTTCAATAGCAGATTCAGTCTCAGTTGCTGAAATAACCTTTTCATCGAGCGAATTTTTGATTTTTATAAGCTCCGAAACATTGGCGGCACCGTGCTTCTTTAAAAGATTTGCCAGAAGCTGCAACCGTTGATTGACTGTTTCAAGTCGGTTCGGATCTGCAAAAAGCTTTTCGGAAACTGCCTCAATTTCGGAGATCAAATCGTCAAATTCCACTAAAACGCTTCCGGCACGTTCGGCGAGCAAATTATACTCAGGCGAGATTGATGATGTTTTTTGCAGCGAAAGCTTGAACTCGCGCAGGTTTTGCAATATTCCGGAGGCTTCATTGTTTGATAACTGCAAAGCCCTGCTAAACTGTTCCGATAAAAATCCGACATTGGAAAGTTTTGAAACTTCTTCTTCGAGTTCCTCGATCTCACCATCTGCAAGATTTGCCGCGATAAGCTCTTCAAGCAAAAACATATTATAATCGTATTCTTTTCTTAGATTTTGCAGCGTTTGATGAAGTTCCTCAAGCGTGCGTTTGGCTTCCTTGTATTGCTTCAGCAAATTTTGGTAAATCTTTACTTCGACAGAATTTCCGGCAACGGCATCGATAATCCGGAACTGGTAACTCTCGGCGGAAAGTTCGCGGGTTTCATGCTGCGAATGAATATCGATTAGGAATTCACCAAGCTCCTGCAGTTCCTGCAAATTTACAGGCGTATCGTTTACAAAAGCACGCGACTTGCCCGATGGCAAAATTTCCCTGCGAATGATCGTATTGGCATCATAGTCCAGGCCTGCATTTTTGAAAAAATTCACAAGATTGTAATCTGCGATGCTAAAAGAAGCTTCAACAATGCACTTTCTTTCTTTATCTTTTAAAGATGATAAGTCGGCACGTTTGCCCAATGCCAAGCCAAGCGCGCCAAGTAAAATCGATTTTCCCGCGCCGGTTTCTCCGGTTATTGTCGAGAAGCCGTCAGTGAAATCGATCTCGAGCTTATCTATCAGTGCGAAATTTTCAATATATAAGGAAGTGATCATACGAGCGTTTGCACCAAAATAATAAGAATCGCGGAGCTAAACGAAGGGAAAATCGGAAACTTATTAAAGAATTATGGACAAGGTCCAAATCGAATGTCGAATGTTGAAAGTCGACACGAAAGCAGCCGACTTCACAACTATTACTTATTACCTATTAAATATTAATTATCAAAACCTTATCGCCGACCACTTCGACGAATTCAATGGCGAAAGTCGCCCAAGGTTATCAACAAGACCTGTGATAGCCACGTTTGGACCGCCTGAAAAGACTGAAACGATCTCGTCTGATTTTGCGTCAAAGAATACGCGCGTGAGAAATGCGTTTGGCCGGACCGTATATAACTTTCCAAGTGTTTCAAGGGATGCTATTATGTTTTGCTTCGCTAGTTTTTGGTCTTTTGCCATCATGTCCATGCCTGTGAAATGATATTCGAACATTGCCTGGCGAAAAGGCGCAAACGTACTCGACAGCATGTCATTGATAAGGAAAAATTTCGTCTGGTTTCCATCTGCCTGGCTCCAGCCTTTATAACCACCTTGCTGCGCGACGGCAGTAATTTCCTGCGCGACCTCGAACCATGGCGTGCCGCCTTCGAGTGCAAAACTGTCGGCGTCCATACCGATCATCATGTAGACATAAAAAGCGATAGTCGAAACGAGATTCGAATCAAAGCTGTTCGGATTGAATGTCATATTTTCAAATTCCAGATACCTGAAACTGAAATCTTTGTCGTTGTAATTAAAGATGGGCGACGAATACGTAGAATTGTAAACAGGCCGTGACGACTGAACCTGAATTGTGGCGGTGTATTGATCCGCATCAAAAGAATTCAAGGTAATGAACATCGAACACGGAATACGCTGGTTTTGCGGAAACGCGGTTCCGGTCCAATCGGTATTGTTTACCAGCTCGGTGATCTGCCTTTGCAGCGTCTTAAAAGTATTGACATTCGCATTTGCGATCTTGTCGGAATTTACCGTGACTTCACAATTCATCTGTTGCGCATTGGCAAACGCAGCGAAGAATATCAGGATGAAAAATACTATCTTATTCATGGTCTAATGCTATGATCTTGTTCAGTATATCGTTTGCAACTTCAGCTTTCGATTTGAGTTCCATCGGTTCGACATTGTTGCTGCTGTCGATAAAAGTAATCTTATTTGTCGATTTTCCAAAACCGGCCCCTGCATCATTTAATGAGTTCAAAATAATCAGATCGAGATTCTTTTTACGGATCTTTTCCTTGGCATTTTCGATTTCATTCTGCGTTTCCAGCGCAAAGCCAACAAGCTTCTGATTCTGTTTGATCTTTCCAAGCGATGCAAGGATATCCTGCGTTTTCTCCAATGATATCGAAAAATTTTGTTCGCTCTTCTTGATTTTCTGATCGGAAACTGAAATCGGCTTGTAATCCGCTACCGCGGCTGCTGCAATTACGATGTCCGAAACTTCAAAATGGTCGTGGCATGCGGCGTACATTTCATCGGCAGATGTAATGGAAACGGTTTTGACCGATGGATGTTGTGCAGATAAATGAGTCGGACCTGAAATCAAAATAACCTCCGCACCCATTTTGGCAGCGCATTCCGCAATTTCGTAACCCATTTTGCCTGAGGAATGATTGCCGATAAAACGGACAGGATCGATTGCTTCATATGTCGGACCTGCGGTAACAAGTATCTTCTTACCACGTAACGGCATTTTACTGAGAAAATACGATTCAAGGAAATTCACGATATTCTCCGGTTCCGCCATCCGGCCTTCGCCTGATAATCCGCTGGCAAGCTCGCCTTTTTCGGCCGGGATCATAACATTGCCGAACCGCTTCAAAGCATCAAAGCTTTCCAATGTCGATGGATGTTTGTACATATCAAGATCCATCGCGGGCGCAAAGAAAACCGGACACTTTGCCGACAGATAGACCGCCAACAAAAGATTGTCGCAATTGCCGGTTGCCATTTTCGACAAAGTATTGGCAGTTGCGGGAGCGATCAGCATGAAATCGGCCCAAAGCCCCAGCTCAACATGATTAGTCCACTCTGCATTTTCATCGAGCTCGTCGAAAAACGCAGAATGGACTGGATTTTTTGATAATGTGGAAAGCGTCAGCGGCGTTACGAAATCTTTTGCCGCCGGCGTCATGACAACCTTTACATCGGCACCTGCTTTTATAAACAGCCGCACAAGCATCGCAGATTTATACGCGGCAATGCCACCGGAAATTCCAAGCAGTACTTTTTTTCCGCGTAAGGCTGACATCGGGATTACTTATTTGCGTCCCTGAAGTAAATTTTGCTGTCAAGCCACTCCTGTACAGCAAGTGCGTGTGGCTTTGGAAGCTTTTCGTAAAATTTTGAAACTTCGATCTGCTCTTTATTTTCAAAGATTTCCTCGAGGCTGTCGTTGTAAGTCGCAAACTCTTCCAGTTTCTCGTTCAATTCTTTTTTGATCTCGGAATTGATCTGGTTTGCGCGTTTTGCCATGATCGTGATCGCCTGGTAAATGTTTCCTGTTGGTTCTTCAACCTGCGATTTGTTATAAGTTACGGTGTTAACCGGAGCACTCGTTTTCTTTAAATCCATGGTACTATTTAATATATTGTTTTAAATCCGTCTCTATTCTCGCCAGCATTTCATCTGCCTGGCCTTTGTATTTTGTTGATGGGTTGAATTTCATCAAATTGGCATGAGCCGCTTTTGCATTGCTCAATCGCTCCTCCATTTTCGCAGGTATACTGTTGATCGCAAGATTGTAAGCCGAATGCAGCTTGTAAAATAGTGCTTCTTCCTTATACGGCGTTCCGGGATAATCGGAGATGAAATTGTCTAATGCTGTAATTGCCGACTTATAATCGGAAATCGTATTGTATTGCTTTGCATTCTCAAAAACCTTTTTCTCGATCTTTTCGCGAAGCTCCTTTACGGTCTTGTTTGCTTCGGGAAGGTATTCGGAGTTCGGAAATCTGTCGATAAATGCCTGAAGCTTATCAATTGCCTTAAAAGTATCAACCTGGTCGAGGCTGTAACGCGGCGATAGCATCGAATAGCTTTTTGCACCTAAAAATGTCGCCTCTTCAATTTTTTCGCTGCCGGGATAACTCGCGGCAAAACTTTCAAACTGATAGCCCGCAAGATAATACTGCTTGGTTTTGTAGTACGATTGCGCAAACATATAGTACATTTTTTCGGCTGACGGCTTACCTCGGTATGAGGGTGCCATTTGTTCAAAAAGCCTGATCGCCTTTTGATATTTGCCTTTTTCGTACATTTTTTCGGCTTCTGCGTATTTTACCGCCATATCCTCAGATTTCAAAGCGGTTTGATATGATCCGCACGATGTCAGGAAAACAGCCAGAAGCATTACAGAAAAAAATCTCGTCATCAAGTGTATTATTTACGTTTCAGCATGTTACCATCATTAGCGAACACTCTAAAAGCGGGTCGCAAATGTAGGTATAAAACACGTGTTTTTCAAATATTTTTATGCGGTTATCGGAACGTCGCGCATCGATGCGATCTTCCTGGTGAATGTTTCAAGTCGGTCGGCAAGATTCCGGTCGACATTAACAAGGGGCAAGCGTACCGTATTTCCACAAATTCCCAGTGATTTAAAGACTTCTTTGATTCCTCCGGGATTGCCTTGCTCAAAGATCATATCGATGCTGTCGGCAATCAGGTAATGAAGTTTATATGCTTCGTCAACCTTGCGTTCCAGCCCTAACCTTACCATATCTGAAAAAATGCGCGGAAACCCTTCTGCGATTACGGAAATCACTCCTGCTCCGCCCGCAAGCACCATCGGCAGCGTGATCATATCGTCGCCGGAAATCACTAAAAATCCATCAGGAGTTTCTTTTATGAGTTTCATCGCCTGGACGATATCGCCGGCAGCTTCCTTGATCGCAACGATGTTCTGAAAATCATTTGCCAAACGGACAACGGTTGCGGGAAGCATATTGCTTGCAGTCCGGCCCGGTACATTATACAGAATGATCGGCAACGGCGATGCTTCGGCAACTGCTTTAAAATGTTGGTAGATCCCTTCCTGCGTAGGCTTATTATAATATGGAGAAACAGACAAGATTGCATCGAAACCTGAAAGATCGCGTGTTTTGAGTTCCTCAACAACCTGCATCGTATTGTTGCCGCCTACGCCAAGCACAAGTGGAAGCCTGCCGTTGTTAGCTTCGATGACAGTCCGGATCACGAGGTCTTTTTCGTCATTGGACAAAGTGGCCGATTCCGCCGTCGTACCAAGGACTACAAGATATTCAATGCCATTTTCTATTTGGAAATTGACGATCCTGACTAGCGCTTCAACGTCGATTGAAAAATCCGGCTTAAATGGCGTCACCAACGCGACACCGGTTCCTATAAAAGATTTCATGGCAGTTTGTTTAGTATTTTAAGGTATTTGAACATTTCTTCGGTAAATACTTTATAATTTTCCGCAACCGTGTTGATCATAAAATGGCTGACGCGTTTGTCGACGGAGGCAAAACCGACTTTAAATCCCGCTTTCGAGAGATGTGAGACCAATAACAGCGGTGCTTTTTCAATATCGTAATAACTGATCAGCAGATCGAATGGCGACGAGATGAACTTATTGACTTCAGCATTCTGAATCGTTGCAGTCCAGCTGAAATCACGGTGGCTGAATGTGGGGAAATCATAAGTTTCGGTCCGTTTGATCTTATCGCGGAAAACCAATATGCGGATGTCGTTTTCATCGATGCCGTTTGCGACAAGCTCGGAAACCAGCGCATCATGCCTTGCCACGTAAGTTTCATCGAAAAGAATACCGATGGTTTTAATCCTATTTTCTGAAGGTACCGTGCCCGATTCCGGCAATTGGCTTTTAACTATTTTTTTTGTTGAGAAATCCTTCAGCTGATTTAAAAACATAGTATTTTTACTTGATCCAAATGTAACACAATTAAGGCATTCACGGGTGGCAAAGCTAAAAAAGTATAACGCCGGCATAAAGCAATTTGTTTTATTCTTAACAGTCGCAGCGGCGGTTTGCTGCAGCCGTCCGACGTATCAGGTTACTAAAATCGAAGGCAAGGAAATTCCCGTGACGGCTATTGCAGGAACCGACAGCCTTATCGAAAAATATGTACAACCGTATCGCGACAGCCTCGAGAAAGACCTTAATACGGTCATCGCATATTCGCCACAAACTTTAGACAAAAGCCAGGGTAAATGGCAAACGCCAATTGGAAATTTAATGGCCGACGCAGCGCTTTCAGCAGGTAATTTTGTTTTTGTTGCGAATGAAAAGAAGAAGGTTGACATGTCGCTGCTTAATTTTGGCGGCATCCGGTCGATCATTCCAAAAGGAAATGTAACAGTTCGTACCGCTTTCGAGATCATGCCTTTTGAAAACAGCCTTATTGTTGCGGAACTTCGCGGTGTCGACATTCGCGACATGACTGAATACATCATCAAAGAGAAGAAAGCACATCCTGTGGCGGGACTGACATTTACAATTGAAAATGGCAAAGCCACAAATATTATGGTTGCAAATGCGCCGATAGACGATGACAAGATTTATTACGTGGTTACGTCGGATTATCTGATTGCGGGCGGGGACAACATGACATTTTTCGGGCGTGCATTCAAAACATACGATATCAGTTATAAATTGAGAAATGCTCTGATCGATTATTTTAAAGAGATAGATACGATTCCGGTGAGAAACGACATCAGGATAAAAACACAGTAAAATGAACAGACGGGATTTTATTCAGAAAACATCAGCCGGAGCGGCATTGGTTGGGATCGGGGGAATTCCGTTGACCGGGTTTAAACCTGCTGCGACGCATCTGACGATCCTTCATACGAATGATGTCCATAGCTATATCGATCCTTTTCCTGCAGATCATCCGAAAAATCCAAACAAAGGCGGAGTTGCGAGACGCGCTGCTTTAATAGAAACCATTCGAAAAGAAAACGCCAATATACTGCTTTTGGATGCGGGCGATATATTTCAGGGAACGCCATATTTTAATTACTTCGGCGGCGAACTCGAGTTTAAATTGATGTCGATGATGAAATACGATCTCGCGACGATGGGAAATCACGATTTCGATAATGGCATCGAAGGTTTTCACAAGCAACTGCCTCATGCAAAATTCGATTTCGTATCGGCAAATTACGATTTCAGAAATACCGTTCTCGATGGAATCGTCAAACCTTACAAAGTGTTCACGAGGCAAAACGTACGCATCGGAATATTCGGGCTCGGCGTTCAGCTCGAAGGGCTTGTCAGTAAAAAGCTTTATAAGGAAACCAAATATCTTGATCCGGTCGATATTACAAGAACGATTGTTGGCCGCTTAAAGAAAGAAGAAAAATGCGATCTGGTCATTTGCCTGTCGCATCTTGGATACGATTATAAGAACGATCCGTCGAAAATATCAGATCTAAAACTCGCTTCACAGACAACGGATATCGACCTGATCATCGGCGGACATACGCATACTTTTCTGGATAAGCCAACAATTGTAAAGAACGCCGTCGGAAAAGAAATGTTAGTCAATCAGACGGGCTGCTACGGAATCAATCTGGGCCGCATCGATTTTTATCTTGATAACGACAAAAAAGTCACGTCACGCGGGCGTTCCATTTTCGTCTGATTTTTCGATCGCCATCACAAATTCGTAAAAAGTATAGAATGCAAAAGCGTTCAATCCCATCGCCACCGGACGCAGGATTACGGGTGAGAGATAAGCGAGATAATACTTCTCGATAAATACAATGAACTGCAGTGCGACGAAGAGCAATCCGCAGATCAGCAGCCATGAATTTTTACGGTTATCAGCCATGATATAGTTTGAAAGTGCAACTCCGCCAAGCAGTGATATCAGGACGTTTTGAACGCACAGAATGATAAAAGTATCCGTGCTAACATCAGATGATGCAAGCAAATAGAAAAAGACCAGAAGAAAAGGCATGGTTGCTATGACGAGCGGAATGTAATCGGAAATCCGAACAAGCTTAAATATAAATGCCAGCACGAAAACCCTATGCACCGTAAATGCGATGAGTCCGAGAAAAAGCATTGCCGCATCATTCGGAATAAAGAGCAGATTTGTAATTGTGGAAAATGTCATTGCCAAAAAAAACAACGGATGGCGTTGGTCGGACGCAAACCAATAAAGTATCATTAATGTGATGGGCATCAACGGTTTAAATACCAGGATAACAGGACTATAGTTAATGAACTCGGCCATTACTTCGGTGATCGCAATTGCAAAATATGCCACCGTGATAATTTTTACAGCGGTCCAGGATTTACCGGCCGTATCTTCCATGTTTATTGGATTTCAGTGAGATTATGATCGCCGGAATGTAGCTTTTCATTTTCAGACAGAATCATAAAACGATAAAAAATATACTGCGCCACGACAAAAAGCAGCATTGCCACAGGTTGAAAGATGTTTATGGACGTATAGTAAAGGCGTATCACAAAAATGAATTGTGTCATTGCGAAAAGCAACGTGCTAAAAAGGAGGTAGACAGCGGCGCGATTTGATCTAAGCATAAAATTCCCTACAGACAGGCCGCCGAGCAGGGAAATGATGATGCACTGGATGACAAAGATCAGCAGTCCATCGCCAAGGAGCTCGTAAGTAAGGTTGATCAGATACATATAGACGAAGAAAAAGGGCATGCATCCAACGATCACCGGAAAAATGCCGGGAAGCCGTACATGCTTGAGAACGATGTAAATAATCAGCGAACGATAGAAAAAGAAAAATATGGCTCCCGTGAAAATACTGAGAAATGTTTGTTTGATAAAAAAGATATTGGCGATCCAGGAAAAAACCAGCGCTAAAATAAAAATGTAGTTCGTGCGAGGTGAATTCCGATAGTATATCAATATTAAGGTTGGAAGGATAAATGGCTTGGTCAGGTAAATCAGTTGTGTATCCTTTAAATACTCGGCAAAGATCTCAGTTGCTGAGATCAGTATGTAAAATGATGTTAAGGCGATTGTCGTCCTGTCGATCCGGCGGGTTCCGATATCAATGGTTTTGGAGTTGTTCATTGGTCGTACATTGGTTCATTAACACGTTTTCTCCTAGCATTGAAATATTTAACCATAAAGAAGTACGCCATAAATTGCGAAAACAGATTGATATGGTCAATTATCGGCAAATCAATAATAAAGGCATTGATCGCGTAAAACAGATCTGAAACAAGAAAACATAACGCCATTGAGCAAAGGTGCATAAATGCCGTACTGTTGTCTGTAAGATAGTTGAAAGTGGAAACAGTTATCAAAATAATCAGTACCACACCATAGGATAAATATAGGAAATAATTGTTTATGATGCTGTCTATGTTTAAGTTAAGGATCGTGATCACGATGTAGCTAAGAAGCATGATCATTACTGTCAGAAATCCCAAATTGAACAGATCCGGTTTAACTTTTTTCGCATCCTGAAGCGCAAATTTAATTAGGATCAGGTATGCCACGATAGAAAAACCCATCACATAAGTGATCCAGTCTTCGGGAAAAAGGATCATGATCATGTCGCCCAGAAAAAAACACCACAGCGCAATCGAAAACCAAAAACTCGTTTTTCGGGTCTTAGTCTGCAGATAATAATAAAAAATTGCAGGTACAACTATGGGTTTGGCTATCAAAGTCAGTGTTTCCAGATTAAACATCCGCGCAGCGATGCTGAGGAGAGCCGCAATCAGAAATAATATCAATGAAGGCCTGGAGTCTTTCATTTGAGCATTTCGATAAATTGTGCTTCTGATATGATCTTCACGCCCAGTTTCTTTGCCTTCTCAAGTTTCGCCGGACCCATGTTATCACCTGCAACGACATAATCGGTTTTTGCAGAAATGGAGCTTCCGGCCTTTCCTCCGTTGTCTTCGATCGCTTTTTTTATCCCATCACGGCTAAATTCAGTAAATACTCCTGAAACAACGAACGTCTTTCCATTTAATTTGTCGGTTGCGTCCGGATTTTCAACTGTTACGACTTCGAGCTGGACACCGTAATTTTTCAGCCGTTCGACAATGACGGCGTTTTCTTCATTTTCGAAAAAACTCATGAGGCTAAGGGCAATGCGCTCGCCGATTTCGTCAACCTGAAGCAACTCGTCATATGAAGCTTTTGAGAGGGCATCGATGCTTTTAAAATGCTTTGCCAGTTTTTTCGCGACGGTTTCGCCGACGTAGCGTATTCCCAGCGCAAAGAGAACGCGTTCGAAAGGTATGTTTTTCGAGTTCTCAATTCCGTTGATCAGATTTTCAGCAGATTTTTGCGCCATCCGTTCAAGCGGCATCACCTGATCGACAGTCAAATCGTAAAGATCTGCGTAATTTTTTACCAGGCCATTATTGTACAATAGTGCAACGGTCTCGCCGCCCAATCCTTCGATATCCATTGCTTTTCGAGAAATGTAATGCTGGATCCGACCCATGATCTGCGTTGGACATCCGTAATAATTCGGACAATAATGCTGTGCTTCACCTTCTTTGCGTATCAATTCTGAATCACATTCCGGACAATTCGTGATATAATATGTTTTCGGCAGACCTTCAGGGCGGCCGCCAAAGTCGACGCCGATAATCTTAGGGATAATCTCACCTCCTTTTTCGACGTAAACCGTATCGCCTGTGCGAATATCGAGTTTTTGGATCTGATCAGCATTGTGAAGCGACGCACGTTTGACTACAGTTCCTGCAAGTAATACAGGTTCAAGATTCGCAACGGGTGTTATCGCGCCGGTCCTGCCAACCTGATATGTTATTGCCAGAAGTTTTGTTGAAACCTGTTCCGCTTTAAACTTATATGCAATTGCCCATCGGGGCGCTTTTGCCGTATAGCCAAGCTCATCTTGTAAATGAAGGCTATTGACCTTAATGACAACGCCGTCGGTTTCATAAGGAAGGTCATGGCGTTTCGTATCCCAATGATCTATGAACTCAAAAACCTCATCAATCGATTTTGCAAGCCGCGCTTCATTTGGAACCTTAAACCCGAGATTTCGTGCAAGTTCGAGGCATTCGAAATGGGTTTTATATTTTTTTTCTGATGTCAGAAAATTGTACACAAGGCACTCAAGCGGTCGTTTGGCAACCTCGCCACTATCTTGCAGCTTCAGACTTCCCGAAGCGGTGTTGCGCGGATTTGCGTACGGAACGCCACCAATTTCGACAATTTCATGATTCATTTTGCGAAAGCCTTCGAGCGGCAGTATGATTTCGCCCCTGACTTCAAACTTTTCAGGATAATCATTACCGTGAACCTGCAGAGGAAGCGATCTGATCGTTTTGATGTTTGTCGTTACTTCATCGCCTTGAAATCCATCGCCACGGGTTGCGGCGCGTTTCAATCTGCCATTTTCATAGATGATGCTGATCGATGCGCCGTCATATTTAAGTTCGCAGGTATATTCGACAGTTACATCGCCAAGCGCCCGGCGGATACGATTTTCCCATTCCAAGACTTCTTCTTTGGAATAAGAATTATCGAGCGAATACATCCGCTGCTCGTGTGCGACAGTATTGAAATTTTTTGTGACGGAACCTCCCACGCGTTGCGTTGGCGAATTTTCATCGAAGAATTCAGGATGTTCGTTTTCGAGCTGCTGAAGCTGCTTTAGCTTCTGATCAAATTCAAAATCTGAAATGACGGGATTGTCTAGTACGTAATAGTTGTAGTTATGCTGATTTAGTTCCTGCCTGAGCGATTCGATCGCTTCTCGAATATCCATAATGTGCGCTAAGTTTTGACGGTTAAATTTAACCATTTTCCCGAAGCGGGACAAACTTTATCCGTTTACAAACGAATTAACTTGCTGATACAGTTTGCCATCGCTTAGAACGGCGCCCTGCCGGATGAGTTTAAATATTTCTAGGTTCCGATCGTCGGAAAATGGCTTGATTCCTCGTACGATCTCGATCTGATCGGAGGCCAGGTTTTCAAGCATCCACGAAATACCTGAGGTGGTTGTGAGATCCACATCGGGTTGCAGCGACTGTACGATCAGCGAATGGATATGGCTGTCGCCGCAGCGGAATAAAAATGCATGATGTTTTGAAATGCTTTCGAGAAATTCAGCTTTGGTTAGCACGCCTTCCCAGATCAGATCCGAAAAAATGTCGATTTCCTGCTCTGCGATATGCGACTGATATGTTTTGATTACGTCCCATTCTTTTTTATCGATTGATTGCGATGCGAGAAAGTTTATGAATTCGGGATGAAGTTCGTGGAGTTGCTCTTTGGTCAGTCGGGCGTATTTCATTTGAGATAATAGTATTCGAATTGTAAATATCGGAAATCGGACTCGTAATGCACGTACTAAAATTTTAATTTATATGCGGTTTTACCGCAGGGTTTATGTTTTGGAAATGTGTACTTTCAGGTATTGGGAAGGGGGAGCATTGGGATATCCCCTAATAAAGTTGGCTGATTGGTGGATGCGGTTATACTGCCTTTTTTCTTAAAGTTTTACAGCATTTTTCCTTAGATTTTACAACATTTTTCCTGATGCCATTACAGCATCCTTCCTTAAATTTTGCCGGCTTTCTTTTCGGTCTTTTCTCTATCATAACAATCATTACAATTTGGATATTTTTCTCCGGTATAGCCTGCGCAGTAAAGTAACTATGGGCCGCAACAAACAACAAATTAATTAATAGTTATACAGGCAAATTGCAATCAGGTCTGATCAGTTAGCTATACGAATTTAAATGTGATGAAGGACAATGATCAAAGCAACCGATTTAGACGAAGCCTAGCCCCGATAGTAGTGGAAATCCTTTGTGAGCGGTGTTCGCGAACAAAGATTGAAACGGATAGCGGGAAAAAGCTTCAAATAAAAAAGCAAAAAAAAATCCCGACGAATCGGGATTTAAATTTAGTCTGAAAAAATTATTGCTCAGCGACAACTTCGTAAGGAAGATCTACAACCACGTCGCGGTGCAGGCGAACGCTTGCGGTATATTTTCCCGTACGCTTTACGATTCCGCTTGTGATGAACTTGCGTTCGATTGGCTGGCCTGCTTTTTCAAGGGCTTCAGCGATATCGCTGTTTGTCACAGATCCGAATAATTTATCGCCACCTGCTTTCGCAGAGATTTTGATATCGGTTGTTTTGATCGACTCGGCAAGTTTCTTTGCATCGTCTACGACCTTAGCTTCTTTGTGAGCACGTTGTTTCAAATTTTCAGCAAGAACTTTCTTTGCAGATGGCGTTGCCAAAGTTGCAAATCCTTGCGGGATAAGGAAATTACGTCCGTAACCGGCTTTAACCGTTACCACATCATCTTTAAACCCCAGATCCTGTACGTCTTGTTTTAATATAAGTTCCATAATTGCCTTGTATTATTTTAATAAATCCGCCACATATGGCATTAACGCTAAGTGACGAGCCCTTTTTACGGCAACAGACACTTTCCTTTGGAATTTCAATGAAGTTCCTGTCAAACGGCGCGGAAGGATTTTCCCTTGCTCGTTAACGAACTTCAACAGGAAATCCGGATCCTTATAATCGACATACGTAATGCCTGCTTTTTTGAAACGGCAGTACTTCTTTACCTTGTTCGTTTCGATATTCAAAGGCGTAAGATATCTGATATCCCCGTCTTTTTTTCCTTTTGCTGATTGCTCTATGCTAGACATAATGATTAGGCGTTTGCGGTTTTTAATTTAGCTCTTCTTCTTTCTGCCCAAGACGCAGCGTGCTTGTCAAGGCTGACGGTAAGGAATCTCATGATCCTTTCGTCGCGGCGGAATTCTGTTTCGAAAGCCAGAAGAACATCGCCTGGAACTTTAAATTCGAACAAATGGTAGAAGCCGCTCTTCTTGTGCTGGATTTCGTAAGCCATTTTTTTCAGGCCCCAATCCTCTTTCGCTACCATTTCGGCACCTCTTGAAGTAAGGAAGTCTTCGAATTTGCTTACTGTTTCCTTTACCTGAGTGTCAGATAAAACGGGATTTAAAATGAAAACAGTCTCGTAATGATTCATATAAAAATATTTAGAAATTTAAAAATGTGTGCAAAAGTAATGATTAATTTTTAACATGCAAGCGAAATCAAACTTTTTTCGTTTAAATGCAAAAAAAGCCGATAAATGTTAGGTGGGTAAGAAAAAAGTAAATATGTTTGCTCTACCAAATCTATAATAAATAACATTATGAAACTAAATTGTGTCGTCGTTGATGACAGCTCCATCCAACGGATGATCATCGCAAAGTTAGTGAATAATCATCCGAATTTGCACCTCGTCGGCGATTTTTCAAACGCTATCGAAGCGAAGAACTGCATGTCGGTCCACACCGTTGACCTTATTTTCCTGGATATCGAAATGCCCGTCATAAGCGGCTTCGATTTTCTCGACGGACTGAAGGTCAAGCCACAGATCATCTTCATTACCTCCAAAGCGGAGTACGCGCTAAAAGCTTTCGATTACGATGCGACTGATTACCTACAGAAGCCCATCGCCCTCGATCGTTTCAACGCATCCGTAAAACGTGCCATGGATTTCCACATGCTCAAGCGTGAGAACCATGAAGAAGAAGGAGAACACATCTTTATCAAGAGCAATCTGAAAAAGCTGAAAGTCTTCACCAACAAGATCAAATGGATCGAAGCTTACGGCGATTACGTAAAAGTAGTTACCGAAGAAGATTCAAACCTGGTCCTGTCAACCATGAAATCATTTGAGAAAGATTTGTCTAAGGATAAATTTATCCGCGTCCACAAATCCTATATCATCAACATCGACAAAGTTGAAAGGTTTAACTCTAAATTCGCAGAAATAGGGATAACAAAAATACCTCTCAGCCGCAATAAAAAAGAAGACCTCGTGCGGGCTTTGGCCATCGCTTAATAGAAGTCGACATTTACCGTAACCCTCACGGAGCGGTATTGCGGAACAACACCAAAACTATCCAGGATCTTCCGGATAGTTTTTTTTGTGCCTTCAAGTGACGTTCCCGGCGGGATCTTGATCATGATCGTTCGCAGATATTCATTCCTGATCTTCGAAATTGGCGGTTCTTCTGGTCCAAGTACGGGAATATTCATCGTTTTCTGCAAGACTTCAAAAAGCCAGGTCGCACTTTCCCTGAGTTTTTCGAAATCGCGGTGCTTAATCGTCAAACGGATCAGCTTATAATACGGTGGATACTTATATATATGACGTTCGTAAAGCTGCTCCCTGTACATTCCGTCGTAATCGTTATGGGTTACCTGCCGGATGATGTTGTGATGCGGATTATACGTTTGAATGATGACTTTCCCACGGGCGCCTGCCCTGCCCGATCTTCCCGCGACCTGTGCCATCATTTGATAACTTCGCTCGAACGCCCGAAAATCGGGATGATACAACATGTTGTCCGCGTTCATGATGCCCACAAGGCGTACATTGTCGAAATCAAGTCCTTTTGCAAGCATCTGCGTTCCGACCAGTATATCGGTTTCGCGGTTTTTAAACCCGTCGATGATCTTTTCAAATCCGTGCTTGCCGCGCGTCGTATCCTGGTCCATCCGGCCAATCCGCGCCTCGGGAAAAATGTTCTGAAGTTCGGTTTGGACCTGTTCTGTCCCAAAACCTTTAGTTGTCAGATGCGGACTGCTGCATGCATGGCAGTGCGTCGGCTTGGCAATCGAATATCCGCAATAATGACATCGAAGCTGCGCCTTGTTCATATGATACGTCAAACTCACATCGCAGTGCGTGCATTGTGGAACGTGGCCGCATGTCATGCATTCCATCATTGGTGAAAATCCACGTCGGTTCTGAAACAAGATCACCTGGCCGCCTTCTTCAAGCGTCTGCCGGATCGATGCGACGAGCGTATCGCTGAAATGGCCGTTCATCTGCTTGCGGTAATATTTGTCCTTGAGATCGACGAGTTCAATATCCGGCATCAGGATATATCCATATCTTTCCGTTAGTTCGGTCAGTCCAAACTTCCCGCTTTGCGCATTGAAATACGTCTCGATGGCGGGAGTCGCCGATCCCAGAAGCACCTTTGCGTTAAAGCTTTTTGCGAGTACGATCGCGGCATCGCGGGCATGATAACGCGGCGCGGGATCGTGCTGCTTGAAAGTCTGCTCGTGCTCTTCATCCACGATGATCAGCCCGAGATCATTGAACGGTAGAAACAATGCCGAACGCGCACCAATTATCACTTTTGCCTTTTCACTGCCGTCTAGTACATGATGCCACACTTCGACGCGTTCATTATTTGAATATTTCGAATGGAAAACCGCAACCTGATTTCCGAAATATTTGACAAGCCGCGATACAAGCTGAGTCGTCAGCGCAATTTCAGGAAGCAGATACAATACTTGTTTTCCTTCGGCAATAAATTCTTCGATAATCCGGATGTAGATTTCCGTTTTACCGCTCGATGTGACGCCGAAAAGCAGGTTTACGTCTTTGGTTTTGAAATTTTCCTTTAGGTCGTCAAAAGCTTTTTGCTGGTGCAGACTTAACTCAGGCCGACTTTTTTCTAGATCGGCAAAATTTACGCGATCTTCCTTAATATAGTATTGTTCGAAAATATTTTTGTCGGTCAGTGCCTTGACGACCGCAGGTGTCACTTGATCTGTAAGTGATGCCACAGGAACTGGCTTCCCATCTGATGCTATCTTAAAATACGACATGACCGCGATGCGTTGCTTTTCGGCATTCTTTAATTTTTCCAGAAGCAGCTGAAGGCTTTCCGGCTGAGACCAATCAGGATGTATTCTTACATATTTGATGAGTTTCGGTTTATAGCCATCCGCCACTTCTTCGCGAAGCGCTACAATTCCTTTATCGATCATTTTCTTGATGACAGGAAAAATCGTCTTCTTATTTAAAATGCTGATGACTTCCTTTATATGAAGGATTCGCTGCTGCTGCAAAGCATCATAGATCAGATACTCGTCGTCGGCAAGCTCGTTGGAATCAAAAGATTTATCAGTAAGCACAATGATCGTTTCACTTTCAAGAAGAAATGCGGAAGGCATCGCGCTTCGGTAAACATCCCCGATAGAACACATGTAGTAGTTTGCGATCCAGTTCCAGTGATCGATCTGGATTTGGGTAACGAGCGGCTTTTCATCCAGTATTTGCTCAATTTCTTTTGCCTGATAAAGCTGCGGCGAATTCTCGTGAAGGCTGCAGACAAGTGCAGTATAAATTTTATTGCTGCCGAACGGGACAGCGACGCGCATTCCTATTGTAAGGAAATCAAATTCAGCCTCGGATATGCTGTACGTGAAAGTTTTAGGAAGCGAAAGCGGCAGGATTACCTCGGCGAAATACATGCGTCGTTTATGCTAAGATACGGAAAGTTATTACTTAATCTCGTCGATGATACGCCTTACATCGGTAATCGCAGGCTGAGAACGCTTACATTCAATATTGCCGCCCGGAAGTTTGTCCTGGATAAAAACATTAAAATCCTTGCAGTTCTTAAAGATGTTGAACTCTTTATTTTCAAAATCCCAAACGATGCCTTTTGTATGAACCGAGCCTGCTGCCACAGCACTTCCAACCGCACCGCCTAAAGCTCCGTGCGCAAAACCTTGTTCCCACTGATTTGCGAGTTCCGCTTCGGTATAAAAATAATTTTCGCCACCCATCAAAACCCTGACAAATTGATTGAATCTGCTGTTTGTCTGTGCGCGATCGGTTTTATTCCGGTTTTTCAGGATGGCTTCCAGCTGAAAGAATAAATGTCCTTTATAGGAAATTGCGAACATATTTTTCACCTTCGAATCGTCGCCTGCATAATAGAAAAAACATTGGTTGGCGATGCGCGTCAGCACTTCACGCTCGAATCCATCGATGGTTTTGGCAACAATCTTTACCGTACTTGTAGGCTTTTTATTGATGAAATCCTCGCGTGTCGCATATATTCCATCGGGATACAGCGGCCGAAATTTACCATCTGTCAGATCGGGATCGACAACTTCAAATTTATCAACTTTCGAATGTCCGGCAGGAGTATTATTCGACGCTATATTTTGCTGAACCTGCGACGGATCCGCAGCTTTACCCTGTATTGCTTTTACGCTCGACATCGGATATGAAACCGTTTTATTTGTCGAAACATCATTTAAAGTCGCATAACCATTTTCGAGTTTGAGATTTACGAAATCGATCCGCTGATCGGTCTTAAGTACCAACGTTCCATACGGAATGACAGTCTGCGCCACGGCAACCGAACCCGTCAGCGCAAGCAATAACATAATAATTCTGTTCATAGGGAAAATGTTCTATTTGACGCGATGCCAGTATTGCGTGCGGCCGAAAAGCGATATTCCAATATACCCGCGGACTTTCAGGCGGTCTTCGCTTTCAAGATTTATGTAACAGCGATATTCTTTGCCATGTTGCGGATCGAGAATGCGACCACCGTTGTACTCATTCCCGTCTTTCTTCAATCCCTTCATGACGGTCAGCCCGAGAATGGGTTTCCCTTTATCTTCTCCAACGCATTCATCGCATCGCTTATTCCGGCTTTTTGGGTTTAGGATTTCGACAACCTTACCATAGATTTTTCCCTGCTTTTCGAATATCTCAATAATTGAAATGGCCTTACCGGTCTGGTCATCAATGGTTTTCCATTTTCCGATGACACCCTGCGCCGCTCCTGCATGAAAGTACAGCAGCGCAATCGAAACGATCAGCAGATTTGGGTGCCACATATGATTGTTTTTTAAGCCGTTGATAAAAGTAGCCAAAATACCTTCAAAACAATTATGTAAATAAATTTTTTCGCTTTATCCGGTTGATCGCGATATTCAGCTCGAATCCAAGCAGCAAAATGACACAGCTAAGCCAGATGTAAAACATCATGATCAAAAGCGTACCGATTGAACCGTAAAGCTCATTATACTGGGAAAATCGTACGACCCAGATTCCAAAGATATAAGATGAAATAACAAGTAAAATTGTCGTAAACACCGAACCGATCGAAATGAACGCGCGTTTTCCCGTGCGCTTTGTGCCGAATTTCAAAAGGATCGATGATGTCACGAGGATCATTAAAATAATAAAGACGTAACGTCCCCAAACAATAAGCGGGATCCATTCGGGCAGGATGTTCTGAATTTCGGTGCTTTGGATAAATACCTCGAAAACAATGATCGTCGCAACGGTAAAAAGTAAAATGAACGACATCAAAAGCGACATTCCCAAGGCGATGACGTACTGTCGAAGAAAACCACGCTTGATCAGTACATGATGTGACGTTTCAAAACCTCCTAAAATCGAATTCAATCCGTTGGCCATCAGAAATATCGATAATATAAAACCTGAAGACAGCAAACCGCTCTGACTGTTATTTAAAATGTCGTCAATAATAATTGCAATCGCATCATATGTTCGCGGCGGCACGTTCTGCTCGACAAATTGCAGAAAATCATCCTGGAAATTCTCAATCGGAATGTATGGTATCAGGTTCAGGATAAAAAGCGCAAACGGGAACAATGCCATGAAGAAACTGAACGCGATGGCAGCCGCCCGGTAAGTCAGTGCGGAATCGATGATGCCAATGAGATAAATCTCAAGTAATTCGTAAAGTGAAAGTCCTTCAAGCCATTTAAGCTGGATGCCTTTTAAATATCTGACGACGTACTTTACGACAGGAATTGTTTCAAGCTTATCCTCGACTTCTTTCGACATGGAATAGAAAATAGTTTGCCGACGAATGTAACGAATTTAATGGATACAATATAAAAGGCGGCGCGCTCAGATTACCTATAATGTTTCGAATTATGTATTTTATCAGAAAGCCTTTAAGCTTAAGTCCATGTTGTGAACCGAATGCGTCAGCGCGCCAGATGAGATATAGTTCACGCCACATTCTCCATAATTACGGATCGTCTGTTCATTGATATTCCCCGATGATTCGGTCTGGCATTTGTCGCCAATCATTGCAACGGCCATCCGTGTCGTATCGTAATCGAAATTGTCGAGTAAAATTCTGTGGATGCCAGCCGATTTTAAAATTTCAGAAACTTCCTCGAGGTTTCTGGCTTCAACGATGATCTTCAGATCGAGCTTATTGAGATCAAGATAATGTTTTGTTTTTTCAATGGCTTTGGTTATTCCACCTGCAAAATCGATGTGATTGTCTTTGAGCATGATCATATCGTAAAGTGCAAATCGATGATTTTCACCGCCTCCGATGGCAACGGCCCATTTTTCGGCTGCGCGGAAACCTGGAGTAGTCTTTCTGGTATCCAGAACTTTCGCTCCCGTGCCTTCAAGAAGCTTTGCGTAGTGCGCTGTTTTGGTCGCAATAGCCGACATTCGCTGCATCGAATTAAGAACGAGCCTTTCCGCTTTGAGAATAGATTGCGACCTGCCAAATACATGAAAAACGATATCGCCATATTCGACACTTCTTCCATCGGCGATGAAACTTTCGATTTTAAGCGCAGGGTCGACTTCTTTAAAAATCTTTTCAGCGAATGCAACTCCGGCGATGATCCCGGTATCTTTTACAAGAAGTTTGGCGCGGCCTTCAGCATCCGGAGGAATGCACGCCAGCGAACTGTAATCTCCGGGACCTATATCTTCGCGGATACCGTTTTTAATGATTGATTGTAACTCGGCTTGGAATTGTGCTTCTGAAATCATATAAGAAATTATGCTTTTGCTAAATTAGCATATATTGCCGAGAACGAAAATGAATGATATCCGTTAAATTCATGACACCTTTTGGAAATATGGATGCCACCGAATAAATTTACAAACCACAATTTAACACCTGAACAATGAAGAAAATTTTACTATTTGTAGCCGTTTTGGCTGTTAACATTACTGCATCCGCTCAGAAGGACAAGCATTTGCTTGCAAAAGTCAAGAAAGTAAATGGTGTGGAAACTTACATCATGAATGAGCCGCTGCGCGAATATGAAACCGTTGTTGATGTTGCAACCGGAGCAAAAGCGGAATCGCTTCTTACAGGCGGCCTTGTAAATAAATCGATCGCAGGCCGCATCGAGCAATTCATCAAACGTGCGAAAAAAGAAAACGAAAACATCGATGCGATCATCTATACATCGGGTAAAAGCATTGTTGCCGTGAAGTTCACGGATAAAGGATCAGCAAGCACAACCGGAATGGCAAAAGTTACAAAGGTTAAAGGATTGCCTTGTTTCGTGATGTGCGAGCCGGTATCAGAATATGATGTGCTGCGTTCAGAAGGCGGCGGCGTTAAATGGAAATCGCTTGTGACGGCAGGCATCGTCAATAATGGAATTGACGAGGATGTGCAGAAAATCTGCGACAAACTTGATGGCGTCCGTGGCGTTGAAGCTTTTTACCTTGACGGATCTAAAGAAGGACAGGCCATTAAATTCGGAAAGTAATAAATAGAATTTTTTACCATTAAGGGCCATTAAGGGATTAAGCGCGTAGACTTAATTTCTTAATGGTTTTTTTTAATTATCAATCGTCAATTCTCAATTGTCAATTATCTTTAAGCTATGGAAAATTACACCGTTCCCGATAACACAAAGATCGGCCATGTTCATCTTAAAGTTGCCGATTTACAGCGCTCGATGGATTTTTACTGCAAGCTGCTCGGTTTCACATTGACGCAGATGTATGGCGATCAGGCTGCATTTATTTCAGCGGGCGGTTATCATCATCATATTGGACTGAACACCTGGCATAGTAAAGGAAAACCTAAATCTGAACGGAACGTTGTCGGACTGTATCACACGGCGATCCTTTATCCAACCCGTAGAGATCTGGCTGTCATCTTAAAAAGGCTTGCCGATGCAAAATATCCCTTGACCGGCGCGTCGGATCACGGTGTTTCCGAAGCATTGTATCTCGACGATCCCGACGGGAATGGCGTCGAATTGTATTGGGACAGGCCAAAAGATCAATGGCCGTTGAACGATGATGGTTCGATAAATATGTATACCGACCGGCTCGACATAGAAAATTTGTTATCCGAACTTCAGCAGTAGATGAACATCAAACTTATAGCAATCGGCAAAACCGATAAAAAGCCGATGCAGGAACTGATCGAGGAATACGTGAAGCGGCTGTCATTCTATATTAAATTTGAAATTGATATCATTCCCGATCTCAAAAATTCCAAAAACCTGCCGGAAGCGCAGCAAAAGGAAAAAGAAGGCGAATTGATACTGTCAAAAACACAATCTTCCGATCATATTGTATTACTTGACGAACGCGGGAAGGAATTTTCAAGTGTTGAATTTTCGTCAGAACTTCAAAAGAAAATGAATTCGGGAACTAAGACGCTTGTCTTCGTAATTGGCGGACCATATGGCTTTTCCGAGCAAATGTATCAGCGCGCAAATGCCAAAATATCATTGTCGAAAATGACGTTTTCGCATCAGATGATTCGATTGTTTTTCGTCGAACAGCTCTATCGCGCATTTACGATCCTGAATAACGAACCCTATCATCATCAGTGATCTGCATCGCGTTATAGATCCTGACGCATTCAATTGCGGCTTTGACATCGTGAACCCGTAAAATTTTCGCTCCTTTCATCAACGCTGCCATGTGCAATGCCGTCGTTCCGTTTAACGAACCCTCGGCGTTGGTTTCAAGAACTTTATAAACCATTCCTTTACGGGAAACTCCAACTAAAATCGGCAGTCCAATATTAAGAAGCTGAAGCTTTTGCATCAGCTCGTAATTCTGTTCGGTGGTTTTTGCAAAACCAAATCCGGGATCGATGATGATATCACCGATTCCAAGTTTTCTCGCAGCCGAAATCCGTTCGGAAAAATAAAATAAAACATCAGAAATAAGGTCATCGTAAGCCGTAAACTGCTGCATCGTTTGGGGCGTGCCGCGCATATGCATCATGATATAGGGCACTTTCAGCTTCGATACGGTTTCCAGCATTTGATCGTCGAGCAGACCGGCCGAAATGTCGTTTACGATCGATGCACCGGCTTCGATACACGCTTTTGCAATGCTGCTTCTAAAAGTGTCGACCGATATTGACGCATCGGGAAAATGCCTGATCACCGTTTCAATCGCAGGTACGATCCTTTGCATTTCTTCATCAGCTGAAATATCGGAAGCGTTTGGCCGTGAGGAATATCCGCCCATATCTATAAATGCTGCGCCTTCTTCAATGATGATTTCCGCACGATTTAAAATGCTCTTTTCAGATTCATATTTTCCTCCATCAAAGAAAGAGTCGGGAGTGACATTTAAAATCCCCATGACGCAGGGCTTGGCAAGATCGATAAGTTTTCCGCGGCAATTGATGGTCATTGTTGGTGTAAATGTTTCGGTTTGTGTAATGAATTGTTATTTTTGGGGAAATTTGTACAAATATAGCCAATGCAGAAGACCTCCAGTGAATACGACCGCATCATCGAAACCTGCCGGACGCTGTTCACGAATAAGATGAAAGATTATGGCAGTGCGTGGCGGATCCTTCGGTTGCCATCGCTGACCGATCAGATATTTATCAAAGCGCAGCGCATCCGCAGCCTTCAGGAAAACGAAGTGCGGAAAGTTGATGAAGACGAAAGCTCGGAGTTTGTTGGCATCATCAACTATTCGATCATGGCTCTTATCCAGCTAGAACTTGGCGTGGCCGAACAGCCGGATTTAGATACCGCGCGCGCAGTCGAACTTTACAATACCAAAGTCGATGCGACGAAATCCCTGATGGAAGCAAAAAATCACGATTACGGCGAGGCTTGGCGTGAGATGCGCGTCAGTTCGCTCACAGACCTGATTCTGCAAAAAATACTTCGCGTCAAACAAATAGAAGACAATAAAGGCAGGACGATCGTATCCGAAGGCATCGATGCCAATTATCAGGACATGATCAACTATGCCGTATTTGCCCTAATTTTATCCGGATTCAAATCAACATGAAAAATATCCTAACACAATTTTCCAGAATTTTTGTCGGACTGCTCTTCATCATTTCGGGGTTGATCAAACTCAATGATCCCGTAGGATTTTCATATAAACTTGCGGAATATTTCGGCGAAACGGTTTTAAATCTTCCTTTTCTGATCCCCATCGCGTTGCCGCTTGCGGTGATGATCGTCATTTTCGAAGCTGTGCTCGGCGTCATGCTGCTCGTAGGTTATAAACCGCGCTTTACGATCTGGAGCCTACTGCTGATGATCGTATTTTTTACGTTTCTCACATTCTATTCCGCGTATTTCAACAAGGTGACCGACTGCGGCTGTTTTGGCGACGCGTTAAAATTAACACCTTGGGAATCATTTACTAAGGACGTGGTACTTTTAGTATTCATCATTGTTCTTTTTGTTAACCGGAAATTGATCAGGCCAATATTTCCAAACAAAATAACTGCGGCTATTTCATTTGTCAGTCTTGCTGCCTGCATTTTTATGGGCTATTGGGTACTGAATCATTTGCCGATCGTCGATTTTCGTGCGTACAAGGTCGGCACCAATATTACCGAAGGCATGTCGATCCCTGAAGGTGCGCCAAAATCGGTTATCGAAATGATTTTTATATATGATGTCAACGGTGTCAAAAAGGAATTCGGTGAAAAAGACCTAATGAGCATTCCTGAAGGTGCAACTTTCGTAGACCGTATCGACAAAGTGATCTCTCAGGGTTATGTTCCGCCTATCCACGATTTTACGATGGAGAAAGATGGCTCGGATTATAAAGATGAGCTGCTTGCTGAGCCGAAACTTTTGGTTTTTGTTGCTTACGATCTTTCGAAGTCAGATGATGAAGGCATGCAAAAGATAGATAACGTCGCAAGGATGGCGATGCAAAAAGGCTATACGGTCATAGCAATGACGGCGTCAGGCGAGGATGAAATTAAAAATACGAAGCAAAAATACGGTTTGGACTTCGATTTTTACTTCTGCGATGCGACTACCCTGAAAACGATTGAGCGTGCCAATCCGAGCATAGTGGTCATTAAAAATGGCACGATCGTACAAAAACTGCATCACAACGATGCCGACCAATTAAACCTGTAACTTTACGCATGGCAAAAAAAGTTAACCATTCCGCAAAAAACCTTAAGATCATGCTTCTTGCATTGGTCGGTATGATTGGCGGATATTATGTATTGAATTATGTCGCAACCATCGAAAATATTCTTCCCGGGCCTGTGTTTTACATCATTACCGGATGCCTTATGATGGCCGTATCATTCATTGTGATTGCAGCCAAATTAAAAGAAATGTACTTTCCTAAAAAGCGCAAAAAGAAAAGTAAGCCTGTGTTTCTCGATGACCAGGGCAAAAAAAAACAATGATCATGAAAATTTTATTTCCATTTATAGCCGCATTCTTTATGATATCCTGTTCGAACGCTCAAAAAGACCGTTTTTCCGATGCCGCACTGAATGAAAAACTACAATCACTTGACGGCACGGATGTATCCTTTTCGGAAATTTTGAATAAGCATAAAGGCAAACCTGTTGTGATAGAGGTCTGGGCTTCGTGGTGCAGCGACTGCATCAAGGCGATGCCGAAATTAAAAGACACGCAGGCTGCCTTTCCCGATGTCGATTATGTGTTTATCTCAATGGATAAAACTTCCGACAAATGGAAAGAAGGCATTGAAAAATATTCACTGCGCGGCGACCACTATCTTGCGCCCGACGGTATGAAAGGAGCATTTGGATCGGCGATCTCACTGAACTGGATCCCGCGATATATCGTCGTCGACAAAGACGGAAATCCGGCTTTGTACAATGCCATCGAAACAGATTTTGATAAAATTCACGAGACGCTAAAATCGATAAAATAATGAGAAGAAAGATTGTTGCAGGAAACTGGAAAATGCACAAAAACGCTGAAGAAACGGAGGATCTGCTTAATGAGATCATCGACAAAGTTCCGACAGATGCATCTGCCCGGGTCATTGTGGCGCCAAGTTTTGTAAATCTCTCTTCGGCAGCAGAACATTTGCAATTCACCAACATCGAAGTTGCTGCACAAAATATGCATCAGGCTCAAAACGGTGCGTTCACTGGCGAAGTTTCTGCAGATATGATCCGAAGCGTCGGTGTGAACATTGTAATTATCGGGCATTCAGAGCGACGGACATATTTTCATGAAACGGATGCTGTTCTCGCCTTCAAAACCGACGCTGCGCTGCAAAACGGAATGGAAGTGATATTTTGTTTTGGCGAAGAACTTCAGGACCGTAAAAACGAGAATCATTTTAATGTTGTCGAAATCCAGTTGCACGATGGACTGTTTCATCTCGAAGCCGACGATTGGGATAATATTATTCTGGCTTATGAACCGGTCTGGGCAATCGGAACAGGCGAAACGGCTACACCAGAGCAGGCTCAGGAAATGCACGCATTCATAAGGCAGACGATCAGGTCTAAATACGGAAACAGCGTTGCGGACAAAGTTTGCATTTTATACGGCGGAAGCGTCAAACCCGAAAATGCGCGTGAGATTTTCTCGAAACCCGATGTTGATGGTGGACTAATTGGCGGCGCATCATTGAAAGCCAAGGATTTCGCTGCAATTGTTACTGCGGCAGATTCATAGTCCGTTGTAAAATATCTTTATATACAATTTGAAGCTTTTTTTCTCGTTATCCCCTTTTGCGAAAAAAAATGAAAAACCTACTACTAATGTTTATGCTTGTTCCGTTTTTTGGCCTTGCCCAGGTCGACAGCCAGGAACGATATTTTTCAGACTCGCGCCAGTATTTCATCTGGAGCGATGACACCCAAAGTTATATCTTAAAGGAAACTGAGTACGAGCATTCTTTGATCGATATTCGTGAGATTGGATCCAGAAGCAACGGATATATTGCCATTTCGCTGACAGATAACGGACGCACACGGCTGTTCCATGGCTCGATTGCCGCATTTTCGGTTAATGAAAAAAAAGAACCGACGTGGCAGATGAGATCTAAGATCATGCGTAGTAAGCTGACCTTCAATCCCGAAGCTAAAACATTCACCTTTGTGTACGATGCTGACGAAAAACGCTACCAAAAAATTCTTGTTTTTTCCATCAAACCTGGAGAGGAAATGCAGGCACAGACACAGGATGAATAAATTTTAGCATCATTTCCCTACAATTTAATAATCATTTAATACACATTGCGTAGTTTTTTGCGACTTTTGTATATCAAAAAAAAATGATATGACAAATATTTACGCAAGAAGGGCAATGCTCCTTTTATTTTTTGCCTTCGCTCAGTTTGCTACAGGTCAGCAGCTTGTGCATTATTGGAACTTCAATAACAATTCTTCAGTTACGGCGCTCACAACTCCGACACTTTCGTTGGTTCCGGGTGCGGGCATCGTTCATGTAACGGGCGGGATCAGTGCCATCGATGCAGCTGGCGGAACCGGTCAGAATTTCGATGTACAAAACCTTAACGCACGCAATGGCGATCCTGCAGGAACGCATCTTAGGTTTAACGATCCGATCGGCGGCCAGCTTGAGTTTTCGATTCCGACAACAGGCTATCAGAATCCAATCGTGAAATTCGCTACTCGCCGCTCAGGTTCAGGTGCCGGAAATCAGCTTTGGCAATATTCTTTGAACGGAACAACGTTTGTTTCTTTTTCGATCATCGCTCCAAATAATGGTGATCCTGCATTGGAAACGCTCGATTTCTCTGCAATTGCCGGTGCTGATAATAATCCGAATTTTAAAATCCGTGTTTCATTTGCAGCAGGCGACGGCGGAACGGCGGGAAATAACCGTTTCGACAATTTTACCGTTGATGCAACGCAAATTGGCGGCGACGTCAATCCACCTGTTGCGACTATTGCACCGACAAACGGTTCGACAAATATTGCGGTGGATATCAGTCCGACCATTTCATTCAATGAAAACATCCGACTTGTCGAGGGTAATGCAACTATCGACAATACAAACGTCGACGCGATAGTAGAACTTCGTGTAAACGATGCTTCAGGAGCTGTGGTTCCGTTTGATGCAACGATCTCAGGAAATATCATTACGATCAATCCTATTTCGGATCTGAATAATAACCAGACTTATTATATCGCTCTCATGCAGAATGCCGTCGAAGATTTTAACGATAATGCGCTGACGCTTCCTACATCTGCAACTTTCACGACCATTGCGGCGCAAACCGCGCTTCAGGCCGGCGATATTGCGTTCGTTGGTTACAGGATGAGTGCCACAGGAGCTGAGGACGAAATAGCATTTGTTACATTGGTAAGCATCGGTGGCGGAACTGTCATAAATTTCACAGACGCCAAATATACAACCAACGCACAGCCTCAATGTCCGGGCGGAATCAGTTGGACGGCCCCGGCAAACACTTGCGTTCCTGCAGGAACTGTAGTAAATGTCCAGACAAATACATTAGTCACAAGCCTTGGAACGTCGACAGGCACAGGATTCGGATTAAGTGCAGGCGGCGACCAGGTTATCGCATATACCGGAACTGCAGCTGCGCCTAATTATCTTACTGCCTTGACATCAAACGGTTGGGTCGGTACAAATACAGTTTGTACAGGAAGCTCTTCGATGATTCCGGCCGGACTTACCAGCGGTGTCAGTGCACTTAATGCGAGCACAGCGCCTGGAAACACAGCAGGAAATGCAATCAATGCTTATTACAGCGGAACACAAACCGGCACCACGACGCAATTGCGCGCTGCCATAATGAATCCTGCAAACTGGACAGCAAGTGCCGGAGGAACAGATCCTCAGACATGGCCGGCATGGAATTTCCCAATGGCAGTTCAGGTCAGCAGTGTTTTGGTACCAAATGACACAACGATTTCGATTGCATTCAACGGACCGGTGAACACCACTTCAGCAACGACATTATCTAATTATACGGGAATCGATGGATTGACTTCGGCGACTGTTGAAGGCAACACCGTGACATTGACATTTTCGCAAGCCTTTGGTGACCAAAATTATAGTTTGATCATTGGAAGCATCACAGGTGCGAATGGACTTCCGTCAGGTTGTGACTATACATTTAATTTTGACGGATCGCTTGCAACTCCTGATTTTAATACAGCCAATTCATTCAGGATCTATCCAAATCCTTCGCGCGGCATCGTGCAGTTGAGTTTTGCTGCCGATATCATTGTTTACGATATGACAGGTAAAAAAGTGCATTCGGCTTTAAATACCGAAACGATCGATACAGCTTCTTTTGCGCCGGGAATGTACTTTGTGCGCACTTCGACAGGACTGACGCAAAAACTTATCGTAAGATAATTTCAGATAATAAAAATGAAAAATCCCGCCTTAGAGCGGGATTTTTTTATATTCCGATTTCGACCTGGAATCGAAGATACCAATTGTTTCTTGAGGAACCATCGGAGAAATCAAGTGTATCGTATGTCAGTTCTGTCTGTAGTTTAAAAGTATGCTCCCAAATATATTTGGTAACGCCAAGGGAATATTGCTTTGTATGAGGCGTAAAGTCTTCAATCTCATGGTGGACTTTCTGAATCGAATATCGTCCGATCAATTCATAATCGTTCTGAAAAATATAGCTCAGCTGATAGTCGAATCCGTGGCCTGCAAAAACATTGCTCGTCTGTGTCACATCGTCGGGATTTACGGTAACGGCATTTTCGCTGGTTGATCTCGACATATACGCCGCCATCGCAGCCCAGCCATTATATTTAAGCATAGCATCGATTAACACAGAACGCATCGTACGCGCTTCGAACAGGTCATTTCCAAGCTGGCCTTGTGTGCGTAGCCCAAGATTGTTCTGATGGTAAACACCCGACAATAAAAGCTTTGGCATTTTTTCGCGAACGAGGTCACCTTCAAAGTAAGTTCCGTCTCTTTGGAAAGCGCCAAATGGAAACAGTTCGAGCTTTCCTGTCAGCGCAACGCCGTCGTCAGCCTTTCCGGTAACATTCCGGCCTTCACCTGTAGATAATGCTGATTTGATATTATATGAAAAACGGTCTAAATCCTCATTCATATGATGTACCTGAAATCCGAAATCGCGATCGATCGTAAATCTCGCATTGTTTATCGATCGATCTGTCAATTGAAGCGCGCCTGACGAGTTTACACGCTGGCGGTTTCCCGGAAGCTTTGTTTGCCCGAAACTGAAATTCCATTTCTTATTCGGCCGGTACATGATTACGGCATCACGGATGATATTGATGTTTTCACCCTCGCGGACTTCACCTACATCGCCCGGAGCAAAAGACAACTGAATGGCGTATAGAATTGTCGGATCAACGACAAAACCGTCAAACCTCAGTCGTAGCCTTCTGATCTGCCCGTCATAAGCCGGACTTTCATCTTCATTATCGATATATGTAACACGATTCTGCAGCCTGAAGCGGATATTGAATTGATACAAGCTGTCCGGAGATGTAATTCCGATTCCCTTTCCATAATTATAATATGGAAGCGTTGAAAGCCTGATATCGTTTTCAGTTTTTGGGTCGACAACCTGCCCATAGCCGACGAATATCATTTGAGAGAAAACAATAGTGAAAAGTAATTTCCGCATGGTTAAAAATTTTGTGCAAAGTTACATTAACAATCGAAAAACGATGCAGTTTTATACCTTTGCAAAAAAAACGTGAACACATATCTTGGATATCATTTTACTGTTGAACCGAAAGAACTTGGTTCCGAGATCCTCGTTGCGGAATTGGGAGAAAAGCCATTTGAAAGTTTTGTTGAAACCGATTTCGGCATCGTTGCCTATATCCGTAAGGAACTTTGGTCTGTTGATGTTTTGGATGACATATACATCTTGAAATCTCCTGAGTTTACGGTTTCATATAAAGTGGAAGAAATCGAGCAGGTAAACTGGAATGAAGAATGGGAAAAGAATTTTGAACCGATCGATGTTGATGGAAAATGTCATGTCCGCGCGCCATTTCATCCGAAAACCAATGCCGAATTTGATATCGTCATTGAACCGAAAATGAGTTTCGGAACCGGTCATCATGAAACGACGCACATGATGATACAGCATTTGCTTGAACTGGATCTGTATGATAAAAAAACGCTCGATATGGGCTGCGGTACTGCGATCCTGGCAATTTTGGCAGAAATGAAAGGAGCAAAACCAATCGACGCGATCGATATCGACAACTGGTGTTATCTGAATTCAATTGAAAATGCCGAAAGGAATGGCTGTACGAATATCGAAGTCTTCGAAGGTGATGCCAGTCTGCTTGACGGAAAAAAATACGATGTCGTTATAGCAAATATCAACCGCAACATTCTCCTGAGTGATATGTCGGAATATTTAAAATGCCTCAATAAAAATGGCGTGTTGTTATTAAGCGGATTTTACGAAAATGATATTGAAGCGATCAACGAACGCTGCGAAAATTTAGGTTTGACCTATGTTTCGAAAAAATTACGCAATAATTGGGCGTCCTTAAAATATGTAAATTAGTTTGACGTTTTTTGTCCAATATGGCCTGGAAGGAAAAAATTCAAGAAGAAGTAGAAGTTGCCGAAGATTCGGCCCTGAATCATGAGATTGTCATGTATAATGACGATGTCAACACGTTCGATCATGTGATCGAAACATTGATCAGGGTTTGCAAACATACGGCTGAGCAGGCAGAACAATGTGCCCTGATCGTTCATTATAAAGGAAAATGCACGGTTAAAACCGGTTCGATGGAAGAGCTTGTTCCGCAGTGCCTTCAACTCCTGGACGCTGGTTTAAGTGCCGAAATTGTATAAAAGAAAAGCCCTCTATTGAGGGCTTTTTTTATCCTTGGTTGGATGCTTTCGTAAAGAATATCGTCGTGGTGATCGTTACGCCACCGGCATTCGTTTCCTCGCGGATGCGAAGCTCCGAATTGGTGAGCCTGATGATTTCATAAACGCCATCATAATTATCGTTACCTACGATTGTCAACATATTTTCAGTGCGCGTGTAAGTTGTTGCCTCTGCATCCACAAATTCCTGACATTCATCAAACGGACTGGTGAAAGCAACGATCCTTACAGTTCCATTCTCCATAAATTCGACGTAGTTTTTATTGCAATCCGGGTCATTATCCCCGTAAGGCGTCGATTCATCGTCGCCATTTCCAACTTTAGTAACAGTTTTTGTCGGATTCCAGCGTGCGGTAAGATCGCCGCCTGTCTGAGATCCTCCATCATCATCGCTTGAACATGATGTGGTTGACATCAGTCCGGTAATCAAAAGCGCCGACATAAATAATTTAATCGTCTTCATAGTCAAAATTTAATTAGAGTTAATTCTCAAAAATAGTCAGCCTATTACTGTAAAATCAGCGATTTAAGAAGAAATTATCATTTTTGTTTAATGCGGCAGGTAGTCTTTGATCAAACCATATATAAATGTTCCGGCCAATGCGCCGATCAATATGAAGCCAACGGAAATGAATCCAGAACCCAGTAAAATAAAAATCGGCCCCGGACAAGCTCCCGCAAGTGCCCAACCCAATCCGAAACACAATCCGCCTGCCCAGTACCTGAAAGATCCTTTCTCCTTATCGGCAATGACGATCGCCTGGCCTTTAAAATCCTTTAGTTTATTCCGTTTGATGATCTGGATTCCAATTAATCCGACCGCTATGGCAGTCATGATGATGCCGTACATGTGAAACGACTGAAAATGGAACATTTCATAAATTCGATACCACGAAACCGCTTCGGATTTTGTAAGTATGATCCCGAAAATAAATCCGACCAATAAATATTTGATTGCTTTCATATTAGAAAATCATTGGGATAATAAAATGTGCCATGATCAAACCTCCGACAAAAAAACCGATAACTGCTTTTAAAGACGGGATCTGAAGGTTGCTCAATCCCGAGATCGCGTGGCCGGATGTGCATCCACCTGCGTAACGGCTTCCAAATCCAATGAGTACGCCGCCAATAATCAGAATGAAAACCATCTTTGGCTGCCACAATGCATTCTGTCCAAAAATAACATCAGGAAGGATTTTGCCTTCAGGTGCATCGATTCCCAGATTGCTCAGTTGTTCGATGGTTTGCGGATTCAGGTCGACATTTGTTGGATCGCTCATGAAATTTACAGCAACAAACCCTCCTATCATTGCACCGAGTATGACGGCGAGATTCCAACGCTGCGCCCGCCAGTCGAAATTAAAGAACGGGACAATTTTTCCAACGCCGGTCATGCTGCAAAGTGACCGCAGGTTTGTCGACATGCCAAAGACTTTCCCGAAATAAATCAGCGTTAACATCACCAGCCCGATCAGCGGCCCCGAAATGTACCATGGCCACGTTTGATTTAGGAATTCCATAAAGTTGTTTTTACAAAAGTAGGAATTAGACGCACACATAGCCAATGATAAAATAAACAGTAAATTTGCGGTAATTCGAATATGAAAAGATTTAAGATTGAAATGAAGTGGGCACTGATTTATAGTGTTTCACTGATCTGCTGGATGTTCATTGAGAAAACCGTCGGGCTTCACGACAGGTATATCGACAGGCAGCTGCTATTGACAAATCTTTTTGGAATTGTTGGCGCGCTGATATTCTTTTTTGCAATCCGCGAAAAGAAAATTAATTACTATGGAAATTCAATGTATTGGACGCAGGGATTTCTTTCAGGAGTTTACCTTGCGGTCTTTATAGCGATCTTGGGTCCGCTGGTGAACTACATTACCTATAATGTTATTTCACCGGACTACTTTGAAAATATGATCAGATATTATGTGACGGAAGGCCTGCAGAAAAAAGAAAATGCAGAATTATTTTTCAGCCTGCGCAGTTACGTCATTCAAGGTTCGATGGGCGGTTTGTCTGCCGGGATATTAGCATCGGCGGCCATCGCGCTGATTTTAAGGAATAAAAAACAGATTATATGAGATTCCGATTTGCATCCTTATTGGCTTTGATGATAATTGCATCGTCTTGCGTCAGTACAAAATCAACCATAAAAAATGTTGATGACAACGCTCCTATTCCACAGCTATCGACGTCCAATAGTTTTATCATCACAGAATATGCGACTGATAAAAAATATGGCTACGATCCTGATTATCCAATAAACTGCTTTTACAAAAACACCAAGGATGACGTGATCAACCAGCAGCGATTTTTAAATGCACTTACTGGTCCGAAAGGTGAAAAACTATTCTTTAAGAAGGTTGAAAGCTGCTGCCCTTTTCCTTCGAAACGAACAGAAATGGGTGCAGGATTTTTAGATGTTTATGAAATTACCTGGGTTGGATTGAATCGTCCGATCAGGTTGTATTTTAATATTTATGATAAAGGACACCTGATGGTTCCAGTGGGATTTGAAATTAAAAAAGGACTTGAACCAAAAAAATAATGGATATAAAAAACATACCTAATATTAGTCATCTGGAAAGCGACAACTTTTTTCTTTTGGCGGGGCCGTGCGCAATCGAAGGTGAAGAAATGGCATTGCGAATTGCAGAACGTCTGACTGAGATCACAGATAAGCTCCGGATTCCTTATATATTTAAAGGTTCGTTTAAGAAAGCGAACCGATCGCGCATCGATAGCTTTTGTGGCATCGGCGATGAGAAGGCTTTGAAAATTTTACGAAAGGTTGCTGAAACTTTCAAAGTTCCTACCGTCACGGATATCCACACCAACGATGACGCGGCCATGGCGGCAGAATATGTCGACGTGCTTCAAATCCCTGCGTTTCTCGTGCGTCAAACCGATCTTGTTGTGGCCGCTGCAAATACCGGCAGGACTGTCAATTTGAAAAAAGGGCAATTTATGAGTCCTGAAAGCATGAAACACGCTGTGCAGAAAGTTCTCGACTGCGGCAATGAAAATGTGATGGTCACCGATCGCGGGACAATGTTCGGATATCAGGATATGATCGTTGACTTTCGCGGAATCCCGACAATGCAGCAATTCGCCACGACGGTTCTCGATGTGACGCATTCGCTACAGCAGCCGAACCAGATGGCGGGCGTAACGGGCGGACGGCCGGAGATGATCGAAACAATTGCTAAGGCGGGAATTGCTGTGGGCGTTGACGGAATATTTATTGAAACACATTTTGATCCGGCAAACGCAAAAAGCGACGGTGCAAACATGCTTCAGCTGGATTTATTTGAAGGATTAATGACAAAATTGGTTGCGATAAGATCCACTATATTAAACATGTAAAATGTATTACAAAACAATTAAGATATTTCTGGCTTGGTAATTGTAATTTTAAAATCAAATCAAAATAACTCATTATGAAAAAGCTAATTCTTGCCATGTTATTGGTCTTCGGATTTGGAACGGTCGCAACGGCCCAGACAATCAAAAAGAAAGCAACATGGAACAACGTCGAAAAGACAGAGAAACAAGCCATCGGTGAAGCCGCCGTCCAGGCTGAAAGAAAAAGAGTGGCACGCGAGCAAGCGGCGCTCGAGGCTAGAAAAAGGGCCGCTGCGGCAAGAGACAGGGCGGCGTTGGCAAATGCAAATCTCAGCGATGACGAAAGGAAGGAATTGAAAAAGAAGCATTACAAGAACAAGAAGAAATATTGGAAGAAACATAAGAAGCACAAGAATCACGGACACAGGGTTCGTGAGGTAGC
>CBDUBJ010000002.1:0-84548 GCA_965365355.1 uncultured bacterium
TAATCGGCTGTCGGCAGTTCGAGGTAACCCTGAAATGAAGGAAAGGAAATATTATCGACGATCGTTCCGGCAGGTACGCTGGTTTCGACGACATCTACAGTTGGGGCATCTGTCGAACCGTGGTTTACAAGGATATCTGTGTTGGTTGCCGATGTTGCTGTTTCGCGGCCCATTGCATAAACCGATAGTTCAAACGGCTGCGCAGGGGAATATCCGGTTGGGCTGACAATTCCGTTTGCCACCAAAATGTAAGTTTCACCATCGGCCAAAGTTGGTGTAATGGAGTAGATCGCATCTGCGGCACTTGCGCTGTTTCCCGGCGCTACCTGGATATTCAAAACAACTCCGGCAGGCGCGTCGATGAATGGCGTTGCGGTGCGGAAAGCAAAGTTATCCAGTAACAATCCGCCGTTAAGGTAAACGTCGACTTCGGCAGCTGCGAGATCAGCACAGTTGTGAATGATCTGTACGCGCGCGGTTTGTCCGATCATTGCGAATGGCACCATTACCAGTGCAATCAATGACAATAGTTTTTTTGTAATTTTTTTCATGATAGTCGTTTTAAAATTCAGCAATAAAAATAAACACGTTTGTATAAACCTGAATGCTGTATAATAATTATTTAGCTTTTGTCTATGTTGTTTATAATCTAAAAAACAAGTAGTTAGGTGTTTATTCCAGAGTGAGATACCGTCATTGCTCTGAATTTCATTTAATAATATTGTTTAATTATTTATAATATATGTTAAACAAAAAACTATCATTCTGTAATTGGTAAATCCTTGTTACTCTATTATGCATACCTTTTAAAAACCAGTATATTTGTATGCCTTAACAAAAAATCAAATTATGAAGTTACTTGAAGGGAAAACTGCGATTATAACAGGTGCAAGCCGTGGGATAGGAAAGGGGATTGCTCAGGTTTTTGCCAACCACGGCGCTAATGTCGCTTTTACATATAGCTCGTCTGCGGAATCAGCCATTGCTCTTGAAAATGAATTGAATAAATTAGGAATCAAAGCCAAAGGATATCAATCTGATGCAGCAGATTTTACTCAGGCGCAATCCTTCGTGGATGCAGTACTTGCCGATTTTGGCAATGTAGATATCCTTATAAATAATGCAGGTATAACCAAAGACAACCTTTTAATGCGGATGTCCGAAGAAGATTTTGATAAAGTCATTGATGTAAACCTTAAATCGGTTTTCAATATGACCAAGGCAATTCAGAAAACGATGCTGAAGAACCGCGCGGGTTCGATCATCAATATGAGTTCGGTTGTAGGTGTAAAAGGAAATGCCGGTCAGGCAAATTACGCTGCATCAAAAGCCGGTGTGATTGGATTTACGAAGTCGGTTGCGCTCGAACTTGGTTCCCGCAACATCAGATGCAACGCGATAGCACCGGGATTCATCGAGACCGAAATGACCGCGAAACTAAATGAAGACGTTGTTCAAGGCTGGCGCGACAGCATTCCGCTCAGACGTGGCGGAACTACCGAAGATGTCGCTAATGCATGTTTATTTCTGGCTTCCGATTTAAGCGCATACGTAACCGGGCAGGTGATGAACGTCGATGGCGGCATGCTGACATAATACATTTTAATTATCACGTTTTTATCTGGAGCTTATTCCTGCTGTCCGCTGTATCTTTCGCGCAGTTCTCGATACCGTCCTGCGGACGTACTCGAACGCGCCCAAAAGGATGCCGCTCCCATCAGGGCTAAGCTTCGCTAACGGCAACATATAAATGACAACAGGCACAGTGCTACTTTTAATCCTATCCATTGCAATCGCTGCCGCGTTGTCGTTTTTTCAATACTTTTTCCGCGGTAACAGAAGCAAAGTCGCGCTCTGGCTTTCAATATTGAGATTCATTTCAATATTCGGACTGCTGCTCCTGCTTATCAACCCGGTCGTTTCCCGAAAATCGTATGAAACGGAGAAAGCTCCGCTTCCGGTTGTACTCGATAATTCCGCGTCGATCAGTGAGCTTGGCGCATCGGGGGCAGCATCCAAAGCTTTTTCCGAACTGACAACCAACCGGGCGCTAGCCGAGAAATTTGACATACAACCATATCAGTTCGATGCTGAATTTTCGCCCGCAGGAAACCAGGATTATAAAGGCAGGCAGTCAAACATTGCCGAAGTCGCCAAAAACCTGCAAAGCATCAACAAGAATAAATTGTATCCGAGCATTATTCTAACAGATGGCAATCAAACATCAGGAAACGATTTTGTTTACGCATTCGATCAATCAAATAAAGTTTATCCTGTAATCTTAGGCGATACGACCACCTTTCTCGATCTGCGCGTTTCGAGGTTAAATGTCAACAAATATGCATTTCTCAAAAATAAATTTCCGGCCGAAGTTTTTCTGCAGTATTCCGGAAATAAGACCATTACCGCCGATTTTGCCATTTCCCGCGGCAAAAATGTCGTAACAAGGCAACAGGTAAATTTTTCACCTTCGAACCGTTCGGCCGTCATAAACGTTCTGCTGCCGGCAGATTCTCCGGGATTGCAGATCTTCCGGGCATCGGTAACTTCGCGCGAAGCTGAAAAGAACACCTTCAATAACTATCGGAATTTTGCAGTTGAAGTCATCGACCAGAAGACAGGCGTTGCCATAATTTCCTCGCTTAACCATCCGGATCTTGGAGCGCTCAAACGAAGCATCGAAACCAATGCTCAGCGCAAAGTGACGATCGTCAAACCTTCCGATCTCAAGTCATTCGATGATTACAATATCCTGATCATTTACCAGCCAGATTCATCATTCAGAAACATTTATGAACGCGCGGCAAATGCCGGGATAAACACGTGGACGATAACCGGGACCAGTACTGATTTCAGCATGCTGAACCGCGCGCAGGATCAGCTTTCGTTCAGAATGAGCGGACAATCGGAAGATTACCTGCCGGAATTTAATGATCAATTCAATTTTTTCGCCGCGGAAGATATCGGATTTTCCAATTTGCCGCCACTTCAGCATTCGTTTGGCAATGTCACGGTTAACGCGAATGTAAATACGCTGCTATCGTCGAATATCCGGAATATTTCTGCAAACCAGCCAATGCTCGCATTTGTGGAAAACGCGAGGAAACGTACAGCTTTTCTGCTTGGTGAGAATATTTGGAAATGGCGCATTCAAAGTCATCTCGATAACCGGAGCTTTGAAAAGTTCGATCAGTTCATCGACAGGATAATCCAGTTTCTCGCATCGGATAACAAAAGGAAATCATTGGTTGTTAATCACGAAAGCTTTTACAATTCCGGCGACCAGATCGAGATCGGTGCACAATTTTTTAATAAGAATTATGAATTTGACGAACGGGCGCGGCTGACAGTAAGTGTCGTAAATAAAGATACAAAGCAGTCCAAACGTTACGATATGCTTAAGAGCGGCAATACGTTTAAAGTCAATCTGGACGGACTCGCCGCAGGCAGGTATGATTTTTCGGTCCGCGAACTGAATTCAAACACAACTTACAACGGATATTTTGAAATCCTCGACTTCGACATAGAAAAGCAGTTTGTCAATCCTGATGTTGCCCGGCTGAACCAAATGGCTTCACAAACAAATGGAAAATCATTTCTCCCCGCGCAGGTTGACGAACTTGTAAAGATCCTGCTTGCCGATGAGAATTATAAGCCTGTCGAAAAAACGATTACAAAGCGAACCCCAATCATTGATTGGATCTGGCTGTTGATCATCATTACATTGTCGCTCGCCATCGAATGGTTTGTTCGTAAATACAACGGAATGTTGTAAATTGTAGGTATGAAAAAGAAATTACCAACGCTGTTTGCGGCGATGTTGGCGATGTCATGCAGCCTCTCGATCGCGCAGAAAAATGCGAAACCGGTTTTGCCCGGAAATCCCAATGCTTTCTTTATAGTAACAGACCGCGAGCAATTATGGACCGTCGAAATCCGCTCGACGGAAATTTTATATCGTACCCAGAAGGAAAATCAAAGTTTTTCCGTTCCGTATGTTACTCCTAAAGACAGTGCGGGTGTCCGAATTTATCGAAGTAAACTGAAAAAGGATGAGATCGTAATTAAAATTGCAAAGGATTCATGCCGGGGTTCAGTTTCGGACGTGGCATTTGAATTTGCTGCCGATGTTTCCATTTCGCGCCGCAAGATGAAATCACCGCAAAAACTTCAGGGCTGCGGAACTTATTTGGCGGACAAACGATTGAACGCAGCGTGGCAACTCGAATCGCTTGGCGGGTTCAAAGTCAAACCCAATGAATTTGGGAAAGAATTGCCATATATCGACCTTCACATTAAAGAGCGGATATTTTCAGGTTTTGGCGGATGCAACAGGGTAAATGGCGGTTTGGATCTGCGTGACTACAGCCAGATCAAATTTACGGATGTGATCTCAACAAAAATGATGTGCCTTTCGGGTAACAGGGAATCCGAATTTATGAAATTGCTTCATGCGGTAAAATCATATCATATTGAAAACGGAAGGTTATATTTGTTCGTTGACGGAAAGGCGCAGCTTGTATTTAAAAAACTGATTTGATGAGATTTCTATTGTTGCTGTTGATGTTTGGAAATGCTGCCGTTGCGCAGCAGTGGAATGATGATTTGAAAGAGGCGACCAGGGAAGCTGCCATGTCAAACAAGAAAGTACTACTGTATTTTTCTGTTTCCGATGCGTGCGAGATGTGTAAGACGCTTGAGGAGAAAGTTTTTTCATCTGAAGAATTTCTCACATTTGCAGGTCAGAATTACATTCTTGCCCGCCCTGTTTTCCGCGAAAATGAACCAATGGAAACCAAAGCCGACAAGCTGATGATCGTGGAGAAATATAATAAGGACGGATTTTTTCCTCTTGTTGTAATTCTCGACGGAACTTCGCGAGTGCTTGGGAAAACGGGTGTTTACAATGGTGAAACTGCTTCAGAGTTCATCAGGTCGTTAAAATCAATCGGTATGCGATGAATGATGCGCATTTACATCTGATCATTAATCATTTCCCGATTGTCGGCATGATCATAGGAGTATCGATACTTGCGTCCGGCTTTTTATTTAAATCTTCAGATGTTCGCAAAACCGGTCTTGTTATCCTGGTAATTTCATCGTTAGCCACGTTCGCTGCTGTTTATACCGGCGAAGGTGCCGAAGATATGGTCGAAGAAATTGTCGGTAATGAAGATTATATCCATCGCCATGAAGAAACCGCTGAAAGATTTGCTTTAATATCTTATGCAGCCGGAATTCTCGCATTGGCTGCATTCGTCAGCATTCTTAAAAATCATAAGATGGGAAGGATTCTGTCAGTTGCAGCATTGATAGTAGCGACAATTGCTGCGGCAATGTCAAAAGAAGTTGGAACCACGGGTGGTGAAATCAGGCATACTGAAATCCGCGAAAATGGTTTCATCAATGCAGATGCGGATAATGATCATCATGAAGAAATCGAAAAGGCAGATGATGATGATGACGATGGTAAAGGCCGTGGCCGCAAACGCAAAGGCCGGAACCGCGATTAATCATTCCATCTCGAAAAGCTGGACTTGATTTTTAAGCCTGTCGATCAGCATATTCATCATTCGTTTGTTCAGGCTGGAAGAGTTGGTTATGTATGCCTTATAATCTTCAATGGTAAACATTCCGATTACAATACCTTTTAAAGCATTCCGGAACTTGATATCCTTTTGGATGCTGTTCTCAATAAAATGCATTTTCTTCTCAACAGTATAGGTATAGAAATCGTCTTTGTGTTTGGAGATGTGATTTCTGAAAACCTCGACAAACAGATCGTTTTGCAATTTTAAGATCGGCCGCAGCACATTGTTCTGAAACTTTTCGTCGAACGACGATTCATCGGTTACGATGCCGATGGATTCCCCGCGAAGGTTGGTTAAAAATTCGTCCCTGTTTTCCATATCGATAAAAAAAACCGTCCCGGTTGAACGAGACGGTTGTTATAATTTTATTTGTATTATCTATTTAATTGTGAAGATCGCCCTTCTGACAAGTCTTCTCGCATCAGGAGAATCTTTATCAACAGATGTGTCTTCGCCGGCAGGTACAATGTTCAATCTTGAAGCATTGATTCCCGCTTTGATCAGGATATTGCGTACGTTGTTGGCACGTTTCTCAGATAAAGCCTGGTTGACTTCGGTGCTGCCAATTTCATCAGCGTAGCCTGTGATATCAGCAGACGCATTTGGATTGTTCTTCAAATATGTAAGGACAAACGAAATATTTTGAGTTGATGCAGGAGTAGGGCTTGAGCTGTTGAAATCGAAGAATACCGAAACATAACCTTCGTTGATCAAACGCTTAACGACTTCATTATTGTTGTTTTTCTCCGTAGCTGTTGTGATGCGCTCATCCATGTATTTCTCAAGTTCGTCGGCAACACCATTTTTGTTAAGGTCGATCATACGTCCTTTAGTGTCAACGGCAACACCGGCAAGCGAGTTGTTTTCAACGTCAAGATAATCCGGCACACCGTCTTTATCCGTATCGTTCATCATGGTTTCAAGTTCACCTACGCGCTCGTCAAGTGCTTTAAGCTCCTCTGATTTGGCATCAGGAATAACAGCCCAATCTCCGTGGATGTTCTGTTTCCCGAAAGAATATGTAAGTCCGATCGCAGTTGTATACATGCTTCCGGAAAGGTTGTTACTTTGGTCTGCATACGATCCGTCCCAGTTAAAATGCTGACGGACGTTTCCAAGATATGTGATGTCAAGGTAAGCACCAAGACGGCTTGTAATGCGGATCTGCGGCATAACTCCGATCATAACACCGACATTATACTCGTCGCGGCCTTCGTTCGGGCCCATTTTAGGAAGCATTCGCGCAGCCTGAAGACCACCGTGGAATAGCATTCCGAATCTGCCGGCACGTTCTTCAAAGTTAAAAAGGCGAACTGCATTTACGACACCCTGCAAACCGATACGCATTTGCTCCATTTCAAATTCAAGGCTTCCGGAACCTTCCTGGTTGCGGATGATGTCATATGCAAAATCGAGTTTCATTCCGAAAATCGGGCTGATCATATAACGAACGCCAAGATTGAAGTGATTTAAGTCAAGATCGATATGTTCAGTAGGATTACTGTAGAAATATCCAGGCGCGTAAGGCTTGATACCTTTACTTTGGCCGGCACTGGCCTCGATGCTCCAACGGTTATAACTTTCAGGATCGTTCTCCATTATTCGGTCGCTGATGGTATCAGTCACCGTCTCCTGCGCCGTCCCCAGTTGAAATGACAAAGCGAAAAGAGACAAGAATAGTATGCGTTGCTTCATAACTTTTAAATCCGTTTTATTACACGTTTTTTTTCAGAACAATTTATGCAAATATAAAACATTAGATTTAATGTTTTTAACTTTTGAGCTATAAATACTATTTTTGAATAGCCATTTTAAGGATGTTTTTTGAATTTTCGTCAGTCATGGATCGAACCTCGCATATTTTTGTCACTGTAGACATTTGCGTATTCCGGAAGTCGGATATGTGTGAAGAACTGCTTCTTATAAAGCGGAACAATGAACCTTTTAAAGGCAGCTGGGCGTTGCCCGGAGGATTTGTGGATGCCGATGAAGACCTCGAAGATGCGGCGCGTCGTGAACTGATGGAGGAAACCGGAGTAAAAATAAATGTGATGCTGCAGATCGGCGCATTCGGTAAACCCGGACGTGATCCAAGGCAGCGCACGGTTTCAATTGTATATATGACCGATGTCGACACAACCGTTAAAGCTTCGGCCGGCGACGATGCAGGCGATGCGCAATGGTTTGATGTAAACGACCTTCCGCCGACTGCGTTCGATCATCAGGAAATCATCGATCATGCGAAAGAACAGCGGCTTAAGCTTTAGATAGATATTTGCGATCGACGTAAAAAGTGCCGAACGGAACCATCGATGCTAAACAGATAATCAAGAATTTTTTGGTATCCCATCGTTGCTCCGTTTTCAGCATGACTGCGAACATTATATAAAGGATGAATAGAATCCCGTGAGCCATGCCGATCACTTTTACGTAAACCGGCTGGTCAAACATATATTTCATCGGCATTGCAAACAGCAAAAGTAAGATCAGCGAAAGGCCTTCAAGCAAGGCTACAATTTTAAACAGGCGTAACATCGTTGTAAATTTGCGCCAAAAATACGGCTACGTCGCCGACTTACCAAACATCAGCATGAGTAAACGCGATTTAAAGAAATATCTTCAGCAGCTTGATAAAAATCAGATCGAAGAGCAACTGCTTGAACTATATGACAAGTTTCCGGAGGTTAAAACCTACTACAATTTTGTTTTTAATCCTCGTGAAGATAAACTTGTCCAGGAAGCAAAGGCAAAAATGTCAAATGAATACTTTCCGATCAAATCAAAAAGGCCGCGACTGCGCAGGTCTGTAGCCCATAAATACATCAAGCACTTTTTAACATTAGGGCTGGAGCCGCATCATTTGGCCGACGTGATGTTGTTTAACATTGAAACTGCATTAAAATATTCAGCAAAGCGTGATATTCGATATGAATCCTTTTATAAAAGCATGCTGACTTCCTTTCGTCAAGCTGTCGATTTCATCATGGTCAGCGGCATTATATCTGAATATAAAAGCCGGCTCGAATCCATTGCTGCAGAAACGAAGAGGCAAAAATGGATAAATTGCGAAGCCTTTGAAAATGAGCTGGAAAAATTACATTTATAGAATGTTATTATGTACGCATAGCAACTAATTATGTAACGCAGTTTAACACTTAATCCTGCAACTTTGCCTAAACAAATCAAGCGAGTTTATGGCCGGAATTTTACAAAGCGTTACGTCTACTTTAATGGTTAAATTACCCGAGGATGTAATTTTGCCAACATATCAGGAAAAGATCCGCGTTAAGAAAACCATTTTGCGCAGCGTCATCAGAACTTTACAGACACGCCGTCTTGAGCTTCTTTATGTCGGGTATAAACCTGAATATGTCGTGAGCAATATGGATGCGGAAAAACTTACTTCAGACCGCACAATTGTAAGCATTAATGTTCTCGAGGATAATGGTTATATGTGTGATTTCAATACGTCGCAGGAAATGCTTTTGAAGCGTTTTAAAAAGGAACTCCAAAGCAATAATGAACACATCGTAATCGACCGCGCGACGCAAAAAGATGGTTTTACCGAGCGCACGATCGAAATCTATATCAAGTGTCGTTATTCCCAGAAATCCACTCATGTCCCGCACTATACGTTGGCAATGAGCTCTGGTTTTTACGCCGTTTCATAATAAATTCCTGCGGTTAATTCGCCTGCCCGGAACATGTTTAATTTCTGATGTGCAATCCTTACAGGCTCCGGAATGCGATAAGGTCCGCAGCAATTCCTGATGATATCCAAAGCGGAATCGGGATCGGTCAAATGTCCCGCCGAAACAAAGATCGGCTTTACTGCATTCTTTGTCCGCAGTGCATAACCCAGCAATTCATCTTCTTCCGATTTAATTTCACTAAAGCTAAACCTGTTCAATTCAGGGTTCTCAAAATTTCCGAACAAAGCAGTTTGCGCACAGCCAATGGTCGGCTGGTCATTGACAATTCCAAAATGCGTCGCAATTCCCATTTTTCTAACATGTGTAATTCCGTGGCCATCCAAAACGACCAGATCAGGTTTTACTTCCAATTGTCGCCAGCCCATTTGCAACGCGGGCATTTCGCGGAAAGCGAGAAATCCTGAAATATGCGGGAATCGCGTTTCCATTATCACTAAAGATGTAGTCAATATTTTCATTTCCGGGTAAGTCATTACGACAATCACCGAATGAACAACAGGCGAATACCGGTTGAACGATACAGTTGCGCCTGCAATCGTATTGATCTCTTTTGTGAAAGGCTTGATCTGAGTAAGTTCCCGCATTTGCTTTTGCAAAATCGTCGCCTGGGGAACTGTGATTTCGTTGTAATCGATCATTTAAAATAATTTTAGCTGGCTGCCGTCGGAAGGTGGTTTTGCATCGCCAAAAATTGTACGGCCGCCATGTTTGTAGGATTCGCGCCGCTCCTTTTCGATCAACGCTTCAAAATTGTTATTTGGGGTGAAATCTTTTTCTGCTTGCTGCGCGATTTCGGTAAGCTTACGAATTGCCTGAAGCTTGTCGCTGTTTCCAATTTTCGCTTTATCGATCGCCAGCTTTAAAGTGGAAATCGTTTCATCATAAACTTTTAACGGAACCGGAAACGGATGACCATCTTTTCCACCATGGGCAAAAGAAAATCTGGCAGGGTCGTCGAATCGGGTAGGAGTTCCGTAGATTACTTCGCTGACAAGCGCAAGAGACTGCAATGTTCGCGGCCCCATTCCCTGCAGCTGCAACAATGATTCAAAATCTTCGGGTTGCGTTTCATGCGTCAGCCAAAGCATCGCACCAAGCCTTTTCATGTTGACGTCTTCAATCCTTACATCATGATGATCGGGCATTTTCAATTTATTGATCTCGCGGATGATGTTATTAGGATTTTCACGCGAGATTTCCAAGGTTCTGTTTCTGAGCTGATCCGCTGCCGACGCCGTCATATTGAGTATCGAACCCCGGTTTTCGCCGTAGATGAAACTGTGAGGTTCGTTTACAAAAGATTGCAAGTTCTTCGAATGCCAATGATATCGTCGGGCAGTCCTGACTTCGGGATTCATGCCTTGTTGAATAACCGCCCAATCGCCATTTGCACTTACGATGAAATTGTGCTGGTAAAGCTGGAAGCCATCCTGAATTGCGGTGTTGTCGACTTTTGCCGTGAGCTTACTGCATTTAGATAAGGCAAGTCCGTCGAGTCCGGTTTTATCACCAACTTTTAAAAGCTCATTTGGGGTTTCGCGTGAATGTTTTCCTTTTCCGCCGCAGATGTAAATGCCGATGTCTTTTGATCTTGGGTTTACGGTTTTTTTCAAAGCGCCCAAAACGGAGGTGGTAATTCCAGATGAATGCCAGTCCATTCCCATGACAGCGCCCATGCTTTGAAACCAAAACGGATTACTTAATCGTGTAACGACTTCGGAGGGAGAGAACTCGGATGCAATTGTTTCGACGATCGCCAGGCCAAGTTTGCCCATGCGGTCTGCAAGCCACGACGGAACATGTCCGTAATGCAAAGGAAGATCGGCAGAACCGGATCGTTTCATTAGATGTATTTATGCGCAAATTTGGGTCTTCAAAAGTACAAAACATCATGCAGATTCTGACCAATTCGCGATTTTTAATTTGTTTAACGGCCACTAATCTTAAAATTTAATCGACCTTATCAGATAACCTTTTTTTAGCAGTACTTTTGCAAATTGGAAAATTTGCAAATGCGTAACCGGGATCACGACTTCGAAGAAGAGGAAAGAAAGGAGCTTTATGCGTACCAGAAAGGTGCTATTGACGCTATTTTCGAGAGACTCGACAATTCGCCGCCAAATTATCATTTGCTGTATCAATTGCCCACGGGTGGAGGGAAAACAGTTATTTTTTCTGAAATCGTGCGCCGATATCTTGCCAAACACAATAAAAAAGTTGTGGTTCTGACGCATCGAATTGAACTGTGCGGACAAACTTCGTTAATGCTTAAGGGTTTTGGTGTCAAGAATAAGATTATCAACAGCAAGGTCAAGGAATTGCCGGACCAGAATGATTATTCATGTTTTGTGGCGATGGTTGAAACACTTAAGAACCGTATCAACGACGAAAAGCTGCATCTTGATAACATCGGGCTTGTGATCATCGATGAAGCGCATTACAATTCGTTCCGGAAATTGATGGCATCGTTCAAAAATTCCTTTATCCTTGGCGTGACCGCAACTCCTTTAAGCTCGAATATCAGACTGCCGATGAATCAGAATTACAGCGAGCTGATCGTCGGTGATACCATTTCTTCTTTAATCGAAAAAGGCTTTTTGGCGAAGGCGACAACCTATACTTATGATGTTGGGCTTACTTCGCTTAAAGTCGGCATCAATGGCGATTATACTGTAAAATCATCCGAGGAATTGTACTCGAACATGGTCATGCAGGAAAAGCTTCTTCATGCGTATACCGAAAAATCGCTGGGAAAGAAAACGCTGATCTTTAACAACGGCATCAATACTTCGCTTTACGTTTACGATACTTTCCGCGAGGCCGGATTTCCTATCAGGCATCTCGACAATACGAGCAGCAACGAAGACAGGCGTGACATTTTGAATTGGTTTAAAAAAACGCCCGATGCGATTCTGACATCGGTTGGGATTTTAACGACAGGTTTTGATGAACCGACCGTCGAAAGCATCATTTTAAACAGGGCTACAAAATCGCTGACACTGTATTTCCAAATGATCGGCCGCGGCTCGAGAAAATTGCCGAATAAAGATTCATTTATCATCATCGACCTGGGTAATAATGCGGCACGTTTTGGCTTGTGGCATGAACCTGTCGATTGGCAGCATATTTTTAAATATCCTGAGCTATATCTGGAAAGCATTCGTGATGACAACGAGATCGAAATGTTTTTTAAATATCTAATGCCGCCTGAAGTGAGGGCGAAATTTGCAAAAACCGCTGTGGTTGAAATTGATATCGATGCGGAATACAAAGCTGCGATGGCTAAGAACATGAGACTCAAGACGGTATTTGAGAAATCGCTCGAGCAACATGCCGATATGTGTGTTGATAATTCACAGGATCTTTACGGTGCGAAACAACTTGCGAAGTTGCTTGAGGGCGACATAGATTACAGGATGAAATGTTATGCCTCTTGCCTTAGCCATTGCAGCAAGAATTATCGTGAATGGCTTATCGATGATTATAAAAGTAAACTTACACTTCTGATCGGAAAAAAATATCGTGAACAAAACTTATAAACCTGTTTGCGAATCCCTTAACGTCCGTTTAGGAATTTTCGGCATATTAAATCGTTAAACGGTTGCCAAACAATCGCAATTATGCATTTCATCGAGTTTCTGGTGCATTGGACTGAACTTTTTTCACATAAATAAGCAATGACATAAATTTGCTTTCGTATAGGTGTAGAAACACTTGTCAGGCAAACCGGACTTATGAAAAAAAATTACGACGTGTTATTGATTTTGGAAGGAACATACCCGTTTAACGGCGGTGGTGTTTCAACTTGGGCGCACATGCTCTGCTCTAAAGTCAAAAATGTTGATTTTTCCCTGTATTCAATCAATGCCGATTTTGAAGTTACGCCGAAATACGATGTGAGCAACATCAAAAATTTGGTGCAGCTTCCAATGTGGTCTCCACTTGAGCCACAGGAAATGATCGACTACGGAAAAAAGTACCACAAGTTTGTAGCACGGAAAGAAAAGCAGGATGAGCATGTTGTTCGTGAAGTTTTTCTTCCTGTTTTCGAACGCCTGATCGCCAATATTTATTCTGATATTACAGATGTTGAAGAATTGGACGATACCATCTACGCGATGTGGAGATTCTTCCAGAAGCATGATTACAAAAAGACGATGAAAAGCGAACTGGTGTGGAAATCTTTTTGCTACCATGTTACAGATATTCTTGCCGGAGATAATGAAAAAGCGACTATTTACGATCTGACTGTCGGAATGCGCTGGATCTACCGTTTCCTGATGCCGCTTTCGATCGAAGTTCCGAAAGCTGATATTTCGCATTTAACGCTTGCCGGATTCCCTGTGATTCCTGCCCTTGTTTTGAAATACAAATACGGAACACCGATGATTGTTACCGAGCACGGCGTTTACATCCGTGAGAGGCTGATTGCGATCAACACTTCGGAATACTCATTTTTCCTGAAGAAAATGCTGATCAAGTTCTCTGAATGCATCACCGAACTAGTTTATTATAAGGCCGATAAAATACTTTCCGTCAATAAATTTAACATTGCGTGGGAAAAACTTTACGGAGCGAATCCTAACAAGATTGAGATCATTTATAACGGAATCGATCACAATCTTTTTGTACCGGCTCCGAAACCTGAGCATTTGGCAGGAATTCCGACTGTTGTAGCTGCGGCCCGAATTTTTGAACTTAAAGATGTTCTTACGATGATCCGCTCATGCGATGTCGCAAGAAGGACGATCCCAAATGTACGTTACCTTGTGTATGGCGACAATAACGCCGTTCCCGAATATACGGCAGAGTGCGAAAAGCTTATTGATGAACTGGATCTAAGGCAGAATTTCTTCCTTGCCGGCTATCATTCAAAACCACATGCATTGTTTGCTGAAGGTGACATTTCGATACTGACATCCATTTCCGAAGGTTTTCCATATACCGTTTTAGAATCAATGAGCTGCGGAATCCCCGTCGTGGCCACTGATGTTGGCGGTGTTACCGAAGCTTTGGATGATACTTGCGGATTTATCTGCAAACCAAAAGATTACGTAGAAATCGGAGCCCGAGTTGTTGAGCTGCTTCAAAATGAAGAATTGCGCAAACAGATGGGAGCGAATGCCAGAAGGAAAGTCGTTGAAAACTTTACCATCGGTAAATTTATCAGCGAATATGAAGAAGTTTATGCACGTGTTGCCAGAAAAGAAAACAAAGAAGTTGTCGAACCAATATTTATACAGCTTGATGACCAACGTCAGGCAGCCTCATAATCACCACGCCCCAAAACCCCATTTTCCAAAACCCTACTAAATGGAAAATCAGAATGAAAATATTAAATCCCTGATCAAAAACATCAGGGATAAGATTGGCAGACCTGTAAGTAACAGGGTTGTTGTAGCTACTATCGAATCCCTGGGCATCCGGAATAAGGATACCGAAAGCGACTACGGCATTCCTTCCGTTTATGAGCTGGCCGATCTTGTGTATTACGAACTCACAACATCCGACGAGCATGTAGGTGCAAAAAACCTCAAAGAGGTGGAGGCCGAACTCAACGGTCCCAAAAAAATAACTTTTGCCGATTATCCCTGGATCAAAGCCAAAATCTTCCTGATCTACTATCCGAAAGGAATTCTTCATCTTTTACCGGTATTGCTCCAGATTGCAGCGATCATCGTGTTTGGATATTCACTTTGGACATACGTCGGTTTTAACCACGTGCAATCGACTGCAGTTGTGCTGGGCGTGATTATCGGCTTGGTTACAACCGGCGGATTTGTTCAGGTCATCGGGCGGCAAGCTTCATTTTATTGGAATCATGAAGATTACGTAATGGTTCGAAGTACCGTCAATTATCTTTTAAAGGCCGGAACCATTGCAATATCCGTTGTGCTTTCCCTGATTTTCGTAACCAATTTCTTTTTCCACCTTTATCCGGTGGAAGTTTTGATGATCGTATTCGCATATGCCTTTCTAATCGGTTTGCTGCTATTGCTTCTTGCGCCACTGCATACCGTGCAGCAAGGCTGGATCATTTCGCTTGCAGTATTCGCGGGAACATTTGTTGCAATTTCATTAAAAACCCAAACAATTCTTGATATATACTATACGCATTGGATCGGAATCATTGTTGCGATTGTGATCGCACGGCTTTTCCAGATATTCTTCTTCCGATGGATCATAAAGAAGAAGAAGTCAAAATCCAACCTGAGCGTTAATCCTGCGGTTTTATTCTATCACAATTATAAATTTTTCCTGTACGGATTCTTCCTTTACGTGTTCATATTTATGGACAGGATCCTGGCATGGTCGTCAACCATAAACGGTCCGCTGCCGTATGTAATATATTTTGAAAAGGATTATGAGCTTGGAATGGACATGGCAATCTTGATTTTCCTGCTTTTAACCGGTGCATTGGAGTACAGCATCGCATCCTTTACGAGATTTTTGGACATTGGGCAAAAACTCTATGCAGCCGATTCGCCAAAAGCTTTTAACCAAAGCCTTCTTCGAATGTATTTTCAGCATGTAATATTGCTTCTGGGAACTGCTGCTGCCGTATCGGTTTTGATCTATTATCTGATGAATGCATCGTGGGGTTATCGCGGACAATTTCATGAAGATCTACTTCAGCTCAGTGTAAACGTCTGTATAATTGGAGGCGCGGGATATTTAATGCTTGCATGGGGAATGCTGAACACGTTATACCTTTTTACCTTAGGGAAACCATCTCGGCCACTAAAAGCAATAATCGCCGCATGCGTCGTAAACTTTGTTGTCGGCTTTTTCTGCAGCAGGTTCATTGCATATGAATACAGTGTTGTCGGGATGTTTGCCGGTTCGTTTGTATTCCTCGTGCTGACAATGAGTGCGAATGTTCGATTTTTTAAAAACTTAGATTATTATTACTATGCGGCTTATTAGGATGATACTTTTTATCCTGCCGTCGATGCTGACCGGAGGAATAGCAGCCGCACAAACGTCGCGGAGCACGATCCTTGTTTGCTATGGCCGACTCAATCCGGTCGATATAAGCGGTTATTCGTACGTCATACTGGAATCACAGTATTATAACGCCGCCGAGATCAAAACAATAAAGGCTCAGAATGATAAAGTCGTTGCATATATCAGCGTCGGCGAGGTAAACGCTAACGCCAAGCATTTTCATACTTTGAAAAACGAAACGCTCGGAAAGAACAGTATCTGGAACAGTTATTATCTGAATATGAATTCAGATAAAACACGCAAAGTCTTGATGGATCTCATCGGCGAAGGACTTGCGCTCGGATATGACGGCTTTTTTCTGGACAATATCGATAATTTTACGAGTTTCGGGCCGCAGGCATTACAAAAACCACAATTGATTTCATTCCTTCAGGAACTATTTGCCAAATATCCAAACGAAACATTTGTGCAGAATGCAGGTTTGGAAATTATCGACCAGACTGCGGCATACATTGATGCGTTGCTCATTGAATCCATTGCGACCGATTACAGTTTCGACAGCAAAACTTACAAACTTCGCGCAGACGGCGATTTCAGGAACTACGCCGGAAAACTTCGTAACATCCGCGAAAAATATAAGTTGCCGGTGATATTGGTAGAATATGCCGATACTGCAAAGCTTCACGATGCCGTAACCGAACGGATCAAACCGCTGGGATTTGAATATTTCATCGGAAATATCGATCTGCAGACAATACCAAAATTCAGATAAGATGTTACTAACCAGTTCAATTGTTTTGGGTTTTATCCGGCTGGCGTTCATCCTGCTGTTTTTCTTCTATCTGAATAAGAAATTTGTCAATAAATCGGATTCGAATAACCTGCTTGAATTTATCGTTCATCACTGGTTTCGATATGGAAGTTTTATCGGGATCATGCTTTTCGTAACTGTACAATTGAGCCTGTATAATCTGTTCAACTGTATGATCATTTTGATATTGATCATGACTATCGATATGATAGGACTTAAAAATCTTCAAAATTTTAGAGCATATTTCAAGAATGCCGCCGCCAAAAACCTTCATGCGATCTTAAAGACGATAGAATTGCGGCGACCAAAATTTGCCTGGCTGCGTTTACGGAAAAAATCGCAGTCGAGGAGCCGCGGATATTTTATTTTTTTCCTGGTTGTCGTTCTTGCAATATTGATCTTTGGCAGCAGGTTTTACTTTATTCGGTACGATATGTATTCGCTGTCGGGGATCTGGCTTGGCGATCTTGCCAAGGTAAAAGATTTCGATTTCCAGATTTGGTTTTTAAACAATATCGCTGTTTCTGGAGATTTCGCTTTCGTAAACTTTTACTCCAAACTTACCGATGTCAGCCCTGAGATCGCCCTACAATCAATGGCACTTCTGGAATCGACGCTAATTGGAATTCTGATTTTTTGGGTTGTTCGCAAATGTACGCCTTCACGTGCCATTGCACCGGTTATCGGAGCCATGTCGTTTGCACTGGCTTATACACTGATGCCGGTTAACGTGTATTTCCTGCTTCAGAGCAAGCCGATCCTTTTGGCATTGTCATTCGGACTTCCCGCAATGGTTTATTTACTAAAACCTGCGTTGTTGAAATTCAGGAAGATCAATTATTTCTTCGCAATGCTTTTTGTCTTTATAACCATCGGACTGATCGATTTATTTACCTTATATATATTGCTGCCGCCATTCGTAATTCTTGCGGGAATATTTTCCAAGCGGAAATCGAAAAAGCATTTCTGGGTTGGCGCGTTGGCATACATTGCGGGAGCGCTTTCCGTCTTTATTATATATGGCATTGTTTGCTTTTTCCTTGAAACAGATTTGGAAACTTTCATACATACCAGCCTTATTTCGATAAGTTCGTATACTTACATTCCGCAGTTGATCATTCCTTTTGATGTGCTTATCGATTATTATCAATTGGGATCTGTGGCCGCAATGCTCGTACTATTGGTTTACATTTTTTATCTGAAGGAAAATTGGTACGCGGCATTTGCTTTCCTGATTTACTTTAACTTGCTTGTCCTATTGGGTAAGATGAATGATCTGACCTGGATCGACAAAGATTTGTTAAGCCAGGCACTGTCGGTTTTCATGCACATTGTCGCCGGTGTTGTCATTGCCATTGTTATTCGACTTGCCAAACCGATCTCGATCCGAACAGCGCAGTTAAACGTTCCTGTAGTTGTGGCCATTATGGCCGCACTGGTTTACGCCGCGGTGTATTATCAGAAAGACATGATCAACAGCCTTGACGAGATCGACACGACCCCAAAGCAGGTTTTGGATGCATACGATAAGATATCGACAACATATTTTCCTTTTTCATACGCTGTTGTAAACGACAACACGTCGCAGGCCATCAGTACGAACAAGCACTTTTTCATGAATTATCAAGATTTCATATACGATTACCCCAAACAGGATTCAATTTACTTTGCCAACATCAAAGACCCGAAATTTTTGAAAAAAAATCCCGAGTATGCATTACCGAAAAGTGTGTTGATCTTTGTGTTCAAAGGTCGAAAACAGAGTATGTATGGTGAAAACGGGGATATTTCGGAAATACTGATGGATCAGCTCGACACACTGAAAAAACGTGGCAGGACAGTTCAGCTTTTCTACACAAATGACGATATCAACGTTTATGAAGTCATAAATGAGCCGGGCGAAAGCAGGGTAGTGGACCTTATTTTCTAAAAATGGTAAAAACAAACAGATTATTCTTCTTTCGGATATTTGCAGCCCTTGCGGTGTTCGCCCTATTGTTTTCAGGGTGCGGGCGGCTTGACAATTTGGACGCCGACGATTTTGATTTTTTTGACAATGACGACGATAGGTCAGGTGCCGAGCTTCGCAGGTATTCCGATCCAGCCGAGTCTTCTTCGCCACTTGTTGAATATATTTTTGACAACGCCAATCCGACCAGTACAAGTTATGAAAAGCACATCAGGAAAATCTGCGATTATACCAAGCTTCCATACCGTTCCACAAATCTGAAGGAATGGAGTGATTCACCGGAGATATCTTCGACAACACGGGTTATTTCGATACTTGAAACAAAAAAGCTGTCACAAAAAGCTATCGAGCGACTGATTAAATTTGTGGCCGAAGGCGGAACTTTATTCCTGCCATTTGCCAGCGAAGACCACCGGATGGCATTTCTGATAGGCTTTAAACCCGACGCCGAGTACGCCACCGATATCAAATCGAAAGGTTTCTTTTTCAAAGCGCCATTGCTTCCAAACATGAAAGGCAAAACAACAGGCGATGAAAATGTACACTACGGATTTGCAAAAGATAATTTTACGAAAGACATCCGCGTCCTGGCCACAGCCGTCAACAATTCGGAATATCCGCTTGTCATCGAAAACCTGATTGGCAAAGGCCGGGTTGTTTTGTACAACACTTCGGGCAGCATGGAGAAAGTCGATCGCGGACTGCTTTTTTCGGGCATTTTAAAAGGCATTGAAGGAATTCCATACCCAATCGCGAATACCAGTACAATTTTTCTCGACGATTTTCCATCGCCTTTATATGATGTGAAAAGCGAACCGATAGCTTCGGAAATGAACCTCTCGATTTCGGATTACGTGAAGAAAGTCTGGTGGCCCGACATGGTGGCGCTGGCAGAAAAGCACAATATGAGCTATTCGGCAATGATCGCATTTGATTATAAGAATAAAGTTTTACCGCCGTACATTTTCGATCAATGGGATGCTGTAAAAATTAAATCGGGCCGAAGAACCGAATCAATGAGCGACTGGCTTGTACGCGATGTTGCACGCAAAGGTCATGAACTCGCATTTCATGGATACAATCACGTATCGTTGGTAAAAGAACTTTGGCCAAATCCCGAACATATCGGCCCGGCATTAAAAGCCGTGCAGAAGAAATGGGAAGTCAACAATTTCGGACCTATGCCTGTCACTTACGTGCCGCCTTCAAATATCATCGATAAATATGGCGTGAACGAACTCAAGAAAGGGATGCCTTCGCTAAAGTATATGTGCAGCCTTTACCTTGGCGAGATTGGCGACGGTGGCGGCCGCGAATTCGATTTTGATCCGTACAACAAGGACTTTTTCGATTATCCACGGATTTCCAGTGGATTTTACCTGAACGATAAAAAGAAGTACACCCACGAATCTATGTTTTTGTTCACTGGGATATGGACGCATTTCGTGCATCCGGATGATGTATATCAGATAGATAACCCGTTCAACATCAGTAAAGGTGATTATGAGCTACGAAACGGCCGTAACCTTGGCTGGCACAAAACGAAAGGCAAAGATTACGGACTCCTTTCCGAATTTACGGATTACATCGACCAAATGACCACCGCGTTTCCGCAGATGAGATTTTTGAATGCGGGTGATGGCGGCGCAATTGTAAACGACTGGCGTGCATCGCGTTTCCGTCATATGGGCGAAGACGGCAATTATATTGTAGAAGAAATCAATTCAAAAGATTCATTTACAAATAAGCAGTATTGGTTTTTGTACGGAAGCCATGAAAACAGCTTAAAAATTGAAAACCAGCTTAAGAACGAGTCGGCAATTTTTTCGAAAACGCCATATATGGATGGATATCTTTATATGGTATATACCTCGAAACCAAAACTTCGCCTGAAAGATCTTCAATATAAGAATAAGCTGCAGCCGGAACTTCTGACAAAAATATCGCGTAAAGTTGAAAATGATTACCGTCGTTTTCAGGGTAATGTCCAAAGATATCTTTCGGGCGGCGACATTAAAGTTGTCGATGAGGAAAAATTGTTCCAGCAGGAATTGGTTTCGCTGCGGAAAAAGATGCTGACGGATTCCAAAATCGATACGCTGACATGGAATAAATATGCGCGTTACATGAGCTGGGACGACCGCGGGAACGAAGTCTGGAAAATGCTTGAAGAACATTGCGTCAAGCATCCGCATAAGGAAAACATCATGTATTCCAAGATCCTGGCGCAGATTGTCGATTATCCAAATGAGCTGAGCCGTGAAAAGTGGATGAGTGCGCAAATGCTTGTGACGCCGAACGACAAAGATTTACTAAACAGCTATGTTGCATCGTTTTACACGCCTGAAAACCAGGAAAAGATCCGAAGGGCGCTCGTAAACCTGTTAAAGGTCGATACAAGTTTCAACACTTATCTTCAATATTTGCAGCATCTCCTCATGTATGATCCGCCATCAGTGCTCAAAGAACTGGAAGGAAAGAAGCCCACGGCCGAATTTGCACCTGTTGCCACGGATGTCGCATGGTTATATGCAAATGAAGGTCAGTACGAAAAAGCATTCGAGTGGTCACAGTTCAGCGATGAGATCGATTTTGCATCCAAAATGAATTGGCTGATTGAAATGCGTGCTTACAAGATCCTCGATCAGGAATATAAAAAGCATATTGCCGCCAATCCGGATGATTACCGCGTAAAGGCTGCAATGGTAAATGTTTATATGGATACCGGACGTTTTCGCGACGCGTGGATCCTGGCGAATTCGCTCCCTGAAATTCCGGAAAAAGATGAATTGCGTGATCTTTTAAATAAAGATGTGCTTTACGTTGAAAGCGATTTGCAGCAGGAATTGCTTGCGGATCATTCTGAATTGTTCCTGCCGGAAGTTCGTGAAATGCTTGAGAAAACATACCGAAAGGAACGTGCAGACTTTGTATCATTCGACAGTCAGGCCGAATCAAATAAAAACGATCCGCAATCCTGGAGAAATATCCTGTCATACAATCATTATGATAAGAATCTGAATCTGCACTCATTCTCCGGGACGTACAGCACGATGTATAAAGTGAATCTCCCGGTGAAAGACCTGGATAATGTTACGCACGCCATTGGTGGAATACAATATCAGTTTACGAGCAAAAAAACAGATGAAAAACTGGAATATTGGTCGAAAGCACGCATTGAATACAGCGATTACCAGAAATTTTACTATCAGTTTGGCGCGGGCGCATTTCTATCTAAAAAGAGAAGCTTTCAATCGGCGCAGTTCAGGCTATATCCTGCCGAAACCGGGCCTGCCCACAGCAAGCGCATCTACCGGATGCAATTGAACTTGTACCAAGATTATTATTTCATGAAGTATCTCAATGCAAGTGTTTCACTTGAGGGTAATTTCTACACTAAGAGTAAGGAAACAACAAACGTACGGATCGATCAATCGTATGAAGGTTCATTTACGGGCCGATTGGCAATGGATAAGCCTGAAGAGAAAAAGATGAAATTCATCCCTTTTGTAGAAGGCACGCTGACTCAGGCATCTGTTGGCCGGTCGATTATCAGTCCAAATCTCGGGTATCCATATTGGATGATCGATAAGCGATTATTCGGCGGCGGCGGGCTGGAGTGGAAGTACGGACTTAGCGAAGACAACCTGATCGCAAGGGTAGAGGCAGCGTACTTTTTCGACGATTACACGGATCAGTTCCAGCGATATGCAGGAGAAATATCATATCAGCTGTTCGATTATACGGCGGTAAGCGCATCGTTTGAAATCTATGCGCAGTCCAAATTTTATTCGAATGCAGTTCAGTTAGGCGTGAAGTACAATCTTAAGCCGCGCAAAAAAAACAGGAACCGCGAATAAACACGGTTCCTGTAAATAAACAAACTAAACTTTCTACTAACTAAATAATAACCAAAGATATTAGTGGCTGACGATAATTCTTTTCGTCTCCTTAGTGTTTCCGCCTTCAATAGATACGAAATATACTCCGTTGCTCAGGCTTTGCGTGTTTACAGTTACCTTGTCAGCAGAATCATTTCTTGTATCAAGCGTGATTTTCTGGCCAAGTGAATTGTATACGAAAACTTTATAATCCGTGATCGATGGATATTCGATCGCGATCTGATCGTTCGCAGGAACCGGATAGATTACCAATTGTGGTTTTGAACCATCGTGGTCGCCGATTCCAAGTGCAGTTCCAACAGTAACGGTGTGGTTAAGGTTGTTGTAGCCTGTCGTAGCTTCCCATGTTCCGTTGTTCGCAGTCCGGATTGAATACTCAGGACGTGTTGACAATCCTGCATCTGAATCAGGAAGGCTCAGGAACATTTTATAATTACCCGATGCAATTGTTGCAGGCAATGTGATATTTTCAGTGATTGTAGTAAGAACTCCAGAATTCCAGAATCTTGGGTCGCTTGCCAAGGCAATTTTATGCTCCGCATTTGTAACCGTATTTCGAAGAACGATGTAAGCGGTGCGCGGTGTATAAGGTGTTGCAAAACCTACATTCTGGATCTTCAGCGTGATAGGCATTGCTGCACCTACTGTTGCGTTTGTTGGGTAAGTTCCGTTACGTAATTCGAAGCGGTATCCAAGCCTGTTTTCGATTTCAGAAAAACAAGAATCATCTTGCCAGCTTTGCAATACACCTGGATGGTATCCGATGTTGATGTATGACCAGTGGAATTTTTCCAATTCATCCAATGCAGTCGGACACTCGGAACGCGGTGCATTTACCGCGCACGATTCGCCGCCCATCGGAAGGTATTTTGTTTCCTGCTCCATATATGCATAATCCGTAGCCAGGTTTCCATAAGTTCCTTCATCATCGTCGCTTGCAAGGAAGCAATCGTTGTGATGACCGGTTCTGGATAGCAAAGTATTTTGAAATGCCTGAGATTGATTCAGTGCAGTAGTAACATTGAATAAGCTTCTTTTGATCTTAGGTGTACGAACCTGAACCGTACGGTTTGCAGGAAGTGCGTTCAATAGCGCGTCAAGAACTTGTTTTCTGTTTGCGAAATCCGCAGCACTTGGCGTCATGCTGAAGCTCGTGGTGTAATACCATTCGCCCCATGTTCCGATAAAACCGGCTTGCACAGTCGCAATAACGTCAGAATTGGCAGTAAGAATTGGCTTCAACTGTGCAATATGCGCCAGGATCTGTGCTTTTGATGCATCTTGCGGCGTGCTGCTGTCATAATCGTCAGAATAAGCGAAACGGATGATGCATTTGATTCCGGCAGCTCTCATTTTTGCAAAGTCAGCTTGCATATTTGAGAGGTAAGTGCTTGAAATCGGGGCGCTGATGAAATCATCAAGATACCAAAGACGCAGTATCAGTGTAATCTTTTGGTTTGTCCGGTAACCGGTCAGTGATGACGTATTCAAGGGATCATAATCATTCGAGTGCGTTCCTTCGTGCTTGTAAAATCCTCTTTCTGGATTCGCGATCGCATCCGAAGTTGCCGAATAAGTCACATTTGTGTTTTGCGCGGCTCCTATGTAGGTTAAGAACAACGCGATCAGGGCAAAAAGTTTTCTCATAGTAGGTTAATTTTCAATTTCGCCGTAGGGCATTTATATTTAATTTGTTCTGACTCTAAATTGGGCATTTAGGTATCGTAAAGCAGACATTTTCAAATCATTCTTACTGTCGCAAATCTATTTTAGCGCACCGATACACAAAATAAAAAAGTGTTAAAATTCATCTTTTAATCGACGAACTGCAATTTTAACGCTCAAAAATAAAATAATTCTTACAGTCTAATGATGATTTGTAAGTAAAAATTGAATAAAAACGTGCTGTTTTTCTTAACAAATAACTTTTCGATTGTTGATAAGTACGATAAATCGAATAAAATCATCGACGAATTGCATTGCTGTTCGACAAAGTGCAACACGTGCATCGACGAAATGACTGTTTGAATCGTTAAAGTGAAAGTGCCAAATATCGATGAAACCCATATTTGGGCATTTTTAAGATTTCGTTTTTCCTGGTTCCAAACGTCAGCATTTAGCCGCAGACTTTAACGCTTATATTTGAATTATAATTTATATTATGTAAAATAGAAAATATGATTGTTGCCCTTGTTTCCTTTATCTATATAAAGTACTTTTACGAACAGCTATTTTTTGTACATCATGAACGTCATTGCGACCCGCGTGGCCGACTTCCTAAAAGAATTCCAGCCTTTTTATAATCTATCCCACGAGAATCTGTTGCAGATCGCAACGGCAATACGCGTTATCCAGCTTGAGAAAAATAAAATGCTGTTTCGTATTGATGATCCGTTGCACGACAGCTTTTATGTCGTTGCCAATGGCGTTATCAATTTATTCGTAGTTTCGGACGCCGAAGAACAACTATTGAATAAATGTTTTCCCGGTGATATTTTCGGGCTTCGTCCTTTCTTCGCTAAGAATAATTATATGATGACTGCAAAAGCCCGCGAAGACAGCGTCGTTTATGCAATTCCAATCGCAATCTTCCGTCCGTTCGTCGCCGGAAATCCCGAAGTTCTCAATTTCCTTCTGGAAAGTTTTGCTACCAATACCAGAAACCCTGACGATAAAAAACGCGGGAAACTCATTTCTGACCAGGTTCATTATGGTGATTCGCAGCCCGAGATCCAATATTTCCAATCGCTTTCTTATAATAAATCTCCTCTAAAGTCGTCTTCTGTCGCTTTAATAAAGGATATTGCTCAGATGATGACCGACAATCTGATGGATTGCGTGCTGATTTCCCAAAGTAATAAGCCTGTTGGAATCATAACCGACATGGATCTTCGCGCAAAGGTCGCTACAGGCCGATATCCCATCACTGCTACTGCAGACAAGATCATGGCCTCGCCAGTAGTCACGGTAGCAGAAAATGTGTCGCTTGCCGAAGCCCAACTCTTGTTGCTTAAAAATAACATTACGCACCTTTGCGTAACCCACGACGGCTCTGAAAACTCGGAAATAAAAGGCATTATCGCACAGCGCGATCTTATTGTCGCTCAGGCTAGTAATCCTGGCGTGTTAATGAAGGAAATAAAGCGGTCGCAAAATGCGGCAGACTTGAAAATCGTGCGCAGCAAGTTAACAGATCTTGTGTCGACGTCCATTTCCAAAAACATTCCTCTTACACATATTAATAATATCGCCGGAGAAATTAATCTCGCGATGATACGCCGCTCAATCGAACTCGCAATTCTAGGGTTGGGCTCTCCTCCTGCACGTTTCGCATGGCTCAGTATCGGAAGCCAGGGCCGAAAGGAACAACTGCTTCATACCGATCAGGATTCGATTCTCGTCTTCGAAGATGTTTCGCAGGAAAAATACCGCGACGTCAAGGATTATTTCCTCAAACTAGCCAAGCGGACGACCGCCATTCTTGAACATATCGGATATCCACTTTGTCCAAATGGGCATATGGCAAGCAACATGTTATGGTGCAAATCGATTTCCGACTGGATCAAACAGTATACAAACTGGATGACCAAACCCGGAGAGAAAAACAACGATATCAGCAGCATTTTCTTTGACTATGAAATTGCCTTTGGCGAACTGAAGCTTGAAGAGGCGATTACTGAAGCGATCTTTTCGAATGTTGCCGTGAAAAATTCTTCTTTCTTTGATTATTTGGGCAATGACACTTTACGGAAGCCGCCTGCGCTAAGCTTCTTTAAGAAATTCAATGTCGAAGAAGAAGGCGAAAACGAAGATAAATTCGATATTAAAAATCGGGCTCTTATGCCGCTCGTTGATGGTGCCCGCCTTTTGGTACTTAGCCAGAATATCCGCGGCATCAATAATACTTTTCAAAGATTCAAGCAATTGGCAATGGTCGAGCCACGTCATGCCGATGTTTATCTAAATTGTGCCGAAGCATTTCTCGTACTTTCAAAGTTTCGCACACAGGAAGGTTTAAAGTATGACTCTAACGGTCAGTTTATTAATATCAAGGAGCTGTCAAGGAATGACCGCGATCGATTGAAGAACGCACTTGCGCCGATGCGCGATCTTGAAGATATCATCAAAGACAAATTCAGGTTAACCCAATTTTCGTAAATGCTCGAATGGCTTAAAAATATCAATAAGGAATATCCGGAATTCTGGAAGCGATATCTTGTCAAATTTGAGAAGAAGCCAGAGCGATATGTCGTTTTGCGAACGCATTCATCCGGACACAATCCATTAAAAGATGTAATTTTTTCATTTGGCGCAGTTTCGATCATCCATGACCAGATCATTATCGGCGACAGTTTCGAAGTCATGTTGTATCAGTACAAATATCTGCATGACAATGACTTGCCAAATACATTTATCATAGAAAGTCCGCTAAAGAAAATGCACGAACCACAGGCGATCGAAGAGCTCGTAGGTTTTATTGGCAACGCGATCCTGGTTGGTCATCAGGTTCATCATGATGTCGATCTGATCAATGAAGCTCTCGATAAATTAAATGCCGGGCGATTAAAAAATGAAGCGCTTGATCTTGAGATCATGCATCGAAAATGGAAAGATACCGATAAACATTTTAATATCGATGAGCTGCTTTCGGCTTATAAATTTGCGCGAGGTGAAAATTTTACAGCATCCGAAGAGGCGTATTATCTTGCTTTGGTTTTTCTGCAACTGAAATCAAAGTTGGGAATCAAGTAAATATATCACTTCACGAAATCGTCCGTGATGGCTGACAGATGCGATGTAATTCTTATCTTTTATTTCTACAAAAGGAATATAATTTACTGTTTTGATTTTCATGCAGTTACCATCTTTTATCTTTCTTAATGATTCAAAATCTTCCGCGCATCTGGAAGCAATCAGATCATTTGAAAAACTTGACTTGCCATGATATCGAAATTCTTCAAATCGGACAATTGATGTTTGATTGTTGGGATTATAGCTGCATTCAAATGACTTCGGATTATATTTCCGTATTCCGGTTTTTCTGTTGGCAATCTTATACGCGGATTCTTTAATGCTCCAGATTGTCCAAAAAATCAATTCAGGTTGTTCAGCCGATAAAACTGTAGCGATTTCGCTGTCGGTAAGGACTTTCTGAAAATAACCTTTTCGCCAGATATTGCTTTCACGCCTTGCGGCTTCAAAATCCACTACATCATTACCGATCATTTTTGTTCTATTTTCTGCTGAATAATATCAATCGATGCTTTAACCGTCAGCATTTTTTCCATCGATTCATTGTCGATCGTAATGTCGAATTTTTCCTCAACATCCAGTACGACATCAACGAGGTTTGCCGAATTGATCTTCAGGTCTTTGATGAAATCGGTATCCTCGCCGATTGTGTCGAGCGCAGGCAGATTTTTGGAATATGGCTTTACAATTTCCTTGAGCTGTACAATAACGTCGTGGCGATCCATCAGATTTTAAATTTCCTAAAGATAACACAAGCATTTACATCACCAAAACCAAAACTTGCCTTCGCGACGATATTAAGATCCATATTTTGAGTTGCAAACGGAATTCTGTTACGATCCACCATTTTCTCAATTTCCGGATGAAGATCTTCGCAATTAAGATTTGCCGCGACAAAGCCTTCCTTTAGCTGAAGAATCGCCGCGATAGCTTCGATGCTTCCCGATGCTGATAAGCAATGTCCTATCAATGATTTCGTCGCATTGAGGTACGGAAAGTCAGCTCCTTCCCTTTTCAATGCCTGTGACCAATTTGCGATTTCTAATGGATCTTTTGACGTGGCTGTGAGATGTCCGTTTATAAGATCGATTTCTTCAGCATTAATTCCTGAGTGCTCGATTGCCTTTCTGATGCAACGCTGCACCGCGATGCTGTTTGGAGCTGTCATTGTTCCTCCATTTCGCTGGCCGCCCGAATTGATTTCCCCACCCAAAATTTCACAATAGATATTTGCGCCGCGTTTAATTGCTTCATCCAAATCTTCGATGACCAAAGCTCCTGCGCCGCTTGCAGGCACAAAGCCTGATGCCGATGCGCTCATTGGACGTGAACCTTCCACAGGATTATCATTGTGCTTGAATGTGCATACACGCATCGCATCAAATCCTGCCCATATATACGGGCCGGAATCACTTGTGCTGCCAGCCAAAATGCGTTTCGCTTTGCCCGACTTGATACGATCGAAAGCCATCAAGATGCTTTCCGTTCCTGTTGTGCACGCCGAAGAATTTGTAGTGACCTGATTTCCGAGTCCGAACTTCCCTCCGATCCACGCGCTGATTCCGCTGTTCATAGTTTGGGAAACCGCAGTGCTACCAAGCCGCCGCGTTTGATGGGCATCGATTTTATAGATGCTTTCCCTGAATTTTTCGATTCCGGATGTTCCTGTTCCGAAGATGGTTCCGCTGTCCCAATCAGGATGATCGTTTAATGTAAGTCCTGCATCTTCCCAAGCCTCGGATGCTGCCAGAATGCCGTACAATATGCCCGTCGCTGCGAAATTGCGTAATTCCAATTCACTGAAATGCTTATCGATTAAATCTTGCGTGAGTTTCGGTCTCCCTGAAATCCGGCATGAAAACTCAAGCTCTGCCAGTTGAGGATCGAATTCTATTCCCGAAATGCCATTGCGCAATGCTTGGATGAATTCCTCTTTCGAGTTTCCGTTTGGAGCTACAACTCCGATTCCGGTAACCACTACCCTATTCATTTCCTGAAATTATCATCCCGGCGATCGTCGCGCTGCAAATCGGTAATCCGTTTGAATTATACATTGATACATAGCATTTTAGCTTACCAAATCTAAAGTACTTTTTGATTGATTTTACGATGACTTTGTCGCCGGGATAAACACTGTTTTCGAATTCCGCTTCCACCGATGTCAATGCGATGCTACGATTTTCTTTAGTGTCGCCGAGCAAATAGATCCCGAATGCAGTCAATCCAATCTGTGCCATCGTTTCTATCAGGATAACACCCGGAGTGACAGGCCTGTCTTTAAAATGGCCCGCGTAAAAAACAAGATCATTTCTAAATGTAAAATTTCCTTCAATCGATTCTATATCGACCTGTGTGATTTCGTCAACAAACAAAAAAGGCTCACTATACGGCAGACGGGAAATTATTTCGGAATGTTCCATCAGCCGAGACTTTCGCCGCCATCGGCAATTATTGTTGTGCCGGTAATCCAGCGCGCTTCATCTTTGCATAGCAGATATGCGACATTTGCGATGTCTTCAGGTGTCGTAAGCCTGTTGTTTGGATTGCGCTTAACTCCTATTGCCAGTATCTTATCGCTGTTGGGAATACGACGCATTGATTTTGTGTCGGTAACCCCTGCACAAATACAATTGCTTTTAACTCCGAATGGCGCCATTTCCAGTGCAATGCTTCTTGATATTGCTTCGAGAGATGCCTTTGCTGCTGAGACGGCTGCATAATTTATCATCGATTTTCGACTTCCTTCCGAAGTGAAAGCTATAATTCGGGTATCAGTAGATAATATATTAGCTTTTAGTAATTTATCAGTCCAATCGTAAAGGGAAATTGCCATTGAATCGACGGTAATTCTGAAGTCCTCTGACGAAAGATTCTGGTTTCCTGTCATTGGCTTCAAGCTGCCTTTCGCAATGCTGTGAATCATGCAGGAGATGTTACCATTGCCAATTTCGGATTGAATTTTTCGAATGATTTCGTCCACATCTCGTACCGCATCTTTATTAAATGTAAGCAGCCTGATTCCCGCTTGGCTGATCGAATGAAAACTCTTTTCGACTTCCTTCATATTTTCCCGTGTATCGCGGTGCACGATGATCAGGTTCATTCGATGTGCTGCGAGCTTAACTGCCGTCGCCAAACCCAGGCCGCTGCTGCCGCCTAAAATCAAACCCCATTTATTTTCAAATTCCTTTACCATTTTAGCAGAACACGTTGTGCGGAAAATCCAGGTCCAAAACTCAACATCAATCCTGTTTCAGATTTTCTAGGTTTGGTTTTTAAAATTTCTTCAAGGACATAAAAAACAGTTGCACTTGACATATTTCCGAATAGACGCAAGATCTCTTTGGTGGCTTTGATATTTCTGCCGTATTCGTGAAAAATCCCTTCGACAGTCTGGATGATTTTTTTTCCGCCTGGATGAAAGATCAGATGATCTATTTGATCCATCGAAAGGCCGTTCTTAGAAAGAAATGGCGAGATGATATTATCGAAGTGCGAAGCGATCGTATCGGGAACTTCAATGTCTAAAACCATCTTTAAGCCGTTATTCGTAAGTTTAAATCCCATCATGTGTTCGGCGTCGAAAAAATGATACATTCCGCTATCTATGATTTCCGGACCTTCCGCAGTTTCATCGGACGTCAATAAAACACACGCCGCACCATCGCCAAAGATAGCAGCACTGACCACGTTTGCCATCGAATGATCCTCAAGTTGAAATGTTGCCGTAGGCGATTCAAATGCAATTACAGCCGCACGTTTTCCGGGATTTGCTTTGAGAAATTCGTTTGCATAAATGATTCCTGAAATTCCAGCTGCGCATCCCATTTCGGTAACCGGAAGCCGGACAATATCCTGCCTGAGTTTTACGAGATTTATCAGATATGCATCAAGCGACGGAATCATGATTCCTGTGCAGCTGACAGTTATTATAAAATCAAGTGTTGAAGGTTCCCAGTTTGCGGTTTGCAGCGATTTTCGCAGCACCTTCTCGCCCATTTCAATGGCTTCGCGAGTATAAATATCATTTTTTTCCTCAAATGAAGTCGCCGTGAAAACTTCCGATGGTTCCATGATGGAATAGCGTGTATCGACAGCAGCATTTTCGAAGATCTTTTTGACCTTTCTTACAAACCTCTGATCTTCGCCATCAAGCCACGAATCGACATAATCGAGGACTTCGGATGTATGTCGGGAATATTTCGGAACCTCGCTGCAGGCTGTGACAATTCGTACACTCATTTGTTAAAGATAATCCATTGATATCGGAACGCCCAACGCCATTTTATCAAATATTTCGAGATTCCCGCTTTTTGGCAATATTCTAACAAGTCCTGTTTTTTAAAGCCACGCAGAATTGAAACAAGTCCGTCCTCGCGCGACATTTGGTTCAATGAAAAAATTGCGCAGATGAGTTTGAATAATTTATAGGCAACTTTGCTTCGCTGCAAGTCGTTGATCACAATTCCGACCAATGCCATTTTTTTAAATTGCTGCAGCAGCGCCAATATCTGCTCGTCTGAAAAATGGTGAAGTGTAAGCGTGCATAAGATAATGTCGCATTTCTGCGATTCAAATTCCGAAGAAAATATGTCCAGAGTTCGAAATGAAATCCTGCTTTGGTCTGATAATTCCTTGGCGTTCTGTATTGTCGCCGGATTGGCATCGATGCCGGTCAATTTAAAATTCAAATTATTCCGGAGCGCAAAGTCATCGAGTTCCCGAAGCATATCGCCATTCCCGCATCCGATGTCGATAATCGAAAATTCACGATCAGGTTCATTTGCAATCAATTTTTTGACTCCGTCGATCGTGATCCGGTTTCCACCCAGAATTCGATTAATTATAGCTATTTTCTGCAGTGCATCAACGAGCATTTCACCGCTTAGGGTAAAATCATCCATCATTTCGGCTTCGGTCGACCTGAATGTCGTATCGATTTTCATATCATAATGGGTTTGCCGTGAGTCGACCTGATAATTGAAGGCAAAACGAATGGAAAATGAGACAGTCCGCGCATCAGGTAACGGCTTATATCGGGTTTTAACATCATCGCCGAAAGTACTTTTCCGGCCTGGATCCTGTTTTTAAAATTGGTATTCCACGCATATTGATAGTTAACTTCCATTTCATCGCGGGAAATCTTTCCTGATAAATACGCAGATATGATCTCACTCGCAAATTTGGCACTGTGGATCGCCATCGCCATTCCGTTTCCACACAGCGGATGGATGAGGCCGGCACTGTCGCCTGTCATGACGATGTGATCATCGATTGCCGGTTTATGATCAAAACTAATCTGACTGATGGTCAGCGGTTTTTCAAACAGTCCAACGGCATGCGAAAACAACTTATCGAGATGCGGATTTAAATGCAGAACGTTTTTCTGAAAGTCGTCGACATTACCATATGCCCGAAAGGACGTATAACTTGTCAGATAACAGACATTTGTAATTTCGTTTTCAACTTGTGATACACCGCAATAGCCGCCCCGAAAATTATGAAGCGCCACCGAATCATTTGGAAAATCTGTCTGATAATGTGCTTTTACTGCCAGCCAGGGTGATTTCTGGGAAATGAATTTTCGCTTTAATTTCTGGTCAAGCAACGATCTTTTCCCGAATGCTCCGATTGTGATATTGGAATTATATTTCCTGCCGTCGGCGGTACTGACTATAAAGGCATCTTCTGAAAATTGTATGTCAGTAACAGTTTCGAAAATAAATTCTGCGCCGCATGAAAATGCTTTTTGATAAAGAAGATTGTCGAGCGCGAACCTGCTGATGCCGATGCCGCCCAGTGGAAGTTTGGCCTTTAGAAGTCTTCCTGATGCTGTAGAAATCTGGAATTTCGAAATCTTTGGCAGGCTTAGCTCGCTAAAATCAATTCCGAGGTATTTTAAGTATGGAATGATCTCGTTGGAAATGTATTCGCCACAAACTTTGTGTCGTGGATATTGATGCTTTTCGATGACGGCCACGCGATGCCCGATTTTGCACAGATGAATCGCTGCTGTCAGTCCCGCAACCCCGCCGCCAATGATGATAACTTCTTTATCCATAGCCTAGCTAAGATAATCAAAGGCCATCGGAAAATCAAATGGTTAAAAACGGTATTTTACACTTTGCCGTCGCGGATTTCGTCGACGATTTCAGGATTAAGCAATGTAGTTGTATCACCAAAATTTGAGAAATCTCCTTCAGCGATCTTGCGCAGGATCCGGCGCATTATTTTTCCCGATCTTGTTTTTGGCAATGCAGATACGAATTGCATTTTATCAAGTTTTGCGATAGGTCCGATTTGTTCGCTGATATGCGAATTGATTTTCGCTCTTATCTGATCCAGATCATGCTCTTGCGCGGCATCCTTTAATATAACAAATCCGTATAGCGCATTTCCCTTGATATCGTGCGGATAACCGACAACTGCAGCCTCGGCGACATCTTCATGCTCGTCGATCGCATCCTCAATTGGCGCAGTGCCGAGATTGTGACCCGATACGATCACGACATCATCAACGCGGCCTGTAATTCTGTAAAAACCGTTTTTGTCGCGCAGTGCGCCATCGCCCGTAAAATACTTTCCGGGATACGCTGTAAAGTAGGTTTCGATAAAACGCTTGTGATCACCCCAAATGGTGCGCGCGATCGACGGCCATGGATAATTGATGCACAGATTTCCCGCAGATGCTACATCGCTGATCTCATTTTTGTTTTCATCTATCAAAGATGGCTGAATTCCGGGTAATGGAAGCGTAGCGTATGTTGGTTTTGTATCAGTGACAAAAGGTATTGCAGAAATCATGACTCCGCCGGTTTCGGTCTGCCACCATGTATCGACGATCGGGCATTTTTTCTTTCCGACATTTTCATCATACCAGTGCCATGCTTCATCGTTTATGGGTTCGCCGACTGAACCGATTATCTTCAATGAAGACAGATCGTGTTTTAAAACCCATGAAACATCTTCTTTTGCAAGCGAACGAATCGCAGTCGGCGCCGTATAAAATTGTGTCACCTGATGTTTCTGTATGACTTCCCAAAATCTACCTGAATCGGGAAAAGTTGGAATGCCTTCAAAAATGACGGTCGTTGCGCCATTTAAAAGCGGGCCATAAACAATATACGAATGTCCAGTGATCCAGCCGATATCGGCCGTACACCAAAACACATCATCTTTTTGATAATTGAAAATATTCTGAAACGTGTAAGCGGTATAAACCATGTAACCCGCGATTGTATGCATCATGCCTTTCGGCTTTCCCGTCGATCCTGAAGTGTAAAGTATAAATAGCGGATCTTCGGCGTTCATTGTCGCAGCATCATTTTTCTCAGAAGCCTTTTCCAGCAGCGGTTCAAGAAAATAATCCCGCCCGTCGACCATCGTAACTGAATCGTTTGTACGTTGTGCAACCAACACATTTTCGACGGAAGGACAATCATTTAATGCGACGTCGATTATCGGTTTAAGCAATACTTTTTTGGCTCCCCGATAAACGCCATCGGCAGTAATTACCATTTTTGATTGGCAATCGTTGATGCGGGTAGCGACGGCATTGGACGAAAAACCTGCGAAAACAACCGAATGCACGGCGCCGATGCGCGCGCAGGCAAGAACGGAAATTGCGAGTTCCGGGATCATCGGAAGGTATATGCAAACGCGATCTCCTTTTTGAATGCCTTTTTGTAAAAGGACATTTGCCATTTTACAGACATCACGATGGAGTTCCCGATAAGAAATGTGCCGAGATGATTCGGCAGGATCATTTGGCTCAAAAATTATTGCAGTTGCGTCCCCTGAGCCTTCAAGATGCCGGTCGAGGCAATTTTCGGTAATGTTTAGCTGCGCGCCATCAAACCATTTAAAAGTCGCGGCATGCATGTCAAACTCAGAAACACGATCCCATCTTCTTTTCCAAACAAAATTTTCAGATGCGATCCCAGCCCAGAATTCATCGGGACTATCAACAGAAAACCTGTATTGTTCTTCGTAAGTTTTAAGATCTTTGATATGATAAACTGCCATGCTATAGTTTATTTTTGTCGTATTCACCTTTTAATGCGTAGAATCCGAACGCGAAAAGTCCGGCAACGATGAGCGGCGTCAGCACGAAGAGAATAATGATGCCGAATACAAGATCTTCCTGGTTGCCGGTTTGAAGTTTTGGCAATCCGAAGATGAAGATGCAAAAGTATGCGGCTGCGGCTGCAAGTGAAATCCACAGGAAACCTAAAAGTCTTTTGATTGTATCCATTAGTCGTGGGTTGTATTATTTTTTGTTCCGATATAGATCATCCCTATCACAAAGCTTACAGACGCAATGATGATCGGATACCAAAGCCCGTCAAGATAGTAATCCGGTTGATTATTGGTCTTGGCGTTTGTTACGAGATATGTCGAAATTGCGGGAAGCAGCCCGCCGAAGATACCATTCCCGACGTGATACGGAAGTGACATCGATGTATATCGAATTTTTAATGGAAACATTTCGACCAAAAATGCGGCAATCGGTCCGTAAACCATCGTAACGAAAATTACCTGTACCCAGACAAGGAAAATCAGTATCCATTTGTCGTGGCTGTTAATGAAAATTGTTGTTTTTCCAATTGTCGAATCTGATGTAATTTCGGTTTTGGAATAAGTTCCATCATCGTACGATTTTAGTTGATGAGAATCGGAAATGGCTGCATTCGCGACGATTTCTGTCTTATTTTGAACGTTGACCGTTTGATACATCTTTTCGTAAATGGGACGATAAAGTAAAATGGCCAGCAGCATTCCCGTCATCATGATCGTTTTGCGTCCGATCTTATCGCTGAGCCATCCGAACAGGACAAAAAACGGCGTTCCTAACAAAAGTGCGATTCCAAGCAGTTCATCGACTTGTGTTGAATCGATGTTCATTACGGTTTTCATGAAACTCATTGCATAGAATTGGCCGGTGTACCAAACGACGCCCTGCCCCATTGTTGCGCCGAATAATGCAAGAAGCACGAATTTCAGATTGTATCTGTTTCCGAAACTTTCCTTCAATGGATTGATGCTGGTTTTGCCTTCCGATTTTGCTTTTGCGAATGCAGGCGATTCGTCCATTTTTTTGCGGATCATGTAAGATACAAAAACCATCAGGATAGAAACCCAGAAAGGAACGCGCCAGCCCCATGAGTCGAATTCTTCTGCAGATAAAAAAGACTTTGTGGCAAGAATGACCATCAATGAAACAAATAATCCTGCGGTTGCCGTGGTCTGGATCCAGGATGTCCAATAACCTCGCTGTCCTGCCGGTGCGTGTTCAGCCACATAAGTTGCCGCTCCGCCATATTCCCCGCCTAATGCAAGTCCTTGCAAAAGCCGTAAGATCAGAACCAGAATTGGCGCGAGATACCCTATAGTTTCAAAATCAGGAACGCAGCCGATCAGGAAAGTGGCGCCGCCCATCAGCAGAAGCGTGACCATAAAGGTATATTTCCGTCCGATCATATCGCCAAGTCTGCCGAAAAACAAAGCACCAAACGGACGTACAACGAATCCTGCAGCGAATGTAGCAAGCGTAGATAAAAAGGCAGCGGTAGGATTATCAGACGGAAAAAATTTCGTCGATATCACAACTGCGAGACTGCCGAAAATGTAAAAGTCGTACCATTCGATCAGCGTGCCCATTGACGAGGCGGAAATGACTTTCCAGATTCCTTTTGTAGATTTCTGCATGTGTAGGGATTTGGATAAAAATAGAAAAATATCTTAAAGCTCCAAATATCCTAAGATACAATGCACCAAAGCTCGCCAAACGACAAAAAAATGAATCTGACTAATGATTGTTGGGGACTTTGGTGCTTCTCAAAAAATCACTTAATTTGTGAAAACCATCCAACCATGAATTTTAACCCCGATGATATCGGGCATTCCGAATCTTACAAATTGCTTACCGGCTCGGTAATTCCACGACCGATCGGATGGATTTCCTCGATAGATTCTAAGGGTAATCTGAATCTTGCACCATTTTCATATTTTAATATTGTCGGTGATGATCCGCCACATGTCATGTTTTCAACTGTACGGACCGGCGGCGGAAACAAGGATACACTGAACAATGTGATGGAAACGAAAGAATTTGTCGTGAATATGGTGACCGAAGATGTAGTCGAAAAGATGAATACTACTTCGCAACAGGTTCCACCCGAAATCAATGAATTCGAATTGGCAGGATTGACTACAGCTCCGTCCCTATTGGTGAAGCCGCCAAGAGTCCTGGAAAGTAAAATAAATTTTGAATGCAGGCTTGTACATCATTACGAACTGGAAGATCATACGAAAGGCGGCGCGGTTATGATGGTGGGACGAATTGTCATGTTTCATATTGACGACGAGATCATATCTGATAATTTCCGCATCAATATGAACAAATACCGACCGGTTGCAAGGCTTGCAGGTTCCAATTACACCACGTTAGGCGAAATTTTTTCAATCAAAAGATAACATTTAAGCTCGTTCTCGATACACGCTCCGCGCACTCGAACGCACAAACCAAACATCATGAAAATTACCGTAATTGGCGGCGGCCCCGGAGGCTTATACTTTGCAATTTTACTTAAAAAAGCCGTTCCGTCATGTTCGATCGACTTATATGAACGCAACAAATCCGACGATGCATTCGGTTTTGGTGTCGTCTTTTCGGATGAAACACTATCGGAATTTTTAACGCGCGATCCGCAGTCGTACGAACTGATACGCAGGAGTTTTGCCTACTGGGACGATCTTGATGTCGTTCGAAATGGTGAGCGTGTGCGAATTACAGGAAATGGATTTTGCGGCTGTTCACGAAAAACGTTGCTTCAGTTGCTGCAGCAGCGCTGTCGTGAGGAAGGCGTCAACCTTCATTATGAAACTAATGTGGATGACCTTTCGCAATTCGCGTCCAGTGATGTAATCGTTGCATGCGACGGCATCAACAGTTTTATCAGGGAACAGAAGGCCGCTGATTTTGAAACCAATGTTATTTTGCAGCGCAATAAATTCGTGTGGCTCGGATCGACAAAACCATTGGATGCTTTTGCGTACTTCTTTCGTGAAACCGAGTTTGGGACAATTGTCGCGCACACTTATCAATACGAAGACGGCCGAAGCACTTGGATTTTCGAATGTACTCCCGAAACGTGGGAAAAGGCAGGTTTCGATACTTATAACGAAGAGGATACCATTGCAAAGTTGTCGAATTATTTTAAGGATGAATTAGATGGCCATCCACTGATATCAAACAAATCCCACTGGCGTCAGTTTCCTACGATCACAAATAGAAATTGGTCTGCGGGAAACGTAGTCCTGCTTGGAGATGCAAAAGCAACAGCCCACTACTCCATCGGTTCAGGGACAAAACTAGCGATGGAATGCGCCATTTCACTGGCCGATTCGATTGCGGCAAACCAGCAAAGTATTCCTGAAGCGTTTAAAATGTATGAAAAGTTGCGAAGAAACCGCGTGGAAATGATCCAGCATGCTGCGAAAGTTTCATTGGATTGGTTTGAACATATGGACAGGCATATCAAGCATCCATTCATGCAATTTGCTTTCGGAGTTATGACACGTGCCAAAAAGGTTACTTATGAAAACCTTGCACTTCGCGACCGATCGTTTACCGAAAAAGTTGTCGCTGAGTTTACTGCCATAAATAATTTTGAGAGGGCCATTTCTCCGGCATTTACGCCGTTTAAGTTTGGTGACCTCGAATTGATAAACCGTATTGCGATGGCGCCGATGATCCACAATATGGCGTGCGAAGGTGTCGTTGGCGATTGGCATCTGATGCATTACGGAAGCCGCGCCGTCGATGGTTTGGGATTGATTATTACAGAGCCGGTTTCGGTACATGAAAATGGCAAAATCAATGCAGGATGCGCCCTGATTTCTAATGACGAACAAGTATTGGCGTGGCGACGCATCACGGATTTTGTCAATCGGAACTCAAAATGTAAGATGGCAATCCAGCTCAATCACGCAGGCCGAAAGACTCATAATCAATCAGGAAAAATTTCTGCGTCGTCGATAGCATTTGATAAAGATTTGGGTGTTCCGAAGGAAATGACAATTCAGGATATGGATGAAATTGTCGGATCATTCATTGCTTCTGCCAAAAATGCTGAAAAAGCCGGTTTCGACATGATCAGCATCGAAATGAGCAGCGGATATTTGTTAGCCTCATTTTTATCACCGTTATCAAACCAACGCAGCGATGAATTCGGCGGAAGCGTTGAGCATAGAATTAAATTCCCGATGCGGGTTTTTAGTGAAGTCCGCAAAGCATTTGACGCAAATAAACCCATTTCAATTTCCATTTCCGCATCCGACTGGCATGAAGACGGAATTTCTCGATCAGATGTAATTTTTATCGCTAACGCATTTAAGAATGCAGGAGTCGATCTTATAAATGTTGTATCGGGTGGAACCATTTCAGATGAAAAAGCCGAATCCGGCCGCATGTATCAGACGCCATTTGCCGACCTTATCAGAAATACTGTCGATATTCCCGTAATAACCTCAGGGCAGATTCAGGATATCGATCAAATAAACACGATATTACTCAACGGTCGTGCGGACATAGTTGCATTAGGCCGTCCACTGATGCTCGATCCAGGATTTGTACGGAATGCGCAAGCTTATGAAACTTATCAGCCTGATGATATTCCGCGTGCATATCAAAGCGGAATTTCGCATCTTTATCCTTTAAGATCAGCTGAGAAACGTGAAAAGGATGCGATGAAAAAAGCATTGAAACCTGAAAGCCATTCAAGCCATAAAAACAAATGAAAATTTACGAAGACAATTTTGCGCATGAAAATCTGCCGTCGAAAGAACTGCAGCCCTATTATCTATTTCTGGAGCAATCGCAGTTTAACTTTGGAACTGACCTGAATTGCGCTTATCGCCTGCTCGATTATCATATTGAAAACGGTAATGGTGATGCCGTCGCAATACGAACATTTGAAATCACGTGGACATATCGCGAACTGTATGAAAAAAGCAATCAGATCGCGCATGTTCTTGCCGATGATCTGTCGCTAAAACCCGGGAATCGCGTTTTGATACGATCTGCCAACAATCCGATGATGGTGGCGTGCTGGTTCGCTGTCATCAAAGCGGGCGGAATAGTCGTGGCGACGATGCCGTTGCTGCGCGAGAAGGAATTATCGACGATGATCGAATGTGCCGAAATCTCGATGGCGCTTTGCGATTACAGGCTTGAAGAGGAATTGGCTGCGGTTCATTCGCCGTTTTTAAAACAATATATCACGTTTGACGGCATCGGTTCAGGCATTTCAAAGCTTGAGGTTCTGATGCATAACAAATCGACTGAATTTAAAAATTATGATTCTGACGCCGAACAGGTTTGTCTGATCGGGTTTACATCAGGAACAACAGGTAAACCTAAAATGACCGCGCATTTCCATCGCGATGTTGTTGCGATCTGCGAAGCGTTTCCGCAATATGCGTTGCAGCCGACGCCGTTGGATATTTTTACGGGAAGTCCACCGCTTGGTTTTACTTTCGGGCTTGGCGGACTTGTCTTGTTTCCGTTGTATTATGGCGCATCGACATTTCTGATAGAAAAACCATCTCCTGAACTGTTGTTAAAAGCGATAGAACAGTTTAAAATTACCATTTGCTTTACGGCCCCAACTGCCTGGCGAGTCATCACGGCAAAGGTTGAGAATTTCGATATTTCGTCGCTTCGCAAGTGCGTATCGGCTGGCGAAACGCTTCCCGCTAAAGTGTGGCAGGATTGGTACGATGCAACCGGTTTAAAGATTATTGATGGAATAGGGTCGACGGAAATGCTTCACATCTTCATTTCGAATAATGAGGATTTTATGAAAAAGGGCTCTACCGGAAAGGCCGTAACTGGTTATGAAGCCAAGGTCGTCGGAAATGACGGCATCGAAGTTCCCATAAATACGCCCGGCAGGCTTGCAGTTCGCGGGATTACGGGATGTAAATATCTTGCTCGTGAAGAAAAGCAGCGCGAATATGTTGAAAATGGCTGGAACATTACCGGAGACATTTATAAGGTGGATGAAGATGGTTACTTCTGTTTTGTGGCACGTGGCGACGACATGATCATATCATCAGGATATAATATCGGCGCTATCGAGGTTGAAAGTGTGCTCCTGCTCCATCCGGAAGTTTTAGAGTGCGCGGTTGTCGGATTGCCCGATCATGAACGAGGAATGCTGGTATGCGCAAATATTGTTTTAAAAGATCACTCGAAGGCTTGTGATGAACTTGCGAAAGAAATGCAGGATTGGTTTAAAGAGAATGCTGCGCCTTATAAATATCCAAGGATGATCAAGTTTTTGGAGAGTTTGCCTAAGACGGAAACGGGGAAAATACAGCGGTTTAGATTAAAATAATGAAATATCACATTTACTTTTATTGGCACGAGCAATTGGATTATGCAAAGCCCCGAAAATCGAATAGCAAAAAGCGGTCTGCGGATTTGGAGATGATCGCTCCAACGTAATCAGATAAACCGAGACGGGAATTTCGTCGCAGCCGGAATGACAAACTAAGGCAGGCGGCTTTTATATCATTCCGATGAAATCGAAAGTCGGATTTTCATAAAGAAATTTATTAAGCAAAAGAACTCTATCAATGTTTTCAAAACAAGAAAAAATACGTTTTAAACACGTCGATTACGCGGGAATTGTCTTTTATCCAAGATTCCTCGAAATGCTCAACGATCTTGTAGAAGATTGGTTTGAAGAAGCGCTCGACAGGCCATTTTCTAAGATTCACGAAACGAACGGCATTCCAACAGTTGACTTAAAAGTCAAGTTCAAAAAAGCCGCACGGATCGGCGATATGATCACTAAAACACTTTGGGTTTCCAATCTTGGCGGCGCATCTGTAACATGTGGATTCAGATTTTCTTCCGGAAATGAAGTCGTACTTGAAGGTGAAGTCACGCTTGTAAATGTTGCGTTGAATAAGGGAAATGGCAAATTATCCGCGGAACCCTTTGATAACATAACCCGATCTAAAATATTGAAATACAGCGTTGATGATAAAAATCTTCAATCATAATAAATGGCAAATTATTTAATCGTCGGCGGGTCGTCAGGAATAGGAAAAGCCCTTACCAAGAAGCTTGCGGATGCAGGCAACAAGGTTTTCGCGTCATATTACAGTAATGATCAAAATCAGGATGCGGATAACATTACCTATTTCAGGATGAATGTGCTTGATGAGGTTCCGCTTGATTTTTTGCCCGAAACAATTGACGGACTTGCCTATTGCCCGGGTTCAATAAATTTGCGCCCGTTCGAACGCATAAAACCGACGGATTTTATTGACGATTTCAATTTGCAGGTCGTCGGCGCGATAAAAATGATCCAGGTAGCATCAGCACGAATGAAACGAAGCGAAGCGGCATCAATCGTCCTTTTTTCGACGGTCGCCGTACAAACCGGATTGCCGTTTCACACGCAGGTATCAACTTCGAAAGGCGCACTTGAAGGATTGACGAAAGCGCTCGCTGCGGAATATGCACCAAAGATCCGTGTGAATTGCATCGCTCCTTCATTGACCGACACGCCTTTGGCTTCAAATCTTCTTAACAGCGATCAGAAAAAAGAAGCCAACGCCCTGCGACATCCGATGAAAAGGATTGGCAGCGTTGACGACATTGCTTCGGCCGCAGAATTTTTATTATCATCGAAATCAAGCTGGATAACGGGACAGATTTTACACGTCGATGGCGGTATATCGTCGCTTCGGGTTTGAAATCTTTGTCCGTACAAATTAAAACGAATCGATTTCATTAAATTTACGCATGGAATTTTCCCATTTTAAAGCTGCAGCCGTACAAACTTCACCGATTTTTCTAAATGTCGAAAAGACGATCGATAAAGCAATTTCGATCATAAAAGAAGCGGCGGGTAATGGCGCACAGCTCATTGCATTTCCGGAAGTGTTTATTTCCGGATATCCGTATTGGAACTGGATCATGACGCCGGTTCAGGGCAGCAAATGGTACGAGCAATTGTACCGCAATTCGGTTTCGGCGGACAGTCCTGAAATTGAAAGGATTTGCGAGGCCGCGAAAAAAAATGACATCCATGTGGTCATCGGAATGAACGAACGCGGTTCGAGTTATGGCGAAATTTACAACACGAACCTGATCATCGATAACATAGGAAAGATCGTCGGAAAGCACAGGAAATTGGTTCCGACATGGGCAGAGAAACTAACATGGACATCAGGCGACGGATCGTCTTTAAAAGTATATAACACGGAAGTTGGTCCGATCGGAACGCTGGCATGCGGCGAAAACACCAACACTTTGGCGCGCTTTACATTGTTGTCGCAGGGTGAGCTGATCCACATCGCAAATTACATTTCGCTTCCGGTCGCGCCTCCTGACTATAATATGGCCGAAGCAATAAAGATCCGCGCTGCAGCACATTCATTCGAAGGAAAACTGTTCACAATCGTTTCGTGTTCGACCATATCGAAAGAGATCATGGACATCATGAAAGAAGATGTTCCAAATGCAGAAGAATTGCTCACGCGGACGAATTCCGCTTTTTCAGGCTTTATCGGTCCGAATGGCGCTGTAATCGGCGATCCCTTAATCGACGATGAAGGAATAGTGTATGCCGATATAGATCTTTCCAAGTGCATCCAGCCAAAACAAATGCACGATATATTGGGGCATTATAACCGGTTTGACATTTTTGATCTTAGAGTCAATACAGCTCCAACAAAGAAGATCACATTCGTTAATAGCAATGAGGAATTTTTCAAAAGGGAAATCCGTTAAATTTTTATTCTAAACTCATAATCAATATCATGGACGGAAAATACAGCGATGACGTCATTGGCCGGGCCCGAGTTCAGGATACGCCCGAACTGGAGGCTTATTACAACGAGCTTTCAGAACTTGGCGCAGGTGCGCTCTGGACTGTTGCAAATGACATTGAGCCGTGGGAACCGCGTGCTTCATCAGTTCCGATGCTTTGGCGGTATGACGATTTGCGGGATTTGGTTTTGAGATCTTCGGAACTCGTAACACCGGAAAAAGCAGGACGACGTGTGGTTTATCTGGTAAATGATAAGCGTCGCGACGTAAGTGCTGCAGTTGGCTGGCTTTACACCGGAATTCAGGTCACGCGGCCCGGCGAAAGCACTTCTGCTCACAGGCATAAGGCATCGGCATTGCGATTTATCATGGAAGGCGAAGGAGGCTATACGGTTGTCGATGGGAATAAGATCACGTTTGAAGTCAACGATTTTGTTATTACCCCTAATTCAACATGGCATGAGCACGGCGTTGTCGAAGGCGGTAAAACATGCATTTGGCAGGACGGTCTCGACATTCCGCTGGTTAATGCGCTTGAAGCCAATGATTATGCGGTTTTTGATGGAAAACAGCCTTTGGAAAAGCCGGTAAACTATTCACCTATGACATTTTCCGGTGCAGGCTTGCGTCCGACATATGAAAATTGGGACAAGCCATATTCACCGCTGTTTAAATATGAATGGAAGAATGTATATCCTGCACTTCAGGCTGCGGCGGCCGCGGGCGAAGGCTCGCCGTACGATGGAATCATCATGCATTATACAAATCCGAAAGATGGCGGTCATGTGATGCAAACACTCGGCGCATCGATGCAGATGCTTTTGCCCGGACAACATACAAAAGCGCATAGACATACCGGATCATTTGTTTTTCAATGTGCCAAAGGCCGTGGTTATACGGTGGTCAACGGAAAGCGTTTCGATTGGAAAGAACGCGATATTTTCTGCATTCCGTCATGGATGTGGCATGAACATGTGAATTTGAGCGATAGTGAAGATGCATGTTTGTTTTCGTTCCACGATTTGCCGGTGATTGAAAAACTGGGTCTGTATCAGGAAAAGGCATATGACCAAAACAATGGCTATCAATAGACAAAAGCTGATCCAACCATACAGCCTGGTCCTGATCCCGATAGCTATCGGGAGCGGCAGTTCACAGGAACGCAACGCGGGCCGAGGACTACAGCGGATAGCAGGTTCCCGGTATCTGGAAAATAATATATCAAAAATATAAAATAGCAAATGAAACTCGTTACATACAGTTACAACGATTCGATCCAGAGGATTGGCGTCATGCAAAACGACTCGATCATAGATATAAGCCAACTTGGAGCAATTGTCGGGAAAGATTTTCCGGTTACGATGCTCGACCTGATTGATTTCGGATTTCCGATGGTAGAGAAAATTTCGAAGGCAATTTCGGACCATGCATCAGACCTTGCCGGAATTTCGCATCCGGTTGAAAAGGTTAAGCTGCTCGCCCCTATTCCGCGGCCGCGAAAAAATATCATTGGAATCGGCCTTAATTATACGGAACATGTTGCCGAGAGCGCCAGAACGCTGGATACATCTAACGAGCTCCCGCAGCAACCCGTTATTTTCTCGAAACCTCCTACGGCTGTAATCGGTACGAATGAAGATATCCTGCACAACCGCAAACTGACAAAGCAGCTTGATTGGGAAGTTGAACTGGCGGTGATCATTGGCAAAAAAGGAAAGTATGTCAAAAAAGAAGATGCGCTTGATTATGTGTTTGGATATACGGTCATCAATGACATCAGTGCACGCGACTGCCGCCGTGCAGGGCAATGGATCGTTTCAAAAGGCCAGGATACTTTTGCGCCTATGGGCCCGTGCATTGTAACAAAAGATGAAATTCCCGATCCGCATAATCTCAATCTGTGGCTTACACTGAACGGAATCGAAAAACAGCGCTCAAACACGAAGTTCATGTTGTTCAACATCAATGACCTGATTGAAGATCTAAGCACTGTTTTTACAATTGAAGCCGGCGATATCATTGCAACGGGAACGCCTTCGGGAGTTGGCGCAGGCCGAAATCCGCAGGAATGGATGTGGGACGGCGACCTCGTGGAGGCTACGGTTGAAGGAATTGGGACGATTGTGAATACGGTGAAGGAATTGAGAGTTGAGAGTTGACAGTTTACAGTTTATAGTTGACAGTTTACAGTTTGTAAATAAAAAGAAACATTTTGAAAAATACATACAGAATTGGCCAGATTGTACCATCATCCAACGTGACGATGGAAACCGAGATCCCTGCGATATTCCGCGCGCGCGAATCGATTTTGCCCGAAAGATTTACTTTCCATTCGAGCCGGATGCGCATGAAGAAAGTCACAAAAGAAGAGCTCGAAGCAATGGATGCTATGAGTTTAAAATGTGCCCAGGAACTTTCAGACGCTCATGTCGACGTCATGGGATACGCCTGTCTTGTCGCGATCATGAGCATGGGCCGCGGATACCATTGTGTTTCCGAAACAAACCTGCACCGCGAAACTACCGATAATGGATTTCCAACCCTAATTGTTACCAGTGCCGGAGCTTTGGTTACAGGTTTAAAAGCCCTTGGAGCCAAAAAGGTCGCGTTGATCACGCCGTATATGAGGCCTTTGACAGATCTGGTCGTTGATTATATCGAACATCAGGGATTTGAAGTCAAAGGTTCGATTGCGCTCGAGATTGCCGACAACCTGGAGGTTGCCGCCCAAGATCCGATGAATTTATTGGAGATCTATAAGCGGCTTGATCTTACAGATGTCGATGTGCTGGTTGCCTCGTGCTGCGTCCAGATGCCATCTTTGCCTGCTATAGATCTGATTGAGAAAGAGCTTGGCATTCCGGTAACCTCGGCAGCGGTTTGCACTACTTACGAAATGATGAAGAAATTGGGAATCGTAACAAAAGCTCCGATTGGAGGCAGTTTGCTCAATGGAAAATACTGAGCGCAAACGTTTGCGTAGAATTATATAACAAACTATAAAAGTTATGTAAGATTTCGGCTAGTGATTTCGTGAAATTTGTAATCGAACCTAAAAACCTTTTATTTATGAAGACTTACAAATTTCTACGACCATTAAATCACCACGATGATGCAGATCTGAACAACATCATCAGCATCAACAACAGCGATGCGGAAGTTGAAGAGTTCGACTTCGATTTCGATTACGATCCGAACGAAATGTATTACGCATTGGCGAACGAGAAATAAGGATGCTGGCGGCTCGCAACGCACATTGGATTTTTTTTTAATTTTACGTTGATTGCAGGATTACTCTACCTGCCCGATGCATAAAATAATTTCAATGTCATTGCAACTTACCCAGATCGAACGCGTTAAAACAATCACTAAGGAAGAGTTTTACAATAATTACGTGAAAAAGCAAAAGCCTGTCGTTATCGAAAGACTGACGCAGGATTGGCCCGCTTTCCATAAATGGAATTTGGATTATATCAGTCAGATTGCCGGAAGTAAGACTGTGCCGCTTTACGATGACCGACCGGTTTCTCACAAAGACGGTTTTAACGAGGCTCATGCTAAGATGAAAATGTCTGATTACATCGAGCTTCTTAAACGCGAACCAACCAATTACAGGATATTTCTATATAACCTGATGAAGGAAGTGCCGTCGTTAAAGAGTGATTTTATATGGCCGGATATCGGACTCAGCTTGGTTAAGCAATTGCCAATGTTATTTTTCGGCGGTTCGAATTCCAAAGTATTCATGCATTTCGATATTGATTATTCTAATATTTTGCATTTCCATTTTCACGGCGAAAAGCAGTGCATTCTATTCCCGCCCGATCAAACAAAATATTTATATAAGGTTCCTCATGCATTGATCTCTAGAGAGGATATCGATTTTGATAATCCTGATTTTGAGAAATGGCCGGCACTTAAACATGCAAGCGGATGGAAAACAAATCTCAAGCATGGCGAAATGCTTTATATGCCGGAAGGATATTGGCACTATATGAAATATCTTACGCCGGGATTTTCGATGAGTCTCCGTGCTTTGCCGAAAACGATGTCAAACATTTCAAAAGCGGTGTACAATGTTTTCGTTATGAGGCATTTCGACAACTGGATGCGGAAAAGAAAAGGCCAGAAATGGATCGATTATAAAAACAGGCGTGCGATCGAAAATACGCATAAGGCATTAGGACTTCCAACCAACTAAACAACCAACAACATGAACAGCTTTTTTAAAACACTCATCGCAGGTTACGGTGCGAAAAAACTTGGAGGCGGATGCCTGGGAATGATAATCGTATTTATTATCATCTATTGGCTGCTTGGCAGATTTTAATGTGTCAATTGTATAATTTGAGACAAGTAAGTCTGTAACGTTTTTATTTTGAAAGACAGTAACTTTATAAAAAACAAAGTTATGGGATCAAAAGGAAACATACAGCCAGGCGGCAATCGTAATGATGGCCAGAAAAATTTACAGCATGAACATCGTCCGACGAACATCAGGAGCAATCCGCGCGAAGAACAATATTCGGAATATCATGACAAATTGACCAACGACGAAAATTTTCATGCAGGCAAGCCTGACAACCCGGAGGAAATGGATTTTCGAAATAAATTCGATAATCTTGAAAATGGAAATAATGAATAAATTTGAGGCGAAAGCCTCTTTTTTAATGTAATGTCAGCCATGAATCAGTTTTTCAAGCAATCTTTCCAAATTGACCGTTGCAAAAGTTGAACTGTGATCTGATAAGCCGTACGGGATGATCAGTTCACCGTTATGAATAATGGAACCGCATGAATACACAACATTTGGCACGTAACCTTCGCGCTCCTCAGAGTTTGGCGCGATTAAAGGCTCTTTCAACCTGCCGATTTCTTTTTCCGGGTTGTCGATATCAAGCAGTGAAGCCCCGATTGTATACCTGCGCATCGATCCTACTGCATGCGTGATCACAAGCCAGCCTTTTTCTGTTTCTATCGGCGATCCGCAATTGCCGATTTGAACCAGTTCCCAATGATATTCAGGCGACTGTATCTTTATCGGATCTTCCCAATTATTGATGTTCTCTGAGTACATAATATAATTGTTCCATCCATCGATGCGTGAAAGCATGGCATATTTACCATTGATCTTTCGTGGAAACAGCGCAAGGTTTTTATTTTTTGCACCTGAGCCATGAAGCGGGCTCGTTTTAAATTCATAAAAATCTTTTGTATGAAGCAATTTAGGCATGATATACTGACCATCAAAAGCGGTATATGTTGCAAAATATTTTATCGAGCCGTCATCTTCGGTAAACTTTACGAACCTCGCATCCTCAATGCCTTTTTTCTCCAGTTCTGAGATTGGAAAGATTACGCGGTCGCTGATATCAGTATCCCGCGAAAACGTAATTTTTCTATAACTGTCAGATAAAGAAAGCATTAAATTGAACTGCCTAACTTCGTACGCATCCGATGTCTGTGATTTAAAATCTTCGACAACCATTTTTAAAGTTTCATATTCAAACTCATCCGCAAGCTTTGGTTCTATCTGCTGCAGCAATGATTTATCGACGCCTTCATCTTCTGCTTTAAGAATAAAAAGATGTTTCTGATATTTTTGGTTTCTGACTTTTTCAGCTTCATCAACATAATTTCCGGCGGGAATCACGGTAATGTCGTTGTTGCTGTTGATCATCGCCCGCCGAAAAACTACCGATGACATATGTCCTTCGCCTACCGCGCGAAAACTGATAATGACACGCAACTGGCCTTCTTCCAAATTTGATTTATCAGGATCTTCAATTATTGACGGATTAAAAAAAGCTGCAGATTCAATCGAATACTCATGGGTAAAGTATGATCCGATTAGTAATTTCTGAAATTCGCTTAAATCGTCGAAATCAGAGCCGGCTGCGGAGATCTGCGCTTTCACTTTGCTGCAGTTCTTCATGAGTTTTTTGGTGATGCTTCGATGCCGTTTCGAAAAATCCTGTAGAATCGGAAGGATGAGATTGGCGGTTTGGACCTGGTCAAATTCCAAAACTTTTTTTATCAATGCGACTGCACGTTCGTCGCCGCTGTAAAAAAATCTTGCAATGACGCGACGCGGATCAGGCCTGACAATTACGGGTTTCCTTTGAATGCTCAATCTCATAACGACTTTTGTTCTAAGATACAAAATATGCCGCATTGACCGCAATGGAAATTTTATAATCCGGATGTCGTAAAGCTGTAAAGGTTGTGAATGATGAACGCTGTATCTTTAGAAGAAAGCATCACCATGAAAAAATCAATTCAAAATCTGAATAATCCTGAAGAAAATATCGACAGTCCTATCAATACTGCAGGAACCAGGAACAGCAGCAGCACGAAATCCCTCACGCCCGATGAAAGCGCCGATACGGATCCTAATAAAGTTCCCGACAAAGCATCGTTTTCGGATGACGAGCGCGATGTGAACGACCGCGGCCGTTTCGATGGGGAAGTTGGAATTTAAAAGATTTACAGCGGAACTAATTGAAACATCCCTGCGGATTCCTAGTATGCGAACAATTCCTGTAACGCCGTTTCAAACCGGCCTTTTGCAAGGTATTGGTCTTCCAGGGCTTTCGTAAATGGAATTGGCGTATCAAGGCTTGCAACGCGTTTTACCGGACCGTCGAGCCATTCAAAGCAATCTTCCATGATCATTGCTGAGATGTCGCTCGCGATTCCGCCAAACATCGAATCTTCCTGCAGGATGATGCATTTGCTTGTCTTTTTTACGGATGCATAAACGGTATCTTTATCAAGAGGCTGCAGTGTACGAAGGTCGATCAGGTCGGCAGAAATCTGCGGATTCAGATCCAAAGTTTCCAATGCCCAATGTACGGCCGCTCCAAAAGCTACAATGGTAATGTCACTGCCTTCTCGAAGTAATGTTGCCTTTCCAAATGGAATGGTATAATAATCCTTCGGAACATCCTGATAAACGCTTCGGTAAAGCATCTTATGCTCGAAATACATTACGGGATTCGGATCGTTGATAGCGGTGTTCAATAATCCTTTTGCATCGTAAGGAAATGCAGGGTAAACGACTTTCAGTCCGGGAGTTTTGGTAAACCACGCTTCATTCGTTTGTGAGTGGAATGGCCCTGCCTGTGTTCCGCCACCGCAAGGCATTCGGACAACCACATCCGCGTGTTCGTTCCATCGGTAATGCACTTTTGCAAGGTAATTAACTATCGGATTAAATCCTGTCGAGACAAAATCTGCAAATTGCATTTCTACAATTGCCTTATAGCCGTTTATCGAAAGTCCCATTCCCGCAGATACCACGGCAGATTCGCAGATAGGTGTATTGAGGATGCGTTCTTTTCCAAATTCGGTTACAAAACCATCGGTAATTTTAAAAGCGCCGCCATACTCTGCGATATCCTGGCCCATGATGACGAGATTGTCATGACGGCGCAGCGACTGCCTTAATCCTTGAGAGATCGCATCGACGAAACGAATATTCTCAGTTTCATCTGATGGCTTTATTTCTTCGAATTCATAAGGCTTGTAAACGTCGTCAATTTCAGTTTTTAAATCGGCTTTAATCTCCGATTCAGTATTTGCAATCAATAAATTCTCATCGATCTCATGCTTGATCTCTTCACGCCATTTTTCATCTTTATCTGCACGGAGAATATTTTGCTTCAATAAATATGTCCTAAAATTATCGACGGGATCTTTTTCGGCCCATAGATCCATCAATTCCTGAGGAACATATTTAGTTCCGCTTGCTTCTTCATGGCCACGCATCCTGAAGGTTTTAAATTCAATCAGCACCGGTCGCGGGTTTTGTCTCATCGATTCGACGATGTCAGAAAGTTCATTATAAACTTCAAGGATATTATTTCCGTCCAGGATATGTGCATCGATACCGTAACCGATGCCACGATCTGCAAGGTTTTCGCAACGATATTGCTCGCGAGTCGGCGTAGATAATCCGTATCCGTTATTTTCGATGATGAATAAAACCGGAAGATCCCAAACCGCAGCAATGTTTAATGCTTCGTGAAAATCCCCTTCGCTGGTTGCGCCTTCTCCGGTAAAAACCGCGGTCACTTTTCCGTTTTGTTTAAGTTTATTTGCAAGGGCGATCCCGTCGGCAACGCCTAACTGCGGGCCGAGGTGCGAGATCATTCCGATGATCTTGTAGTCCTGTGTACCAAAATGGAAAGAGCGGTCGCGGCCTTTGGTAAACCCGTTTGCCTTGCCCTGCCATTGAGAGAACAATCTGTAAAGTGGAATGTCGCGACCCGTAAAGACGCCGAGGTTTCGGTGCATCGGCAAAATATATTCATCTTCTTCGAGAACCGCCGTAACGCCAACTGAAATTGCTTCCTGCCCGATTCCTGAAAACCATTTGGAAACTTTTCCCTGACGGATGAGGATCAGCATTTTTTCTTCTATCAGCCGAGGCTTAAGAAGCCTTTTATATAAATCCAGTAACTTTTCGTCTGTCAGGTTCCTTCTTTCGAAATTCATTGGGCAGCGGATTGTTTTACGCATGTCAAAAGTATAAAAAAATTATAGGGTTGACCCATTTTCATTAACATTTTTGAACTGTTGAAAACTTTTAAAATTTGAATTTATATTTATTATTTACATTTGTGTTTACAGGCCTTTACGGGTTTTGAGTTATTAACGAAAACTAAATAGTATGCAGAACATTCCCAGCGTGGATTTGCGTGATTTCCTTTCGGGCGACCCGGAACGCAAGCAAAAATTTGTAAATGAAATCGGTAAAGCATATGAAGACATTGGCTTCGTGGCATTGAAAGGTCATTTTCTCGACGATAAGCTTGTTGATACCCTGTATTCTGAAGTTCGAAATTTCTTTAATCTTCCTTTGGAAACGAAAGCGAAATATGAAATTCCGGGAATCGGAGGCCAGCGTGGTTACGTTTCATTTGGAAAAGAACATGCAAAAGGACGTTCTGCCGGCGATTTGAAAGAATTTTGGCATTTCGGGCAGTATGTGGAGAATGACCCTAAACTTGAGGCTGAATATCCTGCGAACGTAACTGTCGAAGAATTGCCGGAATTTAATAAAGTTGGTCGCGAAGCGTATAAAATGCTTGAAAAGACAGGCGTTTATGTCTTGCGAGCACTTGCTGTCTATCTTGGTTTGGATGAGTATTATTTTGATGATAAGGTCAAAAACGGCAACAGCATTCTTCGACCGATTCATTATCCGCCAATCACCGATGAACCTGCGGATGGAGCGGTTCGCGCGGCAGCACACGGCGATATCAATCTGATCACGCTTTTGATGGGCGCGCAGGGAAAAGGACTTCAGGTTCAAAACCATAATGGCGAATGGATCGATGCGATTGCCGAGCCCGATGAATTGGTGATCAACGTTGGCGATATGCTTTCAAGGCATACGAACAATAAGTTGAAATCGACAATCCATCAGGTGGTGAATCCGCCGCGCGAATTGTGGGGAACTTCGAGATTTTCGATTCCTTTCTTTATGCATCCGATAAGCGAGATGTCGCTCAACTGTTTGGAAGATTGCATTGACGAAGAACATCCAAAATTATATGACGACATCACGGCAGGTGATTTTCTACATGAGCGCCTTGTTGATTTGGGATTGATCAAAAAGTAATTACTTATGCATCTATAAAAAGACATTGAGTTCGCTTGATGTCTTTTGTTTTTGCTGCCACTGTAAATTTGGCGGACTTTTGAATTTTAAATTAAATCGATCAACCAATGGCTAAGAAGCTAACAAATCTTTCAGATCTCGGTGGTTTCGTCTTTTCCACAAATAAAGATTTCGAATATAATTCTGATGCCGAAGATCATGAAACGCTCGACGCATCAAAGCAAAAGCTTGAAGCCCATCTTGATAAAAAGAACCGCGGCGGAAAGGTGGCAACGGTTATCAAAGGATTCCAAGGCTCGGAAGCCGACCTGAAATCGCTTGGCAAAATGCTGAAAACAAAATGCGGCGTCGGTGGCGCGGTAAAGGATAACGAGATCATCATCCAGGGCAATTTCCGCGATAAAGTCATGCAGATACTTCAAGATGAAGGCTATCACGTGAAACGCGTCGGTGGATGATTCAATTAGCGATAAGACATTAGAAATTCGACATTCGACATTTGACATAAAAACACATCATGATCCAATCCTCCGAACTTATTTTAAATCCAGACGGCAGCGTTTACCATCTAAACCTTCGTCCCGAGCATATTGCCAATGACATTATTTTCGTTGGCGACCAGAATCGCGTCGAGAAAATCACGCAGTTTTTCGACCATGTGGAATTTTCAACCCAAAAACGTGAATTCAAAACACAAACTGGAATTTATAAAGGAAAGCGGCTTACGGTCATGTCGACAGGCATCGGCCCCGACAATATTGACATTGTTGTTAATGAGCTGGATGCCCTTGTAAATATTGATTTCGAAACGCGCAGGCCAAAAGAAGCACTGACATCTTTAAACATTATCCGAATCGGAACTTCCGGTTCGCTCCAGGCTGATATTCCGGTCGACAGTTTCGTAATGTCAAAATATGCGCTCGGCCTGGACAATATGCTTCGCTCCTATCTTATTGATGGGATTACAGATAAAAATCTTGAAGATGCATTTGTAGATCACACAAATTGGGATCTTACTAAAGGACGGCCTTACGCAGTTGCATGCTCTGACAAGCTGGAATCCATCATCGACAGCCAGCAGATGCATAAGGGAATTACAGCAACGGCCGGCGGGTTTTACGGTCCGCAAGGCCGAATATTGCGATTGGAAATCCAGGATAGCGACCTAAATTCAAAGATGGACAGTTTCATGTATAATCAGCAACCAATTACAAATCTCGAAATGGAAACTGCAGCGATTTATGGATTGTCTGCACTGCTCGGACATCAGGCATTGTCCCTTAACGCAATCATTGCAAACCGTTCGACCGGCTCTTTCAGTTCGGATCCTTATTTCGCTGTTGATCAACTCATCACATATACTTTAAACAAACTTGCAAATGGATAAGGTAAGGATCGTCGGCGTACCCGAACATTTTAATTTCCCATGGCACCTGGCGATCGAATCAGGCGATTTTGCCAAGGTCGGAATCGATCTTGAATGGACAGAAATTCCCGAAGGAACCGGAAAAATGTGTTCCATGCTCCGCGACGGATCGACCGACATTGCCGTTATTCTGACAGAAGGAATCGTCAAAGACATTATTGATGGAAATCCTTCTAAAATCGTTCAGGTGTATGTTCAGTCGCCTTTAGTATGGGGAATCCATGTGGCCGCGGGTTCGAAGTTTCAGACTTTGGAAGAGCTTCGCGGGGCAAAAGCTGCGATCAGCCGTTTCGGATCAGGTTCGCATTTAATGGCTGTTGTCAATGCAAAACAAATGAACTGGGATCATCAAAATTTAAAATTTGAAATCGTAAATACGATCGATGGCGCGGTCGAGGCGCTTACGTCCGGCAAAGCGGATTATTTTATGTGGGAACGTTTTATGACCAAACCACTTGTTGATAAAGGAATTTTCAGACGACTTGGCGATTGCCCGACTCCTTGGCCCTGCTTTGTTATTGCGGTCCGAAATGAGTTTTTGGAAAAGCATCCGAACGTGGTCAAGAACCTGTTGCGAGTCAGTAATATGCATTCGACCGGTTTTAAAAAAATAAAAAACATCGATTTGATGCTTTCTGTTGGCTTTCATCAGAAAGTTAATGACATCAACCAGTGGCTCTCATCCACCGAATGGTCCCAAATGCCACTTTCCGAAGACGTGTTAAACAAAGTTCAAAATCAATTGCTTGAACTTTCCCTTATCGATAAAAAGGGTACTTTTGCTGAAATGGTAAAAGCATTGTAGCTTTCCCCGTACGTCTCGGATGGTAAAACTGAGGGAAATCCCGTTTAAAAAAATCTTCGAGCGGCTGCGGATAAAGAAGCCTTGGGACATGGTTATCATTTTCGGCTTAAATGTCCTGATTGCCATCCCGGTTTTTCTTATCGTGCACCAAAATCTTATCGATCCGAATTGGGTAATCGGGATCGACAGGATTCTATTGTTTATTCTGATCGTTGTCCTGATCCAGTTTATCCTGAGACTGTTGCGGCGTATTATTATTTTGGCGATGGCACTGTATCTTTTGGCTCTCGTCTACGGAAGTGTCTTTGGCGGCTATGGTTTCATGAACGTTTACGAAGACTACCGCGCACTGATCTACGCAATGGCAGAAAATCCATATCCACAGGACATCATCATTTCGAAACTACTTCCGTTCCCAAATAAAACACGGATAATTGCCGCGGTAGATTACGACAATCCGAAAGTGCGCAATTTTGCGGTAATGGCAACAACCAAGCATTTCAGGAATTTTAAGCGTTATGGCGATTATCGTGCATTGATACAGTGTTTTGCGGCATTTCAGGAAATAAACAGCCGATGGAATTATGTCAATGATCCGAAAGGCCGTGATTACATAGCAAATGCCAGTGAATCGGTTGTACTCTTATCGGGCGATTGCGATGATCACGCGATCCTCATGGCAGCTTGTGTGCGGTCGATAGGCGGAACTCCGCGGCTGATCCATACAACAGGACACATTTATCCTGAGATCCATGTAGGTTCCAAACGCGATCTTGAAAATATCCACTATCTGATCAAAGAAGTACTATTTGCCAAGGAAAGCAAGGATCGGGACATTCATTACCATATTGACGAACGTGATCAGGTTTGGCTCAATCTCGATTACACCGCAAAATATCCGGGCGGCCCGTTTATGTCGGAAGAAATTCTCGGCGCGCTCACGCTCAATTGATTTTCTTCGGATCCGATAAAAATTTACACAGCCTTTTTTATATCTTAGCTTGATAAACCACGGGCTTTTATGAAAAAGATTTTACTTGCGGCACTATTCTCCTGCGGATTTCTGCAAGCTCAGGAAACTGACTCACTCAGCATGCTGGCGCGCAGAAACGAATTGCGCACGGACGTTGTATCGGTGATCACCGATTCGCGATTCAATATGAGCTACGAAAGATTTTTGAATAAGGATTGGTCGCTCGGACTAAGCGTCGGTTATGCAGACAGTGACGAGATCAATGAAGATTTTGACCGCGGTTATCGGAATTACCGTCCGAAATACGATGTCACGCCATTTGTCCGCTACAATCTATCCAAAAGCCTGAAGAGTTTTTATTTTGCGGAGGTATTCATTTCTGCCAATGGCGGCGATTTTAAAGAAACGGTTCGTCGTGAAAATGGCGGTGAAGCGTTTTATGAAAATGAGAAAAGCACGTATACCGATGTCGGCGCAGGCGGTGGTTTCGGATATAAATTGTATATCAAGGAGCAGTTCGGCATCGAGCTTCTCGTTGCTTTTGGAGCGAACCTTTTAAATACCGACAAAAGCCCTGATGTTCTTTCACGTGTTGGCTTAAGCGTTGGATACAGATTTTAATATGATGATCATGAAAAACCTTAGATATTTAGTCCTTATACTTTCATTTTCGATCATGGGTTGCGACACCGATGACGATGGTTTCTATAACCGGGTTTATATCGATGCGGCTGAGTTGGTTACCATTGAAACAGCACCGGCATACAATGTTGGTGATATTTTTTGGGTCAACGCCCAGATTCCTCGGCTGATTGAAGAACCTGGCGAAGATACGCCGTTAGACCTAAGGCTAACAACGGGAAATGCGCCATCCTTTACGTTTTCGTTTGTACTTGAGAAATTGAATGGCTCTACTTGGGAAGTTGTCGACCTTACAGGGAATTTTGTCGAAGATGCCGGAAATGCCGTAGTTGGCTCATTTGCGCTTGCAGATGCGGAATTCGATATAGATCAGGATGCTTACGATTTTCGCGGTGGAATCGAGTTGAATTCGGCCGGGCAGTATCGCCTGAGCTTTGGTTACAACAGTACTTCGGCCGAGATCGTCGAATTGATTTCCAACAGTCAGGGAAATAATATTAGGGTCAATATCAACTCGACAGTGAGTCAGATCGACAACCTTGGATATTATTCATTTACCGTCAATTAATTACCAATCTATTTCAGATTTTCCGTGTAAATTCAGATATGCGTTTGCCTTGCTGAATTGCGCACTTCCAAACCAGTCGCCCCGATTCGCACTTAATGGCGACGGATGACATGATTCAAGTACCAGATGTTTGGTGCGATCGACCTTACTGCATTTTTTTTGTGCGTATGCGCCCCAAAGCATAAAAACCAGATTTTCCGTTGAATCCGATAGCTTTTCGATGACCGAATCAGTAAATATCTCCCAGCCTTTTCCATGGTGGCTTCCCGGTTCGCCTTGACGGACTGTCAATGTGGCGTTTAATAGAAGAACCCCTTGCCTTGCCCATCTTGTAAGATCTCCGGATTGCGGAATCGGTTTGTCCAAATCTTGTGCGATTTCCTTGAAAATGTTGCGAAGTGAAGGTGGAAAACGAATGCCGTCGCGTACCGAAAAGCTCAATCCATGCGCCTGACCGGGTCCGTGATAAGGATCCTGGCCAATGATTATAACTTTGACGTCTTTGAACGAACAACTTTCGAATGCGGCAAAAATTTCATTGTGCGGCGGATAGCAAATGTTTTTTTGGTATTCTGCATCTACAAATTCACGAAGCGAATTATAATAGGCCTTATCAAATTCAGATTGCAGAATATGTTTCCAGGATTGATCCGTCATAGTGCTTTTTTGCAAAGATAATCCAAAGGCCATAAGCCGTAATAACAGATGTAAAATTGGCTAATTTTGCAGATATAAAATTGCAAATTGAAAATGACGGTAATTACCGAAAAAACGCTGCAGGACCTGCAATTTCCCACCATCCTTGAAACAGTTTCGAATTTCTGCGTAACGGATATCGGTCAGATCAAAGCCCGCAACATCGTTCCGTTCAGGGATCAAAGGGAGCTTGAGAGTTCACTATTGGCAACTTCGGAGTATGTGTCGTCGTTCCAGAATAACAATGCGCTTCCAAATCACGGTTTTGAAAACATCGAAAATGAAATCAAATTTCTAAGCATCGAAGGAAGTTTTTTGGATGCGCCTGCCTTCAGGAAAATAGCTGCAATTTCAGATACCGTCAATACTTTATTGCTTTTTCTGAAAAAATTTGATGAATATTATCCTGTGCTGAATTCGATTTCGGCGACCGTTCCATATACCAAAGAGATTGTTTCCGGCATCGATCAGATCATCGACAAATATGGGGAAATAAAAGATGACGCTTCTTACAGACTTCAGGAAATCCGGCGAGAAATCGCAAGCGTACGTATTAAAGTGAACCAAAGTTTTGGGCAAGCGCTTACACATTATCATTCGCAAGGTTATCTGGATGACATCCGTGAGAGTTTTGTGCAGAATCGCCGTGTGCTTGCCGTATTGGCGATGTACCGCCGAAAAATCAAAGGAACGATTCTAGGCAGTTCAAAAACCGGAAGCATCGCTTATATCGAACCGGAATCTACGCTAAAATATTCAAGGGAATTAAGTAATCTGGAGTACGAGGAAAAGGAAGAGATCATAAAAATTTTAAAGACATTATCCGATGTGATCCGCCCGCACGTTTCATTATTTGAAATGTATCAGGAATTCCTCAGCGATATCGATGTGATATCAGCCAAAGCAAGATACGCTCTGCAGATAAATGGAATCCTGCCTAAAATTTCTGAAGAACGACGGTTGTATTTTAAGGATGCATATCATCCGATCCTTTATCTGACAAATAAACAAAAGAAAGAACCTGTTTATCCGCAGACTATTGAACTCGATCAGTCGAAGCGCATCATCGTGATTTCAGGTCCGAATGCCGGCGGAAAAACAATCTCGCTTAAAACTGTCGGATTGCTGCAATTGATGCTACAAAGCGGAATCCTAATTCCCGTACATGAACGCAGTGAAACTTGCTTGTTTGACAGGATCCTGACGGATATTGGTGATAATCAATCGATTGAAAATCATTTGAGTACGTATAGTTACCGCCTGAAAAACATGAATCACTTTCTCCGCAAATGCAACAGTCGGACATTATTCCTGATCGATGAATTTGGAACCGGTTCCGATCCCGAACTGGGCGGTGCACTGGCAGAAACATTTTTGGAAGAATTTTACCATCGCGAAGCTTTTGGAATCATCACGACGCATTATTCAAATTTGAAGATGCTTGCAAACGAATTGCCTTTTGCAACGAACGCGAATATGTTGTTTGACGAGAAATCGCTGGAGCCGATGTATAAATTAGTCCTTGGCCAGGCCGGAAGTTCTTTTACATTTGAAGTCGCTCAGAAGAATGGCATTCCGTACGGATTGATCAATCGGGCAAAGAAGAAGATCGAAGGTGGCAAAGTCCGGTTCGACAAAACCATCGCGACGCTTCAGAAAGAGCGGTCAAAACTAGAAAAAACTTCACAAACGCTGCAGGAAGAAGAACAACGTGCACGCGAGGAAGGCAAAAAACTGGAGACGATCAACGGGAAGATCCGACAGAAACTTGAAAGTTATCAGGAATTGTATGATGAAAACAGGCGGTCAATTCAAATCGGCAAAAAAATCGATGAGATTTCTGAAAAATATTTCAATACCAAAAATAAAAAGGAGTTGATCGGTGAGTTTCTGAAGATGGTGGAAATCGAAAATTCGAAACGTAAGAAAGCTACTGCCGAAGAGATGAAAGTGCAGAAAGAAAAAGAAGCGATCAAGCAGTTTGCCGAAAAAGAGATTAAAGTTGAAGTGGAAGAAATACGCAAGGAAAAGAAGGAAAAAAAATTAAAAGCAATCCCCGCGGAAAAGTTAAAGCCAATATTAAAAGTTGGGGATCGCGTGAGAATCCACGACGGAAAAGCGGTCGGCAGCATCGACAGCATCGAAAAAAATAAAGCTGTTGTGAACTATGGCATGTTTACTTCAAAGATCAGCCTTGACGAGCTCGAATTTGTGGAAAGAAAGAAGTGATGGATATATCAGGATTACCCACAGGAAAGAAAATCATATTGTTCGATGGCGTTTGCAATCTTTGTGATTCCTTCGTTCAGTATGTTATCAAACGCGATAAGAAGGATGTTTTCAGGTTTGCGTCGCAGCAATCTGACATTGGGCAAAAAATTTTAAAATACATCGGCGTCGATCCACAAAATCCGAATTCGATGATTTTGTACGATCCCGGAGTCGCATACTATACAAAGTCGGCCGCGGCCGTGGAAATTGCAAAAAATCTGTCGGGAATCGGACGGCTCGATATATTGATGCGTATCTTTCCTAATGCCTTCCGCGACAAGATTTACGATTTTGTGGCCAAAAGAAGGTACGATTGGTACGGAAAGAAAGAACAATGCATGATTCCGACAGACGAAATGCGCGGAAAATTCATTGAATAAAAAAAGCCGGACTAAAATCCGGCCTTTAAGTTTATAAGCAAAATCTTATTGCTTTACGATTTTCTTTGTCATCGATCCGTTATCGGATGACACGGTCATCATATATATTCCGCGTGCAAGGTCTGAAATGTTCATCTGAACTTCAGTCCTGTTTTCAAACGAGGCAGATTTCACTGTCCTTCCGTTCATATCGGCAATAACAACTGAATTTACATTCTGTGTATTCGCAATATTGATGAAGTTCACTGCAGGATTAGGATAGATCGAAAATTCACTTGGTGAAATAACTTCACCAGTTCCAAGAAGCGCTTCTTCCGGCGTTGCTTCTACCATCACGTTGTCGAAAGTTACAGCAACTGCTTCAGCATTCGTATTTGGAACCGCAAAAACATAATCAATTTCTTCAACCGGGAATGGGCCGGCCCAGTTTGCTTCGGGAAGCCCGGTGTAAACCGTTGATGCTTTCCAGATTGTTTCGCCTGTAGTCGTATCGTACGAAAAACCGATTCTGTACCAAGTGTCGGCGTCCAAAACCAATCCCGGTGCTGCCGCAAGGTTGATAAGGAATGTATTGAAAGTTCCCGCGTTGTTCAGGTATGCCACGCCTTGCAATACTTTTGTTCCGACATTAAAAACGAATCCGTTCAACACCCGTGTAACGATGTCGTCTGTTCCGTACAGTCGTATGCCGACCTGCCCGGTACTTGCGCTCGCCGGACCGGTGTATAGATCGTATTCCACTTCAATGATTTCATTTCCTTCAGTACGTGTTGCCCAAAGATCTACCAAGCCATCCTGCCACATAAAGCGGTTTCCTTTATTTCCGTCCGGACCGGTAATCATCAGTCCGCTCCCTTCAAATCCGTCAGCGACGATCTGGAAATTTGAGTTGCCTGCATTTGTACTCGTTGTTGGATCCGCGCCATTTGTAGCAGCTGTGTAAAATCCCGCCTGCCCCGGAGTTTCACCTAAAATGTCGGTGCCGACATCGCCCAGCGTAAGCGAGTTGAAATCCTGATAGTCCAGCACCTGAGCTCCCGCGAACGAAGCGCTTAACAATACTGCCGATAGTAAAAGTTTTTTCATAATTGTTGGTTTTAGATTAATTGCAAAGGATCGCAATAAATCTATAAAAAATGTTTTACAAACCAACGTAATTTATCCTTCAGAAAAATGTTCATCTTCTTTTCCTTCCCATTTGCCGACAACCGACGTGGCCAATGCATTCCCAAGGACATTTGTCGCACTTCGGAACATGTCGCAGAAGTGGTCGATCGGAAGGATGAGTGCGATACCTTCAATTGGAATGTCGAACATCCCGCATGTTGCCGCAACAACCACAAGGCTCGCGCGTGGCACGCCTGCAATTCCTTTACTGGTAAGCATCAAAACCAAAAGCATGGTCATTTGCGTGCCGATCGAAAGGTCGATTCCATAAGCCTGCGCAATGAAGATACTTGCGAAAGTCATATACATCATGCTGCCATCGAGGTTGAAGGAATATCCGAGCGGCAGCATAAATGAAACGATTCGGTCTTTGATGCCGAAACGCTCAAGCTCTTCGGTTAGTTTTGGAAAAACCGCTTCGCTGCTTGTTGTTCCGAATGCAATGATCAGCGGACTGACGATTCGTTTGAGCAATGTGGTAAGGCGCCCGCGCAGGAACATAAATCCAATAAGCAGGAGGATTACCCATAGCGAGCTGATCCCGATCAGGAAAGAACCGAAATATTTTATGTAAGTCAGAAGCAGTTCGTCCAGGTCGCGGATCGCAAATACGCCGGCGATTGCGCCAAACACGCCGACGGGTGCAAAGTTCATCACGTAACTTACCATTTTCAGGATGATGTGCGATGTTTTGTCGAGCGCTTTTACAACCGGGTCGGCATAAGTTCCGATGGAAGCTGCAGCCAATCCAAAAAAGATCGAAAAGACCACAATTTGCAGGATCTCATTGGTTGCCATGGCTTCGACAACGCTTTTTGGAATGATATGTTCGATGAAATTCTGTGCGGAGAATGCTTTTGTCTTTTCGGTAACTTCGGATGCGGTAGAAAGATCGACATCGGAAAGGTTCAAGCCAACGCCTGGTTGCAGGATGTTGACCCAGAACATACCGATCAGCAGTGAGATCAATGAAGCGGAGAAAAACCACAGTAATGCCTTACCTCCTATCCGGCCGACAGATTTGATATCGCCAAGTTTTGCGATTCCGACAACCAATGTTGTAAAAACCAGTGGCGCGATGATCATCTGGACCAGCCTGATAAATATTGTGGCCAGCATTTTAATATAGCCGCTGAATTCGGCTGCGGATTCCTTTGCGAAATTATTGTGGACGTATATTCCGAGAATGGCGCCCAGGATCATTGCGATGATAATTTGGACGGTCAGATTTGAAAGGAAGGATTTTTTTGTTTCGGTTGTCATATGATTCTAGTTTCGAAGCCTAGCCCCGGGGGAAGCGGCATCCTTTTGTGGAGCTTGCGCAACAAAAGATACAGCGGACCACGGGAAACAGCTCCTAAGCATTTGTATAAATTTTATTGATCAGGTAAAAATCGGCAATAACGATGGCTGCCATTGCCTCGACAATCGGTACGGCACGCGGAACAACGCAGGGATCATGTCGGCCTTTACCTTGTAAATCCGTGTAATTACCCTGATCATCGATGGTTTGCTGTGGCTTCATAATGGTTGAAACGGGTTTGAACGCAACACGGAAATAAATGTCCATTCCGTTTGAGATTCCGCCCTGGACTCCGCCGGCGTGGTTGGTTTTCGTAGAACCATCCGCATTATATTGATCGTTATGATCGCTGCCATGCATTTTGGTTCCGTCGAATCCGCTGCCGATCTCGAATCCTTTTACAGCGTTAATTGACAGCATTGCTTTTCCGAGCTCGGCGTGAAGCTTGTCGAAAACAGGCTCGCCCAATCCGACCGGCACATTTTGAATAACGCAAGTGACGATTCCGCCAACACTATCGCCATTTTTGCGGACATCGCGAATGAGCGCTTCCATTTTCAGAGCCGTTTCGGGATCGGGGCAACGAACGGGATTCTCTTCTGTTTTGGAAAGATCCAGTTCAAAATAGGGCTTGTCCAGCGACACATTGCCGACAGACGAAACGTAAGCATTGAATTTAATTTCCGGCAAAAGCTGCTTTGCAATCGATCCTGCCACGACACGAACCGCGGTTTCTCGTGCAGAACTGCGGCCGCCGCCAAGATGGTCACGATGCCCGTACTTTTGCTGATAAACGAAATCTGCGTGACCGGGACGGAATGTGCTTTTTAGATGATCGTAATCTGCAGGTTTCTGATCTGCATTTTCTATGATGAATCCAATCGGTGTTCCCGTGGTGCGTCCGTCGAAAATGCCCGATAGGAACTTTACCGTGTCGGCTTCCTTTCGTTGGGTCACGATTGCTGACTGGCCTGGTTTCCGACGAGACATTTCCAATGAAATTTGATCGAAATCGACGGTAAGGCCTGATGGACAGCCATCTATGATGCCGCCTATCGCCGTGCCGTGAGATTCACCGAAAGATGTAAGTTTGAATATCGTGCCGAAGGTATTTCCTGCCATTGAAACAAATGTAATCAGAAAGCTTTAAAGCGCCAAAGGACGATTCTGTGAGGATCTGAGACATGGTAAATCAAGCTTGAAATTATCAGTTTATATTTGTTAATATTAAAACAAGAGCAATTTGGTTTTGAAGTCAAAGACTTAATTTTGCGTACTAACTAATTACAATCACATGAAAAAGATTCTTTTGGCGCTAATGCTCGCGGGGTTCGCCACGAGTTTACAGGCGCAGGAAATCCCGAAAAACGCTTTGGGACTTCGACTTGGGGATAACGATGGTTTCGGCGGCGAGATTTCATATCAGCGCGGTTTGTCCGGGAACAACAGGCTTGAGCTTGATTTGGGATGGCGCGACAGTAAGTATTACGATGCTTTGAAACTTGTAGGTTTGTACCAATGGGTTTGGAACATTGACGGTGGCTTTAACTGGTATGCCGGAGTCGGCGGCGGTGTTGGAAGTTATGACATCGATGATGATGACGATCTGATCAATGACGATGATGAAAGCGGAACATTTTTGCTGCTTGCCGGGGATTTGGGAATTGAATACGTATTTGATATTCCGCTTCAGATCTCACTTGACTTCCGTCCGGAGATCTATTTTGGCGATGAGTTCCGCGATGACAATTTCGGTCCGGATATCGCGCTGGGGATCAGGTTTACGTTTTAGGACGGAGTTGAATAGGTTGCGGACTTCGCAAACCAAACAAGTTTAAAATTTTTACTGCAAACCTTCAAGGTTTTTAAAACCTTGAAGGTTTTATATTTTATTCCAAAATAAACTGCAATCTAAAACCTTCGCTCCAACTTCAATTACGGTTTTCACTCAAAAACAATCGGCTTCTTCGAATTGATCTTCACAATTGCATACGGATATGTAAACGCCTGCGTCACCATCGCGCCGGGCTCGGGTGAAAATTCTTTAACCTTTACATAGATCTTATCCGAAGTCTCACGGACGTTTTCAACAGTTATTGAATATCCGCCGGTTCGCTTCTCGCCCATATTCAGAATGACGAAATTCGATGTCGAAACATCCGCGGCTTTAATTTTATCTTTCAAAAATTCGTCATTCAAAAGCATATTTATCTCTTTCTGCTCCGATACGATCTCGTAAAACTGGATATTCGAACCGCCGTCCGACTGCTGGGTCAAAACTTCGTACAAACCAGAATTATCAGTCGTTGTTTTAGTGGTGCTGCACGATGCTGCGATGACCATGCTTGCAAGGATTATGAAATATCTCATATCAATTATTTAAAGCCTTCCGGTATAATTCTTCATACAGCGGAAGTATATTTTTGATGTCAAACTGTTTTGCAACTTCCAGCGCGTTCGCCTTAAATTCTGCCAGCACCTTATCGTCGCTCAAAATGCTTATTGCATTTGCTGCCATTTCATCGATATCGCCAACTTCACTCAGATATCCTGAAATCCCGTTAAAATTTACTTCCGGCAAACCGCCTGAATTACTCGAAATCACCGGAACGCCCCAAGCCATTGCCTCAAGCGCTGCAAGTCCGAAACTCTCCGTTTGCGACGGCAGCAAGAACAAATCGGAATAACTCAAAATGCTGTCGATCTCATTGCTGTTTCCAAAAAAGATTACTTTGTTCTCAATGCCATATTCGCGGCACAATCGCTCTGCCTTGGCTTTCTCCGGCCCATCGCCAACCATCATCAGCCTCGCCGGGATCTTTTTCTGTATCTTATAAAAGATCTTAATGATATCCGGAATCCGCTTTACTTTCCTGAAATTGCTGATATGCGTGATGATCCGCTCGTCCTCACCTGCGATCACCGAACGCCTGCAGGCAATCCGTGGATCTTTGATATTCTTGTCCAGCTCCACGAAGTTTGGTATAACGTGGATTTCGTTCGTAATATTGAACAGTTTATAAGTTTCTTCACGAAGATTTTTTGAAACGGAAGTAACCACATCGGATTTATTGATGCTGAAACTCACTGCCGGCTTGTAAAACGGATGATTCCCCACAAGCGTAATATCCGTCCCGTGAAGCGTCGTCACCATTGGGATCTCAATGCCTTCATCTTTAAGCATCTGCTTGGCCATATAACCTGCATATGCGTGCGGAATCGCATAATGAACATGAAGCAGCTCGATCTGATACAATTTAACCATATCGACAAGCTTGCTCGAAAGCGCCAGTTCATAAGGCTGATAATGAAATAGCGGATACTCGGGAACGTTTACTTCATGATAATGGACATTTGGATTCAGGAGTGCAAGCCGCACGGGCTGGCTGTAAGTAATAAAGTGGACTTCGTGTCCGCGGTGCGCCAGTTCAAGGCCCAATTCCGTTGCAACAACACCGCTTCCGCCGAACGTGGGATAGCATACGATTGCTATTTTCATCTGATAAAATTAGACATCGAAAATAGCGAAAATTAAGAGGTAATTCAAGGGAAAAGCACTCCTTTGATATGAATGTTTTGGGCGTGACCCTCAATTCTGCCCGCTACAAAAATTCTATTGTAAATCAACTGTTCCAAAACATCCACAGCATCCCACGATCCCGGGTCGGGCTGTCCGCTTTATCTTTTGCGCGCAAAAGGATGCCGCTTCCATCCCTCACGCGGTTTTACACCGCTGCGCTTCCAGATCGTTAGATCGCTGCGCTTTTACATTATTAGAAAACTGCGTATTGAAAATTGCAATTCCATAATCCAAGCCTGAAAATCTAACAATCTAATAATCTCTTTTCGAATAATCGAACATCGAACAATCGAACTATCGAATAACAGCCTGCTGAATGATCTTCTGAATATCTTCCCGAATATTTTCCTTGGACAAAGTATTGACCGGAGAGCCGGGATAAGTTCGGTTCGAGAGGAAAACGTACACTATTTCAGTTTCGGGATCGGCCCAGGCAATTGTTCCCGTAAAACCGGTATGGCCAAAACTTTCGGATGAAACGCATCCGCATGTCGGCCCGGAATCACCCGGTAACTGCGGCTTGTCGAAACCTAATCCGCGACGATTGCCATCCTTGCAAAAATGGCAGGTGTTAAACGTATCAAAGGTTCTTTCACTAAAATACCGCTGCCCGCCATAAGCTCCTTTTTGTAAAAACATCTGCATCATCTTCGCAATGTCCATCGCATTTGAAAAAATTCCGGCATGACCGCCAACGCCGCCTTCCATGGCTGCAGCCATATCGTGAACATAACCCTGAACGATCTGATGCCTGAAGTAATTATCGATTTCTGTCGGCGGAATATGGCTCATATCGTACTTCAGTAAAGGATTGTAAAGCGTATTGTTCATGCCAATCGACTTGTAAAAATTTGAATAGCTCAGGCTGTCAAGTGTTTTGCCGGTCGTTTTTTCGAGATATTCCTTTAAAATGATGAACGTAAAATCGCTGTATTTATATTCCTTTGTCGGCAGTAATTTGCTGTTTGCGATCGCCTTCATGATGGTATCGCGGTAATCATTTCTTATATATAGATTTTCCGCAACCTGAATCGAAAATTTCGGATCGTAAGACTTGCTGTAATATTCCTCGCTTGGCAAGCCCGCAGTGTCAAGTGTCGCTTTGTAAAATGGGATCCACGCCTGAAGCCTTGCATGGTGAGACAGCAGCTCCTTGAATTCAATGTTTTTCTTATCGGTATCACGAAATACAGGCAGCATTTCACCAAGTTTTGTATCCATGGTAACGCGTCCTGCATCATAGAGTTTCATCACATTGGGCAACGTCGATACCATTTTGGTGATCGAAGCAACATCATACAAATCGGTATTGCTGACCTTGATCGCATTTGCGTCATAAGTATGCGTTCCGTAAGACTTTTGATAGATGACCTTGCCTTTGCGTGCAACCAAAACCTGGATACCGGGCGTCATCTTGGCATCAATGGCTTTTTTGGCAATCTGATCGATTCGCTTGAGGACGCTTGAGCTCATGCCTACATTTTCAGCAACCGTAAATCCAAGTCTGTTCATTTTATTGGTTCGAAGTCCGTAATTGATCGCAAATATATTACTGATCGAAACCGGTAGTTTTCCTTTGGTCTCAACGGCGCCAAATATCATTTCCGCAGACACGATCTGTGCGACCTCTGAATTTTGATATGACAAGATCAATCCTTCGATATTATTGTAGTTCCGGATCGGCAGCAAGGAATACGGCTTTGCGAAAATATCAAGAATTACCTTGTGATGCTTGGCAATAGAATCCAGTTTAACAAGCTCTGTAGCTTTAAATTCGTGGTTTTTCCATGCGCCGTCAGCCTTGTGAAATCCTATTATGACTTTTGTAAAAGGTTTTAGGCGCACCAGCAGGCTGTCGATATTATCTTCTTCTATCTCGGTAACTTCAGTGTATTTCTGAAGTGTCGATAGAAACGGCTTGTGGTTGTCATCACCCATTTTGACGTACGCGATCCTTTCCTCCTCGAGTTTTTTCACGGGAACCACTTCTTCCGAATTTCGAAGTGTCGTAATTGCGTTTTCATACAATTCATATTGTAATGCTTCGGCTGACGTCGGATTCAGGTCATTGTAAAGATTTCGTAAATCTATCGGCCTGTACATATCCAAACCGGCTTTGTATTTAAACCTTAAGATCTTTTTAACCGAATGTGCCAGGCGATTTTCCGTCAGGATCGAATCCTGATAAGCAACGCAAATTTTTTCGAGCGCCCGCGGAACGTTCTCAGCAAAAAGCAACACATCATTGCCGGCCATAAAGGCTTCGAGGTCTATTTCGCCCGGCTGCATAAAATCTGCCGCGCCTTTCATATTAAGCGCATCAGTAAAGATCAATCCTTCAAAACCAAGTTCCTTCTGAAGGATGTTCGTGACAACATTATACGATATCGACGATGGATAATTTTCGCGGGATTCAAGGCTTGGCACGTTTAGATGCGCAACCATTACAGATGCAAGACCTTCCTTGAAAAGCCGTTTGTATGGATAAAATTCGATATCCTCAATGCGTGCCCGCGTAAAATTGATCGAAGGCAATGTATGATGCGAATCCGTTTCAGTATCGCCGTGACCGGGAAAATGCTTTCCTGTTGCAAAAACGCCCTGACTTTGGACGCCTTTCATCAATGCGAGTGCGCGATTGGTTACGTTGGTTTTGTCTTCGCCGAAAGATCGGTTGCCGATAATGGGATTGCGAGGATTTGTATTAATGTCAAGTACCGGCGCAAAGTTAAAGTTGACGCCTAACCGCCTGCTTTGTTTTCCGTATTCGACGCCAACTTTCTCAATAAGTTTTACATCCTGGATCGCACCGAGAGTCATATTCCACGGAAAGCGCATCACAGAATCCAATCTCATCGCCAAACCCCATTCAGCATCGATTCCGATAAACAATGGAACCTTTGCCATGGATTGATAGTAATTCGTCAGCTTTGCCTGCCGCACCGGGCCGCCCTGAAAAAATATCAGTCCGCCAATTTTATACTCACGCACAAGCTTCGCAACAGAATTCGTATGAACAGAATCTTTATTGGAATAAGCCGCAACCATAAACAACTGCCCGACGCGCTCTTCGAACGTCATGCTGTTGTAGAGGCTGTCAACCCACGCAGTTTCCTTTGCCCGCTGTAACGGCGGATCCATTTTCCTGAACTGCGCAGTTGTAAATTGACTTATTAAAAAGAAAAGTACAATACAATATCTCATCATAGTGATTTAAAAAAAGCGGCTGTGCCAGCTTTCGTGCGCAGGAACTTCCCAGTAGTCGTTCCACTCGCCAACAGTATTAACGAGGTTATTGAAAACAATCGTATTTGGAGAGACAGCTTTATCTTTTGCCATTCTCTTAAAATCAGTCAATGGTTTATGCGCAATGTGCTCACCCAAGCGATATGTGACATTCATCTTATCCAAAAGGCTGACACCATATTTTTTCTCGATGTTTTGGATAAATCGAACCGAATCATCGATGGAACATCCACTCGCGGCATGTGCTTCCTGATTGACTGCCAATATGATAAACCTGTTGTATTTAACTATGTAAGCAGCTTCCAGTGAATTGCCGTGTGCTGCCCAGTTTTCGGTATATTCTTTTAATGCCGCGTCGATTTCAGAAACTTCGTCATCCGATAATTTCCTGTCGGATTGATAGATCCAGATCCGCGATTCCGGCGGCATATTTTCAAAAGGTACATTCATTTTTACTTCTTTTCCAGTGCGGAAATCACTTTGAAATAGCGAAATTCCTTCATTTTCGGGTCGTACATTTCAATTTCGGAGTAGGTTGCCGAAATTCTGTCTTTCTTTTTGATCTTATTATCTGTATACAAACCTGCCGATTCAAAATAATCCATCAGCATCAGGTTATGCGTGCGTGAAGATGCGTCTTTTAAAACTATCGTCACGAATTGATCGGATTTGATATCCGAAATCTCGCCTTCAATTGTGGTATACGCAACTTCCGATTCGATAGATTGGTCTTCAGCTTCGAAGGCAGTTCCAAGGGCGATCAGGTAATTCGGGCAGTGTGTCAGCATTTTCATCGCAACCTGCTCGCCAAATTGTTCCATCGAAACTTTATCCTGCAGGTTCACATTCTCCATTTTGTTGATCTCCTCGACATGTGCCGAATAACTTTGAAGAAAGCATGTCAGATAATCTGCTTTCAGGTCTTCAACCGCGGTAATTTCAAGGTTTGGCCTTTTTGTCTGGATGCAAGTGCAAGTCTCTTGCGCCATTTTCTCGTAAACATCCTGCGCCAATCCATTTGCCGATATCGATACAATCCCGGCCAAAATAAGTTTTCTCATAGATCTTCTGCGTTTGCAATTAGTTCCGCAATATCCATAACCTTTACATCAGCTTCGCGTTCCTTGCTTTTGACGCCATCGGTAAGCATTGTATTGCAAAACGGACAAGCGGCTGCAATGATATTTGGTTCCAGGCTGATCGCTTCCTCGGTTCTTTCAACGTTCACATCTTTAAATCCCGGTTCAGGTTCTTTGAACATTTGTGCGCCACCTGCTCCGCAACACAACCCTTTAGATCGCGATCTCTTCATTTCGACAAGTTCAGCATCGAGTTTCTGGATCACATCACGAGGCGCTTCGTAGGTTCCATTCGCGCGGCCCAGATAACAAGGATCGTGGAATGTAATGCGCTTTCCTTTAAATTGTCCGCCTTGAATTCTCAATCGTCCATCATCCAGCAAGTTTTTCAGTAGCTGTGTATGATGGATTACTTCGTATGTTCCGCCGAGTTCCGGATATTCGTTTTTCAATGTATTGAAGCAGTGCGGACAAGCGGTCACGATCTTTTTGGCTTCGTATGCATTCAAAACCTGGATGTTCATCATGGCCTGCATCTGGAAAAGAAACTCATTCCCTGCCCTTTTTGCGGGATCGCCCGTACAGCTTTCCTCCGTTCCCAATACCGCAAACGAAATATTCGCACGGTTTAAAATCCGCACGAAGGCTTTGGTGATTTTTTTCGCACGGTCGTCAAAACTTCCGGCGCATCCAACCCAAAAAAGGAATTCAGGCTGCTCGCCCCTTGCCAGCATTTCGGCCATTGTAGGCACTGTCAGGCTTTCAGACATAGTATTGTTCTTAATTATTGTTCATCATCGAAAACCTGGATGCGTACATCTTTTTCGATAAGGTCTGTAAATTTTCCACGAAATCTGGTGGCTTTTACCAAATGATTGTCGATCCAATGATAATTTCCGCCACGCGGTTTTCCGAAAACGATCCCGTGATATTTAAATCCGTGATTTGCAAGCCACGTTTCTGTATAATTCCGATGTTCCTCAGTCCGCGATGTAAAGAAAAATATGATGTGGCCTTCATCGTACCATCTGTTCAGTGTTGCGAGCGCATCCGGATAAACTTCGGCGGTCAGCATTCTCTCTGGTTCTTCATTTGGAATATCCTCGCAAACGGTGCCGTCGATATCGATCAGGTAATTTTTGATCCCTTCAGGCAAAATCGGACTGATGGTCTTTCCGTTTTCGCTGATTACCTGAAGTTTTCCGTTTACATCATTTAGATCCATCGAAGCTGTATTTAATCAGTTTTCCTTCCAATTTAGTCTGTCCTGCTGACTGTATTGCCAAGGCGCACCATTGTTCTCTACGTTCGTCATCATCGCATTTAATGGCATCGGCGCAGCACTTTGTTCCATCACCAGATATCTTCTCATATCCATGATGATCGACAGCGGACTGATGCTTACCGGACATTCTTCAACACATGCGTTGCAGGTTGTACATGCCCACAATTCTTCAGGCGTGATATAGTCATTGAGAAGCATTTTATTGTCGGGGACAAATACGCCTTTATTCGCATCGATATTTTTCCCGACTTCTTCAACCCTGTCGCGTGTATCCATCATGATTTTGCGTGGCGACAACTTTTTGCCTGTGATATTTGCCGGACATGCAGCCGTGCATCGTCCGCACTCAGTACAAGTGTACGCGTTGAGAAGCTGCACCCAATTCAGATCCATGACATCGCTCGCTCCGAATTTCGCGGGAACGGCATCGGCAGGAGCAGCCGTAAAAGGATCGGCATTCGGATCCATCATCAGCTTGACTTCGTTGGTGACCGACTCAAGATTTTTGAATTTGCCTTTTGGTGTCAGATCGGCAAAATAAGTATTCGGAAATGCCAGTAAAATATGAAGGTGTTTTGAATAATACAAGTAGTTCATAAAGAACAGGATGCCCGCAATATGAAGCCACCAGAAAATCCGCTCAAGTAAAACCACTGTTCCAACCGGCATGCCGTTAAATATCGGTGCTATCAGCGAAGAGATTGGATAAGCGCCTGCCTGAGTGTAATGACCGACTCCGCCGGGAACATTCTGCAGATGATAATCTGCCGCATTCATCAGCAGAAACAGCGTCATCAATACGATCTCGAAATACAGGATATTGTTTGCATCGCTTTTTGGCCAGCCGCGCAGATCGGAATGTACGAACCTCCAGAGACCAATGATATTCCGACGAACAAGGAAAGCAATTACCGCAAAAAGAACAGTTATGGCAAGTATTTCAAAAGCACCGATCAAAAAGCTGTAGAAACCTCCCATGAAACCGAAAACGCGATGCGTTCCAAAGATGCCATCGATAATGATCTCAAGCACTTCAAGATTGATAATGATAAATCCCGCGTAAACTATGAGGTGGAGAATTGCCGGAATTGGCTTCCTGAACATTTTTTGTTGGCCCAGGGCTACCAGCGCCATATTTCCCCAGCGTGCGCCGGGATTGTCTGATCTGTCGATATCCTGACCAAGCTTAATATTTCGTGTCAGCTTGCGGACATTCATCGCAAAGAATCCAAATCCGATTGCGATCAGGATTACAAAAAGGATATTATCGATATAACCCATCTATTGCTTTTTAGGGATTGGCAATGGTATCGTCTTTCGGCGCCACATACGGCTTGTTTTTTTTCCCAAAGACTGAAATATTGATATATCTCGTCGGGTTCAGCCTCAGGTCCTGAAGCAGAAGTTCCATCTCCCTGGATGTCTTCGTCAGGTTATTATAAAGCACCGGATCATTCACAAGTTTTCCAAGCGAACCTTTTCCGCTTTCAACATCGGCGAGGATCGTATTAACTTTACCCAAAGCGTTTTCAAGGCTTTTGACGGTTCTTCCAAGCTCTATTTTTGCAATCGAATCCGAGATTTTCGCAAAGTTCGCCGATGCCTTGTCGAAATTCGCCATCGAACTGTTGAGCTTTCCTTTATTCTCCGCAAGCATTTCATTGACGTTTCCAGAAATCCCTTTGAATTCTATCAATGTCGAATTTAGGTTTGCGATGCTGCTTTTCAGGTTTTCCTTAGTTTTCGCGTCAAGGACCGTATTTATATTTCTCAATAATGCGTCTGCACTGACGACCATTTTTTCAACTTTCTCCTGTAATGGTGTCAGCCTTTCCCCAACAAGATCTGTAAGGCCGGGAACAACGCCGCCCCGAAGCATATCGCCGCTTTCGGCAAGTGTCGTGTCTTGAAGATTCGGAATGATCTGTATTTGTTTTCCACCGATAAGGCCCGGTTCATAGATATTTACGATGCTGGATTTCGATACCGGAAATTCATTTTTAAGCTGTAATTCAACAAGTAATTTGCCTGATGGTTGCAAAGTAATGCTGGTAACTCGCCCGACCACAAGTCCATTGATGGTTACAGGTGCAGAGGTAGCGAGGCCTTCAACATTATCATATTGAACGTAAAAAATTTTGTAATCGGTCAGCAGATCGCGGCCTTTTAAAAAACTGTAGCCCCAAATAAACAGTAAAATAGATGCGATGACCAATATTGCGGTCTTGATTTCCTTAGTGATCTTCAATGGCTTTGATTTTTTACAAAGTTACGATTAATCCGTTGCCGCTCCTATTATTAACCTTATATGTTGATGATTTCTGAAATATTATGAGATCGCGATTTAGCGCTTCGTTACAGGCTGGAGCGCTTCCTGAATCGTAATCTTTTTTCCGTCTTTAAATGCAATGATGAATGCCGATGAATATCCTTTGGCTTTTGCATCGCCAAGCAGTCTGCGCGCGTCCTCATAACTGTCTGTCGAACCGTACATGTATTTGTAAAGGTTGTTGACAGTTGCGACAGATAGCTGCCCAAGTCCGTTAAAATTCGCAGGTGTCAGATCGAGTTTCGTGCTGCTTACGGCAAGCTGGACCTTAAATGTTACGCCATTTGCAATTTCGACCGGTTTGCTAACTGCCGGCTCGAGTGGCTTTGCAGGTTGTGTCGTTGTTTTCGTAACTGGTTGCGTAGTGATGGTATCAGCGGGCTCAGGACTTTTGATTTGAATTTCCTTAACCTGCGACGACGGTTTCGGCATTTCACTCGTTGCGTTGCCATCACCAAAATATTCTTTTTTATAAGAGATGATCGCATCGGCTATCGCTTTGGCGGTCTCATTTTGACCTAGTTCCGAATCCAGATAAGCACCGTCAACAGGATTAGAGATAAATCCCATTTCTATCAGCACCCGTGGCATATAAGCCTTGTGCAGAACCATATAGGGCGCCTGCTTTACACCACGGCTTTTCTTGCCCAATGCATCCGTGAAAATATCCTGGACCTTGCTGGCCAATGCGATACTGTTATCAAGATACAATTCCTGGGAAAGGTCGATTGCCATTTTTGATTCAAGATTCGTAGGATCGTAACCTTCATACTTTTCACGATAGTCCTTTTCCAATGTAATAACAGCATTTTCACGTCGTGCAGCTTCAAGGTTTGACGCGTTTTTCGTCATACCCATAACATACGTTTCGGTTCCCGACGCGGCGGAATTCTTATTGGCATTACAGTGAATGGATACGAAGATGTGCGAATCTGCACGATTTGCAATATTTGCCCTTTCGATAAGGTCGATGAATACATCGGTTTTTCGGGTATAGATGACTTCGATTCCCGGGGTGCTTTCTAAGATTTTTCCGACTTTCAACGCGACCGTAAGCGCAATATTCTTTTCGATATGACCATTATAAACCGCCCCGAAATCCTTCGCGCCATGTCCTGCGTCAAGGGTAACTTTAAAATTTTGCGACTGTGAATACGACTGCATTGCAAATGTGCAAAAAGCCGTAAAAAACAAAGCTTTTATCCTGTTCGAGATGCCCATAATTGTAAAAGTTAATTTAATTAAAAGTGCCCGTGCTACATGTATTATTTGCTTATTTTTGGCAAAAATTAATCGTAAGTTTGGCGCGGCAAAACTACGCGATTTTTTACAAAAATAGAACTATAACATTTGCAGACTAGGTTCGCTAATATCGTTTTATCAGCAATTTTCCTAACAATCGGGTCTGCAAAAATCTACTCACAGGAACCTGTTTCCAATCCTGTTTCCATTCCGCCGCAAACTACCATCGATACTACCGCAATTAACGCAGAGGAACTGGTTAAAATTGCCGACACTGTTAAAACGGACTCAATAAAACCGAAGGCCATCCTCTCGGATAAGATCAAATACAAGTCGGAAACCTACACGAAAATCGATCAGAAAAGAAAGCTTATTACCTTATATGACAAGGCTGAGCTTTATTATCAGGACATCGAACTCAAGGCCGGGATCATCGTAATGGATTATGAAAAAGAAGAGATTTACGCCGGCCGCATCAAGGATTCTACCGGGAAATATACGCAACTTCCCGTCTTTAAGCAGGGCAGCCAGATCGTCGAACCCGATTCCATCCGCGTAAATTACGTCACGAAAAAAGCGCTTGTCTGGAATTCCCGCACCGATCAGGGAGAATTTCGTGTAAAGGCCGAGATCACCAAAAAGGAAAACGATTCGGTGTATTTCATGAAGCGTGCACGCTTTACCACGGCAAAAGACATCGAAAATCCCGAGTATTATTTCCAGACCGACCGCGTGAAGCTGGTTCCGGGAAAGAAGGTTGTCGTCGGCGTTACGAATATGGTGATTGCCGATGTCCCAACACCGCTTGCGCTTCCGTTTGCGTTTTTTCCGATGACCAACAAAGCGCAATCAGGTATTTTGGTCCCGACATATGGCGACTCTCGACAGCGCGGATATTCGCTTCAGAATGGCGGATATTACTTTGCACTCAGCGACAATTACGATCTTGCAATCTTAGGCGATTATTATACAAACGGCAGTTATGGAATGCGTTTCGAAACAAACTACGCAAAACGCTATCGTTTTAATGGTAACCTGAATGTGCGTTTTGAAAATCTCGTCACGAGTGAACGCGGCTTTCCGGATTACCAGCGTGGGAAGATCTACAACATTCAATGGTCGCATTCAAAAGATGCAAAGTCAAATCCCAATTCGCGTTTTTCAGCATCGGTAAACCTTGGAAGTTCACAGTATTTTCGGCAGTCGATCAACCAGGTCAATGTCGGATCGCAGCTCAACAACACCTTAAGTTCATCGATTTCATATTCGCGCACATTTAATACGGTTCCGCAGGTCAATATGTCGATCAATGCAACGCACAGCCAGAATACACAATCGCAAAGCATCACGATGACACTTCCGACATTCCAGGCATCCGTAGACCGGATTTTCCCATTTGCCCCGAAAGAAGGCATCAAGAAAGGATTTTTCAAAAACATCAACATCCAATACAACATTCGCGGCGAAAACCGGATCAATACATTTGATTCGCTTTTCTTCAAATCTGAAATGTTCCGCGACGCCAATTCCGGTTTTCAGCACTCGATTCCGGTAAGTACGAATTTTAAGATTTTAAAATATCTCAGTGCAACATCGACGGTAAATTATCAGGAAGTCTGGGCTTTTAAAACGATCCGCAAAGAATTTGACGAAGTTGCAAACCAGGTCATCGACCGTGAAGTGCGCGGTTTTGATGCGTTCCGTACATATTCGTTTTCGTCAAGCCTCGGAACAACGATTTATGGTACTTTCAACCGAGGTGAAGGCCGTCGCCTGCAGGCAGTCCGACATATTATCAAGCCTCAGGTTTCATGGACATACACGCCTAGTTTCGACAGATATTACGATCAATACGATCCCGACGGAAACGGAATTCGGACGCTGGAATATACGCGATTTGCAAACGGAATTTTTGGTCAGCCCGGTCGTAATTACTCAAACAATGTCGGCTTTAGCGTATCGAACAGCGTGGAAGCAAAAGTCACTGATCGCGATACGACCAAGACTGAACCGCGTAAGATAATGCTGTTAAACAACCTCAGTTTTCAGACTGCATATAATTTTGCTGCGGATTCATTAAAATGGCAGCCGTTGTCGATCAATGGCGGAACGCTCCTTTTTAAAGATAAGATGAACGTCAATTTCCGGGCAGAGCTCGATCCGTATGCGATCAACAACGCCGGACGCCGCATTGAGCAGTTCAACATCGACAATGGCGGAAGCTTATTCCGATTGACTGCCGCAAACATGACAGTCGGCTATTCGATCTTTAGCGGCGGCGACGGAAACAAGAAACGCGAAGACAACATTGGTGTTCGAAATGGCGGTCGCGAAGATGATCTGTTTGGGACAAACACTGATTTCAGCGACCGTCGCGAAAGCCAGTTTGATGAAACCGAGGAAAACGATGCGACCGTTGGCTTTTACAATGCGAAGATTCCGTGGGATCTCACCCTCGCCTATTCCGTAACGTATGGAAACCGCAACCGTGAAAACGAAATTGTAGGCAATTCACTGATGGTTTCTGCAAATACCGATCTGACGCCAAAGTGGAAAGTCGGCGTTTCAACCGGTTATGATTTCGTGCAAAAGGGCGTAACATTTACACAGCTCCGATTTGAGCGAGACCTTTTGAGCTGGCGAATGGATTTTAACTGGACGCCGCTTGACGAACGAACTTCGTGGTACTTTTTTATCGGGATTAAATCGGGCGTGCTGAGCGATATCAAGTGGGAAAAACGAAATCAGGAAGACAGAACTCTGAGATAATATGAAGAAAATTATTTTTACAGAAAATGCTCCGATGCCTATCGGACCATACAGCCAGGCCATTTTATCGGGCGATACGCTTTATACTTCGGGGCAGATCGCGATCGATCCAAAGACCAATCAACTAATTTCGGGTTCCATCGAAGACGAAACCGAACAGGTAATGACTAATCTTGAAGCTGTGTTAACTGCGGCAGCAATGACATTTAAAGATGTCGTAAAGTCAACGATCTTCATTACAGATATGAATGACTTTGGGAAGATCAACGGTATTTACGGAAAATATTTCGATGAAAAATTTGCGCCGGCACGCGAGACAGTCCAGGTTTCAGTGCTGCCCAAGAATGTGAATGTAGAAATTTCTATGATTGCGCAGAAATAGCGTTCAGCATCAATTGCGCTGACGCTTCGTTGGTGGCGAGCGGAACATTGTGCACGTCACAAATGCGGATCAGCATATTCACGTCGGCTTCATGCGGATGATTTGCAAGCGGATCTTTAAAGAAGAATACCATCTTTACTTTACCTTCCGCCACGCGCGCCGCGATCTGCGCATCGCCGCCCATCGGCCCGGACAACATTTTTTTTACTTTGAATCCGGCTTTTTCTGCTTTGCTTCCCGTTGTTCCGGTTCCTACGAGCCTAATATTTTCGGCTGCCAATATAGCCTTGTTCTTATTTAAAAACTGGACCATTTCGGCTTTCATCCCGTCGTGTGCAATGATCGCGATTTCCATTACTGATTGTGTATGTGATATTCGATAAGTCCGTCGATTGGCCTGCGAAGCACGTTGCCGAGTATTAGATTGTGACGGTCGAGAACATCTTGTAATTCATCCTTGAGGTAGAATGCGATAGATCCGATAAAATGAATTGGAACTTCACGGCAGTTGTCGTATTGTTCGATATAATTCGAAACAAAATCTTCCATTCCCGCATAGATCAGCTTTTGGCAAAAATCTTCATCCTTGTTCTGGATCAGGAACTTTGCAAATGTTGCAAGATAAGCGTTTGGGTTTGGCTCTTTGTACAAATGATGTTTGATCACATCGGCGTCGAGATCGTACTCTTTTTCAAACTTCGCAGCCAGTTCTTTCGGCATTTTATTAAAGTAATATCCGCGGATCAGCTGTCGTCCAAATTGATTTCCGGAACAATCGTCCATTGCGATGTAGCCAAGCGATTGCACTTTCTGATGCAAAACCGCGCCGTCAAAATAACTGCAATTCGAACCGGTTCCCAAAATGCAAACGATCGCCTTCTCGCCTTTGGGGACTGTTGCGAAAACCGCTGCATAAGTATCTTCCTGAACGGTAACCGCAGCATTTGGGAAATATTCGCGAAATACGTTAGCGAGAAAAGTCTTCATCCTATCGGTACCGCAGCCTGCGCCGTAAAAAAACAAGTGCGATACTTTCGATTTGTTATGGGAAATATCAAAACGATCGTTAAGGCGCGTCACAATCTCATCTTTCGATAAAACTTCGGGGTTCAGTCCGAGTGATTGCGTTGTGAAAAGCACTTTTCCGTTGTCGTCTATTGAAATCCAGTCGGCTTTTGTGGAACCGCTGTCTACGAGTAGCTTCATTTGGTGTTGGGTATTGGGTTTTGGATTATAGTTTTTGGTTGTTGGTTTCAAGAATGCGAATTATGCGCCAGCGTATGCATTCATGCAAGGCCATGTGAGGGATGGAAGCTGGCTACCGTGTAGCGCCCCGATAGCTATCGGGACCCGACGGCGGAATGCAATGAAACCGGCACGCCATAAAAAAATCCCGCATCAGACGGGATTCAAATATATTGATTTATCGCAAACCTGCAATGTGGACGCTCAGGTCGATGAGCTTGCTTGAATATCCGTACTCGTTGTCATACCATGAAATGATTTTGAAAAATGTGGAATTCAGTCCGATTCCCGCTTTTGAGTCGATGATCGAGGTTCGCGGATCCGATATGAAGTCTTGCGATACGACGTCATCTTCGGTGAATCCTACAATTCCTTTATAATCTGTTTCGGAAGCTTTTTTCAGCACAGACATGATCTCTTCGTATGATGTTTCCTTTGAAACTTTGACGGTCATATCGACAACGGAAACATCGGCAACAGGAACACGCATCGACATTCCCGTCAGTTTTCCGTCGAGTTCGGGAATTACTTTTCCGACAGCTTTTGCAGCGCCTGTCGATGCCGGAATGATATTAAGCAAAGCTGCGCGTCCGCCGCGAAAATCTTTTTTCGACGGTCCGTCGACTGTAAGCTGTGTTGCAGTTGTTGCGTGAACCGTTGTCATCAAAGCTTCCGCGATCCCAAAATTGTCGTTGATGATCTTCGCAAGCGGCGCAAGACAATTTGTTGTACAGGAAGCGTTAGAAACGATGGTGTCATTTGCCGTCGCTTTAGTGTGATTGACGCCCATAACGAACATCGGCGCATCTGCTGATGGTGCGGAGATCACTACTTTCTTTGCGCCGCCGTCGATATGCAGTTGTGCTTTTTCAAGTGTTGTGAAAATTCCTGTGCATTCGGCAACGACGTCGACGCCGGCTTCATCCCATTTTAGTACCGCCGGATCTTTTTCTGCCGTTACGCGGATTTCCCGGTTGTCGACGAACAATTTTCCGTCGCGAACCTCAACGGTTCCTTTAAAATTTCCGTGGACGGAATCGTACTTTAAAAGGTAAGCCAAATGGTCGACTTCCAAAAGGTCGTTTATTGCAACGACTTCAACGTTATCACGGTTCAGCGTTTCACGAAAAACAATTCGTCCAATTCGTCCAAAACCGTTTATTCCAAGTTTTACTTTTGACATTTCAATAATTGTTACGTTAATATTGAGGCTTAAATTGACATGATATCAGAAACGCGAAGCAGCTCGCGATCGATTTCAGTGTGCTCTTTAATTGCCTGTTCGAGCGGCGTCAGGTTGATCTTATCATCCCCTAATCCCGCCATGTATAAAGATTTTCCTTCAAGCAACGATTCGACTGCCTTTACGCCCAGCCTGCTCGCAAAAACACGGTCGAAACACGATGGCGAACCGCCGCGCTGCATGTGGCCAAGTACCGAAACGCGGACATCGTACTCAGGCATGTTGGTTTCGACGTAATCTTTTAATTCGAAAACATTTTTACCGATCTTGTCACCTTCAGCGATCACAACGATGCTCGATGATTTGCCGGATGCTTTGCTGCGCTGTAAAGATTCTACAAGGCGTTCCAATCCAAGATTTTCTTCCGGGATCAGGATTTCTTCAGCTCCAGCGCCGATTCCCGCGTTAAGTGCGATATGTCCGGCATCACGGCCCATGACTTCCACGAAGAAAAGCCTGTTGTGAGAACTTGCGGTATCGCGGATCTTATCGATGGCTTCAACAACTGTGTTCAAAGCTGTGTCGTATCCCAAAGTATGCGTTGTCCCGTAAATATCGTTGTCGATCGTTCCGGGAATGCCAATCAATGGAATGCCAAATTCTTTGTTGAATTGGAGGCCGCCTGTAAAAGTTCCGTCCCCGCCAATCAAAACCAATGCATCGATTTCTGCTTTTTTGAGATGATCAAATGCTTTTTTGCGGCCTTCTTCAGTCATGAATTCCTTGGATCTTGCCGACTTCAGGATGGTTCCGCCTTTATTGACGATGTTGTTTACACTTCTCGGACCCATTTCCTTGAAATCTCCTTCGATCATTCCCTGATATCCGCGGTAAATTCCGATGCATTCGACACCGTGGTAGGCGCATGTACGGACAACTGATCTGATGGCAGCGTTCATTCCGGGAGAATCCCCGCCGGAGGTCAGAACACCGATCTTTTTGATTTTTTCAGGCATCAATTAAGAATTAAAGTGCAAAATTAACAAACGAGTTATACTTCCTGCAGATACCTTTTGATTATTTAATAAAGAATTAAAATTTACATCGATTTCGTTGATAAGTTTCTTGGTAAGCTTAAAAGATTCGGAGATATAAAGTTTAAAATTCAAGTGATAAAGCGCCAAAGCGCCAAAGATCCAAAGCGCCAAAGCGACACCCGTGGCGCAGTCGTACTGAGCGAAGCTAAAGTGAGAAAGTGACAAAGAGACAAAGTGACACTCGAGGCGCAGCCGAACGAAGCGAAGGACGCAGCATGACTGAGCGAAGCTGAAGTGATAAAAAGACAAAAGATTAAAGACTAAAGCCAAAACTGCAAAATCCAAAGCCGATAACCAAAAACCAATTCAAAACTACTTACCGTATTTGAGCCGCAATACAGAAGGTCTTACACTACCGGCGATGCTTACGATATAAAGATTTTCGTAATTCGCTTCATCAATTATGACATTTTGAGGTTCACCGGTCAGCGCGTCAAGAATTTTTGGGATTGTATTGGTATGTCCTGCAATGACGATTGTCTTGCCGCGGTGCCTGGTCCGCAATTCATAAACAAATTCTCCGTATGGTCTTTTTGTGGAGTATTCGGTCACGGCGATATTCTTTGATCGGGCGAGTGGATTTACCGTCTGATGCGTCCTTTTATATGGTGTCGCGTAAATCGCATCCACAGCCACATTTTGAAACATGCGGCTCAATTCAGCCGCTCTTTCCATCCCTTGCGCACTTAAATCCGGATCGGCATCGGTGCCGGC
>CBDUBJ010000003.1:0-72698 GCA_965365355.1 uncultured bacterium
GAGATTCATAACATCGACCTGACCGACGTAAAGGCCATGCAGTCGCCATATTATTATCTCCAGCCAAACGATTACATTTACGTAAAACCGCTTCCGCAAAAAGTATGGGGAACAGGAACAACAGGGATTCAGTCACTGACGACGATCATTTCGGTGCTCACGCTCGTAACTACGACAATCCTGATTTTTGTACGATAATTATTAAAGCAAATGCTTGATACTAAAGATTTTAATATATTCGAAAACCAGAACAATTTCGATTTTAAGGGTTTTCTGATAAAGACCGTAAGTTACTGGAAGTGGTTTATTGCCAGTCTTATCATAGCTTTTACCATCGCATATCAGGTCAATATCCGTAAGGAAAAGATCTATGCGATGGATACGACCATCGCGATAAAGGAAGAAAACAATCCGTTTTTTACATCCAACACAAGCCTTGTTTTTAACTGGGGCGGAACGTCAGATCAGGTTCAGAGCATTGCATCGACGATCAAATCGCGTTCGCATAACGAATTGGTGGTGCAACGCCTGAAATTTTATATCGAATACCTGCGCAAAAGCAAATATTACATGCAGGATGTTTATGGCGCCGTTCCGTTTACGATATCACCTGATTCTACAAAAGGCCAGGTTCTCGACAAGCTGATATCCATCAAGTTCGTCGATCCTACAACATACGAACTGCGCGTTCCGTTCGATTCCAACCGCGCTACCGTGATGTTTTACAAAACCCAGGAACGCGACGTCGTGAACGTTACGCCGAAGGAATTTGCCGCACGATACAAGATCGGACAGCCTACAAATCTTGCTTTTTTGAATCTTACATTAAATTTAAAAGCCGATCCGGGCGAATACATCGGCAAAGAATTTTTTATCAGATTCAAGAATTTCGACGACATGGTTTCCAGATATCAGGGCATCAAAACTGATATCGACGATAAAGCAGGTTCGATCATCAAGCTGTCGCTGCAGGGAACGAATAAAAATCGGATGGTCGATTATCTGAATTGGACGGTCAAAACTTTGATAAAATCACAACTCGACAGAAAAAACCAATTTGCCACAAACACCATCGAATTCATCGACAGCACACTGACTGCCCGTGATACGGAAGTTAAGGCTACCGAAAGGGAAATGCGCGATTTTGCAAACAGCCGCGGCATCGTCGATCTGGATGGCAGCGGCGCCCAGTTTTCGGCAAGGCTTCTGGAATACGAAACCGAGCGAGACGCCGTAAATCGTAAACTTACATACCTGAACCAACTTCGGACATACCTTTACCGGTCGGTCGATTTTTCGAAGCTTCCCGCGCCATCTGTGGCAGGAATTGACGATCCCAACATTACGGCCAACGTTTCAAGGCTCATCGCGCTGTCCACAGAACGTTCGGCGATGGCTTATACCGTCAAGAGCGAAAAGACCTTTAAATATTTTGACCAGCAGATCGACGCCTTAAAGAAAGTCTTGCTTGAAAACATCATCGGCGCACGCGACGCGGTAAACTACGATCTTGCGCAGGTCAACAGCAAGATCAACCAGCTTCAGGGCGAGATCAAACAGCTTCCTGAAGACAAGCAGGAGTTTTTAAAGATCCAGACGAAGTACGACCTTAACCAGAACATCATCAATGAATTTTTGAGCAAAAGGATGGAAGCGTCGATCGTGCGTGCAGCAAATTTATCCGATGTGCATTTTATCGATCCCGCAAAAGATACCGGAACAGGCTTGGTCGGTCCGAACACGAGCGTCAATTATATCATGGCATTTTTCCTGGGTTTGATCGTTCCGCTGTTTTTCGTATTCGGTATTTTCTTTATCGAAAACGCGATCTTAAATACGGAAGACATTGCAAAACTGACCAAAATCCCGATCATCGGAGTTGTCGGCGTGAAACATACGCCGTCAAACCTTTCGGTGTTCGAGCGGCCGAAATCCGCCCTGGCAGAATCCTTCCGAGCCATACGTTCGTCGCTGCAATTCCTTTATAAAAAGCAGCAGACGCCCGGAGCGAAAACGCTGATGCTAACCTCGTCCATCAGTGGTGAAGGGAAGACTTTCTGCTCGATAAACATCGCGACGGTTTTCGCATTGAGCGAAAAGAAAAGTGTGATTGTCGGCCTCGATTTGCGCAAACCAAAGATTTTCGACGATTTTAATATCCGAAACGACATTGGTGTGGTGAACTATCTCATCGGCCAGAAAGACATCGACGAAGTCATCCAGAAAACACACATTCCATATCTCGATGTGATCGTATCCGGACCGATTCCGCCAAATCCATCAGAATTGATCATTGGCGAACCGATGCGCGATTTCATCAATATCCTGAAGCAGCGCTATGATTATATCGTGTTTGATACGCCGCCGGTCGGACTTGTTTCTGATGCGATCGAATTGGCGCAGTATGCCGATGTTACATTGTACATCATGCGTCAGAATTATACCAAAAAAGACATGATCACGCTGATGAACAACCGCTACAAACGCGGTGAGATCGCAAATGTGAGCATTGTTTTGAACGGTTACGAAAACAAGGCGAAATACGGCTCAGGCTACGGCTACGGATATGGTTATGGCTACGGATATGGCTATGGAACCTATGCGCAAGGTTATCATGAAGAAGAAGAGCCGAAGAATTTCCTGGAAAAGATCTACCGTAAATATTTGCGCAAACGTAAAGAATAAAACATGCTCAACCCGAATTCTCATATCTTGATTACCGGAGGCGCCGGATTTATCGGTTCCAATCTTTGCTGGCATTTTGTCGGAAAAGGGATTAAAGTCACCTGCCTTGACAATTTTGCGACGGGCCATCGCAGGAACATTGCAGAACTTGAAAGCAATCCGTTGTTTAACTTGATCAAGGGCGACATCCGCAATCCTGAAGATTGCCGGAAAGCTCTCGACGGTGTCGATTATGTACTGCATCAGGCGGCGCTCGGTTCGGTTCCGAGGTCGATCAATGATCCGGTTACGAGCAACGACGTGAATGTTTCGGGTTTTCTGAATATGCTGGTCGCCTCAAGAGATGCCGGTGTAAAACGATTTGTTTATGCGGCGAGTTCATCGACATACGGGGATTCCGAAGAGCTTCCTAAAGTTGAAGACCGGATCGGGAAACCACTGTCACCTTACGCGATCACGAAATATGTTAATGAGCTTTACGCTGATAATTTCAATCGGGTCTACGGACTTGACTGCATCGGATTGCGGTATTTCAACGTTTTCGGGCGTAGGCAGGATCCGAATGGCGCGTATGCCGCAGTGATCCCGAAATTTGTTATGCAGCTGATGAATCACCAAAGTCCGGTCATCAATGGCGACGGAAATCATTCGCGTGATTTTACTTATATCGATAATATTGTCCTGATAAATGAGCTTGCGTTGCAGGCCGAAAATGCCGATGCGTTGAATACAGTGTACAATGCTGCTTTTGGCGATCGCAATACTTTGAATGATCTTGTCAGATATCTGAAAGACTATCTTTCGGAACACGACGAAAAGATCGCGTCAATTCCGGTTATTCATGGCCCGGCGCGTGCCGGCGATATTCCGCATTCGCTCGCATCGATTGATAAAGCACGCAAACTTCTTGGTTATGATCCTGAATATTCTTTCAGCAAAGGACTGAAGGAAGCGGTCCAATGGTATTGGCAAAACCTGCGGCCTCAGACCGAACCTGAAATATAAAACCTATATTTGCACTGAAATTACCCAAAATGAAGATTACTAAGATTTGCTGCATCGGAGCAGGATATGTCGGAGGTCCAACAATGGCCGTCATTGCCCAAAAATGTCCGCAGATCCGCGTAACTGTCGTCGACCTGAATGCCGAGCGCATCGCCGCATGGAATGATCCAAATGTCGAAAACATTCCGATCTATGAGCCGGGCTTAAGCGAAATTGTTGCAGAATCCAGAAACCGCAACTTATTCTTTTCTACAGATATAGATAAGGCTATCGATGAAGCCGAAATGATTTTCATCTCGGTCAATACCCCGACAAAAACTTACGGCGCCGGCAAAGGCATGGCTGCGGATCTAAAACACATAGAGCTTTGTGCACGTCAGATCGCTCGCGTCGCAAAAGACGATAAGATCGTGGTCGAAAAATCGACACTTCCTGTTCGTACTGCGGAAGCGATCAAAAGTATACTTGACCATACAGGGAATGGCGTAAAGTTCAGCATATTGTCGAACCCCGAGTTTCTCGCTGAAGGAACCGCTGTGCAGGATCTTAATTTCCCGGATCGTGTGCTGATCGGCGGTGATCCGACTCCGGAAGGCAAGGCAGCAATCGAAGCGCTGGCAGGTATTTACGAAAATTGGGTCAGCCCCGAAAAAGTTTTTCGCGCGAATGTATGGTCGTCCGAACTTTCGAAACTTACCGCAAATGCATTTCTTGCGCAGCGTGTATCATCGATCAATGCGATGTCGGAACTTTGCGAACGAACCGGCGCAGATGTCAATGAAGTTGCAAAGGCGATCGGCATGGACAGTCGAATCGGATCGAAATTCCTTAAAGCATCCGTTGGTTTTGGCGGATCGTGCTTTCAAAAAGATATCCTGAACCTTGTTTACATCTCGAAATCCCTCGGCCTTCACGAAGTTGCGGATTATTGGGAACAGGTGATCATCATGAACGATCATCAAAAAAGGAGGTTTGCGAGGAATATCGTTCAGACATTATATAATACGATAGCAGATAAGAAGATTGCATTTCTTGGCTGGGCATTTAAAAAAGATACAAATGATAGCCGCGAGTCTGCTGCAATATATGTTGCAGATGAATTGATGCACGAACAGGCCCGCATTGTTGTATATGATCCGAAAATTGATGAATCGCAAATTTTGCGTGACATCAATTATCTCGAGTCGCGGAAGCCTGAGAAAAATGCGCTTTATATCGAAGCTAAAGACAATCCATACGATGTGTGTAAGGATGCACACGCCATTGCCGTGCTTACAGAATGGGATGAGTTCCGCGGTTACGACTGGAAAAAAATTTACGATAACATGCAGAAACCGGCTTTTATTTTCGATGGCCGGAATATTCTTGACGGGAAAATGCTGACGGAACTTGGATTTGTCTATCAGTCGATTGGTTCGCGCATGCCTGCAGCAGAAAAACAATTTACCACAATTTAGATGAGTATTAAAATTGCCGTAATAGGTTTAGGATACGTTGGCCTTCCGCTGGCCAGATTATTCGCAACGAAATATCCTGTAGTGGGTTTTGATATCAATAAAAAGCGCGTGGCCGAACTGAATTCGGGTACCGACAGCACGCTGGAAGTCGACGACGATATTTTAACGGCAGTCCTAACCAATGCGCCGCTTTCTGGAAACGGATTGTATTGCTCGACAAACCTCGACGATATCCGCGGTTGCAATTATTACATCGTAACCGTTCCAACTCCTGTCGATAAAAATAACCGCCCAGACCTGACGCCGCTTTACAAATCAAGTGAAACCGTAGGGAAAGTCTTAAAAAAAGGTGACATCGTAATTTACGAATCGACGGTTTATCCCGGCGTGACCGAAGAGGAATGCATTCCTGTCCTTGAACGTGTCAGCGGATTGGAATTCAATCAGGATTTTTACGCAGGATATTCCCCGGAACGCATCAACCCGGGCGACAAGGAACACACCGTTGAGAAAATATTGAAGGTTACGGCCGGATCGACTCCCGAAATCGGAATTAAAGTCAACGACCTCTACAAATCCGTCATCATTGCCGGAACACATCTGGCGCCATCGATAAAAGTAGCCGAGGCTGCTAAAGTCATCGAAAACTCACAGCGCGACATCAATATTGCATTTGTCAACGAACTCGCGAAGATCTTTAATCTATTGGGCATCGATACGCATGCTGTTCTGGAAGCTGCCGGAACAAAATGGAACTTTCTTCCGTTTAAACCCGGACTGGTAGGCGGTCATTGCATCGGCGTCGATCCATATTATTTGGCGCAAAAAGCCCAGGAAACCGGATACCATCCCGAAATTATCCTTGCCGGACGCAGGCTTAACGACTCGATGGGCGAATATGTAGCTTCGCAGGTCGTCAAACTGATGATCAAAAAAGGCATTGCGATCAATGGTGCGAAATTATTGATGCTCGGAATCACATTCAAGGAAAATTGCCCTGATGTCAGGAATACAAAAATTGTCGATGTTGTCAGCGCACTTTGCGACTATGGCATCAAGGTTACGATTTTCGATCCGTGGGCGAATCCTGCTGAAGTCGATCATGAATACAAATTGGAAACTGTCTGCGAACAGCCTTCCGAAAAATTCGATGCTATCGTTCTTGGCGTCGCACACAACGAGTTCAAAAATCTTGATCTGCAAAAGATGAAAAACGAAACCAGTGTTGTTTTTGACGTCAAAGGCATCCTTGGAAATTCTGCAGACGGAAGATTATAATCAATGAAAAACATTCTAATCACGGGCGGCGCAGGTTTTATCGGCTCTCATGTCGTGAGGCGGTTCGTGAAGAATTATCCCGATTATAAGATTGTCAACTTAGATCTTTTAACATACGCAGGCAATCTCGAAAACGTGTCAGATATCGAACACGAAACAAATTATGAATTTGTAAAAGGCGATATCACAGATGCGGATTTTATAAATTCATTTTTTAATAAATATCAATTTGATGCGGTAATTCATCTGGCTGCCGAGTCGCATGTCGACAGGTCGATCGGTAATCCTATGGCTTTTGTGCAGACAAACGTGATCGGAACTGTCAACCTTTTAAATGCGTGTAAAAACAATTGGCAACAACCGAATGGTAAATTGTTCTATCAGATAAGTACCGATGAGGTTTACGGTTCGCTCGGCGAAACAGGCAAGTTTACGGAATCGTCATCATACAATCCGAACTCACCATATTCCGCTTCGAAAGCAGCCGCCGATCATTTTGTTAGATCATACGGCGAAACATACGGATTGCCATTTGTTATTTCGAACTGCTCGAATAATTACGGTCCGCACCATTTTCCTGAAAAACTTATCCCGCTGTTCATTAATAATATCATGAACAACAAGCCGCTTCCTGTGTACGGCGATGGAAATTATACGCGTGACTGGCTGTATGTTGAAGATCATGCGGAAGCGATTGACGTCATTTTTCACAATGGTAAAATTGGCGAAACATATAACATCGGTGGCAACAACGAATGGAAAAACATCGACCTCGCAAAGCTGCTTTGCAAATTGATGGATGAAAAACTCGGAAGGAATCCCGGTGGATCCGCGAAACTTATAACCTTCGTAAAAAACCGACCGGGACATGATTTCCGGTATGCGATCGATGCATCGAAGATTGAAAATGAATTGGGCTGGAAACCATCGGTGACATTTGAGCAAGGTCTTTCGAAAACAATCGACTGGTTTCTTGAGAACCAAACATGGCTCGAACATGTAACTTCGGGCGAATATCAGGAATATTATCAAAAGCAATATCAGCGCACATAATGGAACACAAACAGATCTGGACTGAAGAAATCAAGGCAAACGACTCGTTGTTGTCGGTAAACCTGCGCGAAGTCTGGCATTACCGCGACCTGTTGCTGATGCTTCTCAAACGCGATTTCATTACATTTTATAAGCAGACGATCTTAGGCCCGATATGGTTTTTCATCCAGCCGATCATGACCATGATCATTTATGTGATCTTGTTCGGACAGGTTGCAAAACTCGGCACCGACGGCGTTCCACAAGTTGCATTTTACTTTGCCGGAATCGTCATCTGGAATTACTTCTCGGAAGTGCTGATGAAAACCGCGACGGTTTTTAAAGACAATGCTAACGTGTTTGGGAAAGTGTATTTTCCGAGGCTGATCATGCCGCTGTCGGTGGTTTGCTCCGGACTTTTGAAATTTGCGATACAATTTTCACTGTTTGTAATAATCGTGGTTTACTATTCGGTTTCAGGCGAAATACAGCCGAACATTTGGATTTTAGCGACGCCGTTTTTGATTTTATTAATGGCGACATTTGCTCTTGGACTCGGAATGATTTTGAGTGCCTTGACTACGAAATATAAAGATTTGATCCTTCTGATGACCTTCGGCGTGCAATTGTTCATGTACGCGACGCCTGTTTTTTATTCGATCAATGTCATCAATGAAAAAAGCTCCAATCTTCGTCCTTTCGTTGAGATGAATCCACTTACAGGTATTTTTGAATGTTTCCGATACGGATATCTCGGCTCGGGAAGTTTTACCCCGACACAACTGATTTACAGTTCTGGTGTTGCGGTAGTTTTACTGATCTTCGGAGTTCTTATCTTCAATAAAGTCCAACGAAGTTTTATGGACACCGTATAACATGAAAGAGTTAGCAATAAAAGCCGAAAACATATCCAAGCAATACCGTCTTGGCGAAGTCGGGACAGGAACGTTGAGCCACGACTTAAACCGCTTTTGGCATAAGGTCCGCGGCAAAGAAGATCCATATCTTAAAATCGGCGCCTCGAACGACCGCAGCAAAAAAGGCGACAGCGATTATGTATGGTCTTTGCGCGACATTAATTTTGAGATCGAAAAGGGCGATGCCGTCGGGATCATCGGGCGTAACGGCGCCGGAAAGAGCACGCTGTTGAAATTGTTGAGCAAAGTAACACGTCCAACAACCGGCAGCTTTAAAGTCACAGGTCGAATTGCGTCACTGCTTGAAGTCGGAACCGGATTCAATCCCGAAATGACCGGCCGCGAAAATGTATATTTAAATGGTGCAATTCTCGGAATGCGACGTCATGAGATCAGGAAGAAATTTGATGAGATTGTCGAGTTTTCGGGCGTTGCAGCTTATATCGATACGCCGGTAAAACGATATTCATCGGGAATGTATGTCAGGCTTGCATTTGCAGTTGCCGCTTATCTTGAAAGTGAGATTTTAATTGTAGATGAAGTCCTTGCGGTTGGCGATGCCGAATTCCAGAAGAAATGCCTTGGCAAAATGGGCGACGTCAGCAAAGGCGAAGGCCGTACCGTGTTATTCGTAAGCCACAATATGGCAGCGGTGAAAACGCTTTGCCAGAAAGGGATCGTCCTTGAGAATGGCAATATTGTGTATACGGGATCGAGTGAAGACGCTGCTGATTATTATCTTTCAAATAATTTTTCGCGCACGGAAGTCGAAATGGAGATGAGGCCCGATCGCAAAGGTGATTTCCGTCTTAAAGTGCAACAGATTCGCGTGTTAAATTCCACGGGATTGGAAGTAAGCGACTTAATTCTGGGAGAATCTTATACGATTGTATTCGAATACAAACGATTTGGAAAAATTATTCCAAATGATTTCACCGTGGTTGTCCAGTTGTTCGACCAAATGGAGCGATTGATGACTACCATTGGCTCAGACGAAAAAGGCATCAAATTTACCGATCTTCCTGAAGAAGGTAAAATCGAAATCAAAATTCCAGGATTGAACTTACGCGCCGGATCATATTATCTTAACTTTATGCTGAGCGAGAAGAAGTCGTTCAATAGTCCGCACAACGTCATCGATTACCTGTCGAACGCAAAGATGCTTACGGTAATAAGTTCCGATCTGTACGATTCGGGAGTAATTCTCAGACCGGGCGGATATGTGCAGGATTCTAACATCAGCATTTCATGAACTATTTACATCTGATCGGCCGCACAAAGCCGCTTTTTGAAAATGACGTAAACCGCCGAGAAGATGAGCTTTCAAGGATCATCCGAGATTCATCGTTTTTAGTGATCGGTGCAGCAGGTTCGATCGGACAGGCGGTTAGCAAGGAAATTTTCAAGCGAAATCCCGCAAAGCTTCATGTTGTCGATATCAGCGAAAACAATCTTGTTGAACTGGTTCGCGACATCCGAAGTTCATACGGTTACATCGATGGTGATTTCCGCACTTTCGCTCTTGATATCGATTCGGTCGAATATGACGCGTTTATCAACTCCGATGGAAAATATGATTATGTGCTGAACCTTTCTGCGTTAAAGCATGTGCGCAGCGAGAAAGATCCGTTTACGATGATGCGGATGATCAATGTGAACATTTTAAATACGATCAAAACGATTCGCCAGTCTGTTGACAATGGCAGCCAAAAATACTTTTGCGTTTCCACAGATAAAGCTGCAAACCCTGTCAATATGATGGGCGCATCGAAACGCATCATGGAACTTTTCCTGATGTCGATGTCTGATGATATCGCAATTTCAACTGCCCGTTTTGCCAATGTTGCTTTCTCCGATGGCTCGCTCTTGCACGGTTTTAACCAGCGGATTCACAAACAGCAGCCGATCGTGGCGCCAAATGATATCAAACGGTATTTCGTCACGCCGCAGGAATCGGGCGAACTTTGCCTGATGTCTTGCCTGCTCGGGGAAACACGGAATATATTTTTTCCGAAACTGACGGAAAGCCTGCATTCTGTTACATTTTCGGAAATTGCTGAAAAATACCTTCACGAGATCGGATACAAACCGTTTTTGTGCGAAACCGAAGATGAAGCACGCGAACTTGTTTCATCACTTCCGAAAGAAGGAAAATGGCCGTGCTTGTTTACAGTAAGCGATACGACCGGCGAAAAAGATTTCGAGGAATTTTATATGGATGACGAAGAGCTAGATTTGGCATCTTTCCACAGCATCGGCATCGTAAAAAGCAAATTGAATACAGACGAACAAAAACTTCATCATTTCCTCAGTACGATCCACGGAATGCGCAGCAAGGGTCGATGGAGCAAACACGAACTCGTCGATCTGTTTCAGTACATGCTCCCGGAATTCCAGCATAAGGAAACTGGAAAATATCTCGACTCAAAAATGTAAATCAATAATGCCAGCAAAGCCGGTCGTTTTAACGGGATTTTCAGGTCATGGGCTCGTTGTTGCCGATGCCGCGCTGCTCGCTAAAATGAACCTGAGATTTTATGCAGACATTCGGGAATCGGTACTGAATGTCTTTGGTCTCGAATACCTCGGAAATGAAGCGTCAGACTTTTTCGACTGGTCGATCGATGCTGATTTCATACTTGGCATCGGCGACAATACTGTACGCGAGCGCATTACAAAGAATGTCATCGGCCGCGAAAAAAATCTTCTCAATGTCATTCATCCTTCGGCGAAAGTTTCAAAGCATACAACGATAGGCATTGGAAATTTCATTTCGGCCGGAGCAATCGTAAATCCGCTTGCCTCGATCGGAAATTCTTGTATTCTCAATACGGGTTGCATCATCGAACACGAATGCATCCTGTCTGATTACATCCATATCGCGCCGGGAGCCGTCCTTGCAGGCAATGTTTCTGTCGGTTATCGGACTTTCATCGGAGCCAATTCGGTGATCAAACAAGGCGTAACCATCGGAAACGATGTTGTTATCGGGGCAGGATCGGTAATCTTAAAAAACATTCCGGATGGGCAGACATATGCCGGAAACCCGGGCAAGCCAATTACAAAAAGTTTATGAACCTGATCGTTACTTTCATTTACGAGGATGTTTGCAGGTATTTGCCGCAGTGGATAGATAACATCAACAGCCAGACTGCAAATAATTTCGAGGTCGTGATCTTTTCCGATCAGGTCAGCAATCCGGGGCAATACTTTCTAAAATTGGCGTGTCCGTTCCAGATTGTCGAAGTGCTTGGAAGTGTTGTCGAAAACCGTTTCAAGGCTATAGAAATACTGAAGGATTCTGCCGCTGACAATATTATTTTCCAGGATGCTGATGATTTGATGTCTGATAATCGTGTTGGAATTTGCGAAAAATATCTGCAAAATGCGGATGTGGTCGCAAACGATTTGACATTGATCAGCGAAGATGGCAAGCTGTTGCAGGATCTGGTCTGGACAGAAAGATTGGAGAATGGATTTGAATTCAATCATAATTTTATCCTCAATTGGAATATTGTCGGACTGGGAAATACCGCCATTCGCCGCAAATTGCTGTTGCAAAAGATCGACCGGCCGGATCGTGAACTCATTGCAGCCGACTGGTTTATCTTTTATCAATTGATGGAAAAATCCGGCGCTAAAGCAGTTTTCACGAATGAATGCTGGACGCTTTACAGGCAGCACGCATCGAATATTGCAGGCATAAATCTCATCTCTGCAGACAAGCTTGCGCGAGCGATCAAAATCAAACAGGCACATTTTGCAGCATTGAATTCGATTGGATATGATTTCAATCGCGAAATTTCCGACCTTTATAAAATTAACCCAACTAATGGCCCGACGGCCGAAGATGATACTAAAAAACCGCTATTCTGGTGGGAAGAAACAGAACTCTATGAAAAAAATTAAAATCGGGAACAAGGAAATACACAATTTTTCGAAGCCATACATCATTGCCGAAATAGGCGCAAATCACAATGGCGACATGGATCTTGCAAAGGTTATGATCGACTCGGCGGTTGAATGTGGTGCCGATGCAGTGAAATTCCAATCCTGGTCGCCGACATCATTGATCGCAAAAGAAGAATATGACCGAAACCAGAAATACGACGATTCGCCGAAAAAGCACTTTGGATCGCTAAAGGAAATGGTCGAAAAATACTACCTGCGCGAAGAACAGCATTACGAATTGAGGGATTATTGTGAAGGAAAGGATGTCGATTTTTGTTCGTCGCCATTCTCGCCAGTGGAAGTCGACTTGCTGGAGAAATGCAACGTTCCTTTCTATAAAGTGGCATCGATGGACATCAATAATATGCAGCTTCTTGCCAGCATCGCCGAAAAAGGAAAGCCGGTTGTAATTTCAACAGGCATGGCGCGCATGTGGGAAATCGACAAGGCCGTCGAATTCCTGAACAAACGCAATTGTACCGATATCGCGCTTCTGCATTGCATTTCAATTTATCCGCCGCTTTATGAAGACATTCATCTGAACAACATTTCGATGCTGCAGCAGGCTTTCGGACTGCCGATCGGTTTCTCAGATCATACGATCGGTTATTCAATTCCATTGGCAAGCGTCGCACTCGGATCGTGCATCATTGAAAAACATTTTACTACAGATAAGAATCTGCCGGGCTGGGATCATGAGATTTCCGCAGATCCGGCCGAAATGAAGATCATCTGTGCAGAATCGGCAAATATCGCAAGGTCGATGGGATCGTTTGCAAGGATCGTATCCGATGCCGAAGAACAAAAGAAATTAAAATTCCGCAGAAGCATCGTGGTGACCAATGATCTTCCTGCCGGACATGTGTTATCGGAATCTGATCTGACGAGCAAACGTCCGGGAACAGGGATTTCTCCCGATATGCTCGATCAGTTCGTAGGCAGAAAACTGACATCTGCCGTGGAAGCGGATACTTTGTTGAAATGGGAATCAATTCTTTGATATGAAAACGGGAAAATTCCAGGAATTGCAGGATCATCTGTCGCATGAGGAATATCAGGCGGTTCACGATTTTGTGGAAAAGGTTAAAGCCGGTTCGGTCGATGCCAATCAATGGAACGATATTTCAATCGGAAAGATCGACCGTGCAATCGTACTTACGGAGAAAGGGCAGGAGCCGCAGGTTAAGGAATATCACAGAAAATTTGCCGATATCCATATTACTGTTGATGGCCTGGATAAAATGTTCATCGGAACGGAAATCCTCGAAGTTGTTTCACCTTATGATGACGAAAAGGATTTCGAATTGGTAAAATCGCCAACGACAACGACTTTGGTACTGACTCCGATTGAATTCGCACTGATCTCGCCCAAAATTATCCATATCAACAGCCTCGGAAAAGACTCGCGAAAGGTTGTCGTAAAAGTCAAAGCCGATGCCTAAAGTCGTTGCCTGCATCATTGCCAGAACGGTTTCGCAACGGCTTCCGTTAAAAGTATTGCGCGACTTGCGGCCGAATATCTCGATGCTGGATTTTCTTATCCAAAGCGTCAAAGCCCAGGATATCATTGACGAGGTTTATCTATGTACATCTACGGAAGCTGTTGACGATATCATGGAAGATCTTGCTGCGAGAAACAATATCAAATGCTATCGCGGCTCCGCTGATGAAGTGATTCAGCGTATGCTTGCGGTCGGTGAGATGGAGAACGCCGATATCCTTTTGCGCATCACGGGCGACAATCCCTTCACAGCTGCAGAATTGATTGCGGAACAGGTTTCATTTCTGGTTACGGAAAGTCTTGATTACGTTCGGGTGACCGATCTGCCGATTGGCGCGACAGCCGAAGTTTTTACATTCGATGCGCTCAAAAAATGCAACACGCTGATGGATCCGAAAGTCAGCGAATATTTGATGCTTTATCTGTACGAACCCGAAAATTTTAGATGTGGCGTTATCAAGGCTTATGATTTCGATTATTCGTATTACTCACTGACGGTCGATAATCCGGACGATCTGGTACGGACAAAAATGATATTATCTCATTTCGAAGATAATGCGGTGGCAGAGATCAGCTTTTCGAAAGTCCTTGATGTCATCCGTGATGAAAACAATAACATGCCTGCCAAGATCATTACCCCGGGCGGAACGGTGAAACTTCCGTTTGACAAAGTGATAACATACGACGAGTTCCAGCGCGACATGGCAAGGCGTAAAGAAAATTCCAAATTCCGGCAGCTACATGACTGATTTTTATTTTTATTGCGAAACAGCTTTTCATCATCAGGGCGATGCGGATTATTTGCGGGCGTTGATCACGGCCTCAAAAGATGCGGGTGCAAACGGGGTAAAATTCCAGGTATTAACGAATGTCAACGATTTCATTTCGTCGATGCATTCGGCATATCAGGATCTATCAGGCTATTGTTTTACGCATGATCAGTGGAAGGAAATTTTTGCGTTCACAAAAGATCTTGGCCTCGATATTATTATGATGCCGTTGAATGTCGAATCCTTGAGATTGGCGACCGAGTTTGAAGTGAAATATCTGGAAATACACTCGGTTTCTTTCAATGATTTCGCTTTGCATGAAAAAATTCGCGAAGCAAAAACCGATCTGATCCTTGGCGTTGGCGGCAGAACGGACGATGAGATCCGCAGGATGCAGGAATATTTTGGTTTGCAGCTAAAGATGCTGATGTTTGGGTTCCAATCCTTTCCGAGTAAACTTGAAGATTTGAAATTAGGCAAGATCGCGTATTTGAGAACCCAGTTTCCAAGCCTTGAAATTGGTTATGGCGATCATTCTTCGTTTGATCATGAGCATGCGGTTATCAGCAACGAATATGCATATTTGTTGGGCGCAAGAGCATTCGAAAAACATATAACGATAGATGAAGGTGTCGAACGTGTAGACTTTTCGGCAGCTGTTTCCAAAGATAAAATTGGTGAAATCATCAGGAGACTGAGCTTTCTTCGCGATCATATTTTTCCGGGCGAAAATAAATATTCTGAGTTCAATGAAGCCGAACTGCGATACAGGAACAGGCAATTGATCTGCGTTGCCGCTCACGACATTTCAGAGAGCGCGACCATTTCTGAAAACGACATCAAACTAAAATTGATCGATACCACGGAAGAGATTTTTACAATTCCGTCCGAGATCATCGGAAAGAAAGCAATCGCAAAAATCGGATTCGATCAACCATTTATAAAAAGTAACCTGGCATGAATTATCTAAAATACGGACCTGACGCACAGCTCGACGAAGCGATCAGGCTGCTCGATGCCAACGGAAATGGATTTTTACCCGTTGTCGATCATGCTCAAAAGTTGATTGGGATCATTACAGATGGCGATTTGCGTCGTGGAATTCTAAACAAAAATCTCGAGCTTGCCGCTATCATCAATTACAAGCCCGTTACTGCTTCGGTCGGTGCGTCGCATATAACGATCAAAAAACAACTTCGCGAAATCCATCGCAGGCATATGCCCGTCGTGGACGAAAATGGAATTCTGCTTGAAATCGTTACGCTCGACGAATTCGAGCATGTATCCAAAGAAAACTGGGTCGTGATCATGGCCGGCGGAAAAGGTTCGCGGCTCGGAGAATTGACGCGTGATGTTCCAAAGCCAATGCTGCCGATTGGCGGGAAGCCGATTTTGCAAGGTATTATTGAGCACTTCAAACATCAGGGTTTTGGCAGATTTTTGCTTTGCGTGAATTATAAAGGCGAGATCATCAAGGATTATTTTGGTGATGGAAGCCGTCTTGGCGTCGAGATCAGATATACTGAAGAGCAAAAGCAGCTTGGAACCGCTGGTGCGTTGTCGTTGATCGACTTCGATTTAAAATCGTCGTTTTTTGTCGTCAACGGCGATGTTTTGACCGCGATTAATTTTGATGATTTCCTGAATTTCCATCAGACAAATAAATCGGAAGCCACAATGTGCATCAAGAAATTCCGATTCGATGTTCCGTACGCCTGCGTCGAATTCAACCAGGAAATGGATCTTGTAAAACTTAAGGAAAAACCTTCGTTCGATTATTTCGTCAACACCGGAATGTACATCCTGGAACCGTCGGTGCTTCAAGAAATCCCTGACGACAGTTACTTCGACATGCCGCAATTGTTTGAGCTTGCGATCGATAAAAAGTACCGCACGAAAGTCTTTACGATGGAAGAATATTGGCTCGACCTCGGAAAACCTGAGGATTATGTCAAAGGAAATTCCGATATGACCCGGCGATGAAAACGCGCGTCGACATCAAGCAGTTTATCCTGTCGATCGAAAGCGACTTTCCGGTGAATAATTGGAAGGTAAATGAAATCCATCTTTGGCCGCTGATCCGAATCAGGATTTTCTTCTTTCTGATACAAAAACTTGAATCGCAAAAATCCGGTGCTTTAGACACGTCGATTGTTGAATCTGAAAATCCGATTTTGCGCAAGATCAAATCGACGATCAGTAGGTTTACAAGCGTATTTCAATATTTCCGATGGCTGAATTCACTTCCAAAGCGCCGTCATGTTTTTGTTGGGTTTGATGTCCATCGCACCAACCACAACGGAAAACGATACAACAAATTCTTCGATCCGATCATTGAAAAAGATGGCCTTTTAAACGACGCGCTTGTCTTCGAATTTGGCGAAAACGTATCATCAAACCAACAGCATCGTGACCTTATAGTCAGATATCAAAATGCATTTCCGGGTTTTCGTCGCTGGTGGAAATCTAAAAAGGCAAAAATTGATATTGACCTCGCGGGTTACGACAAACTTGAAGAGTTTCTGCTTTCGCATCCTGTCGCAGCTGATATTGGAGAAAAATCCAAGTCTGCAAATATTGCTGCGCTTGCTTCCGATTTTTATACACGTGTTGAATTTTTCAAAGAAGTTCTTCGAAAGGTCGATCCCGAACAGGTATTGTTTCTGTGCTACTACTCGAATCTTGACGAAATGGCGATGGTCGCAGCTGCGAATGTGCTCGGGATAAAAACCGTTGAAATGCAGCACGGCCCGCAAACCGATATCCATCTTTGTTATGGGAATTGGACCGTTGCGCCGTCCACCGGATACGCTATACTTCCGCACAATTTCTGGTGCTGGGAGAAGCAAAGTAAATCGACAATTGATAATTGGAATCAGGAAAGCGTACATGAGGCTTTTGTCGGTGGAAATCCCTGGATCGATTACTGGAAATCTCGATCGTCAGATTATCCATCGAACGATTTCATTCTATACAGCCTGCAGCCCAATCCGGTGTTGCTCGACGAAATGTTTCCGGACAATATTGTCGACATTATTCAAGAGTCATCAAAAAAATGGTATCTGCGCCTACATCCGCGCCAGCTTCCGCAGATGCGGGAAATTAAAGATTTTCTTCGAGAAAAAGGAATTCTGGAAATGGTTGAAATCGACGCCGCCACAAACGATCCGCTGCCTTTGTTATTGGCAAATGCACGACTGCATGTCACGCATTTCTCAGGTTCGGCAATTGAAGCAGCGTTCTTCGATGTGTTTACAGTCCTTTTAAATGAAAAAGGCCAAACGTCATTCCCGGATCTCATTGGCGACAGAAAGGCCCAATATCTCAATCCGCGATCACCTGACTTCAACGATCGGTTTGCTGAAATTGTTTCCCGCGAACAATTTTCAAAATAGTATCTTTGCCGCGAAGCATTTACCATGATCAACACATCGCGATTTGTTGCCAAACTTAAAACGCTGCTTGCGGGATTCAATGTAATTTCCAAAGAGGTTTCACTAACCAAATCGGCTTCGGTTCGCGGATCTGAAATTCGCGGCAATGTAAAAATCGGCGATCGCGTAAATATAGTTTCGTCACACATTTCAGGTAAAATTGACATTGGTCAGGGCAGCAGTATTAAAGGAAGCCGTCTGGCAGCCGGCGATATTTTACTTGCAGCAAATTGTAAATTGAACGAATGTACTATCGTAGGAGATGTAAAAATAGGGCGATGTACATCCCTTTGGGGACCAAATCTGGATATTGTCTCAAGGCCTGAATTACCATTGTCGATCGGCAGCTTTTGTTCCGTTGCGCGCAATGTTTCGATGCAGACTTTTAATCATAACCATAAAAAGGCAACGACATATTTCATTGGAAATAATATTTTCAATGAAAAATGGGACAATGAAAGAATTGGCAAAGGCGCGATAGAAATTGGAAACGATGTCTGGATCGGGACGCATAGCGTCATCTTGGGCGGTGTAAAAATCGGTCATGGAGCAGTGATTGCCGCGAACAGTGTTGTAACGAAAGACATTCCGCCTTACGCGATTGCAGCCGGATCGCCTGCGAAAGTTATTGATTACCGCTTCGATGAACAGATGATTAAAATGCTTTTGAAATTAGAATGGTGGAATTGGACGGATGCCGAAATTAAATCCCGTAAGAAATTCTTCGAAAATGAGCTGACAGCCGAGACCTTATCGGAATTTCTGCCAGGCGATAACAATCAAGCATGAAACTCAGCATAATCGTTCCGGCATTCAATGTCCAAAAATACATTGCGGCATGTCTTGACAGCCTGCTCGATCAAAACATGGATCCGTCAGATTATGAGATTATTGTCATCAATGACGGTTCGCCCGACAATAGTGGTCAGATCGCTCGTGCTTACGCTCAAAAACATTCCAATATCATCGTTCGGGATCAGGATAACGGCGGTGTTTCCGTTGCGCGGAGTCATGGACTTGATTTGGCGAAAGGCGAATACATTGCTTTCGTCGATCCGGATGATACGCTTCACCCAAATTCGATGCTGCCGATCTTAAAGCGAGCCGATGACGAAATGCTTGAAATCCTCTATCTACAACTGGAGATATTCGACGAAAAAACTGGAAAATTCCTTGCTACAGCCGAGCCAAACGGGACGGATCATAAAGTTCTGGACGGATTTAAACATCCGCGGCGAACATATTTGTCGACACTTTACCGGCGCGATGTCATCGGTGAAATCAGGTTTACCACAGGAATCACGCGAGGCCAGGATACCGTTTTCAACCTTATGGTCCAGGCGAGGGCGAAAAGATGCAGCTATTGCTCGTTTCCGTACTATAAATATTTACAGCGAGACAGTTCGTCAAGGCAGTTTGTAGGAACGGAACGAAATTTTAAAAGCTGTCTGCTCGCAATCGAAACGATTAATAATTATCAAAAGAAATGTTTTCCGGAGCCAGATCCTGAGCAGCAGACATATTTCAATGCAGGCATGCTGATATTCATCCAGCGGACATTGGAGTGGAATATTTTTCCGCAATCGAACAAGGCAAATTTTGACCGGTTAAAGCAAAGGCTAAACGAACTCGAACTTGGATATTTAATAGATTCGACAGCAAAAACGTATAAATATTTCGATTCGAATTTTGCAATTTTCATGACGTACCGCAAGGCGAAGCGGATTTATGCCAGGTTAAGAAAACTATTTGCGTAATGGTTAAAGTTTCCGTTATCATTCCGGTGTATAATGCTGAAAAGCATCTAAGAAAATGCATCGAGTCATTGCTTGGGCAGACAATGCTTGAAATCGAATTGATCTTTGTCAACGATGGTTCTTCGGATAGCAGCAATTCAATCATCGAAAAATATCGATCAAAAGATAATCGGATCAAAATCATATCAAAAAATAATGAAGGTGTGAGCATTGCCCGAAATACAGGAATCGCCGCTGCAACCGCGGAATTCATTGCATTTGCCGATGCTGATGATTTTGTTGAGAACGACATGCTTTCTACCCTTTATGAAATTGCGGTTTCAAACGATGCAGATATTGTTGTATCAAATTATTTTAAAACTCTTGATTCGATACAAGCAACTGTAAAGCTTCCGTTTATTGACGGTAAAGTTGTCGACAATGTTGGGATAAACGAACAGATCATTCCGTATTTTCTACGGGAGGAAATTCTGAATCAATGCTGGAACAAACTGTACAAAACCTCGCTTCTTAGATATGAAAATGTCAAATTCCCACAGGGCGTTGCCTTAGGCGAAGACGGACTTTTCAATATTTCCGCCTTTTTGCAGGCAAAACGGGTTGTATTCACGGAGTATGCAGGTTATCATTATGAAGAAAATGCCGGAAGTGCGACACGCGATATGTCGAAACATGATTATTTCGCATCAGCATTAAAACAATATAAATTTGACCATCAGTCGATTCCCGGAATGAAATTAAGCGCTTCGGAAATCGAAAAATACAAATCGATAAAGCTTGTAAATCATGTGCTTGCATACGTCGGAATGTATTTTCAAGGCGGACTTCGCAATGGATTATTGCATCGAATTTTGTACGTAAAAAACATGATCAGCAACGAAATCGTCAGGAAAACCGCGGCTTTGCACTTTGATGAAATAGCGAAAGGCAAAACGAGGTATCAGATTTTCATCTTAAATTGCATAATAAATAAAAAATCATATTTGCTGATAGCCGCAGCGCTTTACAGCAATTTCAGAAATACCAAAAAATGAGGATATTGATGTTCTTCCACAACGGAAGCAAAAACAGGGGCTGCGAGGCAATCGTGCGTTCGGGCCTTGCGATGATTAAAAGTAAATATCCTGATGCCGTGGTTCATCTCGCGTCGAAAAATCCGGAAACCGATAAGATCATTCCGCTTATTGATAAGATCCATCACAATACACGCGACGAAATACAGAAGTTCTCGCTTCCGTGGTTTGTCAGCGCGCTCCGGGTTAAAATGTTTGGCGACGATACATATGCGCAGCGCGTTATCAATGACAGCATCATCAGGCTAATTCCGGATTACGACGTTTTTCTTTCTATAGGCGGCGATAATTACTGCTATGGTGAACAGCCCGGAATTTATGAGATCGACCGTTGCATCAAGAAAGCAGGAAAAAAACTTGTGCTTTGGGGCGCATCGATCGGCGAAGAGGATTTATCACCCGCTAAAATTCAGGATTTGAAATCATTCGATCTCATTCTTGCACGTGAAACACTAACGTACGAAACGCTTAAAAGTCACGGAATGAAAAACGTCGAGCTTTGTGCGGATGGCGCGTTCACAATGGAAAAAGACGAACTTCCTTTGCCTGAAGGCTGGAAAGAAGGAAACACGATCGGATTTAATTTCAGTCCGCTTGTCCAGAAAAAAAATCCCCAGGCATTAAGTGCGGCTAAATCGCTGGTTCAGCATATTATCGACACTACCGATATGACAATTGCGTTGACACCGCATGTTATTGAACCCGGAAATGATGATTACGAAACGCTTTTGGATTTTTACAATGATTTTAAATCTTCAGGCCGCGTGATCTTGCTGCCAAATAATCTGAATGCGATCCAATACAAAGGATATATCGCGAGGATGCGGTTTTTTATCGGGGCGCGGACGCATGCGACCATTGCGGCGTATGCTGCGGCGGTTCCAACAATGGTTTTGGGTTATAGCGTTAAATCTAAGGGAATTGCCAAAGATATTTTTGGAGAGGAAAAGCTGGTGCTAAGCCTGAGTGAGATTTCCGATCCCGTAAAACTTATCGGCAAGTTTGACGAAATGCTCGCACAGGAAAGCGAGATCCGCGAAATATTGAAGGCCCGAATTCCCGAAATCAGAAAGATGTCACTGAAAGCAGTGGATCATCTTATGGCAATATGAAGAAAAAAATACTGTTCATCATTCCAAGCCTGTCGTCCGGCGGCGCTGAAAAAAGCCTTGTAAACCTGCTAAACGTTTTTGATTATTCAAAATACGAGGTCGACCTTGCAATGCTGAGCAAAACAGGAGTCTTTCTGGATATGATACCCGATGAAGTAAAAATCATCGATCTTCCCGAAGATCATTTTATATTTTCACTGCCTTTAAAATCTTCCGTGCTGCAATTTGTAAAAAAAGGCAGATTGGCGTTGGCTTATCATCGGATTGCGTTCGCATTGACATATCGCAAAATTAAAAACTCCAATCTCGCCGAGCAGAAATCCTGGAAACATAAACGTCATTTCATCGGGGTTCTGCCTGATAATTATGACGCTGCAATTGGATATCTTGAAAAGACGTCGATTTATTTCTGTGTGGATTGCGTGAAAGCCGGCAAAAAGATCGGATTCATCCGGACCAATTATGAAAAGCTTGGTTTGGACCGAAAGCATGATGAAAAGTTTTTCGACCGGTTGACTGATTTATGCGCAAACGGATCTGCATCGTATGACGTTTTAAAATCAGCGTTTCCTAAATTACAATCAAAACTTCGCGTCATATTAAATGTGGTTTCGACGGAACTGATCAGAAAAATGTCGGAAAGCACAATTGAAAAGCTTGCTGACAGGCCGACAATCTTATCGATCGGAAGGCTCGATCACGTTAAAGGATTCGACCTTGCAATCAAAGCCGCATCGATGCTTCGTGATGAAAAATTTGATTTTCAATGGCTGATCATCGGCGAAGGCAACCAGCGTGCAATGCTTCAAAATTTGATAACCGAACATTCTTTGCAAGATCACTTTTATCTGATTGGCGAAAAGGCTAATCCATATCCATACTTAAAAAAATGCGATATTTATGTTCAGACATCACGCTATGAAGGTCGAAGCAGTACGATCGGTGAGGCAAAGATTATGGGCAAGCCCATCATTTCCACGGATTTTGAATCGGTTTTTGAACTTTTGAATGATAATGTCAATGCATTGATCGTAAAGAAAGAACCTTCGGAAATTGCAGATGCCGTAAAGAAATTGTTATCGGATGAGAACCTGAAAAATAAGCTCGTCTCAAATCTTGCACTCGAAAACCTCGATACGACTGCGGAACTCGACAAATTTTACGAACTACTGTGAAGAAAAAATTACTTTTTGTAATGAACAACCTCAATTGTGGCGGCGCCGAAAAAGCGCTGGTTTCGCTGTTGCAGGAACTGGATTACTCAAAGTATGATGTCGATCTGTTCCTGTTTAAGCATGAAGGATTGTTTCTGCCACATCTTCCAAAAGAAGTTAATCTACTGCCCGAGCCAAACGAGTACAAATATTTCGATATGCCGATCGGGAAGTCACTGATTGGCGCTTTGTCAGGATTACGCTTTGATATATTTTTCGCGCGGCTGATGATGGTATTGATCCGTACATCCGAAAAATCTCCTTCGATCCGGGAACAGAAATTATGGAAGCATCTGCGTTACTGCCTGCCACGAAACAAAAAGCAGTATGATCTTGCCGTAGGCTATCTGCAAAGAATGCCGAATTACTACTGCATCGACAAGATAACCGCAATAAAAAAAGCCGGTTTCATACACAACGACTACGATAAACTCGATATGGATCCGGAAATCGACCGTCCATATCTCCAAAAGTTTGACAAAATCTTTACCGTATCCGATTCCTGCAAAGAAATCCTTTACCGGATATTTCCCGAGTTAGCAAACAAAATACACGTAATGTTCAACATTGTATCGGCGGAAAGCATTGCAAAATTAGCATCCGAAAATATTGCATTTCCTTCCGATGCAAAAATTATCGTTACCGTCGGCAGGCTTAGTCCGCAAAAAGGTTACGAGATTGCGATCGACGCGTGCAAAATATTGATCGACCGCGGAATCAATGTATTTTGGTATGTTTTGGGAGAAGGCGATGAACGCAAAAAATTGGAAAACCTGATCGCGCGCAACAAGCTTCAGAACAATTTCGTGCTAAAAGGAATTATCGAAAATCCGTATCCGTACATGAAATTTGCTGATATTTATGTCCAGACATCGCGTTTCGAAGGAAAATCAATTGCGATCGATGAAGCGAAAATCCTGCGAAAACCGATTGTGGTGACTAACTTTGAAACCGCAAAAGATCAGATTATAAACGGCCACAACGGGATGATAACGGAAATGAACGCGGAAGCTGTTGCAGAAACCATCGATAACGTGCTGCATGATAACGAACTAAGAAATTTGCTCGCCGAGAATCTTGCCAATGAAATACATGAAAATGCCAACGAGCTCGCAAAATTGCTGATCCTCGCAAACACTAACGAAAAATCATAGGATGCTTTTTAACTCCATCAATTTTGCGATTTTCCTGCCGATAGTTTACCTGCTGTACTGGTTTGTTTTCAAAAAACTGAATCACCAGAATATCCTTTTGCTTGTCGCGAGTTATTTCTTCTACGCGTGTTGGGATGTACGATTCTTATTCCTGTTGATGTTTTCGACGATACTCGATTATTACACCGGAATTCAGATGCACGAAGCGAGGAGCAAAGGCATGAAGAAGTTTTGGTTTTGGCTGAGTATCGCAATAAACCTTGGATTTCTTGGCTTTTTCAAATACTATAATTTCTTTGCACAGTCGTTTGCCGATGGCTTGGCAGGATTGGGAATGCATGTCGACATTTGGATGCTGAACGTGATTTTGCCGGTCGGAATTTCATTCTATACTTTTCACGGATTGTCGTATGTGATCGATATTTACTACGACCGCATCAAGCCCGAACGGAATTTCGTGGATTACTCCGTCTTCGTGAGTTTCTTTCCATTGCTCGTTGCAGGCCCGATCGAGCGTGCGACACATTTATTGCCGCAGATCCAGCGTCCGCGGCGCTTTAACTATGTCAATACGATCGATGGATTGCGGCAGATATTATGGGGTTTGTTTAAAAAGATCGTCATCGCCGACAACTGTGCCGAGTTCGCCAATTTGATCTTTAACAATTCCGCCGATCATTCCGGAAGTACGCTCGTTATGGGCGCGTTGTTCTTCACATTTCAGATTTATTGCGACTTTTCAGGTTATTCGGATATCGCTTTAGGAACCGCCCGTTTGTTCGGCATCGATCTGCTTCGAAACTTTGCGTTTCCATATTTTTCCCGCGACATCGCCGAGTTCTGGCGGCGTTGGCACATTTCATTATCGACCTGGTTTCGGGATTACCTTTATATTCCACTCGGTGGAAGCAAGGGCGGAACCTGGATGAAAGTCCGCAATACATTTATCATTTTCCTGGTCAGCGGTTTCTGGCACGGCGCGAACTGGACGTTCATCATCTGGGGATTGCTGAATGCGATCTACTTTTTGCCGCTGCTCTTATCAAACCGGAACCGCAACAATCTTGGAATTGTCGCCGAAGGCAGGTCATGGCCAACACCTCGTGAAATTTTATCGATCGCGGTGACTTTTGCTTTGACGGTTTTTGCCTGGATCTTCTTCCGAGCCAACAATTTAACGCATGCATTTCAATACATCGGAGATATTTTCCAGCCGACATTATTTTCCAAACCGGCATATTTCCCACTTTCAATAATGGGACTTCTCGGGTTTTTTGTATTCATCGAATGGCTCGGTCGTGAGCAGCAATATGCTTTGGCAAGATTCGGATTCACATGGCCGCGCCCGGTACGCTGGTCGTTTTATTATGTTCTGATCATTTTCATTTTGCTGTTCATGGGCAAGGAGCAGGAATTTATATACTTCCAATTTTAATGAAAAGGCTTTTCCGGCATATCCTGGTTTTTGCGATCCCGATATTGATCCTTTCGGTCATCTCGATTTTATCGGCGCGAAAGTTTTTCGATAACGATGATTTTTATAAGCTTAAACCGCAGACTAAAATTATTTTGCTCGGACATTCTCAGACGGAGTGTGGCGTGAATGACAAACTCATCGATGGAATGCAGAATTTCAGTCAGGGTGGCGAATCTTACTTTTATTCATATTTGAAACTGCAAAAGCTTCTAGATTCAAATCCGACTGTAAAAAATGTCGTCATCTCATTTTCAAACAACCAGATTCAGGAAAAGATGGACAAATGGGTTTGGGGCGATGAAAACATGTATAATTATTATCCGAAATATGCTTTTATGATGCAGCGTCCGGATTATGAGATATTGATGCGTAACAATTTTAAAACGATGCTGGCCTCTGAAGCAAAATTGGCAAAGACATTCGTGTCGACAGCAATTTCAGATAAGGAAGATTTGCTTTCGGACAGAAATTGGGGCGGCTATCTTCATTTGAAACGTATGAAAGTCGATTCGCTTTTGAAGACCGATTATCTGCGAAAAGAAGCAAATCAGGATTTTGATGCATTGTCCGAAGTCAACATTCAATACCTTCAAAAGATTCAAGATCTCTGCAAATCCAGCGATGTAAAGTTGCATTTTCTGCGGATGCCGGTTCACCGGAAATGGGTTTTTAAGGCCAATGAGCCCGTATTTCAATCCGTCCGGAAGCAGAAATTCCCGAATGTAAAATTTTTGGATTTCCAGGATTTCCCCGTATCGAATGAGGAGCTGGGCGATTTCGATCACCTCAATCATAGAGGAGCGACGCGTTTTTCTGTTACTTTAGATGGATTGATAAAAAGCGGCTTGCTTCAATCTGCCGATCCGTACGCAAGGATCAATGATGAAATAAACAGCGTGAAATCTGAAATTCCTGCAAAATAATGGCAATCGCATTTTTCATCTTACTTTTTTTAGTCTTGCTCGTTTTGGCAATCGACATTTTCCCGCAGGCAATGGAATGGCAAAGCAGGATTAAGATCGGACGCTGGCAAAACCGTAATTCCTGGTCTGAAAAAGTTTTACGTAAGTCGGTTGATTGGCTAAAAAGTACGCCTGCCATCAAACTTCGCGATAACAAGAGATTGATCGTCATCGATATGATTCGCGGTAATTATTCGCGGAAATCAATACAGCATTGGCAGCAAGCTTCACTTTTTTTAGGATTGTCGGATGCTTATCGCGCTACGAAAGATGAGAAGGTCAAAAGTTCACTGCAGACATTTTTCGATTCGAAAATCGATGCAAACGGCTGGAAAGAGAAACCATCGGATATCGATTCGGGTATTTTAGGTTATGCGTTTTTAGCTGCTGAATTTATAGATATTCAAAGGTACCGAAAGGCATTTGATCAGTTATACGATTTCCTTCTATCGATGAAAGGTGCCGACGGAACTTTGATGTATCGAAAGCATACCGCGGTCATGCGATATGTCGATACGATCGGTTTTGTATCGCCATTCTTAGTTCGATACGGCGTCCGATTTAATAATGAAGAAGCGATTACGATCGGCTGCAAACAGATACTTGAATTCAACAAATCCGGAATGTATGCAAACGAGTTCATTCCTTGCCATTCATACAACATCGATACAAAGGTTGCCGCCGGATTATTCGGCTGGGGCAGAGGTTTGGGCTGGTATGCGATCGGTTTGATCGATGCATGGCGTGAACTTCCGGCAGAACATCCGATGCATCGCGAACTAAGCGATTCCGTTGTAAGATTTGCCAAAATGGCAATGAAATTCCAGAACAAAAAAGGCGGCTGGAACTGGCTGATCATGAATCCGAACAGCGTTACGGAATCATCTGCAACTGCAACGCTCGCTTATTTTCTGTCACATGCTTCTGTCATTGAGGAAATTTCAGTTGAATGCCGGCAAGCATCCAATCGCGCGTTCAGTCATCTGATGAAAGTCACCAAACGCGATGGCGCAATCGACCTTTGTCAGGGCGATACAAAAGATATCGGCGTATATTCGCAAGAGTTCGGAATTCTGCCATTTGCGCAGGGATTTGCACTGCGGGCGCATTTCACTGAAACCGAGATCGGACGATTGTAACCACATTTACGCATGACAAAACTGCTTTACATCACAAATGGGATCAACGGCTCTGCAGGTCTCGAGCGGGTTTTGTCGATAAAGGCGGGTTATCTGGCAGAACATCTGGATTACGATGTGCATATTCTGGTTCTGAATGACGCCGGCAAGAATTTGTTTTACGATTTTAGTCCGAAGATTACCATTCACTCAATTCCGGTCGGCGGAAACCCGATACAATATTTCAACAGCTATCTTTCAGGGATTAAAGCTGTGATCGGCAACGTTAAGCCCGATTTGATTTCTGTTTGCGACGATGGACTAAAGGCTTTTTTCCTGCCGACATTACTGGGAAAACCATGTCCGATGATCTACGAACGGCATGTGTCAAAACGCATCGCACTGGGTGCAAATCCGGATTTTTCAAAAAAAGCGATTTACGAAGCCAAACTCGGTTTGATGAATGTGCTTGGGCGGAATTACGGCAAGTTTGTAGTTCTGACTAAGGAAAACGTCAAAGAATGGAATCTTAAAAATATTGAGGTCATTCCGAATCCCTTGTCTTTTTATCCCGATGGTGCGGCAATGCTGACAAACAAAATTGCCATTGCAGTTGGGAAACAGTCGTATCAAAAAGGTTATGACAGACTCTTGAATGCCTGGCACGCTTCGTCGGGCCCGAAAAATGGCTGGGAACTTCATATTTATGGAAAGCAGGATCCAAACCAAAAATTGCGTGAGCTTGCTGCGTCGCTCGGAATTTCCGATTCTGTAAAGTTTTTCGATGCCGTAAAAGATATTGAGGCTAAAATTAAGGAATCTTCGATCCTTTGTTTTTCGTCGCGATTTGAAGGCTTCGGAATGGTACTTATCGAGGCAATGGCGTGCGGCGTTCCGTGCGTTTCTTTCGATTGTCCGTGCGGTCCGTCGGATATCATTAAAGATGGCGAAGACGGATTTTTGGTGGAAAATGGCGACACAAACCAGTTTGCAAAAAAGCTTGACGGATTGATATCAGACCATGAACTTCGCATCAAAATGGGTTCGGCAGCAAGAACAAATGTGCGGCGATATCTTCCCGAAGCCGTAATGCCAAAATGGGATGCGCTGTTTAAAAAACTCCTGTCATGAAAGTCGTATTCAGCACCGATCAGGTTTATCTGCACGGCGGGATCGAGAAAGTCATTGCAACGAAAGCGAATTATTTTGCGGATGTTTTTGGATACGAAGTGGTCATCTTGACAACCGAACAAAATGGTAAAAAGCCTTGCTATCATTTGTCGGAGAAAGTTCGCATCGTCGATATTGCGGTCAATTACAACCGGTCGAAAAGCTATTTTCATCCATCGAATATTTCAAGGATCAGCAGTCATTTATCAGCTTGGAAAAAATTCATGAAAAGTGAAAAACCCGATTTTCTGATAAGCTGTAATTATTCGTTTGATTATTACTGGCTGCCCTTTCTGCATCGGAAAACAAAGAAGCTAAAAGAATTTCACTCATCCGGATACGCCGGTTATATGTTAAGGCAAGGCAAAAGTTTCAAATCCCGAATGAAATATGCCATTAACGATTACATCAATTCAAAATTCGACCGGATCGTTTTATTAAATCCTTCCGAAACCAAATTTTATCCGACGGAAAATACTGTTGTCATTCCCAATTCGATATCTCCTTCAGATTTGGCCGCTACATTTCAAGGCCTTCGCGCCATTGCGGCCGGGCGTATTGCACCTGTTAAAAATTTCGACGAATTGATTGAAATCTGGCGCATCGTCATCGAAAAAGTTCCGGATTTTCAACTCGATATTTTCGGTTCGGGCGATCAAACGGATATCGCTGCATTGCAAAATCTGGTACGGAAGCATGGCCTTGGGCGAGTCGTCCGAATCAATCCCGCTACTTCGCAGCTTCAGCAGGAGATGCTTAAATCGTCGTTATACGTCATGACATCCGAAAGCGAGTGTTTTCCGATGGTTTTACTTGAATCCCTGGCTGTCGGACTTCCGATTGTAAGTTATGACTGCCCGACCGGCCCAAAACATATCGTGACAGATGGTGATGACGGCTATCTGCTTCCGCAGCACGATCGGGAAGCCTTTGCCGAAAAAATAGTATCTTTGGCAACCAACAGGGAAAGCCTGAAAGCGCTCGGTTCGGCAGCACGCCATAATTCGATGCGATTTTCACATGAAACCGTAATGCCACTTTGGGTTAAGCTGTTTGATAAACTAAGCAAAGAAACTTGATTTCCATCCCTGCAGAGATTTACGCAACTGTTTATTACAATGTCCTGCTGCTGCTGGTTTTAACTGTTTATGGACAGGCATTTGTCCAGAATCTCACTTCTCCAAAAAACATTCAATCAAAGAATACGCAAGGACTGATTCTCATTGCGCTGATGCTTTTGTACATCGGTTATCGCCCGATCAGTTTCCGTTTTGGTGATATGGGCGCATATGCGATAGATTTCGCCCAATACAAAACCGGGATGCCTTTGCGCGTCGAGCGCGACATTCTTTTTGAGATGTTCATGAAAGCGTGTTCTTCGATCATGTCTGCCAATAATTTTTTTCTGCTGTGCTGTGCTTTGTATGTGATGCCGCTCTATTTTGCAACAAAAAAGCTGTTTAAGGAATATTGGTTTTATGGCTTTTTTATGCTTGTGGTTTCGTTTTCATTTTGGGCGTACGGCACAAACGGTATCCGTAACGGCATTGCGACATCTTTGTTTCTGCTCGCGATTTCGCACAAAAACAAACTGTGGATCGCTGCATGGATGGCCGCCGCAGTAGCTGTTCACCACTCGATGATCATTCCGATAGTCGCATACTGCATTACATTATTTTACAGGAATCCAAAAGTTATGATGGCCGGATGGGCGCTTACGATCCCGCTTTCATTGGTTCTCGGGTCTGCGCTTGAAAATTTTGTGATGGGACTCGGACTCGTCGAAGAACAGCGCGCGATGGGATATCTATCGGGAAGTGACGAATATCTTGATAAACTCGTCGAGGTGAAAACAGGCTTCCGCTGGGATTTTATCCTCTACAGTGCGACAGGTGTTTTTGCCGGATGGTATTTTATCATCAAACGAGGTTTCAGCGATCGGACATACGACATGCTATTTTCGACGTTTCTTATTGCAAATGCCGTTTGGATACTTGTGATCCGCGCGAACTTTTCCAACCGTATCGCATATTTGTCATGGTTCATGCTTGGTCTGGTAATCATTTATCCGCTGCTTAAAAACGAGATTTTCAAACAGCAGCATAAGGTTATCGGAAACATCATTTTGATCTATTTCCTGTTTACTTATGTGCTCAACGTAATTCTCGACTGATGGAAATTACAGTGTTCACGCCAACTTATAATCGTGCGTTCTGCCTTGGTCGGCTGTATGAAAGCCTCGCATCGCAAACACGGAAAGATTTTCTTTGGCTGATCATCGACGACGGTTCTGCCGATAATACGAAACAGCTCGTCGACAGTTGGATATCTGAAGATAAGATCAGGATCAAATATCTCTATAAACAGAATGGCGGCATGCACACTGCGCATAATGCAGCTTATCGCGAAATCGACACGGAATTAAACGTTTGCATTGATTCCGACGATCAGATGCCGGCCGATGCAATCGAAAAGATCCTCAAAAAATGGCGTCAGGTCAAGCATGAAAAAGTTGCAGGGATTGTCGGGCTTGATGCTGATTTGAATGGAAATATCATCGGCACTAAAATTCCGGAGAATGTGAAATTTTCCACGATGACCGATCTTTATTCAAAATATCACGTCACGGGCGATAAAAAACTTGTTCTGCGAACATCGGTCGTACGCGAATTTCCTGCTTATCCCGAATTTAAAGGCGAACGGCTTGTCCCGCTTGGAACATTGTACCGAATGATCGACAGTAAATATCAATTGGCTTGTACAAACGACGTTTATTGCATCGTCGAATATCTTGCGGAAGGCTCGTCGAATAATATCATGAGGCAGTACCGTAAAAGCCCGAATGGTTTTCTTTATTCACGCCTCGTCGAGCTAAAATATTCATCAGGATTTAAATACAAGTTTACGCGTGCGATGCATTTGGTGTCGTCGGGTATTTTTGCAAAACGCGGAATTTTTAAAGATAATCCGGCACCTGTGATCACGCTTTTGGCTTCACCTTTTGGCGTCTTGTTAAATCTCTACATAAGATGGAAGGCAAGATGAAAATCCTGATCGTGATAAATTCGCTTGCAACCGGAGGCGCGGAAAAACTGGTTGCGGAAATGCTTCCGCTGTACGAAAAGGCAGGTCTTAATGCCGATTTACTACTGCTCAATGATAACGACCATCCGTTTCTGGACCGGCTGAAAGATCATTACACCGGCAAAATTTTTAGCCTCGGCAAAGGCAGCGTATACAATCCGATGCATAGTATCCGGCTGAGTTCCCATTTTAAAAATTATGATGTGATCCACGTTCATCTGTTTCCCGCATTATATTGGGCGGCATTTGCAAAAATGATTTCATTTTCCTCGGGCAAAATGGTGTTCACCGAACATTCGACGAGCAATAAGCGGCGTGGAAAGTTATTGTTCCGGATCTTTGATAAGATTGCCTATTCGATGTTTTCGAAGATCGTTTGTATCTCGAATGAAGTAAAGAACGATCTCCAAAATCATCTCAATCTGCAGGACGATAAATTTGCGGTTATTGGAAATGGCGTCAATCTGCATACGATTTCAAACGCAACTGGCTATCAAAAATCCGAACTGAATTTGAACGGCAAATACGTGATGATGCAGGTTTCATCTTTCAGATATCCGAAAGACCAATTGACGTTAGTCAAAGCATTGCGCTATCTACCCGAAAATATGGTGCTATGCCTCGTTGGCGAAGGTGAAAATCTGGAAGCTTTTAAAGATCATCCCGATGTTAAAGAATTTTCAAATCGGATCTTTTTTCTCGGTCAGCGTTTGGATGTCGCCCAGCTGATGAAAACCGCCGATGTCAATATATTGTCGAGTGCGTACGAAGGCGTTTCGCTTTCTGCAATTGAAGCGATGGCATCCGGAAAGCCGTTTGTGGCGTCGGATGTACGCGGACTTAACGAACTTGCCGGCGGGGCGGCTTTGCTGTTTCCATATCAGGACGAAAAGGCATTTGCTGAGGTGGTTTCTAAAATCAGAAACAATGATGCTTTTGCAAATGAGATTTCACAGGCGTGCATGAATCGCGCTGCGCAATACGACATCAATGCAACAGTTTCCGCGCATGTCGAACTTTATAAAAGCCTTCGATGAAAAGCGCGAAACCAATACTGATCCGTATTACAACGGTGCCGCTTTCGCTCGACAAATTACTGGGCGGACAGCTTCGTTTTATGTCCGATCATTTTCGTGTCATTGCCATTTCATCTGAAAAGGAATATCTGGAACGCATCGGAAAAAAGGAAAATGTTGAAGTATTTCATCTTGAAATGACCCGCAAGATAACGCCCGTTGCAGATCTGGTTTCTGTTATAAAATTGTATCTGTATTTGCGGAAAATTAAGCCGTCAATCGTACACAGCCATACGCCAAAAGCAGGAATAGTCGCCATGCTCGCAGCGAGATTGGCAGGCGTTCCGCATAGGCTTCATACCGTTGCGGGATTGCCGCTGCTTGAAGCTAAAGGTTCCAAGAGAAAGGTTTTGGATTATGTCGAAAAGCTCACATATTCCTGCGCGACCGGAATTTATCCGAATTCTTTCGGACTTTACGATATCATTTTGAAAAACCGCTATTGCGACAAATCGAAGCTTAAGGTTATTGGAAAAGGAAGCTCTAACGGCATAGATACAAATCATTTTTCTCCGGATCAATATACCGCCGAATCTCGTAAAAAGCTGCGCGCTGATCTCGGCATAAGCGAAGTGGATTTTGTTTTTATCTTTGTTGGCCGTTTGGTTGCAGATAAGGGAATCAACGAACTGGTCGGGGCATTCAGGAAAGTTAAAGGAAAATATAACGCCGTTAAGCTGCTTCTGGTTGGAGGATATGAGCAAGACCTGAACCCTTTGAAATCTGAAACAATGGACTGGATTGAATCCGATCCGTCGGTTATATCAGTAGGATTTCAAAATGATGTCAGGCCTTATTTTGCGATTTCCGATGCCTTGGTTTTCCCGAGTTACCGCGAAGGCTTTCCAAATGTGGTTTTGCAGGCCGGCGCGATGGGATTGCCGTCTGTTGTGAGTAATATCAACGGCTGCAATGAAATTATCGAAGACAGAAAAAACGGTTTGATCGTTTCTGTTAAGAATGAACCTGCAATTGTCGATGCGATGGATGTCATGCTATCGGATACGCAGCTTTTTAATACCATGAAAATGCATTCAAGGCAGCATATAGTTGAGAATTACGGACAGGCTGCGGTTTGGCAGGCCATTTTAGACGAATACCGCCAATTGGATAATCGGCAGGACAAAAATGTATAGGAACTTTTTTAAGCGCGTCATCGATTTTTTTGCTGCCATCATTGGCATTGTTCTCTTGTCGCCGCTTTTTCTTGTCATTACAATATTTCTCTTTATCGCAAATAGCGGAAAACCCTTCTTTTTTCAGCGGCGTCCGGGGAAAGATGGGCGGATTTTTAAGATCATCAAATTTAAAACGATGAACGACCGCAAAGATGCACAGGGAAATCTGCTTCCTGATGCGGATCGCCTGACGAAGGTCGGATCGTTTGTGCGTCGGACATCACTGGATGAAATTCCACAATTGTTGAATGTCATCACCGGCGATATGTCGCTTATCGGTCCGCGGCCCTTGCTCACACACTACATTCATTTGTACAATGCTTTTCAGAATCGCCGCCATGAAGTTCGCCCCGGAATTACGGGCTGGGCACAGGTAAATGGCCGAAATGCGATTTCGTGGGATAAAAAATTCGAATATGATGTTTGGTACGTCGACAATATATCTTTCATGCTTGATATGAAAATTTTATTTTTGACAGTCATGCGAGTACTTCACGGAAAAGATATCAATGCGGCCGACGCTGCGACAATCGAACCTTTTAATGGACAATAGCATTACGTTATACGGCGCAAGCGGACATTGTAAAGTCATAATCGACATTTTGCTGCGATCCGGCCTCAACAATCTCAATGTTCTCGACGACAATCCTGCGGTAACGGAGATTTTAGGGTTTCCCGTGAAACCTGCGTCAGGCATCGACACTTCAGCAAACAGAAAATCGATCATATCAATTGGTAACAATCGCGTCCGCGAACGGATCTCGCGAGAAGTTAAAGCGGATTATATTTCGGTGGTTCATCCCTCGGCAACTGTATCGCCATTGTCAAAAATTGGAAATGGGACCGTTGTCATGGCAAATGTTTCGATCAATCCGGACTCAAGAATCGGCGATCACTGCATCATCAATACCGGTTCGGTCATCGAACACGATAATATGATCGGCGACTTTGTGCATATTTCTCCTGCCGTATCTTTGGCGGGAAATGTTTCGATCGGCGATGGAACGCATGTCGGCATCGGGGCAATTGTCATCCAGGGAATAAAAATAGGGAAGTGGGCAACTATCGGCGCGGGCGCGGTGATCATCAGGGATGTTCCCGATTACGCTGTCGTTGTGGGAAATCCCGGTAAAATCATAAAATACAATTCACATGAATAAAGAAAAGATATGGCTTTCGTCACCTCATATGGGCGGCACCGAACTCCGCTACATCAATGAAGCTTTTGATGCAAACTGGGTTGCGCCATTGGGCCCGAATGTTCTCGGGTTCGAGCAGGATATCGAGAAATACCTCGGTGGCGAACGACATGTTGGCGCATTGAGTGCGGGAACGGCAGCGCTTCATCTTGCTCTTATTCTTGCAGATGTAACTCATGGAGATGAGGTTCTTTGCCAAAGTTTCACATTTTCGGCGTCGGCAAATCCGATAGTTTATCAGGGAGCGATTCCGATATTTATCGACAGCGAAAAGGATACTTGGAACATGTGCCCGGAATCGCTCGAAACTGCTATCAAAGACCGCATTGCAAAAGGGAAAAAGCCGAAAGCGATCATTGCGGTACATTTATATGGAATGCCTTTTAAGGCGGATGAGCTTTTACAGATCGCGAACAAGTATGAAATCGCGTTGATCGAAGACAGCGCCGAGGCTTTAGGCAGCAAGTACAAAGGAAAAGCGTGCGGCACATTGGGCGACATTGGTATCCTTTCATTTAACGGAAACAAGATCATCACGACTTCCGGCGGCGGTGCGATCGTCACCAAAACGAAAGAGGAAAAAGAGAAAGCGGTTTTCCTTGCAACTCAGGCTCGTGATGCTGCACCACATTATCAGCACAGCCATATCGGATACAATTACCGACTGAGTAATATTTGCGCAGGAATCGGCCGTGGGCAGATGGAAGTCATCGACGCGCGCGTGAAAGCCCGTCGTGCCATGCATGATTATTATGCGGAATTTTTCGATAAGATTCCGGGTGTTCGCGTGCTGACGGAACCATCGGCGGATTTCTTTTCAAACCATTGGCTGTCGGCCATCACAATCGACAAGTCAACAGGAAAAAACAGGGAAGATCTGCGGTTATTATTCGAAAGCGAAAACATCGAATGCCGCCCGCTGTGGAAGCCGATGCACCTTCAGCCGATATTCGAAAAGCATCCGTATTACGGCGGAGATGTCTGCGAGAAATTGTTTGCAGACGGCTTATGCCTGCCATCGGGATCCAATCTTTCCGACTCCGACAAAGAAAGGATAAATGATGCACTTCATCGATTTTTCAGTTAATTTTTAGTTTGGATAAAGAAAACTATTGTACATTTTATTTTTAAACTATGAATAAAATGTTGACTTCGTTTTTCAATGCCATGAAAAGCGATATTTCCAAGAAGAGGTTCCGCAATATCGGATACCTTCCGCGCTGGATAATTTTTCTTATCGATGTCTTCATTGTGCTCATTGCGAACGTTATTACGTACGTCATCGTTTCGAGCCTTACCATATCCTTTTACGAACATCTGAACATGCCGGTCCGTTATGCGGTGATCATCGCGGTAAATTCGGTTTTTTTCCTTTTCTATCGAACATATTCAGGAATTATCCGGCATTCGACGTTCATCGATGCCGTGCGTCTTTTGGTGTCGACGTCGACATCTTTTATTATGCTGTTGCTGATAAATTATTCTTGGCGGCTCGTATTTGGCCAAAAGCTTTATCTGAGCACCGGGCTTTTTATTAGTTATGTGATCTCGTTCCTGCTGCTGTTCCTTTTCAGGATCATGGTCAAGCGGATCTTTGAGAAATATGTCAATGTCGGCGACCAGCAAAAACTTATCAATACCGTAATTTATGGCGCCGATGCCAATGCGATATCGGTGGCGAATGCACTTCGGACAGAGGTTCCGAGCAGGTTTAAGCTTCGTGGTTTTATCGATCAGTTCAATCTCAATAAATCGAGCAAAACGATCTTAAACCTTCCGATCGTCAACCGCCGCAGAAAGATCCATGTCATACTTCGTGCATTGAAAGCCGATGCGCTTATCATCACCGAGAAAGCACTGACCAAGGAAGAAACCATCGCAATCGTTGAAGAGTGCCTCGAATATGACTTCAAGGTTTTTACGGTTCCTTTAGTAACCGACTGGGAGGATTTCCAGCAGATATCGAAAAAAGTAAAAACTTTCGAAATTGAAGATCTTCTCGATCGCAAGCCGATCAAGCTGCACATGGATAACATTTCGTCGCAGCATAAGGGAAAAACGGTGTTAATCACCGGCGGCGCGGGCTCCATCGGCAGTGAGATCACGCGGCAGGTGATCGAGTTCAAACCCCATCTGATCATCATTCTCGATCAGGCCGAAACGCCTTTGCACAATCTTGCACTGGAGATCGAAGGCATGGCCGAGACCGTCAATTTTAAAACGGTCCTTGCTGATATCCGAAATAAGCAAATGGTTGAATCGGTCTTTGCGACGTATCAGCCACAGGTTGTATATCATGCCGCGGCTTACAAACACGTGCCATTGATGGAAGACAATCCGAGCCAGGCAGTGTTCACCAATATCTGCGGAACAAAGTTTCTTGCAGATCTTTCGCTTCAATACCATGTAGAGCGGTTCGTGATGGTTTCCACTGATAAAGCCGTCAACCCGAGCAATGTCATGGGCGCGAGCAAGCGGATTGCCGAAAAATATGTACAGTCGCTGCAGGATTATCATCGTGAACACGCCGGAAATACCGGTACAAAATTCATTACGACGCGATTCGGAAATGTGCTCGGATCCAATGGCAGCATCGTTCCGTTATTTACAAAGCAAATTCAGGAAGGCGGCCCGCTAACGATCACGCATCCGGAGATCATCAGGTATTTTATGACGATTCCCGAAGCCTGCCAGCTTGTTCTTGAAGCAGGAACCATGGGCACGGGCGGCGAGATTTTCCTGTTCGACATGGGCGAGCCGGTAAAGATCATCGATCTTGCCAATAAAATGATCAGGCTTGCGGGTTATACGCCCGACAAAGAAATTAAGATCAAGATCATCGGATTGCGGCCGGGCGAAAAGTTGTACGAAGAGCTTCTGAACGATACGTCAAAATCGCTTCCGACGCACAACGACAAGATCATGATTGCGCAGGAAGAATGCGGAAATTACGAGGTTATCAATGCTGCTGTCCTGGATCTGATGGAAAATGCAAAATCGATTTCAAGTGAGGAAATTGTGATCAGGATGAAGAAGATCGTTCCTGAATTCAAGAGCATGAACTCGGTTTTCCAGCTTCTCGACAATTAATGTTGCCAAGAAATCTTATATTTGCCGCAAACCTTTCACAAGGTATTCCCATATGAAACATACCAAAGCGCTTAAGTGCGCCTTATTTTTGCTCCTCGCTTTATCGATATTTTCATGCCGTCCGAAAAAGGAAGTCATTTATCTTCAGGGCGCCGATAGCTATTCCGGCGGGGCAAAAGCGGAAAATTACGAAACCAGGATCCAGCCGGATGACGTGCTGCAGATCATCATCACTTCACAGAATTCGGAGGCTTCGGATCCGTTCAATCAAAAATTCGATTCAAATACGACGAACAACAACATTGCGAGAGGTTATCTTGTCGACAAAGATGGAAATATTGAATTTCCGGTTTTGGGCAAGATTAAAGTGGCAGGATATACCCGGACGGAATTTGTCGAAATGATGAAGCAAAAACTTGTTCCTTATTTATCCGATGCACAGATCAACCTTCGCGTATCGAATTTTAAAGTTTCCGTCTTTGGCGAAGTTGGCAATCCGGGAATCATTTCGGTAACCGGCGACAGGATTACGATTTTGGAGGCAATTACACAGGCAGGCGATCTTACGATTCAGGGAATACGGACAAATATTCTGATCGTGCGCGACAATCAGGGAGAGAAATCATTTGCACGGGTAGATCTTACCGACGCGAAGATCGTCGATTCACCTTATTATTACCTAAAACAAAACGACGTTGTTTACGTCGAACCGCGACGTGCCAAATACGACGCAACAGCACTCGGGCCATATCTGACGGCAACCGCATCGATCCTGAGTCTGCTCGTTACCGTAACGTTGCTTATCATACGATTTTAATGGAGCCTCTAGCTAATAAAGTCCACCCAACAGTCGACACCTCGATGAACATTCAGGAGCGTCTTTTCATGTTTTTAAAACATTGGAAATGGATCGCACTTTCGCTGATATTATCGCTGGTCGGGGCATATTTTTACCTTCGTTATACCGTTCCGCAGTATGGAATGTCGTCGACGATTTTGATCCGTGACGAAAAACGCGGCGGATCGGAACTCGATGCATTCAGCGACCTTGGAATCATTACCGGCGGTAAAAGTTACATCGATAATGAGATCGCTATTTTGCAGTCGCGAACGCTGTCACAGAATGTCGTTCGTGAGCTTGGATTGAATATCAGCTACTTTGTCGAAGGCCGCATCATTAGTCCTGAAGTTTACAAAAGTGCGCCGATCGACCTTTTGTTTACCGAGGCTACGGATGCATTGTACAAGACCGATACGACGTTCATCATCACACCTGAGTCGACCACAACGTTCACCATTGCAGATGCAGAGAAAAAGCGTGCAAAAAAATACAAGTTCGGACAGCAGATCGTTAGTAAATTGGGGACATTCATGGTTATAAACCGCTCTGCGAAAGAAGACGATGATATTACGATAAAGACACGTTCTGTAGTAAGTGCGGCTGCGGGGTATGCTGCTCGTGTATCGGTGGAACCGATTGGAAAGAAGACAAGCATTTTAAAACTGTCGATGACCGATCCGGTGCAGTCAAAAGGAATCGATTACCTCAATGCGCTGGTTGATCAGTATAATACAGATGCCGCCAAGGATAAAAACGATATCGCGTTACGAACGCAGGAATTCATTGCGAAGCGTCTGGAATTGATCACTACGGAACTTGACAGCGTCGAACGTGGCGCGGAAACTTTTAAAAAGCAAAACCGGCTCACGGATCTGACATCGGATGCAAGTCTGAACCTGACATCATCGGCACAATATGAGAAATCTGTTGTCGAGAATGAGACGAATGTTAAGATTACCGAATATATGCTGGACGTTGTGAGAAAATCGGATACTGACGATGTCATTCCGACGAACATTATGCCCGCCGGCAACACTTCCAACCAGATTTCGGAGTACAACCAATCTGTGCTGGAACGTTCGCGCATCCTGAAAACCGCAACAACTACAAACCCGGCAGTCGTAAGGCTTAGCGACCGAATCGAATCGCTTCGCGGCGCGATCATGGAAAGTCTGGAAAACCATTTAAGTTCTCTTCGGATCTTGCAGCGGGACCTCAAATCGCAGGAAAGCCGTTTTGGTGGAAAAGTAGGCGAGGTGCCAACGCATGAGCGCCAGTTCAATGTGATTAAACGTCAACAGCAAATCAAGGAATCGCTCTTTTTATATTTGTTGCAAAAGCGTGAAGAAACCGCGATTTCACTTGCTGTAACATCGGATAAAGCGAAAGTGATCGATGCAGCTTTTTCAAACGGGATCGTGTCGCCGAATCGCAAACTGATTTATCTGATTGCTTTTTTGGCCGGGCTTCTGATACCAATCGGAATCATATTTTTACTTGATTTACTTGACAATAAGATCCATAGCCGCCAGGATATCGAAAAGATTACAACAATTCCTTACCTCGGCTCGATTGCGCATTCAGATGATTCCAGCAACATCATTGCATCCGACAGCCGGAGCAGTGCAGCCGAATCGTTCCGTATTATCCTGACAAACCTCGAGTTCATGCTCGCGCATACGTCGTCTGATAAGGCGAAAACGATTTTCATCACATCGACATTGCCACGGGAAGGAAAAACCTTTATTTCAGTAAATCTTGCGGGAACCCTGGCATTGTATGGCAAGAAAGTTCTTTTGATGGGAATGGATTTGCGTCATCCGAAGTTTACCGAATATCTGAACATCAAAGCCAATGTCGGCGTCAGTAATTATCTTTCAAGCGATAAGCTTCAGCTTTCCGATATAAGTTACAAACTCGATGCATTTAAAGACCTTTGGGTCATGCCGTCCGGTGCGATTCCGCCAAATCCTGCTGAATTGCTCAACAGCGATAAAGTGCGCGCGATGTTCGAACAGCTCAAGTCACAATACGATTACATCATTGTCGACACCGCGCCGGTAAGCCTTGTAACGGATACGCTGTTGCTCAATAAATTCGCCGATGTCTTCGTATATGTCGTACGCGCCAACTATTTACAGAAAACGGCTCTGAATCTGCCAGAGACATTGCATCAGGAAAAGAAACTTCCTAATATGTCGATCCTGTTGAACGGCGTCGATCAAAATCGCCATTACGGATATGGTTACGGGTATGGATATGGTTACGGATATGGCTATGGCTATGGTCCCGATGCCGAACCGGAACCGTGGCACAAGCGGATGTTCAAGAAGAAAACTAAGTAAAGAGGCTGTTTCTCGCAATCGCCTCGCGAAGCGGTAAATTGTCTTTTACAACAATGCGGCGGTCAAAATTCCGTACGTGTTTCATGTGATGGACATCCGATCCGACGAAATCGATCAAGCCTTCTTTTAATAGCTTCCTGGAAGTTTCGGAAACATGCGGTCCGTAATAATCCACGACCGACAGCAAGTTAAGCTGGAATTTACATCCTGTATGTTTCAGCTTTTTCAATTCGTCGAAATTCTTGTGGTAGAACGCATACCGCTCGGGATGCGCGAGAACCGGAACATAACCTGCAAGCTGGATTTCAAAGATCAATTCATGCAGATGCAGTGGCGGATTTAAATAAGACATTTCCACAAGCAGATAATCATCCTTAAGCGTAAGCAGTTTTTCGTTGCCCAGCATTTTTGAAAAATTACTGTCGAGCATATATTCTGCTGCAGCCTCAATCCTGATTCCCGTAGATAACTTTTCACGCGTTTCTGATAGTTTCAAATTGATGGTTTCGGGAGTATTTTCCCAAACGCCATACATAATATGTGGCGTGGCAATCAGCTTTGTGCAGCCCAGATTCTTTAGCTCATCGGTCAGCCGGATCGTATCATCATCGGTTTTTGCGCCATCGTCGATACCGGGCAGGACATGCGAATGGATATCGGTAAATCCGTCAGGAATCAGGTCTTTTAGAAACGGTTTCTTTTTGCTGAAGAAAAACAAGCGTATTTTTTTGTAAATATACTTAATGACCGACTTTGGTTAAAAGGAACGCAGTTATAAATTATTATATTTGCGCCAAACCGAGAATTTCCGTTGTCAACCAATACATCCCAAATGAATTCGACCGAGCAGACCGACGACTGGGATTTGATCATTAAAGGTAAATCCTCGGCGCTCGACATTCGTTTCCGGGACTTATGGCAATACCGCGATCTTTTGCGGATGTTCGTCAAACGCGATTTCGTCAGTTTCTACAAGCAGACCGTTCTTGGGCCGCTTTGGTTTTTTGTCCAGCCGATACTTCAGACGTTGGTATTTACATTCATTTTCGGAAATCTTGCAGGCATTAGTACAGACGGACTTCCGAAACAGCTTTTTTACCTTTCGGGCATCACAGCGTGGAATTATTTCGCAGATTGCCTGACCAAGACTAGCACTGTTTTTAAAGACAATGCGACGATTTTTGGCAAAGTTTACTTTCCACGATTGATCATGCCATTGAGTATCGTCGTGAGCAATCTCGTACGTTTCGGTGTTCAGCTTCTGCTGATGGTTGCAACGATGATATTTTTCAAAATTCAGGGAGCAGAATTTAATGTCACTCCCGCGCTCGCGTTTTTCCCGGTTTTGGTCATTATCATGGCATTGCTCGGTTTGGGACTTGGATTGATCATTACGGCAATCACCACAAAATATAAAGACCTTACATTCCTAGTGGCATTCGGCGTTCAGCTGGCGATGTATGCCACGACGGTTATTTATCCGCTCAGCGCGGCTCGTGAAGAATACCGCAGCTACATCCTGCTTAATCCCATGACAGGAATCATCGAAGGATTTCGTTACGCATTTCTTGGCCGCGGCGAATTCACGCTTTGGAGCATCGGTTATCCGGCGTTGATGGCAGTGATCTTTATGATTGCAGGCGTTATCATTTTTAATAAGACCGAGAAAAATTTTGTAGATACGATTTAATGAGGCGAGTAATCAGTGTAGAAAATCTATCGAAAGCGTATCAGATCGGAAAGATCGGTACGGGCACGATTTCGCGCGACCTCGAACGATTCTGGCTGACGAAAGTCATGGGGCGTGAAGATCCATTTTTGCGGATCGGCGAAACCAACGACCGTAGTACAAAAGGCAAAAGCAACATCGTTTGGTCTTTGCGGGATATCAATTTCGATGTCATGCAGGGCGATGCAGTCGGGATCATCGGGAAGAATGGCGCAGGAAAAAGTACACTTCTCAAATTGCTTTCACGTGTAACAAGTCCGACCACAGGCGAGATTAAAGTCAAAGGAAGAATTTCCAGCCTGCTTGAAGTCGGCACCGGCTTCCATCCCGAACTCAGCGGACGCGAAAACATTTATCTCAACGGCGCCATCCTCGGAATGCGTCAGAAAGAAATTTCGCGAAAGATGGATGAGATCATCGATTTTTCAGGCGTTGAGCGTTATATCGATACGCCTGTGAAACGCTACAGCAGCGGAATGTACGTTCGGCTCGCGTTCGCGGTTGCAGCCCATCTCGAAAGCGAAATATTGATTGTTGATGAGGTCTTGGCCGTTGGAGATGCGGAATTCCGGAACAAATGCCTTGGGAAAATGCAGGATATTTCGGGAAATCAAGGGCGGACAGTCTTGTTCGTAAGCCACGATATGACTGCAATCTCAAGCCTTTGTACAAAAGGGATCGTGCTGCAGCATGGACAAATAGTCACATCAGGCGACGTTTCTGATGCGATCCAATATTATATATCAGATAATAAAAAAGACGTTGGCGGCGACCTGAATTTTTCACGTCGTGATGGTGATGGTTCGCTGCGCCTGTCCAATATAAAATTTGAAGGATCGCGATTGATGAAGTCAGGCGACAGGTTTCGGTTTACGGCGACTCTCGACCGGGAAGTTACCGCTGCCGAGTTTGAAAAGATCTATTTGCTTTTTACTTTCAGCAACGCTTTGAAGAAATTCATCATGACATTGTCGAACAAATATTCCAATGTCCGGATTTCAGGTTCGGGACGCAATATCACTTTTGAAGTGCCGTCATTGCCGCTTGGCGAAGGCATTTATACGATAGATTACTGGATGTCGTACAATGGCGTTTATACTGATGGCGTGCTCGATCTTACTGCAATTGAAGTCATCGGAACCGATTATTTCGGAACCGGATACATGCCTGTGCCAAGAAAGCACGGCGAATTTTTGATCGATCACAACGTAACCCTTGAACCTTAAAAATGCGCGTTGGATTAAATCCTCATAAAGAAAAAACGATCGAAGCTCCCGATTTTTTTCATCATGTGATCGTGCCGGTCAGCATTCCTGCCAATGATAACTATTTCCGCGACAGTCTCAATGTTTTAAAGCTTTGTCTGACATCGCTCATCAATACGTCACATCCAAAAACCTATATTTCCGTAATCGATAACGGAAGCACGACCGAAGTTGCATCATATATCGACAGTCTTCTTGCGTCAATGCAGATACACGAAGTAACGCATACAGGCCGCATAGGGAAAGTGAATGCGATTTTAAAAGGCCTTACCGGACATCGTTTTCCATTGATCACGATCAGCGACGCCGATGTTTTATACATGCCGGGTTGGCAGAAAGCTGCGTACGAAATATTCGATGCGTTCCCAAAAGCGGGTGCGGTTTGCACAACGCCATTGTCGCGACGGTTGCGATATCAGACGTCAAACATTTATTTCGATCTTATGTTTTCGCCAAAACTCAGATTTACCGCCGTGAAAAATCCGGAGCCGATGATGGAATTCGCGAGAAGCATCAGCAACGAAAAACTGCTGCGCCCGCCACATTTGCAGCACAATCTCACGGTTTCGATGAATGGAATCAGGGCAATTGTTGGCGCGGGCCATTTTTCGGCGACTTATAAAGGCGACATTTTTAAAACGATCGATGTTTCAGTCATTGATACGTTCGCAGGCGGATCCGCGCTTTCAAAGTCGATTGACGAACTTGTTATCCGTCATGGCTATTGGAGATTGAGCACCGAAGAAAATTATACCTATCATATGGGCAATTCGGTTGAGCCCGCGATGGAGGCGAGGCTCGCAACAACGAAAAATACCGAAATACCGGAAATGCCTGATTTACGGCCGTCAAAAAGTTCATCGCTCGCATTCGCGATTAAAATAAATTTTCTGGGCAGAATGATGAATTCACCGCGAATATGGCCAAGATTTCTGCGATGGAAAGGTCTTTCGAAAGCCGACGCCGCGCAATATTTCTAATTGTTATCTTTGCCTGAATGCATTATAATGCGCATAGGCCAAAATCCCCATAAAGACGTTCCGAAACAACTGCGCAGCTTTTCGCATCAGATTGTAATTCCTGTTTACATCCCGTCTTTCGATGGATATTTTGAAGACAGTTTCGAAATTTTCAAGCTATGTCTGCAATCGATTTTCAGAACAGTCCATAGTCAGACATTTATCACGATCGTTAATAACGGCAGTTGTGATGAAGTGTTACAATATCTCAACGGGCTTTACTCGAATGGTCAGATCCACGAGATCATCCATGCCGGCAATATTGGGAAATTAAATGCGATCCTGAAAGGTATTGCGGGAATCGACCTGCCGATTGTCACAATTGCCGATGCAGATGCCATGTTTCTTCCCGGATGGCAAAAAGCGACCGCCGACGTATTTAATCGGATGCCTAAAACAGGCGTTGTTGGACTGGTACCACAAATTAAGATGGGCGATTATTTTTGCGGAAACGTAATATTCGACAACCTGTTTTCGGGTAAGCTAAAGTTTCTAAAGCTTCACGATCCCGAAGCGCTGCGGCATTTTTACAAAAGCATCGGATGGACGATGGATTTTAATCAGGATCATGCTAAATATGCGCTCGGACTTGAAAAAGATGGATTTCAGGCGCTTCTTGGCTGCGGACATTTCGTAGCTACCTACAAACGCGATGTTTTTGGAAAGATCCCGTCGTGGATGGAATTTAAATTAGGAGGAGATTCCGAAAAATATCTTGATATGGTTCCGCTTGAAAAGGACTACTGGCGGCTTACGACTGCCGGAAATTTTGCATATCATATGGGAAATAAGCTCGAGCCGTGGATGCATGAAGTCCTTGATAAAATGCCTGATACAAATAAAGATGGCGATCATATTCATGTGATAGGTCAAAGGAAAATCAATCAATTTAAATACTTTGTAAAAAACAGGCTTTTGCCAAAGATTTTAAAGCAGCCCGCGGTTTACAGATACTTTTGCAGATCGAAAGGCCTGCCCGCCGACGCCGCGAAGAATTATCATAAACTGTAAGGATTCAATAAACTTGCTAAAATCTGCAGGAGCAAAACTATCTTTATCCGCGAAATGGATCAACCTTTAATATCGATACTTATCCCGGTTTTCAATGCCGGAAAATATATTGCCGAAACTTTGGAAAGCATCCGAAAGCAGACGTATCAGCATTGGGAATGCATATTGGTTGACGATATTTCTACAGATGATTCCCCATCGATCATACAAAAGGACATTGAGGGCGATCCTCGATTTAAGTTTTTTATCAGGCCGGAACTAGACAAAAAAGGCGCAAACACCTGTCGGAATCTCGCGTTTAAACATGCTGCCGGTTCATGGATAAATTGGTTTGATGCCGATGATATAATGCTTCCGGATTTTTTGCTGGAAAAAGTTTCGCTTATAGAGCCAAATCTCAACATGGTAATCACTTCAGGATTGTATGCACACGAAGACTTGTCCATCATAAGGCAAATCGATCTTTTCGAAACTGAGAAGCTTTTTTCTGACTTTGTACTTTGGAAGCTGAAGATTTTAACGCCGTCTGTTATGTTCCGAAAGGACTTTCTTCAAAAGGATGCGCTGTTTCTGGAAACGCTCGCGTATAGTGAGGAAGCTGAATTTTTCTCGCGTATTTTTTTCGACGCTGCCCCTGGCTCATATCAGATAAAAAATATCCATTCGTTTTTGTATCGGATGAACCAAAGTTCGGCAAGCGCTGTCAATCGGGGCTATCGCAAAGATTTTAAAAACTCGGAAATTTTTTTACTATCCGAAAATCTGAGGCGTGGAATCATTTCAAAAGATTTCGAAATTGCTTCGTCAATGTATCGTTTGTTGGTAAATTTGATGTTTAAATCGATAATAAACCGCGATTCCGATAATACTTCTTACATCAAAAAAGTCCTGAACACCAATCTATCGTCACGAAATAATTCAATGTTGAAAGCATTGTTTGCAATGGCCACGATCCATCAGAAAATGCCGGTCAGGCAACTCCGTTGGGACGCAATTTTTAAAAGGATGAAAATTAAAATATGAGAGGCTCGAAAAGTACTATTGCCGTCATTCCGGCTCGCGGCGGTTCAAAAAGGCTTCCGGGAAAAAATCTCATGGAGCTCGGCGGCATTCCGCTTATCGCGCACAGCATTTCATATGCGAAGTCGAATGCGCTCGTTGATGCGGTTTACGTTTCCACCGACGACCCGGCAATCAAGGAAGTCGCCTTGCAATACGGCGCAAAAGTTATCAATCGCCCGGCAGAAATTTCCGGTGATGATGAGCCTACGATTTCAGCCATGCAGCATGTTTTGGAAACTGTCGATGCAGAAAATATTGTTTTGCTGCAGCCGACAAATCCCCTTCGGCCGGTCAATTTGCTTCAGGAAGCTTTTGATATTTTCACCGGAGGAAATTACGACAGCCTTTTCACCGTCAGTCGGAATCATCATAAATTAGGAAAGATCACAGACAAAAGATTTTCACCGTTCAACTATGAGATCGGCATGCGCAGCCAGGATCTTGAGCCGCTGTATTTTGAAAATGGATTGTTGTATCTTAGCAAGGCATCGTTGATAAAACAGGGAAAGATCATTTCCGAAAGCGCATATCCGATGATCACGGAACATATTTTTGGTACCGTTGATATCGACACAAAAGACGATTTCGAATATGCCGAATGGCTGCTTAAAAAACATCATGAAAGATAAACAGAACTATATAACCATTGGAGATCGCCGGGTCGGGCCGGATTTCCCGCCGCTTGTCATCGCTGAGATCGGGATCAATCACGAAGGCGACATTCAGACCGCTTTCGACATGGTTGATGCAGCACACCGGGCGGGCGTGGAAGTTGTCAAACATCAGACGCATATTGTCGAAGATGAAATGAGCGGCGCTGCCAAGAAAGTCATTCCCGGAAATGCCGATGTGTCGATTTACGAAATCATGCGGCGTTGCGCGCTAGACGAAGACGAAGAACTTGCGTTGAAAAACTACGTCGAAAGCAAAGGGATGATCTTTATTTCGACGCCCTTTTCGCGCGCGGCAGCCGAACGGTTAAAGCGGTTCGATATTCCGGCATACAAGATAGGATCGGGCGAATGCAACAATTATCCGCTTTTGCGGCATATCGCGTCGTTCGGAAAACCTGTCATCTTAAGTACAGGGATGAACACGATCGAAAGCGTTTCCAAAGCAGTTGCGATTTTCGATGAATATAAAGTTCCGGTTGCATTGCTTCACACAACTAATCTGTATCCGACGCCAATTCATCTTGTAAGGTTTGGTGCGATGATGGAACTACATAATGCGTTTCCGAATAAAGTTTTTGGTCTGAGCGATCACACGCTGAACAACAATGCATGCCTTGGCGCTGTAGCTTTGGGTGCGTCAATTTTGGAACGTCATTTTACCGATCACATGCAGCGCACCGGCCCGGATATCGTTTGTTCGATGGACGAAGAAACGTGTTCCGATTTGATTTCGGATTCACACGAGATCTGGCAGATGCGCGGCGGCACGAAAGCTCCGGCTGCCGAGGAACAGGTGACGATAGATTTTGCATTTGCAACCGTTTGCAGCATCGCGTCGATTGCAAAAGGAGATGTTTTTTCGAAAGATAATATTTGGGTCAAACGCCCCGGAACAGGAAAGATTCCGGCTGAGCAATTTGAATCGCTTCTTGGGAAAAAGGCTTTGCGCGATATCGACAACGACGAGCAGCTTGTTCCTGAGGATATTGAAAATTTTTCCTGATGTCCGAAAAGAAAATTCTGTTTCTAACCGGTACGCGCGCCGATTTTGGAAAGATAAAACCATTGATTCAGGCTGTTGAACGTACCGATGGTTTCGAAGCTTTTATATTCGTAACCGGAATGCATCTTCAGGAAGAATATGGTCTCACAGTCATCGAGATCGAACGATGCAATTTTACCCACGTCCACAAATTTTCCAATCATACACACGAAACCACGATGGATCTGACGCTCGCCAAAACGATCGAAGGACTATCGGAATATTGTAAAAACATCCGTCCGGATATGATCGTTGTTCACGGCGACCGCGTTGAAACACTCGCAGGCGCAATTACGGGGTCGCTCAATAATATTCTGGTCGCGCACATTGAAGGCGGTGAACTTTCGGGAACTGTTGATGAACTCATCCGCCACAGCGTGTCAAAATTGTCGCACATTCATTTTGTTGCGAATGATGAAGCTGCAAAACGGCTGATCCAGATGGGTGAGATCAAATCTTCGATTTATACGATCGGTTCGCCGGATATCGATATCATGTTCAGTGGCGATCTTCCCGATCTGGAAAAAGCAAAATCGTATTATGAAATTCCGTTTGAAGCGTACGGCGTCGCAATGTTTCATCCCGTAACTACCGAGGAAAAAGACATGGAACGTTATGCATCGGAGTTTGAAAAGGCGCTTTCGCAGGACGATCATAATTATATTGTCATTTATCCGAACAACGACCTTGGCAGCCGCTTCATAATCGATTCGTATAAAAAATTGCAAAACAACAAACGGTTCCGGATTTTTCCCTCATTGCGATTTGAGTATTTTCTGGTGCTTTTGAAAAATGCGAAATTCATTATCGGGAACAGCAGCGCGGGAATCCGTGAAGCTCCGTATTACGGAATTCCGGTGGTCAACATCGGGACGCGGCAGCAAAATCGCAGTCTGCACGCAGATATCATCAATACCGGATATGATTCTCAAAGCATTCTCGATGCATTGAGATCGATCGATTCGCATCAGGTCCGAAAAGATACAGGCGGCTTTGGCGAAGGAAACAGCGCGCGATTATTTTTGGAATCCATTACAAATACGGATATTTGGCAAATCAATCACCAGAAGCAATTCAGGGATATCTGAAAACATGCAGCCCAAAAAGATCCTGATTCTCATTCCCGACGGCGTCGGACTCCGGAATTTTGCGTACACCAAATTTTACAAGCTCGCAGCCGAACGCGGGATCGATATTACGTTCTGGAACATGACGCCATTCGACCTGGCCGAAATGGGTTACCGAGAGATCAGGCTCGAGAACCCAAAACTGCATCCACTGACGAATGTGCTGAAAATCATCCGGACAAGGCTCGACCTGAATCGGAACATTGCCAAAAGCGGCAAGGAAATCTACAAATGTTATCGGTTTCCGCTTCCCTATCGCAGCATCAAGGAAAGCATCAAAAATATCTTTATTAAATCCTATCTGGCGTATGGTGCTTCAGGTAAAGGAATTGGCAGAATCAGACAGCTTATCAAAGACAAAGAACGGCAGACAAATTATTACCAAAGCTGCCTGCAGACTTTAAAACAGCAAAAGCCGGATCTGGTTTTTTGCACCAACCAGCGTACCGTTCTTACGATCGCACCGCTGCTTGCCGCGCAGGATCTAAAAATCCCAACCGGTACTTTTATTTTTTCATGGGATAATCTGCCGAAAGGAACCATGGCACTCGAACCTGACTATTATCTCGTTTGGAGCGAACACATGAAAAAGGAACTTCGTCATTACTACGAATATATCAATGACGATCAGGTTTTCATTACAGGAACGCCTCAATTTGAACCGCATACGTATCCTGAATTATTGCAAACTCGTGAGGATTTTTTCGCGATGAATAATCTCGATTCAAATAAAAAGTATATCTGTTTCTCGGGAGATGACATTACGACTTCGCCTTTCGATCAGCAATATCTGTCGGACACGGCGAATGCTGTGCGTGAGCTTAACAATCAAGGTTTTAATCTTGGTATCGTATTCAGGCGTTGTCCTGTCGATTTTTCGTCGCGATATGATGATGTATTAACCAAAAACGCTGATATCATCGTACCCGTGAATCCGAAATGGGTAAGTTTGTCAGATAAATGGAATGCGATCCTTCCGACAGCCGATGACATGAAATTGCAGATCAACACGATTGCACAGACCGAAATGGTGCTGAACCTCGGCTCGTCGATGGTTTTTGATTTTGCGTCGTTTAAAAAACCATGTGCATTTTTCAGATATGACGGCGGCCCGCTGCAAAAATGCCGCAGTGTTGAAAGCATCTACAAATACATCCATTTCGAATCGATGCCGTCTGAAAATGCGGTATTGTGGATCGATGGTCCGAATGATATTGCAAATGCAATTAAACGAGGACTGACAGCGCCGGAAACTACTGTGGCGGAAGCTCAAAACTGGTTTAAAAAGATTAATATCCATCCGCCCCAAGAAGCTTCGGAACGCATTTTAGACACATTTGAAACGATAATGAATCAAAATCCGAATCATGCAAACGGGTAAATATATGGTTGAACAGGACTTGAAAAGATACGGGCGGAAGAAACCGTTCGGTCTTTCGGCATTCCTGCGGCACATGTTTTACGAAAATGTTCCGGGGATTCGATTTTCGATTGTTTTCAGGCTTTGCCAATATTACCGTGGTCGTAACAAGGTATTGTTTTACGTTTTTTATGTTTGGCTGAAACGCATCAAATACAAATACGGTTTTGATATTTCGTATCGGACAAAAATCGGCAAAGGTTTGTATATCGGGCATTTTGGCGGAATCGTAATTCATGGCGATGCCGAAATAGGCGAGAACTGCAATCTGTCGCAGGGCATGACGATCGGTGTTTTGGTCCGCGGCCGAAACGAGGGAATTCCAAAGATCGGGAATCGTGTTTTCATTGGTCCGGGTGCCGCAATTCTGGGCGGAATAACAATCGGCGATGATGTTTTGATCGGTACAAACTCAGTTGTCCATTTTAATGTTCCCGACGGCTCGGTTGTCGCGGCACCACAATCCACCATAATTTCCAGCAGAGGTTCCCAAGGTTACATCACCAATACTGTCTGAACGCTCGCGGAAAAATCTGTATTATTGCAATCTGATTCCACGCCATGAGTTTCGACACCTTACTGCCATTGATCAAAAAATCCGGGAGTACTTTATCGCCGGAAGATTTCCATCGAAATGTCAACATTGCATTCCACGACGTCGAAGCCGTGCATTACGACGCGATCCATGCCGACATGTGGAAAAGCCTTAGTGAGCAAATCGATCTATTGGTTAAAGATATTCCCGAATCGGATCGGAGTAATTTGAAATTGCTGGATATCGGATGCGGAACAGGTTTGTCGACACAGCTTTTACTCGACACCGAAATTGGCGATAAAATTTCCCAGATCACGCTGCTTGATACATCGAAGGAAATGCTTACGCGCGCGGCCGAAAGATCGAAAAAATGGAACGCCGAAGTCATTACTTTCAACAACGAAGTTTCTGCGCTGGAAGGTAAATTCGATGTGATCATTGTCTGTTCTGTATTGCATCACATTCCCGATCTTAAAAGTTTCCTCAATAAAATAAATTCGCTTCAAGATCCGGGTGCAATTTTCATTCATCTTCAGGATCCAAATGGCGACTTTATGCATGACGCCCAATATCTGTCGAATGTAGATGAATTCGAATCAAAAACACACCGGTCTGAGAAAAAGAAGTCGGCATTACAGCCGATAAAAGATTTAATAAACAGATTTGCCGGACGTAAAACCTACATTGATCTCGTAAATGATGCATTGCTTGGCAAAAAAGCCATCTCGCGAAGAATGACTGCGGAAGAGATATGGAGCGTGACCGACATTCATGTGGAAAATCTTCCATATTCAATTGGTGCCGGAATTTCATTGAAATTATTGGAATCCGAACTTTCAAATTATAAACTTCTGAAAGCGAGGTCGTACGGATTTTTCGGTCCGCTGAAAAGCGAATTACCACTGGAATATCAGGCGCGCGAGCAAAAAATGATCGACGCCGGTGAAATGAACGGACGACATGTTTCTGCAGTCTGGGCGAAATCAGGATTGAAATGACTATTGGCTACCTGACGCCCGAATATCCGCATCCCAAAGTGCTGAAAGCGGCGGGAATCGGAACCAGCATCAGGAACCTTTCGCAAGCGCTGGTTGCCAAAGGCCACTCGGTCCATATTTTTGTATTCAATCAAAAAACTTCCCAAACATTTGACGATGAAGGTATTACGATTCATCTGATAGAATTCAAAAAATATTTTACGCTGTCGTATTTGCTTTACCGAAAATACATTGCAACGGTTGTAAGGAAAGCGGTTAAGCAATATGGTATTGATATTATCGAAGCGCCCGACTGGACAGGCGTAACGGCATTTTCAAAGTATTCTGTACCAATTGCAATAAGGCTTCATGGCAGCGATGCATTTTTCTGCAGTCTCGAAAAACGTCAGCAGAAAAAGCGCACTTTTATGCTTGAAAACCTCGCGATAAATCGGGCGGATGCATTGGTATCGCCGACGCAATTTGCCGCAAAACTGTCCAAGCAAATTTTTAGCATCAGGAAGAAGATTGACGTGATTCCAAATGGTGTCTCGCTTGCGCAGTTTGAAAACCCAAACCCGGAAACCTTTGAACGCGGGCTGATATTATATGTAGGCACGATCATACGAAAGAAAGGCGTGCTCGAGTTGCCGCATATTCTTGCTGAGGTTTTAAAGGAAATTCCGCATGCCAGGCTTTTGCTGCTTGGTACGGACGCATCCGATATTTCTACCGGCAATCGATCGACCTGGGAAATGATTCAGAATCTTAACCCGTCGGTTTCAGACAAAATTTCATGGCCCGGACGCGTCAGTCCCGAAGATCTGACAGCTTATATCAGAAAGGCACATGTTTGTGTGTTTCCAACATTTGGCGAAACGCAGGGAATGGTTACGATTGAAGCGATGGCGATGCAAAAAGCCGTGGTGAGCAGTAATTTTGACTGGGTTCGGGAACTTATCGTTGACGGTGAAAGCGGACTTCTGGCGGATCCATCGGCGCATGTTGAATTCGCATCCAAAATCATTAGTTTGATGCACGACGACGGACTGACTGCGAAAATTGGCAAGTCGGCACGCGAAAGGGCAGAACAGTTGTTTGACATTGATAAACTTGCGGATGCCAACATTGAATTCTATAAATCTGTTATCGGACGATGATCGTTGCATACCATAAATACGGCAAGCCCACGCGTGTTTCAGGTGCGAAAATCATAAAGTTTGCTGATCGGATGACCGACATGCTTTTTTTACTGGCCGGGAAATATCCTGAAGAGCTGATAGTGTGGTGTGATGAGGATTATGCCGATCATTTAAATATCGATTCATTTCACGAGATCTTTCACCATAAAAAAATCCTTGCGTCATATTGCCCTGGAGGTAATTATTTTCCCGACGCGATCGGATATTCTGAAGAAAGTTCTTTTGTCAAAGTCAATAAAAGTGTTGTTTTTCCGACCTGGCAAATGAGCGGCGCTGTGGGCGGAATATCTGCGGAAGTTTTGAATTCGTTGTCTGATCAGATTGCTCGCAATTCAGATTTTGATTATTTCCTGACATCGATGGCGAAACTTGCCATGCCGCTCGGATTGTTTTGTTATTCGGCACCGGAACTTTTATTGGATAACCCTTTAATTTGCACAAAGCAAGCGTCGGTTTTCCAGCTCTTTAGATTTGTTTCCCAACATTATAAATTCCGATGGGCTTTGCTGCTGCTATTGAATTTTGCGATTTACGATAAGAGGTTTCCGATAGTAAGCTGCCTGTTGTCAGCATTTTATCGCCGAAGAAAATTACACAGTAAATCATTAGACAAGATTATTGTTAATTCTTCGCACAATATTCCGGAACCAAATATTGACGTAATCATTCCGACGATCGGCAGGCGGGAATACCTCTATGATTTCCTCAAAGGTCTTAGCCATCAGACGATTTTGCCTAAATCCGTCATTATTGTAGAACAGAACCCGCTTCCCGATTCAACATCGGAACTTAATTACCTTACACAGGAATGGCCATTCCATATCGATCATACTTTTACGCATCAAACGGGCGCGTGTAATGCAAGAAATATAGCGCTTGAAAAAGTGGCTTCCGACTGGATTTTTCTCGCAGACGATGACATCAGGATCAAACCGGATTTTTTCGACTCTGCTTTTAATCAGATGAGAAGACTTGGCGGCGAAGTATATAATTTCAGCTGTCTCCAGCCCGGGCAAAAACCGGTTTACAGTCATGTCCATCAAACATCCATCTTTGGTTCCGGATGCAGTATCATCAGCAAAAGGAGCTTGGGTGACAGCCGGTTTGATATGGCATTTGAATTCGGTTTTTCAGAAGATCTCGAATTTGCGCGACAACTGCTCGATAAAGGTTATGATACGACGTATTTGATTTCGCCCGAAATCATTCATTTAAAAGCGCCGATTGGTGGATTTCGTACAAAGCCAAAATTGGCATGGGACGACGATCCTGTCCAGCCGAAACCTTCACCAACCGTGATGTTGTACAAACTCATGCATCATACTCGCGAACAGCTTCTGGGTTATCGGACAATGCTATTGATTAAATTTTATTCGAAACAGAAAATCAAAAATCCGATGTCGTACCTTCGGGATTTCCGCAGGCGGTGGGCGAGGAGCATCCATTACGCAAATCTTTTACGCGAACGCAATCCATGACATTTTCCCTGATCATATGTACGTATATGCGGCCGCAGCCCTTGTTTGATCTGCTGAAATCGGTTCAGGGGCAATCGCCGTATCCGGATGAGATCGTGATCGTAGATGGCTCGCTGAACGATGCGACCGAAAAAATGATTAGACAGAATCCATTTGAAAATCTCAGGTATTTTTTGGTTGACGCAAAGGATCGCGGACTTACGAAACAGCGCAATTTTGGAATTGCACATTCTGCAGATGTCGATGTGATCTGTTTTTTGGATGATGATACGATCCTTGAAAAAGATTATTTTAAAAATCTGATCGGCACCTATGACTTATTTCCTGATGCGCGTGGCGTCGGAGGTTATATTACCAATGAAATGACATGGAAGCAACTTTCGGATGATTATATTCCCGATTCAAATGAATTTATATTCGATGGATTTGCGCGGCCTGAAGGCGTACGATTCGAACTACGGAAAAAATTAGGACTCGACAGCGACAAACCACCGGGATTTATGCCTGAATCGGGACATGGCCGAAGTGTCGGATTTTTGCCGCCATCAGGAAAGATCTATGAAGTTGAGCAATTTATGGGCGGCGTTTCATCATTTAGAAAATCGGTTTTTAAAGATTTTTCGTTTTCGACATTTTTTGAAGGCTACGGATTATACGAAGATGCGGACTTTACGTTGCGGCTGTCGGAAACCGGAAAACTTTACGTCAATACCGCCGCGCGTCTCGAGCATCATCACCATGAATCGGGACGGCCAAATCGATACAATTACGGGAAAATGGTCGTTCGAAATGGCTGGTACGTATGGCGCGTCAAACATCGCAATCCAAAAACAAAAGCAATAATAAAATGGCATCTGACAACATTGCTGCTTATTGCGATCAGGTTTCTAAACGCCATCACAACATCAAAGCGCCGCGAAGCATTTACAGAGGCGGCCGGACGTTTGTCTGCATGGATCGCATTGTTGTTTAAATCTCCACGATCATGAAAACGGCATTTCTTTCATTTTCGATCACAGATTCAACGCTGACAGATTATTTTTTTGAAGTTGCCGCGCAATTGTCGAAAACGCACCAGGTAATCATATTTACCGATAAGAATCAAAAGCATCCATTTCAGGTTCCGCCATCTGCAAAGATCTATAAGTGGCCATCGCCGAGACCAGGGAAAATAAAAGATTTTGTTTTTCTGATCAGCAAAATAATAAAGCACCGGCCTGACGTTATGGTTTCGATGTTCGGAAGCGTGAACATTTTCCTGATCGTTGGTTTTATGTTTCTGATCAAACGACGGATCGCGTGGAGCAGGACGGTTTCGACAGCATTCAACGACAATAAAGGCCTGATGTTCCGCAAACGGCTGATCTTTAAACTTGCAACTGAACTGATTGCAAATTCTGAAGCAACAAAGCACGATCTTGTAGAAAATTTCCGCGTTCCACCTGCAAAAGTCAGGATTTTTCCTAATGCCGTTCGGAAGCAGCCGCGAAATCCAGAACGTAATCCCAATAAGATCATGTATGTCGGACGGCTTCATGCCGCAAAAGGTGTCGATACTTTATTGGCAGCCATGCCGATCGTGGTTCAGGAATTCCCTGATGTCGAACTGGTATTGATCGGCGGACATCTCGGATTCAATACCATCAAAAGATATTCGGAAATGGCAGAGTCACTGGGCGTTGGGAAAAATGTCACGTTTCTCGGAACCAAATCACGGCCTGAAGTTTTAAACGAACTTTCGGATGCGGCTTTCACTGTTTTTCCTTCTTTTGCCGAAGGTTTCGGCTGGGTAATCATCGAAAGCTTTTCGGTCGGCACGCCGGTTATCGGTACAAATTCAACCTCAATCAAAGAAATTATCCGCGATGGTGTCGACGGTTTCCTGTTCGAACCCGGTAATTCTCCGGAGCTTTCCGCTAAAATGATCACAATGTTGGCGAGCCCTTCTATGCAGCAGGAATTTTCAAAAAATTGCCTCGGTCGTTTTCAGGATGAATATGATGTGGAAAAGATAGCGGTTGATGTTGCGAACTATTTGACTGAATAGCCTCAAAAACTCCCGTGACGGGCTGATTTACAGATTGGCTAAAATCAGATTAAATCATATCTTTACCGCCATCAAGCCAAGGCCAGTCTTAAATCCGTGGTTTGATTCCCACAAATAAATGGCAAAGAACCCACACAGGCGCGTTTATCTTTTGATCGTCATTTTGTCGTTTTTGATGATGCTCGTGGTATTAAACCTTCCATTTAAGGCCAAACCGTTTGGTGACATTACTTTCCATGTTGAATCCAAGAACGTCGCGCTCTTTCTAAAAGGCCATCTGCCCGCGGATCAGGTTACGATTACGAAAGCTCCGGGACCGATCATATTTTTTACGATTCCATATTTGATCGCGCCCGCAGATGCAACCGATGACGAGCTTTGGGGCTACGGAATTACGTTTACGGGAATTGTCATCACGTTCGCCATGCTGCTGATCTATAAAGCTGCGACGTTGCTGTTTTCGAGGGAAATTGGACTGCTGAGCATTATCTTATTCTTCATTTTTCCCATCCATTATTATTATTCGCTCGGCATCATCGGTGAAGGCGCCGCATTTTCGTCGTTGGCCCTGATGCTTTACGGATGGACGAAATCGTACTTCAATCCGCATTTAAAATCGGGCTGGATCTATTTTACGGTAGGCTTTTTATTCCTCATACTAAACAGGCCCAATACGATGCTGATGTTTGGTGTGATCGCACTTGTATTGGTTTATGCATATTTTAAACAGGTCGATTTTTTTAAAAAATATGCGAAAAGACTGGTCTTGTGCATGGGAATCGTTGGCATAGTTGGTTTCGGCATCTTGCAGGCAGCCAAAAGGATTACCGGAGGCGACAGCGAATCACAGGATAACCTGCTGTATTATGTAGCGCACCAGGGAAGATTCCAATTTCGCGAAGAACCGACCGATTTCAGGTTTTGGGACAACACCGAACGCCCGGACAGCAAGGATTACCAGAATTGGGTGCGCAGCAATGACAGCTTGCATCATATCATGGACACCACTGGAAAATCGTTTAAAATCGTATACCGCGACTTTTTTTATGAAGATGCGCTCGACCATCCGTTTTGGTTTGTGCGACAATTTGTGGTGAAGTGCGTTTTTGGGAATGTCTATTTGATCAACAGCATCAAACCGGATAATTTCAAGCTCGGACCGTTTAAAGGCCCGATTGCGTTTTCGGGATTGATATTGCTGATCAACCTGGTCAATATTTTAATTATCACTGGCATTTTCATTTTCCTTTTCAGGCATCCACAAAATTTGAGTTATTGGCCGTATTGGGGGATTATTCTGGCGCTTTTGATATTTCACGGACTTACCTATATGGAGCCGAGATATTTGTTTCCGTCAAAGGTTGCCGTATATATTTTAAGCGCTGCAGGCTTATACCGACTCAGCTTTGTAAGGAGATTGACCGATAAAGCCGCATCAGTGATGTATCCAAAAACAAGCAGCGATGGAAGCAAATAAACCAATCATCGGCATTGTTTCGCCTTGTTATAACGAGGAAGCGGTTTTGCCTGAAACGGCGCGACGGCTTGAAGAACTTTTGAAAAGGTTTATTGGCGACGGAATCATTTCAGCCGATAGTTTTGTGGCTTTTGTTGATGATGGAAGCCGCGACAGGACATGGCAGATCATTGAGCAGCATGCATCGCAAATGCAGTTTGTAAAAGGCTTGAAACTCGCAGGAAATGTCGGCCATCAAAAAGCACTTTTTGCCGGATTGATGACATTTAATGACGAAGCCGATGCGTTGATCTCGATGGATGTCGATTTGCAGGACGATATCAATGTCATCGAACAGATGATCAGCAAATATATTTCGGGTACAGATGTCGTTTACGGCGTTCGAAAGGAACGAAAATCAGACACTTATTTTAAACGAAACAGCGCTTTGATCTTTTACAGGCTGATGAAAGCCATGCGGATCAAGATCATTCACAACCACGCGGATTTCAGGCTTCAAAGCCGTCGCGTACTTCTCGCGCTTGCCCAATATAATGAGGTAAATCTTTTCCTGCGCGGCATCATTCCGTCGATTGGATATTCTCAGGACATAGTTTATTACGACCGTCTCGATCGTTTTGCAGGCGAATCCAAGTATCCGATGCGTAAAATGTTGTCATTTGCCTGGAACGGCATCACATCTTTTACAACTTTTCCGCTGAAATTGGTTTCGGTGATCGGATTTATAATTTTTGTGGTTTGCCTGATCATGAGTGCCTATTCACTGGTTGCTTTATTTATGGGCAAAACCGTTCCGGGTTGGGTTTCAACCGTATTGCCGATGTATTTTCTTGGCGGGATCCAGTTGTTTTGTTTCAGCATCATCGGAGAATATATCGGGAAAATATATTCAGAAGTCAAACAGCGCCCGCGTTATGTAATCGACAAAAAAATCTGATGAAGGAAGATTACGAAAAAAAATATCACGATACCGAACGCGACCACTGGTGGTTTAAATCGCGGCGGAATTGCATATTGAATTGGCTTAAAAATGCGCCTCGCGACAGTAAAATTCTGGATATCGGATGTTCGTCGGGAATTTTGCTGAATGAGCTTGCAGATATGGGTTTTGACAGAAATAATTTATATGGTGTCGACATCAGTGAAAAGGCGGTCTCAAACGCAAAAGCCGGCGGCCTGAGGAATGTTTTTGTGATGGATGCGCAGGATATTACATTAGATACTCAGTTTGACTATATCGTTTCATCGGATTGTCTTGAACATCTCAAAGATGATACATTGGCTATTCGAAACTGGTACGGATTATTGAAAGATGGCGGTAAAATGTACGTCTTTGTTCCGGCTTTCATGTCGCTTTGGAGTCATCATGATGTCGTAAATATGCATTACAGGCGTTATACGCGCAATGAATTGTCAGCTAAATTTGCGAACCAGTTTAAAGTTGTAAACTCGGGTTATTGGAATTTTTTTCTGTTTTTGCCGGTTTATGCCGTGCGAAAAATATCCAATCTCTTGGGCTTAAAATCAAAAGATGAAAGCGGCGACATTTCGATGAATGGTGAATTCGTAAACTCCGCACTGACCAATTTAGTCAATTTTGAAAACCGGCTGCTCAGCAATATGAACTTTCCATTTGGTGTGAGCACGTTCTGCATCGTAACCAAATAGCCGATGAAAACAATTGTGATTTCGACGGCGCCATTTGTGGAGAAAGATGGAGAATTTTACGCTTACAGTCCGTATATAAAGGAAATGGTCCTTTGGGCGAAACACTCCGATGAAATTTCTTTTTTGTGTCCGGTGCGCAATAACGGTGACGGGCTTCTTCTTTCTAAAGTTGATTTTCACATCTCAAAGATATATCAGGCAAAAGAGTTTGACCTGAAATCGATTGTAGGCATATTCCGCGGGATCACATTTTCCATCTACAATTTCTGGCTGTTGTTTGCAGCGATGCGATCTGCCGATCATATTCATCTGCGCTGTCCGGGAAATATTTCATTGATGGGCTGCATCGTTCAAATGTTTTTTCCGCGTAAGCCGAAGAGTACAAAATACGCGGGAAATTGGGATCCATCGGCGAAGCAGCCGCTTAGCTACAAAATCCAAAAGTGGATACTAAACAACACGTTCCTGACTCGCAACATGTCTGTCATGGCCTATGGAAAGTGGCCGGGATCGTCGAAAAACATCAAGCTATTTTTTACGGCAACATATCGTTTCGATGAAAAATTGCCGATTGCCGAGCGTGTATTTGGGAGTTTCATTAAGTTTATCTTTGTCGGCACACTATCGGAAGGCAAACGTCCGTTGTACGCTATCCGTTTGGTAGAAACGCTGCGCCAGTCGGGAATTAATGCGACGCTTGACTTTTTTGGAGAAGGCTACGAACGTGGAGATCTCGAAGCATATATCAATGACAAATCCTTGTCTGATTTTGTAAAACTTCGTGGCAATCAGGATTTGAATACTGTTAAACAGGCCTACATCGAAAGTCATTTTTGTGTGCTTCCGTCAAAAAGCGAAGGCTGGCCAAAGGCTGTTGCGGAAGCCATGTTTTGGGGATGCGTGCCTATAGCATCAAAAGTATCGTGCGTCCCGTTTATGCTTGATTATGGCAAACGCGGAATTTTGCTTGAAATGGATCTGTCCAAAGACGTCGAGCACGTCGCTTCCATCATTTCAAACCATGAGAAGTTTCGAGAGCTTTCCACCGAAGCCGCAGCGTGGTCAAGACAGTTTACATTGGAAGAATTTGAAATTCAGATTAAAAATATTTTGAATAAATGAGGATCGTGCAGGTTATAGATTCGCTTGACACCGGCGGCGCCGAACGGATGGCCGTTAATTATGCAAATGCGCTTGCAACGCGTATCGATTTTTCAGGCATAGTTCCGACGCGTGCGGAAGGCAATCTTAAATCGCATGTGAGTTCCAAAGTCGGATACCTGTTTCTTGGAAAGCGCAGCGCAGTGGATCTGAGGGCAGTATGGCGGCTTCGAAACTATTGCAAAGCGAACCGCATTGATTACATCCATGCACACAGCACATCATACTTTATTGCCATCCTTGTAAAATTGCTGCGCCCAAAAACGAATATCATCTGGCACGATCATAACGGGAACAGCGAATATCTCGAAGTGCGTGAAAAAATGCCTTTGAATGTCTGTTCGTTTTTTTTTAAGGGAATTATCGTCGTGAATAACCAATTGAAAGCCTGGGCGTTGCGAGAACTTCACTGCAGGCGCGTATTTTATATTGCTAATTTCACTAATAACGAAGCTTCGGAACAGCAGGAAACAATTTTGCAGGGAAATAGGGGCAAGAAAATCTTACACCTTGCCAATTTACGCGAACAAAAGAACCACTTTTTACTGATGGATGTTGCAGAAAAAATCATTGCAAAATATCCCGACTGGACATTTCATCTGGTAGGAAAAGATTTTAATGATGATTATTCGTCGCGCGTCCGTAAAGCGATTGTCGATCGTAATTTGGGATCAAACATCATCATTTACGGTTCAAAAAACGATACGACAAATATCATTTCGCAGTGCGACATTGCGATTCTCACATCCAAATCGGAAGGATTGCCGGTTGCATTGCTGGAATACGGTTTACAGCGAAAGCCGGTCGTCATTACCAATGTCGGCGAGGTGCCGCTGATTGTCCGCAATGAAAGGAATGGTTATATTGCTCCGTCAAAAGACGCGGATAAATTTGCCGAAGCCTTGGAAAAGTTTATACTTGATAGTTCGTTACGCACCAAAATGGGTAATGCCCTTTATAAAACCATCATGGATCATCATTCGGAAGATGCCGCAATGCGCCGTTATCTGACATGGATCGAATCGATTTCAAATGTTTGACAACCTACGCAGTTACGTTTTAATCATACTTGCCCACATCGCAATCGCGGTCATGATCTTTACGATTCCATTTACGGCGAAGATCTACGGATACGGGATGATTTTGTACGGACTTTATTACGTCCTGAAAACACGTAACCAAAATCACGAAGTTTTGCTGGTTTCGGGATACATTGTTGGAGCCGAGGTGTTGCTTCGGATGACGAACGGAAATCCGTTTTATGAGTTTTCCAAATACGGCGTGACGATGTTTATCCTTATCGGAATGTATTATCAGGGATTCGCGAAAACGGCGGTTCCGTATTGGATTTTCCTTGCTTTGCTTATTCCGGGCGTTGTCCTTGCTGCGTACAATCTGAATTACGATACACCTTTTCGAAAGACGATTTCATTTAATATATCCGGTCCGCTTTGCCTCGGGATCGCGTCGCTGTACACGTATATGCGACAGGTTACGCACAAGCAGTTGTATGATATTCTCCTGTTTACGGGGCTGCCGATCATCACTTGCACGGTCTATTTGATCTTATATACGCCAAGCATCCGCGATGTTATTACGGGAACGGGTTCAAGTTATGAGACATCGGGCGGATTCGGGCCCAATCAGGTGTCGACGCTTCTCGGATTGGGAATGTTCATCTTCCTCTCGCGGATCATGCTCAACTCTCCGACGAAATGGCTGTTTATCGTCAATGCGATCGTTGCCCTGAACATCAGTTATCGCGGCTTGGTGACTTTTTCACGCGGTGGCATTGTTACGGCGGTAGCCATGTTGCTGGTTTTGATCGTTGTGACGTACATTAAAGTCAACCGCCACGGACGCATGAAAATGCAGAAGATCATTGCATTGTTGCTTTTGGGATTTGTGGGCGTATGGAGTTATTCGTCATTGGAAACCGGCGGCTTGATTGAAAAGCGTTATGCAAACCAGGACGCGACCGGACGTGTTAAGGAAAGCCAGTTTACAGGGCGTGAAAATATTCTTGCATCGGAAATTCAATTCTTTCTTGAGAATCCCGTCTTTGGAATTGGCGTTGCAAAAGGGGCAGAGATGCGTGAAGATGCGACCGGCCGTGCGATTCTTTCGCATAATGAGGTAAGCAGGATGCTCGCCGAGCATGGTTCATTTGGAATCATGGCGTTGCTGATATTATTTGTAACACCGTTAATTTTATATTTTGACAACAAGGAGCATGTCTTCCTGATCTGTTTTCTTGCGTTTTGGCTAATGACCATCAACCATGCGGCAATGCGCGTTGCGGCTCCGGCTTTCATTTATTCGCTTTCGATCCTGAAAATTATAACGAAAAAAGACGATGAACCTGCGCCTGCTGTACATCGGTAATAAACTCAGTGCACACGGCAGTACGCCAACCGGCATAGAAGTGCTCGGCCCCAAACTCGAATCCGAAGGTCATTCTGTCGTCTACGCATCATCAAAAAAAAATAAGGCTGCACGGTTTTTTGACATGCTTTCAAGTGTTTGTAAAAATCGAACTGTCGATTATGTCCTGATCGATACTTACAGCACGCAAAATTTCTGGTATGCCTTCTCGGTTGCTGCTTTGTGCCGATTTTTTCATTTGAAATACATACCGATTTTACATGGAGGCAATTTGCCTTACAGACTAAAAAATAGTCCTGTGGCCAGCAGATTTGTGTTTAAGCATTCCTATGTAAACGTTGCGCCGTCATATTATTTGAAGGATGCCTTTGAACTTCATGGTTTTGAGGTAAAGTTTGTTCCGAATCCGGTTGATGTTGCCCCGTTTGGTTTTAGAGAAAGACTTTCCGCATCTGCGAAATTACTTTGGGTACGCGCACTGACGCCGCTGGCAAATCCGAGAATGGCGATTGAGACAGTCCACATTTTAAAAGGGAAATATTCTGAAGCGAAACTTTGCATGGTTGGCCCGGACAAAGCGGGCATGTTGGAACCTTTAAAGAATTTTTCTCAAACGATGATCGTCGACGTGCGGTTTACGGGAAAACTTTTAAAGGAGCAATGGATGGATCTTGCACAATCACATGATATCTTTATAAATACTTCGAAAGTCGACAATGCACCATTCAGCCTGATCGAAGCGATGTCGCTTGGAATGTTTGTCGTCTCGACGAATGTCGGTGGAATCTCTTATTTGGTTGCCGACGGGCTGGATGCACTTTTGGTAAACGACGACGATGCTCCTGCCATGGCTGCTGCTGTCGAGAGGATAATTTCAGATAAAGAATTGCGAACTAGATTATCCGAAAATATGCAAATGACTATCAAGCGTTTTCAATGGCAGAACGTTAAAGATCAGTGGGCTGAAATTTTAAAATAAGAATTTGTCATCCTCTATTATTGCTTAACTTGCGGGCTAAATTCAGAGCTCTTAATGATTAAGCAGAAGAAAATACATTTTGAAGTTTCCGAACGGAAAGTTTTGCTTCGTATTTTCGATATTCTTTGGGTACTTCTGGCGCTTTACCTGATCAGCATTCTGTTTAATTTCGACTACTTCAGTTTCTCCACCGACAATTTTTACTGGACGATCGTTCTTGCATTGTATCTGACGGTGCTGGGAAGCGTTTTTGAGATGTACAACCTTCAGGTTGCGAGTAATCAGTTCCAAATTATCCGAAGCATCATCCTGACAACCTCGTCAACGGTTTTGATTTATCTTCTGACGCCGATATACACGCCCGTTCTTCCAAATAATCGTCTACAGATACTGTTTTTTTATCTCGCGATTCTTGGCGCATTGTTTATCTGGCGGATGACCTATCTGCGGTTTCTGGCATCGAACAGGTTTATCAAGAAAGTCGTCATGATATGCGACAGCGAACAGGCGCAGGAACTTATTTCAGGCCTTGAGAATGTAGATCCGCATTACAAAGTCATGGGTTACGTCAATTCAGACAGCAGCCGTGAAGTCAAAAAGCATTACGTTGCCCAGATCGATACTGATGCGCTCGAAACATTTGTACGCAATAATTCAGTTTCTGAAATTGTGATCGCATCGCAAAAAACCGATGGCATCACCGTTAGTCTATACAACCAGCTCATTCATTTGCTCGAAAGCGGATTTATCATCCGGGAATATACGCAGGTTTACGAAACGATCACGCAGCGCATACCCGTTCAATATGTAGCCCGCGATTTTTATAGATATTTTCCGTTCAGCCGAAGTAATCAGAATCATCTTTACCTGCTGTTTGTCAGGATTTTGGAAATAATTATTGCTCTTTTGGGAATTTCAATTGGACTGATTTTATTACCGCTGATATTGGTTGGCAACTTACTTGGCAATCGCGGTCAGTTGTTTTATACTCAGAAACGTGTCGGCAAAAATGGCGAAGTTTTCGAAATATTGAAATTCCGGACAATGGTCAAAAATGCCGAAACCAACGGAGCGGTGTTTACAACATCAAAAGACAAAAGAATCACGACATTTGGAAAGTTCCTTCGCAAAACCCGTATCGACGAATTCCCGCAATTCGTAAACATTTTAAAAGGTGAAATGGCTGTTATCGGTCCACGTCCGGAACGACCAGTATTTGTCAATAAAATTGCGGAGGTCATGCCGTTTTATGAAACGCGGCACGTGATCAAGCCCGGATTAACGGGTTGGGCGCAGGTAAATTACACGTACGGCGAGACGATTGATGATAGTTTGATCAAACTGCAATACGATTTGTACTACATCAAGCACCGAAGCATCTTTTTGGATATCAATATCCTCGTTAAAACCTTCAGTACTATTCTTTTTTATCGCGGGCAATAGATCTTCTCGCGTTTAATAACATCTTCACAAGCAAAGCTGCATTAGCCAAAACAATCGGAAAGACGATCAGCGCATGTGCCTTCTGGAAAATCATCACCAGATAAATTGCGATACAGATCAGGCACGACATTGCCACGACGATTGTAAATCGATGATTTGGCCTGTAAATAAGATATGCAAGTACGATCAAGAGTGGATTGAAAAGAAGCAGATTGTAATTTGATTTCAGTTCAGCGTGCAGCGAATACAACATCGCCCAAATGAAAAATAATCCCAGCAGGCCAATTATTACAAAATATGCGGCACGAACCCATTTTTTCTTATTGAAGACCAACACAAGCGTAATCAATATCAGGTAAGTGTAAACATTGTTCCAGATGGATGGAGCTTTTGGCTGCTTGGGAAAGTTCAAAATTGTTTTTGCTTCAGAAGCTATCTTTTCACCTTTGTACTTGGTTACGGAAAGGCTGTGCATGAATTCCGATGGCAGAAACAGTGTTGTGGCTATCTGGTCGGTTTTTGTGCCGAAAAGAATGCTGATTCCCCATTGCTCATAGAAATGTTCGTCGAAATACGGAAAGATAATGTCGCGGTATGAGCTTCCATCGATATTTCGCTTCACGATGACTTTCCCGCCGAGTACATCATTCAGATCGTCCACGGCCATATTGGTGCAATTGCGGTCGATGAATTTATAGGTGTAGAAACGTGCATCCGACTGCATCACTTCATTAAGAGTATTGAACAACTGATTTTTTTGATTTGCGGTGAGATTTAATTCCTGCTCGTAAACACTGCGTTTTTCGACATAATATTGCAGTAAAAAATCATTATAATTTTCCGCAGTTACGAAATACTGAAGGTCGCCGCGGCTGAATCTTAGGCCGAAATTTGGCGTACTGAAATCGAACGCGCCGTAATTATAGACCACGTCGAGCATGGTTACCGGATCTTTAATGCGGATCGCGGTATGGCCGAATAGGGAATAGATTTCGTTTCCTGTTTCACACGTCAATATGCTGACCGATGCTTTATCGGACAACTCAGACTGGCTGTATGCCGAAGAAATCAGCAGCAGGAAAAACAGCGACAAAAGTAATTTTATTCTCATCGGCGGTTTCGGGAAATTCGACATCAGAACTAGCGGAAAATACTTAAATCGACTTTAAGCGAAAATATGTTTGAGTAAAGTGCGGCACTCTGGTCGCCAAGATCGGTAAGTGCATAATCGATTTGGATGCCGCGATACTTGAAGCCAAGTCCGATATTCGGTTGAAAGCCAACTTTCTCGGAATTGTCGAGCTGCCTGATATTTTGAAAATTTCCAACGCCTGCACGTACGAATACGAGATCGGTGTAGCCAAATTCGAACCCCAGTGCGGGATCGATGCTTACGACATCGGTTGAGATGATATCGTTGGTCCGGGCGAACTGCATATTAAGATTTGCAGCTGCGAGTATCGTATAGTCGTATCTGATCGTGAACTTTTTCGCTACGCCAAGTTGCGCTTTCGGCAACGTGATCTCTGTGCTTTCGGGTAGTTCCTGATTCTGTCCTTCAACGGCGCCCTGAACCTGCTCGTACGCTTCTTCGTCGATATTCCAGATGTTGTAAGTCGTAGTGATATCGCGCAGCATCAATCCGAATTGCCAATCGTTGCGTGAAAACTGCAATCCTGCATCGAGTCCGAAACCCCATGAATTCGCGAAATCACCAATCACGCGGCGAATCACTTTGGCGTTGATTCCGTATTGAAGTCCTTCGACTTTCAGCCTTCTTGCGTAGGAGAAGGTAAGTCCGTAATCGGCTGTCGAAAAAAGGCTGATGCGGTTGTAATCGATATTTCCCTGATCGTCGATAAGTTGTGTGGTATTTAAAATGTCGTCAACACCGAACCTGATAAGCGAAACGCCCCATGCGCTGCGGTCGTCGATCGGCATTCCAAAAGCGGCATAATCGTACTGTGCAATGTTGGCAAAATAGCTCGCGTGCATCAGCGATGCCTGCATATCTTCGAGCTGCAAAAGTCCGGCGGGATTCCAATATCCGGAATTGACGTCGCCTGTACTTGCGGTAACGGCATTCGACATACCCAGTGCGGCCGCGTCGACGCCGATGTTCATGAATTCATTTGAGTATTTCCTGACAGCCTGGGAATAGGCCGCGGATCCGATTAGCAAAAGGAGTAGAATAGAAGTCTTTTTCAAAGCGTGGTTTTTACGAAACCGAATTTTTCCCAAAAGTATGATTTTTATTCAGCATAACCGCGCTGATTTCCAGCATGAGCCGATTGCCGGAGAATATCAGGTTAAAACGATTCCGACTTTAAGTTATTGTGCTAAATTTGTATGCGCCTGTCAAATGTTTGATTTGCGGCGAAAACCAAATTGCATTTGACACGACATATTCCAAACATCATCACCCTTTTAAATCTCGCGAGCGGCTGTATTGCCTTGGTTTTTGCTGCGCGTGACAATTACGAATTCGCATTTTATTTTGTCTGCCTCGGGATTTTTCTCGATTTTTTTGACGGATTTTTTGCACGCATGCTGAATGCTGCAGGTCCGCTTGGTTTGCAGCTTGATTCTCTTGCAGATATGGTTACAAGCGGCGTGGTTCCCGGTTATGTGATGTATTCGATGCTTGGCGCAGATAAATCGATTCCGGAATTTGTCCCGTATTTAGGATTTATCATCACGCTTGGATCGTGTTATCGGCTCGCAAAGTTTAATATTGATACCCGCCAGACAGATTCTTTTATCGGACTTCCGACACCTGCAAATGCGTTATTCATTATCAGCCTTGCATTGGTGAAGCAGAATGCCGATTCGCTGCTATTGCTTGAGATGCTTTTAAATCCGTGGGTTTTATTGCTTATCACGTTGCTGAGCGCTTATATGATGAATGCCGAAATTCCTTTATTTTCCTTAAAGACAAAGAAGTTTTCGTGGGCAGACAATAAGCTGCGTTATATTTTTTTAGCGATCGCAGTGCTGTTGATTGTTTTACTGCAAGTTGCCGCGATTCCGCTGATCATTTTGATCTATGTGCTTTTATCGGTTATCAACAATCGTTTTGCCCAAAACTGATGGCAGTAAAACGAAGCGGGAAATCTTATCGTAAACTTCGCGGGCCTTCAAAGCGCACGCAGATATTTCTGACGTTACTGCTTGTTGCAGCTATTGCGGCAGTGACGTACCACTATCGGAATGCATTGCAATATTACTTGACAGACAGTGCTAAAATCGATGAAGAAGAAAAGCTGCATGCGATAAGGAATTTTCAGGTTTTAACAGAACATGACGGAATGTCGTTTGGTTTTGACGTTTCGGAATATCAAGGCGAAATAAACTGGCTTCAAACGGATAGCATCGAAAAGACATTTCCCGTTGACTTTGTATTTATACGGGCGACAGCAGGTCGTGACCGGCCGGATCACAAGTTTGCCGAAAACTGGGTGGCAGCAAAAAAACAGGGATTGATCCGCGGTGCCTATCATTATTATCGCCCGGACGAGAATTCACTTGAGCAGGCTGCGCTCTTCATCAAAACGGTCAGGATTGAAAACGGCGATCTGCCACCGGTTTTGGATATTGAGAAGATCCCGGAAGAGCAATCGATCGACAGTTTAAAGGTTGGTTTGCGGCGCTGGCTGAATAAAATTGAAAATCATTACGGAGTTAAACCTATCATTTACACAGGAGAACGTTACTTTTCTGATTTTCTGGAAGATGAGTTCGGTGAAGATTATAATTTCTGGATTGCAAACTATAACTTTTTTGTAGAGGAAATCGACAACAACTGGACTTTCTGGCAGTTTACGGAACGCGGACGGATACCGGGTATTGATGGGAATTCGGATGTGAATATCTTTAACGGGAATTTGCGGGAATTGCGGAAAATGACGGTTAGGCGGTAGGTTCGAGTTTGCGAAGGATGAGCAAGTATCGAGAACCTTTTAAAAATGCTTTTTCGCAAGTGGAGGAAGACTGTCGTAATCTTCAGACATCAACGCCTCTTTTTTGGCCTGCGACCAATTCCTGATTTGCTTATGACGGGCCGCAGCAACGACAGGATTTGCAAATCCAAAAACATAGACAAGTTTTAGTGGCCTGCGTTTATAGGTGTAGTAATTTCGAAATTTTCCGCAGTAATGATGTCCTAATTTTTGATAAAGATCATTGGCAATTCCGGTGTAGTAAGTGCCGTCGGAACATTTAAGTATGTAAATGAAGCATTTTTGCATAGGCCAAAATTGCAAAATGCAAAACAGATGTAGGTACGGTTTTTCCGCATGCTTCTCGATAAGATAAAAATTTTCTGCCGCAAATTTTCACCACTCGAAGCCCCAAATCAAAAATTCAGCTTCTTCTTTCTTAACTCAAAGTTCTGACCTAAGTAAACCCTTCTAACCATTTCGTCCTGAACAAGTTCTTCGGGAATTCCTGCCTTCAAAATTCCGCCTTCGAACATCAAGTAGGTCTTATCTGTGATGGCCAAAGTTTCCTGAACATTGTGGTCAGTAATCAAGATCCCGATATTCTTGTTTTTTAATTTGGCCACAATCCTTTGGATGTCTTCAACCGCTACCGGGTCGACACCTGCAAACGGCTCATCGAGCAGAATGAATTTTGGATCTGTTGCAAGTGCACGGGCAATCTCAGTCCGACGCCGCTCGCCTCCGGAAAGTAGGTCACCGCGGTTGGTTCGGATATGCTGAAGTCCGAATTCATCGATCAAAGACTCCATTTTGGCAATCTGCTGATCCTTCGTCAATTTAGTTAATTGAAGTACGCTAAGTATGTTGTCTTCAATGCTTAACTTTCTGAAAACTGATGCTTCCTGTGCAAGATATCCAATGCCGTGCTGCGCTCTTTTGTACATTGGAAAGTCGGTAATTTCCATCTTGTCGAGAAAGATCTTTCCACTGTTCGGCTTCACCAGTCCAACAATCATATAAAAGGAAGTCGTCTTTCCGGCGCCATTCGGTCCAAGCAGTCCGACGATCTCGCCCTGGTTTACTTCCACGGAAATACCCTTGACGACACTTCGTCCCTTATATGTTTTTATCAAATTATCAGCACGTAGAACCATTAATTATTAACTATTAATTATT
>CBDUBJ010000004.1:0-68984 GCA_965365355.1 uncultured bacterium
CCTCTTCGTCAGCGGTAATAAGGTCAACTTTTCCAATTTCTTGCAGATACTTGTCTAAGGATGCAGTTTCACGGTTTGTGACCTGCTTGGTAATTTTAAGTTGTCTCATGAATATATGTACAATTTTTAAAGGTGTACCGGGGTTGTACGGCATGCGCTCCGAAAAAGTTACACAATGCCTAAAAATATTTTGATTTCTTACTCACGCGGGAAATTCGTTTCCTTGTAATGACGTTTTCGATATCGGCTGGGTGTGAATCGCGCCGAGAGCAAGTTATCCCGCGGCTACACAACGGCAGATATCCTGCTATATTATAATTGGGAGGTTAAAGGTTAGATTGGAATTGGCGAACAGGCCGCGTTTTGACCTTTAGAAGTGGAGTATCTGCAATCGACGTTGATAGCGGCAGAAAATTCACGCTGTTGCGACCTGCAGATTCGATTTTTTCGAGATACGCTGATTTCTTAAGATAAATTTGCCTACCAAACAAAAAAACAAAATATGTTGACAGCATCGTTTCGCACGATGGGAAATGCCGATCGGGCAACTATTTTGTGTCGGAATTTTATGATTTTGTAAGAGCGGTTCTCGAATTTGATGGTGTTGCCCGAAGGTTCAGTTTCGACAACTTTATGGATGGTCAAAAAAAAATCCCGCCAAAGCGGGATTCATTATAACTACAATTTTCTTGAGCCGGTCCAGGTCCCGGATTCTGATGCCAGGTTCATCCAATCGCCGGAAATGCCGTTGCCATTCCTTTCGCCGGTAAATGCACCACCGTCAAAGGAACCGGTGATGTCGCTTTGAGCATTCATGGTCGCCTCCAAAAAGTTCGCGTCGGCATTGGGGTCATTCGATCTCGAAAGGCCGTAGATGAAACCGCCTTGAAAGATCAAGTTAAATACGCCCGAGTCATCCCCGCTGTATGTTCCTGTAAAGACTTCCACCTGATCGTCAGAATATTCTTTTAGTATGATTACAGTTGCATTCGGATGCGACGGAAAATTAATATTGTACAGTTCGGCACCGCTGCCGTCCGCGCCCGCGTAAAAGTCGAATGACATATTGCCGTTTGTAAAAGTGAGATCTTCAACCATTTGGCCGTCGGTAATGGTTTCGGTCGTCGTAAAATTATATTCGGTCCCGTCGATGACCATCGTGGCTTCAAGGACATTATCCTCATCGTTATTTAAATTAAGGTGCACCGTTCCGGACGACCCTACGAATACACCTTTGTATATTCCCATAGCGCTGTCGTCGTGAGCTGCTATCGCCTCGGGATTATCGGAAAGGTTTGGACCGTTGGATTCGTCATCGTCAGAACATGAGAATGTTAAAAAAGCCAATGCTGCAATTGTCAGAAATTTTTTCATACTGTTTGAATTAGTTGAACAATAGTTAAAAATTAAAATTAAAAACTTATTGGAAATTATGCAACAGGCATTTCCAAAGTAATTGTACCAATGCGCTAGGGCGCACAACTTTTGGCAGGATAAAAAAAACCCGCTGGTAAGCGGGTTCTATTTTAATTATTCGTCGGATCGCCGGATGTGTCCCTGAATTCGTCATTTGTTTCACGCTGCGCCCCGCTTCCACCTGTCGACTCATGATTTTCACGAGGACGATCTTCTCTCGGACGCTCATCCCTCGGACGATCGTTTCTTCGATCATCGCGCGGCCGATCATTCCTGCGGTCGTCACGTCGCCTGTCATCGCGCCTTTCGTCACGTCGTTCACCGCGGTCTTCGCGTGGCGGACGATTTTCATCGCGTGGCGGACGCGGCAAAAGTGCCTTTCTCGATACGCGTTCCTTACGTGTCTTAGGATCGATTCCCATATATTTTACTTCGAAAACATCGCCCATATTTACAACATCAGTAACATTTTCCGTGCGTTCCCATGCAATTTCCGAAACGTGAAGCAAAATTTCATTACCCGGAGCCTGCGTATATTCTACAACAGCACCAAAGTCAAGAAGCTTGATCACTTTTACTTCGTATGTTCCGCCGATCTCAGGTTTAAACAACATCGATTCGATCTTATCCATAACCTGCTGGATCCCGTCAGGACTTCCAAGAATTTCCACTTGTCCCATTTCGTCAACTTCGTTGATAACGATCGTTGTTCCGGTAAGTTTTTGAAGTTCCTGAATGACTTTTCCGCCAGGTCCGATAAGCGCCCCGATGAATGCGCCCGGAATGGTTGTCTTCACGATTTTCGGTGCGAATTTCTTCACGTCTTCACGCGGTCCAGCCTGTGTTTCCACAAGTTTATCGAGGATATGCAGTCGGCCTGCACGGGCCTGGTCCAACGCCTTTTCCATAATATCGTAAGCAAGGCCTTCGATCTTAATATCCATTTGGCAAGCAGTGATACCATCTTTTGTACCTGTAACCTTAAAGTCCATGTCGCCAAGATGATCTTCATCACCAAGGATATCAGAAAGTACTGCCCAGCGGCCGGATTTATCATCCGATATCAATCCCATGGCGATACCCGAAACAGGTTTCGTCATCTGGATTCCCGCATCCATCAAAGCCAAAGTTCCCGCGCAAACGGTCGCCATTGAAGATGAGCCATTGGATTCAAGGACTTCGGACACAATACGGATCGTATACGGATTTTCCGCCGGGATCATATTCTTTAATGCACGCTGCGCCAAATTTCCATGTCCGACTTCACGACGCGAAGTTCCTCTTAAAGGTTTTGCTTCACCTGTTGAAAACGGCGGGAAATTGTAATGCAGGTAGAATGTTTCTTCACCTTGTTCTGACGGCGAATCGATCTGGTTTGCTTCGCGTGAAGTTCCCAAAGTTACTGTCGCCAGCGCCTGTGTTTCTCCACGTGTAAAAAGTGCAGAACCGTGAACCCGTGGCAGATAATCAACTTCACACCAGATCGGGCGAATATCGGTCGTTTTACGTCCGTCAAGCCTTAATCCAAGGTCAAGGATTACATTGCGGACCGCTTCTTTTTGTGATTTTTTCAAATACCTGCTGATCAGGTCGCCATTTTCAAGCAATTGCTCATCAGAAAAAGATGCAAGTACTTCTTCTTTTACAGCATCGAACTTTTCGGAACGCTCGTGCTTAGCCGAACTTTCCTGTGCGATGGCGTAATATTTATCATAAGACAAACCTTTGACTTGCTCGTAGATCGCATCGTCGGTACGTTCCTGATCGTATGTACGGATCTCTTTTTTACCAAACGCTTCCTGGAGTCTTTCCTGTGCAGCGATCTGGGTTTTAATGGCCTCGTGTGCAAACTTGATCGCCTCAACCATTTCTTTTTCTGAGATCTCTTTCATTTCGCCTTCAACCATTGCGATCGAATCTTTCGACGCCCCGATCATCATGTCAAGATCGGACTGTTCAAGCTGTTCTTTGCTTGGGTTGATGATGAATTGACCGTCGATACGCGCAACGCGAACTTCCGAGATCAAAGTTGAAAACGGGATATCGGATACGGAAAGTGCCGCCGAAGCTGCAAGACCTGCCAATGCATCCGGCATTACGTTTTCGTCGTGCGACATCAGCTGGATCATAATCTGAGTTTCAGCATGGTAATCATCCGGGAAAAGTGGACGAAGAACACGGTCAACCAGACGCATGGTCAAAATTTCAGAATCGCTCGGACGCGCTTCACGTTTAAAGAAACCGCCCGGAAATCTTCCTGCTGCGGCAAATTTTTCGCGATAATCTACTGTCAGGGGCAAAAAGTCGATGCCCGGACTTGCTTTTCTGGCGGAAACCGCCGTGGCGAGCAGCATGGCGTCGCCCATTCGCACAACAACCGAACCGTCGGCTTGTTTTGCTAATTTTCCGGTCTCGATGGAGATGGTTCGCCCATCACCCAAATCGATAACCTCTTTCGTTACATTTGGAATCATAAATCCTTATTCTTGATTAAACAATGGGTAGTTGTGTTGTTGTAGTTGTTGTGACCCAATGAAAAACCAAACTTTTTTAGCGCAGACAAAATAAAAAAAGAGGCGCGCGGGCACCTCTTTCTGAATCGATTATTTTCTGATATTCAATTCTTTGATGATCTCACGATACCTGTTGATTTCCGTTTTCTTCAGGTAATCAAGATGAGAACGCCTTTTACCAACAAGCTTCACTAGTGAACGCTCCGTGTTGTAATCGTGGCGGTTTCTCTTCAAATGCTCCGTCAGGTGATTGATCCTGTGCGTGAACAATGCGATCTGGCCTTCAGCCGATCCGGTGTTTGTTGCAGAACCTCCGTGTTTTGCGAAGATTTCTTCTTTAACTTCTTTAGTCAAGTACATGCAAATATTATTTAAATGATTTTTATGCAGTAGCCGATTTTCGGTTACGGCTGCAAATGTAAGTGTTTTTTTTTGAAGTGACAAAGATGGATTGTGGCAAAGTATTGAAGAGCTTCAAAGCTCCTGAGATCCAGAGAGCCAAAGCAGGAAAAGTTATAAAGTGCCAAAGAATCAAAGAAAGCCACGCGATGACAAATGATTATCATTCGTAAATAAATAATATTTTAGCGTCCACTGAAATAAAATCGATATGATCGGCGGGATCATTTTAAATATTGTCGGAGGAATCATCCGGTATTTATTCTGGAATTTTTTCCGATTAATTTTGGACAAGAAACTCTATACTTATTCTGAATATTTATACGGGCCCAAAGTTAAAACTGACGCTTATTTTGACACGATCGGGCATGAGTTCAACAATAAAATAATTGCGCTCGTAGTTTTCGGAATTATTATTTCGCTGACAGTTTAATGAGTTAAAAGTACTTACGAGCTCTGAATCTTTGGGTCTTTGGCGCTTTCCAAAAACAACTTTGCTACGCCGGCATTCACATATTCCAAAAATCTTTCATCATCTTCGTTAAAAGCATCGATGACCTCTGAATCAATGTCTATTTGTCCGATATTTTCCTCATTCACGAAAAGCGGGACAACGATTTCCGAACGGACGTTCATACTACAGGCGATATAGTTGTCCTGCGCAGTAACATCGGGAACAACGAAATTTTTATTCGATACCGCAACCTGTCCGCAAATGCCTTTGCCAAACGGAATGACGGTATGCTCAGTCTTTTCACCGGCATAAGGTCCGAGCACAAGTTCCTCTTTATCTCCATTGCGGAAGTAAAATCCGACCCAGTCGTAATAATCGATGTTATCGCGCAGCAAATGGCAGATCTTCATCAGCTTCTGGTCTCGCAGCGTATCGATGTTTGTCAGGATGTCATCAACTTTCGGCATTAATTCCTCAAAAGTCATAGGGTCGCGTTTTTTACAAATTTAACCCAATAACGCAGCTAAAAATTATATAGCTTTGTTAAAAAACAGTGCAAGCATACGTTCGGAGATACAAACCTTTTTTGGTTTTCCTTGCAAAATTTTTTCTGACTTACCTAGTTCTGGGGCTTTGTTATCAATTTTTTCTTACGCGATTCGACGAATCAAAAAAGGAAATCGATTCTATTACACTTTTAGTTGCGCGGCAATCTGAATTTTTGTTGCAGACGGTCGACGCGAATGCCGTTGTCGTGCCACATGACTCAAATCCATACATGAAATTGATATACGACGGGAATTACGTTGCGCGGATCATCGAAGGCTGTAACGCAGTCAGTGTCATGATTTTATTTACTGCATTTGTCGTCGCTTTTGCCGGACCACTTCGGTCCACTGCCATTTTCATCGTCAGCGGATGCATTGTGATCCATGTCCTGAATATCGCGCGCATCGCACTTCTCGCAGCTGCCATTCATAAATATCCTGAACATGAGCACTTTTTGCACGGCGTCATATTTCCCCTATTTATATATGGTGTCGTTTTCATGCTTTGGGTGATCTGGGTAAACAGGTTTTCATATCATTCGAATGCAAAGAACTAAAACATTTCTGCTTATTTCGTTGCTGCTCGCCATGCTGGTCGCGGTTCGATGGTTCGAACTGGATATTTTTTATGATCCGCTGCTTGCATATTTTCGCAGTGATTATACGGATCTGCCGATTCCGGTCTTTAATCCGACATTGCTCTTTTTAAGTCTTGGATTTCGGTATATTTTAAATTCTGCCATCTCAATTGCAATTATTCATTTGATTTTCAGAAACGCCGACCTTACCAAGTTTTCAATTATGTTATTCCTGATACTGATGGCACTGCTGATGATCGCAATGGCAACTGTTCTTTGTTATTTCAGCGATGAAAAGATGTTTATTTTTTACATTCGGCGTTTTCTAATCCAGCCAATCTTCCTGATCTTGTTCATTCCCGCATTTTACTTCCAGCAAAGGGCAGAGGGCAATAAGATGTGATCTGATTCGTTTTTTAATTAACTTTGCGCCATGTTTTTACAAAAATGCATCTCCATCCTTTTGTCGTCCCTGATGTTGGTTTCTACCGGCGGATTGGCCTTCAATGTGCATTTTTGTGGCGAAAATATTGCCGGGATTGCGTACGCGAATATCAATGACGAATTTGCAGATTCTGAAAACTGCTGCATTGAAAAAGCAAAAGAAAATAAATCCTGCTGCTCGGATAAAGTCGTAAAGATCAAAGGCAAATCGGATATTATTACCAAAAACTTCGACCTGAAGGCAGCGTTTTCTCCTGCAGTTTTGTCTTTTAACGAAATTTGCTTTTTGCCATCAGGTGATGAAGTGTTTGTCGCCAATCTTAACTTCGATCATGCACCGGTCCACGGGCCGCCACTTTACAAACTTTTCAAGCAGCTTATTTTCTACGCATAATTATTTTTTGTTCTGAGCCTTGCACTGATTCAGTAACATTGAAATAAATTATGCAAAAAATATTAATAGCGTTCCTGCTGCTAACATCTTTTCAGTCTTTTTCCCAAGACACTCTGCAGGAAATTAAAATAGAAACATCGGGCAAAAGCCTTAAGAAATCGTCCCGGCTTACGTCGAATACTACGGTAATGACAGGCCGCGAACTGCTTAAAGCGGCATGCTGCAACCTTGCGGAAAGTTTCGAGACCAATCCATCGATCGATGTCAACTTTTCAGATGCTTTAACCGGGACAAGGCAGATCCGGATGCTCGGTCTGACGAGTCCGTACCTGATGATCACCGAAGAGAACATTCCGTCTGTCCGCGGCGCATCCCAGGCTTATGGCCTGTCATTTACGCCGGGAACCTGGGTCGAAAGCATCCAGATCACAAAAGGTGCGGGATCGGTGGCAAACGGCTTCGAAAGCATTTCCGGCCAGATCAATACCGAATTGCTAAAGCCCGCTACGGATATTCCTTTTTTTCTGAATGCATATGGATCAACAGATTCGCGTTTTGAGATCAACACGCATTACAACAAAAAATTTTCAGACAAATGGAGTACGAGCCTGTTTATCCACGGAAATTCACGAGTTTCTAAAAATGATATGAATGACGACGGTTTCCTCGATAATCCGATCGCAAAGCAGATCAACGTGCTGAATCGCTGGCAATACGCCGATACCGAAAAAGGGTTGGTTGGATTTTTTAACGTTCGGTATATGAACGATGGAAAACAAACGGGCGAAGTCGATTACGATCCTGAACTGCATCAATGGGGAACCGTATACTGGGGTTCCGAAATCAATACCGAAAGGCTCGATCTATCAGCCAAAACAGGTTATGTATTTCCCGACATGCCGTATCAAAGCATTGGCTGGCAGAACGCATTCAGTCTGCACGATCAGCATTCTTATTTCGGATTGAATGTTTACGATATCAAGCAGCAAAGCTATTATTCGAATCTTGTTTTCAATTCGATCATCAGCAATACGATGAACAAGTTCGCGACCGGTTTGAATTTTACTTATGATAAGTATGCAGAGCTCGTAATAGTACCCGGAATTAGTCAGGATTTCGGCCGGATCGACAATTCCATCGGAGCGTTTTTCGAATATACTTATGACAATACGGACGATTTCAGTTTCATCGCGGGGATTCGCGCCGATTACCACAACAGGCTTGGCGTATTTGTCACTCCGAGGATCCATTTGCGGTATGCGCCATGGGAACGTGCCGTGATCCGTGCTTCGGCAGGCAGGGGAAAGCGTGCTGCCAACATATTTGCCGAAAATCAGCAACTCTTTGCTTCCTCGCGAATCTTTTCGATTCTGTCCGATGGTGGGAATCTTTACGGCCTCGATCCTGAAATTGCATGGAACTACGGCATCAGCTTTTCGCAAAATTTTACTTTATTCGGTAAACCGGCAGACGCGGGATTTGACTTCTATCGTACGGACTTTCAGAACCAGGCTGTTGCCGATACATATATCGATGCGCAATCCGCAGCATTTTATAATCTGAAAGGAAGCTCCTACGCCAACAGTCTGCAGGTCGATTTTAATTACGAGCCGATCAAGCACTTCAATATTCGGTCGTCGTATAAATTCTATGACATCCGAACCGATTATCTCTCGGGAAATTTTGAACGCCCTTTCCAGTCGCAGCACAGGTTTTTTACAAATTTGGAATACGCGACACACATCGATGACAAAGGGCACAGGTGGAAATTTGATTTCACGTACAATTGGATGGGAAAGCAACGCCTTCCGTTTACGTTCTCAAATCCGCCGGAAGATCGGCTTTCTGACTATTCGCCTTCATTTTCACTGTTTAACGCGCAGATAACCAGGACATTTTCATCGACCTTCGAAGTTTACGTCGGTGGTGAAAACCTCGGCAACTACAAACAACAAAATGCAATATTAGGCAATGAAAATCCGTTTGGTAATTCGTTCGATGCATCGATAATATATGCGCCGATTTTTGGACAGATGTTTTACGCCGGACTTCGATATAAAATCAAATAAAAGATAAATTATGAAAACCATATTCACATTGTGCTTTATGATGATATTTACCTTATCAGCGTCAGCGCAGGAAAAGAAAAAGAATGCAAAACACGACATTGAAGTCAATGGAACTTGCGATCAATGTAAAAAGCGCATCGAAAAAGCGGCGTTTAGCGTAAGCGGAGTGAAATCTGCAGAGTATCATTTGGACGACAAAATGCTGCATGTCATTTTAAATGAGGAAAAAGCTTCGGTTGCCGATGTTCGGAAAGCAGTTGCGGCGGCAGGTCATGATACCGACGAGCTTAAAGCTACCGACGATGCATACGAAAATCTTCATCATTGTTGCAAGTACGAACGAACAAACTAACGTCTGAAATAATTTTTACCGGGCCGGACGATTAAAAGTGTCATGCATTTTTATCCTCCGGCCTTGTATTTTAAACTGTGCTAAAAGTGATTGACGCGGGTTGCCGCAACGGGAAATAATGCGTACTTTCACGGGCGAAAATTTTTACTGAAAATAGACTTTGATGAGTGACTTCGACTGGAAAAATCTGATTGACCCATTATTTTATATCCATTTTGACATTAATGGCGTCAAGATGGGACTTCTGATTGTTCTTTTTATTGTGTTTGCTGAAACAGGATTGTTCGCCGGATTCTTTCTTCCGGGTGACAGTTTGTTGTTCTTGGCAGGGATTTACAATCGCGAACTGGTTCAGAACGCCTTCATGATTGAAAGTGCGTTTCTCAATGTCGCACTTCTTTCGGCACTAGTCGCGCTCGCGGGGATTCTCGGGAATACTGTGGGCTATTGGTTTGGCGCGAAAAGCGGATATTATTTGTACAATAAGGAAGACAGTTTCTGGTTCAAGAAAAAATACCTGATCCAATCAAAAGAGTTTTTTGAAACACACGGTGGCCGCGCCATCATTTTTGCGAGATTTCTGCCGATCTTCAGAACGTTTGCACCTATCGTTGCAGGCATTGTCCGCATGGAGAAAAAGAAGTTCATGTTCTACAACGTCGTCAGCTCGATCCTATGGTCTTTCAGCCTGATCTTCGCAGGGCATTATTTGTATGGTTTTTTGCTTGAGGAATTTGACATTGATCTTAAGCATCACATTGAAGTGATCATTATCGGACTTGTCGCCTTGACGATGATTCCCGTAATTCTGAAATTTGCCAAAAAGTCAAAGCCCGAAGAAGACGAAGTTCAGTAATTACTGCTGGAAAATTTTTTCTTCGTGAATTAGTTTTCCGTCAGTGGTCATACCTTCCACGATAACTTTAATGGCATCCTTTCCCATCGAATAAAATTCCAGTTCGAATTTTCCACTATCGTCAGTAATGACATTGGGTATCCAATTTATGATGCCAAGTTCGTTGAATCCTTTTGAATCCGTCTGGATGTATTTCGGCGGCTCGTACTCATCGATCGTTGCAAAAGCCAGCGGCACTGTCACTAATTTGGTTACAGATCTTGAATCCAACTGATCTGGCCTTCGCAAATAAATTTTAATGATTCCGACGAAATTGTTCATCGACGGTACGAGCGCATTGATATCATAATAAATCTCATCCACGTCCATCATATGGATGTCCAGGAGTTCATCAAATGTCAAGACTTGCCGGCCATTTACATACACGACCGGTCTTGAAGGCTGTCCTTGCAACGTGGTTGTGATATTTCGGGTTAAAATATCGACGTTTCCGCGGTTTCTGCTGATGTTGAAACCTTGAAAAGATAAAAATGTAAGAAGGTCGGTTCGGTTATTTTCGTCTGTGACTTTGACGCCGCGGAGTGCTGCATTTCCAAAATTCTGACTGTATTTTAAAGTTTTTTTCGATGCCGCTTTAACGCTAATTTCATCGAGTTGGACCACATCTGCGCCAAAAACGGGAATGTCTGCCAGGTCTAGATTGCGTAACGGCCTTTCACATGCGGCAATCGGTGGCTTGAATCCACGTCGATAACCACGCTTCCGATTTTGGATCTGCTGGAAAAGATTAAAATTTTGCGGAGTTGACGGATTTTTCAATAGATTGAACAATAACTCAGAATCGTTGGCAAAAACCAGATTCTTGAAAACGAATTCGCCTTTCGAATCGATTTCAGAATAATCTGTCAGATACGATTTGGTCGAGCGTAGTTTGATGCGATATGATTTTGGATCTCCGAAACTTCTTCCGACATTTCCTTTGATTGCCAGGCCAATGTCGAAATCATAGGTCAGCTTTGGCGCAGTTCCCAGCATGTTTGCCCACAGGTATTTCGATGCCGGCCTTGTAAGCATGAAAAGATCCAATTGGAATTTATTCGCTTTTGTAGGTTCAGAGAGTAACTGGGCTATATTTTCCGATCGCTGCGCAAAATATGAATCGATCATCATAGCCGATTTTAAATCGGAAGTTTCATACGCAGCTTTGGAATTGACAGGAAATACAGCGATGCTTAAATTCGACTTGGAGCCATTGGAACCCGATATTTTAAAAGTTCCGTTCTGCTTTCTTTCCACGGCGATGGCTGCTTTGTGATATTCAGAAAAATAGAAAACGGACCTTTCAGCGATTTGTCTCAGGTCTGATGTAATGATACGGACCGAATTTGTGCCCGGAAAAAAGTTTTCATTGGAAATTACCATCTCTGTCTGCGGCTGCTTTATCGACAAATCAAATATGTTTGTCTTGTCGTTCTGCTGGATAACAATCAAATATTTGGCATCAGGTTTCACATATTCCGATGATGCCCTGAATTTCAATAAAGTCTTTCCTGCAAGCGCATAGTTATTAATCTCAAGTGCGATTCCATTTTTTTCTGTCGGAGGAAAAAATGCTTCATGCGTTTTCCCGTCAACAGAGGCAACAGCTTTTAGAACTTCCCCTGTAGGCGTAACATACATTTTCCCAATGCCAAACCGGTCGAGGACAACAGTTGAAATAATTTTTCCACTGCCATTTTGTACTTGCGCTTCCTTTGCTTTTGTCGGCAGCCCGTTACAATCGGTTACCTTGATAGCCACATTGTTTGCAACGCCAGATATTAATTGTCCGCCTTCAGGAAAAACCTCAAGCTTAATTTTTTGCCCCACCGCAGTCTCGTCGATGACAAATGCATTTTGCGGATTTACAATGTTTATAGTGTATTGAACAGATTCGTCTTCAGCAAAATTATTCATGTAATTAGTGTAGAAGTGCAAATGATACTGACCGCTCGGCAGGTCGGGGCTGATCTTAAAATTGCCGCTGAATGCGCCGCCATATGCGAATAGTAATTTCTCGTGAAGCTCTACACCTTGGCTATCGTACAGTAACGCATAAACATTGGTTGTTTCAAGAAATGGCGTATTGCTTTTCTTGTTGTAAACATATCCTTTGAACCAGATCGTTTCGTCGACCATAAAGGTTTTCTTGTCCAAATGAACATGAATATTTTCGCGATCCATGTAAAAGTAATTGCTGACCGATTCGACAATCTTTTCTTTTTCAGGTGAATTCTGCGCAAAAAAGGTTTGGGAAACAAACAGGCAGGCGAGTAGTGATGCGAAGTAACTGGTTCTCATAAATTGTGATTGCGGGTAAATATATGTTTTTTCAGTTAACTCCGATTACGGGAAATAAAAAAGGCATCCGAAGATGCCTTAATTGATATTTGGACTGAATTACATCATTCCCGGCATGCCGCCGCCCATTGGCATTCCGCCGGCGGGAGCATCTTCCTTAATGTCTACAAGAGCGCATTCCGTGGTAAGGATCATCCCCGAAACCGATGCTGCATTTTCAAGTGCGACGCGGGTAACTTTCTTAGGGTCGATGATTCCGGCTGCCAGCATGTCGACATATTCGTCGGTTTTTGCATTGTATCCGAAATCTCCTGAACCTTCCGCAACTTTAGCCACCACGACAGAACCTTCAAGTCCTGCATTTTCAACGATCGTACGCAATGGCGATTCAACTGCACGCGCAACGATCTGGATTCCGGTAGCTTCATCAGCGTTTGCCGCAGAAAGGTCTTTTAAGACATTTTTCGCCCGAAGCAACGCAACGCCGCCACCTGCAACGATTCCTTCTTCAACAGCCGCACGGGTTGCATGAAGCGCGTCGTCTACACGGTCTTTTTTCTCTTTCATTTCAACTTCAGACGCAGCACCGACATAAAGTACTGCAACACCGCCTGCAAGTTTTGCAAGACGTTCCTGAAGTTTTTCGCGGTCGTAATCGGATGTTGTAGTTTCCATCTGAGCTTTGATCTGGTTAACGCGGTTTTTGATCATTTCAGTTTCACCCGCGCCGCTCACTACTGTAGTATTGTCTTTATCTATGGTTACGCGTTTCGCCGTACCAAGCATTTCCAAACCGGCATTTTCCAAAGTGTATCCGCGCTCTTCCGAGATCACGGTTCCGCCGGTAAGGATTGCGATATCTTCAAGAAGCGCTTTTCTCCTGTCGCCAAAGCCCGGAGCTTTCACTGCCGCGATCTTTAACGCACCGCGAAGTTTGTTCACAACAAGAGTAGACAATGCTTCTCCGTCAACATCTTCCGCTATGATAAGCAATGGTTTTCCGGATTGTGCAACCGGCTCAAGGACTGGAAGCAATTCTTTCAGCGAAGAAACTTTTTTATCATAAAGAAGGATATACGGATTTTCAAGTTCCGCTTCCATCTTTTCAGGGTTGGTCACGAAATAAGGTGAAAGGTAGCCACGGTCGAATTGCATTCCTTCAACAACATCAACGTAAGTATCGGTTCCTTTTGCTTCCTCAACCGTAATGACGCCTTCCTTGCCGACTTTACCGAATGCGGTAGCGATCAGTTCGCCGATCACTTCATCGTTGTTTGCCGAGATCGACGCGATCTGCTTGATCTTTTCGCCATCGGTGCCAACTTCTTTCGATTGTCTCGCAAGGTCTGAAACGATCGCTTCGACCGCTTTATCGATTCCGCGCTTCAGATCCATCGGATTCGCCCCGGCTGCAACGTTCTTCAAGCCTTCTTTTACGATCGATTGTGCCAAAACGGTAGCAGTAGTAGTTCCGTCTCCGGCCAGGTCGTTTGTCTTCGATGCAACTTCCTTAACCATCTGCGCGCCCATGTTCTCAAGCGCGTCTTTCAATTCAATTTCTTTAGCAACGGTAACACCGTCTTTGGTAACTGTCGGTCCGCCAAATGATTTTCCGATGATCACATTCCGGCCTTTCGGTCCCAATGTCACTTTAACTGCATTTGCCAACGCGTCGACGCCTCTTTTCAGGCCGTCACGTGCTTCAATGTCAAACTTTATGTCTTTCGCCATGGTTATGTTTGTTGTTTAAATTTTAATTTGGTTTTAGATGATAGCAAGAATGTCGTCTTCCTTCATGATCAGGTAATCTTTGCCTTCGAATTTCAGTTCGGTGCCGGCATATTTGCCGTAAAGTACGGTATCGCCGACTTTGACTGTCATCGTGTGCTCTTTTGTGCCATTGCCAACCGCAACGACAGTGCCTTTTTGAGGTTTTTCCTTCGCCGTGTCAGGAATAAAAATACCGGAGGCCGTTTGTGTTTCCGCAGCCGCCGGTTCAACAAGAACCCTGTCAGAAAGAGGTTTAATGTTTAATGCCATAATGCTATTATTTTAAGTTAAATTATTTTTCGTCGCGCGCTTGTCAGATATTGTGCCACCGGCGTCAGGCTGACATTTTTACAGCAAATAAAAAAGCCAACCTGACAAGGTTGGCTTATATTATTGTTTTATACACTATTGAACTGAATCGTTGGCAGGAGCCGGACCGTCAGTTTGTGTTGCCTGACCTGCCGGTGAAGGCGTTGCAGGCGTATTCGTCATGTTAGTTGGTTCCGCCGGAGCTGCTGTCTGCGCCGGAAGAATTTCCGCCGGATTGTCGGTTTCAGTGAAACTTAGCGATGAAGCAAGGATCAAGGCCATAAGGATCGCACCTAATGTCCACGTGCTTTTATCAAGGAAATCTGTAGTTTTCTGAACGCCGCCCATCATCTGAGTTCCGCCTAAAGTTGAAGAAAGGCCGCCTCCTTTAGGATTCTGTACCATTATGACAATGATCAGAAGAAAGCAAACGATCGATATTAAAACCACAAAAATTGAAAAAGTACTCATTGTATCAGATTGTTTTGTTGCAAATTCCTTATTTCCGAAATTCGGTCTGCAAAGAAAGAACTTTTTTCGGGATATTTCAAAATTAATATTTCGTATGCCTGAATCGCTTTTGTATACTTTTTCTGCTCAAGATAAACCCGTGCCAGCGTTTCGGTCATCAGCGATGCATTGTCGATTGGCGCTTCCGGAATCGCCATTGGTCGCGCATCCTGTTTTACAGGCGGAATCTTCGGACTCGTTTCGATAAATCGATCGATCAATTGATTTTTGAGCTCACGGATCTCTGCCGACGCGTCACTGACGGTAATGTCGGAATTATTTTCCTCAATGACATTTTCTTCGCGCTCGATCGGTTTCACGCGCGAAAGCTGAAGCCATTCCTGGAATGAATGTTTTTCATCAGAGGCAAATTCCAGCGGTCGGCCGAGTTGTAATTTTTCTTCGACAGATGTTTGAAGTTCGTCTTCGGAATTATCAATGTTTGAAACTGTTTCCGGAAGTCGATCATCTGCAAACTCTTTCGGAACCATTTTATTGACTTCAGCTTCCGCTGATGCCGCTTCCTCTATTTGAGAATATGTATTGTCGGTTTCAGCAGGTATTGATGTTGTATTCGTTTCGATGTCCGATGACGGTTCCTGTTCTTCCGAATCAATATCGGCAGATTCCGATTCTACTACCACTGATTGGTCGGATAAGGCTGAATTATCCGAATCGCCAACTACGATCTTTTTAGAGGTGATTTCATCTTGATCAGCTTCATCATCAGCAGCAATATCCTTTGTTTCTATATTATATTCAGATTCAACTTCACTCTCGGCGTCATCGATAACCGCATAAAGCAATGGCTTTTGTTCTTCCGGGACTATTTCATCGTAGAAAACTTCCTTGTCATACGGAATTTCCGACTCCCGTATCGATGTTAAAATTGATTGCTCTATCTTGTCAATTGTCGGATCGGCATGAGTGACAGGTTGCACGATCTCGCTTCCGCTGACGTCGATATTATAAAGTTCCGCAAGTTTTCTTTCATATAAGCCCTTATGGATTGCGGTAAAGGTATCCGATGTGATGAAATCGAACAAAACGCTGCGGTCTGTCGTATGAGCTGCCGTAACTTTCAAAGCATAATTATATTGAAAGCTGTTCTGGTTGTACAAGCCTTTCAGCCGCAATGCCCGCGCACTCTGGAAATACGGAAACTCATTGACGATTTTTTCAAGCTCCTGGGTTTGCCTGTCATTGACGGCATCCGGACGGTTGAGCAGGTATGTATAATCGGATACGGTCACTGTGAAATTTTATCGAAAAGTAGTCAAAATTAGCGAAAAGCTATTACCATTTTGCAAGTGAATCATTAAAGATGTCCTGCGTGATGCGTTCAAAAATTACGTCGAGCGCCTCGGTAAGCGTTGCCCCGGTTGGTGTTTCGGTCGCAGGGAAATCGTGGAAAAACGAATATCTCTTTTCGAAATTGTCATCTTCCTTTTTAGTATTGGTAAACCTGACGTTGATATAGATCGTAAGCCTGTTTTGCGCCGCACGCTGATCGGCGGTTGCAGTCATCGGCGTTACGCGATAATCGACAATTTCACCCTCATAACGAAGGTCGCCGCCGGAATTCACGAGATTGAGGTTTGTCTGGTTCTGGATCAAATTCTGCAGACGCTGCGTAAATGTACGCTCGATACCAGGTTCGACAAGTGGCGATTGATTCTGGAAGTAGTTCACCTGAAAAGTATCGGCATCAATTTTTCCGGTTCCGGTGAAATTGTAGACCGAGCACCCGGATGCCAGAAAAATTACCGATAGTACGAATATATATTTAAGATATGTCATTTAAAGGTCGAACTGTTTGATTTTTCTATATAACGTACGTTCCGAAATTCCCAGCTCGTCAGCAGCAGCTTTTCGCCGCCCTTTGTTTTTTTCCAGTGCTTTTTTGATCATTTCGATTTCTTTCTGCTCAAGCCTTAAAATTTCCTCTTCTTCGATGGTTTCTGCGAATTCATAGTTTTCGTTCCGACTGAAATTCTGAGATCCCGAATTTGAGATATATGGCTTTTGATGCGGATCATTGTCTTCTTCGAAATCCACATCGACATCGCCGTAGATTTTATTGATCAGATTCTGACTGTCTTCGCGGACTTTGGCGCTTCCGTTCTGGATCAGTTCCAAGGTAAGCTTTTTGAGGTCGTTGAGGTCGCTTTTCATATCGAACAGCACTTTGTACAATATTTCGCGCTCGGTTGAAAAATCGCTTTCAGGCTTTTGGTCTTTGATGACCGAAGGCAGATTGCTTCTTTCAACAGGCAGATATCCCTGCAATGTCGGCGCCGATATTTCACGGTTGGTTTCGAGTACGGAGATCTGCTCGGCTACATTTCGCAACTGGCGAATGTTTCCGCTCCAGCGATATTTCTGCAGGAACTGAACTGCGTTGTCATCAAGCCTGATTGGAGGCATTTTATATTTATGTGCGAAATCCGATGCGAATTTCCTGAAAAGTAAATGAATGTCATCCTTACGTTCGCGCAGAGGCGGAAGCATGATCTCGACAGTACTCAATCGATAGTACAGATCTTCGCGGAATTTTCCTTTTTCGATAGCCGAGAACATATTGACATTCGTCGCGGCCACGATCCGGACATTAGTTTTCTGAACTTGCGATGATCCGACTTTTATGAATTCACCGTTTTCAAGTACGCGCAGCAAACGAACCTGAGTTGTAAGCGGCAGTTCGCCAACTTCATCGAGGAAGATCGTTCCACCATTGGCTACTTCGAAATAACCTTCGCGCGTTCCTGTAGCGCCGGTAAATGAGCCCTTTTCATGCCCGAACAATTCACTGTCGATTGTGCCCTCGGGGATCGCGCCACAGTTTACCGCAATGTATTTTCCATGTTTGCGATGCGACAAAGCGTGGATGATGCGCGGAATGTTTTCTTTTCCGACGCCGCTCTCGCCCGTTACGAGCACAGAAATATCCGTGGGCGCAACTTGTATGGCTTTTTCCACCGCGCGATTGAGCTTTGGGTCGTTCCCTATGATCTCAAAACGCTGTTTTATTGCTTGTACTGAATCCATTTTTTTTATTAATAAGTAATAGGTAATAATTAATAATGATAGAACTCCCCGTGAAGCTCCATTATTAATTATTCATTATTAAGTATTCATTGAACTATAGTCAACCGCTTCGCCGATCAGCGTCCCGCTTGTACAGCTGGTGATGCGGACATTTACAAAATCCCCGATCTTATAATTTTCGCGTGGGAATACCACGGTGATATTTTGTGAATTGCGTCCGGCAAGGTCACCTTCGGATCTTTTTGACACCTTTTCGACGAGCACTTCGACGGTTTTACCTATATATTGCTGTGAACGGTATAGGCTGTGGCTGCGCTGCAGTGCAACAATTTCCTGAAGGCGCCGCAGTTTGGTTTCTTCGGGTACGTCATCGGTCATTTTGCGGCCTGCCAAAGTTCCCGGACGTTCCGAATATGAATACATATATCCGAAATCATACTTTACGATGTCCATAAGGCTCAGCGTGTCCTGATGATCCTGCTCGGTTTCGCTTGGGAAACCCGCGATCATATCCTGAGTGATTCCGCAATCGGGCAAGATCTCGTTAATTTTCCGGATAAGGCCGATGTATTCGGCACGTGTATGCTGGCGGTTCATTTCGCGCAGAATCCGATCGCTTCCCGATTGTACGGGCAAATGGATGTGTTTGCAGATATTCGGATATTTTGCCATGACCTGCAGAACTTCTTCATGCATGTCCTGCGGATTGCTTGTTGAAAAACGGATACGCAATTTTGGAAATGCAACTGCGACCATTTCGAGAAGCTGGGCAAAATCAATGGCCGTTGCCTTTTGCATTTCGCTTGCTTTGATGAAATCTTTCTTTAATCCGCCGCCGTACCAGAGATAACTGTCGACGTTTTGACCAAGTAATGTGACTTCTTTAAAACCTTGATCCCAGAGTTTTCCGATTTCTTCCATGATGCTCTGCGGTTCGCGGCTTCGTTCACGTCCACGCGTAAATGGAACTACACAGAAAGTACACATGTTGTCGCAGCCCCGTGTAATTGATACAAATGCCGACACACCGTTTGTCTGGAGCCGAACGGGAGAAATGTCGCCATAGGTTTCATCTTTTGAAAGTATGACGTTGATTGCGTTGTTACCTGCTTCGACTTCTTCAAGAAGATTTGGTATGTCTTTGTAAGCATCAGGACCTACGACGAGATCGACAATCTTTTCCTGATCGAGGAACTGGTCTTTGAGGCGTTCTGCCATGCATCCGAGCACGCCGACTTTCATCCCGGGGTTCGAACGGCGTTTGACCGATTGGTAAAATTCGAGGCGTTTGCGAACCGTTTGTTCGGCCTTATCGCGGATCGAGCAAGTGTTGACAAGCACAAGATCGGCTTCCTCGATATTTTGCGTGGTATTGAACCCGCTGCCCGAAAGTATGGACGCCACGACTTCGCTGTCGGAGAAATTCATCGCACAGCCGTAACTTTCAATGTAAAGTTTCTTTGTGTTTGCAGGTTTTATATCAAGGACAAGGTTTTCGCCTTGCCTTTGTTCATCCATCACTTTTTCCACTGAGGCAAAATTTAATCAAGGCGTCAAAGATAGGAAGAAATGGAATTGCTGACAAGATGGCAGGTAGGTGGAATTAATAATTAATAGTTAATAATGAATAATTGAGAATTGAAAATTAAAATTGACAGTTGATAATTCCAATCCCGGGATTTTAAAGACTTTATGACTTTACGACTTTACGACTTTTCTCTTTCGACTAACTTCCGCGTTAGGGAGTGCAGCAAGGTGCCGCGCACCGCGGAAAGCCCGACGCGCTGCCGACGGAATTTATGTATTATAGGAGGCAATTGACCGGCAGCGCGGAACGCCCAAAAAAAATGAGAAATACGACACCGGCGGACAATCAGAAAAAATTCGCATACTTTTGCGCAAACGAAAAAATTGCTGATGGCAAAGAACCTAGTTATTGTAGAATCGCCTGCAAAGGCTAAGACCATAGAAAAATTCCTTGGAAGCGAATTCCAGGTAGAGTCGAGCTATGGCCATATTGCCGACCTGCCGTCGAAGGAGATTGGTGTTGATGTGGAGAATGGGTTTAAGCCGACATATGAAGTTTCGTCTGATAAGAAGGCGCTCGTTAAAAAGCTCAGGGATCTTTCGAAAAAAGCTGAGACCGTCTGGCTTGCGAGTGATGAAGATCGCGAGGGTGAAGCCATTTCCTGGCATCTTGCGGAAGAGTTGAAGCTGGATCGCGATAAAACCAAAAGAATTGTATTTCATGAGATCACGAAGTCGGCTATCCAAAGAGCCATTGAAAACCCGCGTGGCATCAACTACGATTTGGTAAATGCGCAGCAGGCCAGGCGTGTGCTCGACAGATTGGTTGGATATGAGATTTCGCCGGTTTTGTGGCGCAAAGTGAAAGGCGGATTATCGGCGGGCCGTGTGCAGTCGGTTGCCGTGCGGCTGATCGTTGAACGGGAACGCGAAGTACGCGAGTTTAAAGCGGTTGCGTCTTATTCGGTTTCGGCTGAGTTCACGAATGAAGCCGGAAAGACTGTAAAAGCAAAACTGGCTTCAAATTTTTCTACTAAAAAAGCTGCGCTTGAGTTTCTTGAGAAATGTTCGGGCGCACGATATAAAGTTGCTGATCTGGAAACAAAGCCTACGAAGAAATCGCCGGCGGCACCTTTTACGACATCGACGCTGCAGCAGGAAGCTGCGCGGAAATTATACATGCCTGTTGGAATTACGATGCAGGTTGCGCAAAGGCTTTATGAAGCCGGGCTTATTACCTATATGAGAACTGACAGCGTGAATCTGTCGAAAGACGCGTTAGGCGCTGCACAGGCTGAGATCATCAGCTCATATGGAAAGGAATTTTCGAAACCGCGTAATTTCACGACTAAATCGAAAGGCGCGCAGGAAGCTCACGAAGCGATCAGGCCGACGGACATGTCGCGTCACACGGTAAATATCGAACGCGATCAGGCGAGGCTTTATGATTTGATCTGGAAAAGGACAATCGCATCTCAAATGAGCGACGCGGAACTTGAGCGTACGAATGTGAAAATTTCATCGGATAAGCATTCGGAAATGTTCTCGGCAACCGGCGAAGTCCTTTTGTTTGAGGGCTTTTTGAAAGTTTACCTCGAAGGAACCGATGAGGATGACGATGAACAGGAAGGAATGCTGCCGGCGTTAAAAGTTGGTGAGAATCTTGAAAACCGGCTTATCACTGCTACGGAACGATATACGCGTCCGCCTTCGCGATATACTGAAGCATCGCTTGTAAAAAAGCTGGAAGAACTGGGAATCGGCAGGCCATCGACTTACGCGCCGACCATTTCTACTATCATCAGCAGGAAATATGTTGAAAAAGGAAACCTTGAAGGCCAGGAACGAGAATTTACGCAGTTGACTTTTAAAGACGGGAAGATTTCTGAAAAAGTTTTGAAGGAAATGACAGGTTCGGATAAGGGAAAGCTCGTGCCGACCGACATTGGAACGATCGTGACCGATTTCCTTGTCAAAAATTTCAACAGCATTCTCGATTATAATTTTACTGCCAAGGTTGAACAGGATTTCGATGAGATCGCTGAAGGAAACCGTAACTGGTCGGAGATGATGAATGAGTTTTACGACAAGTTCCATCCGAATGTCAAGGAAGTCGAAGCGAATGCAGATCGTGAAAGCGGTGAGCGCATTCTGGGAACTGATCCAAAAACAGGTAAGCCCGTCAGTGTAAGATTAGGGAAGTTTGGTCCGATGGCACAGATTGGCGACTTCGACGATGATAACAAGCAGTTTGCGAGTCTTCGCAGCGACCAGAATATCAGCGGGATCACGCTTGAAGAAGCTTTGAACTTGTTCCTGCTGCCAAAAGCTCTCGGTACGATCGATGGTGAAGAAGTTGAGGTCAGCAATGGACGTTTTGGGCCGTATGTCAGACATGGAAAGTCGTTTATTTCACTTCCGAAAGGTGAAGATCCACTCGATGTAACGCTCGAACGTGCGAAAGCGCTGATAAGTGAGAAGCAGCAGGCTGACGCTCCGATCGGATTTTACGAGGGTGAGCCGATCCAGAAAGGCGTTGGGCGTTTCGGGCCATTCATTAAATGGAATGGGATGTTCATCAACGTGTCGAAGAAATACAACTTTGACAATTTATCGCAGGATGACCTTAATGCTTTGATCGAGGAAAAACAGAAGAAGGATATCGATAAGATCGTTCACGACTGGCCGGCTGAGGGAATTCGGGTCGAAAAAGCGCGATGGGGCAAGTTTGTCATATTAAAGGGAAAGACCAAGATTGAACTTCAAAAGAATACGGATGCCGAAAAACTTACTTTGGAGGCCGTGAAAGCACTCATAGAGGAAAAGGCGCCCAAAAAGAAAGTGGCGGCCAAGAAACCTGCAGCAAAGAAGACGGCAACCAAGCCTACTGCAAAAAAAACCGTAAAGAAAAAATAGATGGTATTTGATTTTCTGCAGCCTGTAGACAATGACATCTTGTTATTCTGCAGCACGCTTTCGAACCAGCATTTAGGGCGCAAAGCCGTTTTGCATACCGAACATGACTTTCCTGACTTGTCGTTTACGCAGATCGCGATTGTCGGTGTGCTGGAAAACCGCAATGGCGTTGGAGACAGCACTGTTGATCTTTCGCATTTCAGGCGTTCGTTATATTCGTTATTTCCGGGCAACTGGCATGCATCGATTGCTGATTTAGGCGATATTGAGGCCGGGAATTCCGCTGATGATACCGGATTTGCGGTACGCGAGGTTGTTGCCGAATTGCTTCGCAGGAAGATTATTCCGATCGTAATCGGTGGCACGCAGGCGCTTACGCATCCGATGTACAGGGCTTACGACAAGCAGGAGCAGATGGTAAATCTGGTTTCAGTCGACAGTCAGTTTGATTTTGGAAAAGAACACGAACCATTGACAGCAGGATCTTATTTGACGAGAATTGTTCTTGATGAGCCAAACAACCTGTTCAATTTCTGCAATATAGGCTACCAGACATATTACAATTCACAAGAAGAAATCGACCTGGTCGAGAAACTATTTTTCGATGCATATCGATTGGGTGAAGTCACTCATAATATTTCACTTGCCGAACCCGTTTTTCGGGACGCGGATCTGGTTAGTATCGATTTAACAGCGGTAAAATCTGCGGAATCCGGTAATTTTCATATATTTACTCCTAACGGCTTTGATGGCAAAGAGATATGCGCACTGTCGAGATATGCGGGAATCAGCGATAAAGTATCGGCTTTTGGGTTATTTAACCACGGGAGCACTGCACGTGAAGCATCGTTGATGTCACAAATTGTGTGGTATTTCATTGAAGGATGGCATTTCCGTTCAAATGAATATCCGTTTGTCAGTAAAGACAGGTATTTGAAGTATATCGTTCCCCTTGAAGATCAGGAGTTGGTGTTTTACAAAAGCAATAAAACTGACCGATGGTGGATCGAGATTCCGTTTATTTCGGGAGTAAATAATAAACTGAAAAAAAATACGTTGTTACCGTGTTCTTATGAAGAGTACGTAGCAGCATGCAATCAGGAATTACCTGAAAGATGGTGGAAAGCTCAAAGGAAGAACAATATCGTGTAGTTGAAAAATTATTCTTACAATTATACATATTTTAGTGCATTTTATCGATGATTATTGCATTTTATCGATAAAAAATTTTTTTGTGACAAATTTAAATTCTACTTTTGGTGTGGGATAGAAATTTTGTTATAAATAATTGGTTTTTTGAAAAATAATAAATAGGTTTACGGCCTTAAAATTTTGAACAGAAAAATAACCCAAATTATATGAAGAAATTCGTTGCATTTACAGCCGCTGTCGCACTTTTGGTGGGATGTGGCCGGTCGAACGATAAAGGTGAGCTTGTAGGTGTGAAGGGTAGGAAATGGCATCCTGAAAAACCTTACGGCATGACTTTGATTCCAGGAGGTGCCTTTATCATGGGTAAATCTGATGATGATCTTGCGAATGTACAGGACGCGCCAACCAAGACGGTTACGGTTCGTTCTTTCTATATGGATGAGACTGAAATCACCAATAGTGAATACCGCCAGTTTGTGGAGTGGGTCAAAGACTCAATCATCAGGGTAAGGTTGGCTATTTTGGCAGATGAAGTAGGCCAGACCGGCCCGACCGACGGTAAGTCCAAAAAGAACGCAGGAAGCATCGGGGATTTTGCTTTTAATGACCAGGATCCTGAGAAAATGACGCCGTATGAAAAATATATGTACGAAAATTACTATAGTGTTGGTACTGATGATGATCCGTATGCAGGCCGTAGGTTAAATAAGAAAGTAAAGCTTATTACCGATACGTCCAAATATCCGGATGAGTACTATACCGAAGTAATGGATACAATGTATCTTCCTGTGGCCGAAGCTTATAATGGATTGCGTACGATCGATGTCACTAAATTGAAATTCCGTTATTCATGGATGGATATCCAAGCTGCGGCAAAAGCTAAAGTCGGAAAGCGCAGTCAGTTCATCAGAACTGAAAATGTATCTGTTTATCCTGATACAACTGTCTGGATCAAAGATTTTGCTTATTCATATAATGAGCCGATGCACAATGATTACTTCTGGCACCAGGCTTATGGCGATTATCCTGTCGTGGGTGTAAACTGGACACAGGCGAAAGCATTTTGCGCATGGAGAACTTTGAACAAAAACTCATACATCAAATCAAAAAAGAAGAAACGTGACTTAATTAACTCATTCAGGTTGCCTACTGAGGCGGAATGGGAGTATTCGGCACGTGGCGGACTCGAGTCAGCTACATATCCTTGGGGCGGTCCATATGCGAAGAACGACCGCGGTTGTTTCTTAGCCAACTTTAAACCCAACCGTGGAGATTATGCGGCAGATCAGGCATTGTATACTGTAGAAGCGAAATCATACGATCCGAACGGATACAACTTGTATAACATGGCGGGTAATGTGGCCGAATGGACCGACTCGTCTTATGATGCAAGTGCTTACGAATATGTTTCAACAATGAACCCAACTGTCGGTGATCTGACCAACAAGCGTAAAGTAACACGCGGCGGATCATGGAAAGACGTTTCATACTTCCTTCAGGTTGGAACACGTGATTTCGAATATGCTGATTCTGCAAGAAGCTATATCGGCTTCAGGACAGTTCAGGATTATATGGGTGTCGAAGTAACCGGTCAGGCGCCAAGAAGATAAATTTAACCAACTTAATATTTTAACTTAACTACCTAAAAATTTTTATTATGGCAATTTTGAGCAAAAAAACTATGAATTTCGCTTACGGTATGGGAGCTGCGGTTGTAATCGTAGGAGCACTCTTCAAACTGATGCACTGGCCGGGAGCAAGTATCATGCTTATCGTCGGACTTGGAACGGAAGCATTGATCTTTGGTCTTTCCGCTTTTGACCCGGTTGATCAGGATCTTGATTGGTCGCTTGTGTATCCGGAACTTGCAGGAGGCGAAGCCCGTAAAAAAGACGAAAATCCAAAAGATGCTCAGGGAATGCTTTCCCAAAAACTCGATGCTATGCTTAAAGAAGCAAAAATTGACGGCGAATTGATGGCAAGTCTTGGAAACAGCATCAAAAACTTTGAAGGTGCTGCAAGAAATATTTCACCAACAGTTGACTCAGTTGCTTCTACTAAGAAATATGCAGAAGAAATGTCGTTGGCAGCTGCACAAATGGAATCATTGAACAGCCTTTACAAAGTTCAATTGGAAAGCGCTTCGAGAAATGCAATGATCAACAACGAACTTGCTGAGAACAACCTAAAACTTAAAGACCAAATGCAATCGCTTACCGCAAACCTTGCATCACTAAACAATGTTTATGGCGGTATGTTGTCTGCAATGAGCAACAGGGCATAATTTAAACTTATCATTTTTAATAACACACAAACAAGAGTATAAAGAATGGCAAGTGGAAAGTTAACCCCTAGGCAGAAGATGATTAACCTCATGTATTTGGTTTTCATCGCTATGTTGGCCCTGAACATGTCAAAAGAGGTATTATCCGCTTTTGGTATTTTGAATAACAAAATCGTAGAATCTAATGCATTGACCGATCAGCGGAATCAGGCGTCCTTTGAGCAATTGGCTCAAAAGGCTCAAGATCAGCCTGGCCAGTTCGGTGATAAGAAAGTGAAAGTTGACAAAATCAGAAAGCTTTCAAAAGATTTCAATGATTATATCGAAGGATTGAAGACCGAATTTACCAAGGATCTTGAAAGAGACGAAAACGGTAATCTTCCATTCGAACAAATGGACAAAGGTGATTACGTTGACGAAGTTTGGTTTGAAGGTGACAGGCCATCTAAGCGCGGACAGGAATTCCTGGATAAGATTTCAAAGTTTGTAACTGAAATCAAGCAGACAGGTGGAAGCGCGATCGCAGCATCTGAAATGAAGAAAATTGAGAAAAGGTTCGAGACTGCTCCCGTTAAATCGGCTTCTGCAGGTACGACATTGCCTTGGCTTCATTACAATTATCAAGGTTTCCCATTGATCGCCACAGTGACGAAATTATCACAGCTTCAGGCTGATGTTAAAACAACTGAAAGCGATATCATCAGCGGAATGTTCCAGTCGGATCTTGTGGCTGCAGCATCACTTACTGCTTATCAGCCGATCGTTGTTCCGGACAAAACTGCGTTTTTCCAAGGTGAAGCCGTAACAGGAAAAGTAATTCTTGGAAAATTCGACCCGTCGCTTACTGCTAAATCCGTTATCGTAAATGGAAACTCTGTGAAAGCTGAGGCTGGACAGGCTAAATTTTCATTCGGTGCAGGAAATGTCGGTGAGCATGAAATCACAGGTTCATTTAATTTTGATGAAAATGGAAAGGTTGTAAGCCTTCCGATCAAAGGAAATTATGTAGTTGTTCCTAAACCGAACGCGCCGAACATTTCTGCCGATAAAATGAACGTGGTTTACCGCGGTCTTCCAAACCCGATGACGATCTCTTTTGCCGGTATTTCAGATGATAAAGTAAATGCTAATGCGCCGGGATTGTCTAAGACCGGAAAAGCAGGACAATATATGTTGAAGCCCGGTCAGGGAACTGAAGTTACTGTCAGCGTTACCGGTGAGCTTCCTGATAAATCTAAGGTTTCAGGTAAGAAGGTTTTCCGTATAAAGAATATTCCTGGACCGCAGGGTGCGATTGGCGGAAATGTTGGAAACGATAAAGGTGCTAAATCGCGTCTTGAAGTGTCTACTATCACTGCGAAGCTTGAAGATTTTGCGTACGACCTTGATTTTAACGTAACCCAATTTACATTTAAGGTACCAGGCCAGCCTGCAATCGTTGTGAACGGGAATAAAGTTGATCCAAGATGTCGTGCCGCACTTGCAAGAGCCGGGCGTGGAGACGTGATCACTATCTACGATATCAAAACTAAGATTTCGGGTGTGGACGGAATTATCCCTCCTAAATGTGCTCCTGTATTCTACGAAATACAATAATTGATTTAGACTGGGCGTTTGCTGTTTAGATCTTAATAAAAAAATGATGAATTTGAGAAATTGTTTATTGGTATTGCTACTGGCGGGAACAACTGTTGCTTCGGCGCAATCAAACCTGCTAAATGCCAAAACCCCTGACGAAATCGGCAAGAAAACTCCTGCCCAATTGATTTCCGATAACGATAAGCCATTAGCATACGGCTATGTGCACGATCGGGACGTTTTGATGGGAAAGACGATTTGGGAGCTTATCGACTTGGACGAAAGGATTAATTTCCCTTTGTATTATCCTGTTGATACGGCTAACATCGGTAAAGATCGTCGTTCACTATTCGCCGTATTGCTTAACGGAATCAAGAGCGGTAGAATCACGGAAGTTTATGCAGACGATTATTTTAACGTCAAGCGTACGCTGAAGGATATGTCCTCATCATTTAAATACCGCGATACTACTCAGGCCGGTATTGACGAGTTCAACAACTACTACGACGATTATAAGTCGGGAAAACGTATTCTTGCTCCGGAATTCATCAATGAAAAAGAATTGACTGCGATGGACGTCTCAGGATACAGGATCAAAGGCTACTGGTATTTCGACAAACGTCAAAGCGAAATGAAATACAGGTTGCTTGCAATCTGTCCGGTTGCTCCGGAAGCACGTGATATCGGAGCTGAAAATCCCGATGTGATCGAACTTTTCTGGGTATACTTTCCATCGATCAGAGATGTTCTTCACGAAGCAAAAGCCTTTAACGACAAGAACTCGGCGATGCCGATTACGTTCGACCATTTATTGAACTCCCGTCGATTTAACGGCGTGATCTATAAAGAAGAAAACGTTTACGGCGACCGTGGAATTGCCGATTATCAAAAGGATAATGCTCAGATGCAGCTTCTTGAATCCGAAAGGGTAAAAGAGAAGATCCGCAACTTTGAGCAGGATATGTGGAATTACTAACAGTTTCTATTGTTAATACAAAACTCTTACTTTAACCGGTAAGAGTTTTTTTTTATCTGTATGATCGATTACATTATTGTTGGCTCGGGCCTAGCAGGTATTGCATTTGCTGAACAGGCGAGATTGAATGGCAAGTCGTTCGTTGTATTGGATGGCAAATTGGCGAGCGCGTCGCTTGTGGCTGGTGGAATTTACAATCCAATCGTCCTCAAACGTTTGAAGCTGGTCTCGGGAGCTCGCGGACTATTACCCGCAATGCATTTGTTCTTTGATGAAGTTGCCTTGCTATTTGGATCTGAATTTCGTCATCCGATACCAACACTCCGGCGTTTCTCTTCCGTGGAAGAACAGAATGATTGGTTCACGGCCTGCGATATCATTCCTGATTTTCTCGTTCCCAAAATTGTTCGGATTAATGATTCGAATGTCATTGCTCCGTTCGGATTTGGCGAAGTTTTAGAGACAGGTTATGTTGATACGGCCAAGTTTATAAATAGCTACCGAGATTATTTAGACAGGCAAAACTTAATCTCTTTTCAGACGTTCGATTTTAATGCCATTAGATTTTCTGAGGAATCCATTCTATATCAAGATATTGAAGCGCGGCACATTATATTTGCAGAAGGAATGGGGCTAACCGTAAATCCGTATTTTAACTATCTGCCGATCGTTGGGACAAAAGGTGAACTGTTAATCGTCCGGGCCGAACTGAATTTGGATTTTATTCTCAAAGGAAATGTTTTTGTTATGCCATTGGGAAATGATCTTTATAAGGTTGGATCCACTTATAATTGGCAGGATAAATCAGAAAGTCCTTCAATCGCCGGTAAAGAAGAGCTGATCTCAGCTTTTAAAGAACTTACAAATTGCTCTTTTGAAGTAGTCGATCACCTTGCCGGAATCCGTCCAACCGTGAAAGACAGAAAACCGTTGGTCGGGACGCATCCAGATATTGGTCGGATGCATATCTTAAATGGACTTGGATCCCGAGGTGTGATGTTGGCCCCGGAAATGGCCCGTTTGCTTTATTCGTCAATTGAAGCAGGATCAAAAATACCGAATGATGTTAATATCAGCCGATATTGTTCTTTGAAGAATTCGGATCAAAACTGACAAACATATTGATATAAATATTTCGTGAAATACGCGTAACCCATGGCATCAGTAAAAATAAAATGATAAGAATGGAAATGAAAGTCGTTCTCATGTCAGCCTCAAATATAAAATAGGCAGCCAGAAATATTAAGATACCCAGCAATACTGCAACCGCGTAACTTACGTACATCGCCCCGAAGAAGAAATTGGGTTCCATTTTATATTTCAATCCGCACTTCGAACAATGCTCATGCATTTTCATGGTTTGCATAATATTAAATGGATTTTGGTTGATGTACATGCTTTCACAATGACATCTCGGACAAGTTCCTGTTAAAATGCTATATACTTTGCTTCCTTTTTTTAACATTTGCAAAATTTTTTTCGTGCCATACAAAGGTACGACAAACCCATTTCCAACACAGTTTTATGCTCAATATTCATAATCTTTCAATTTCATTTGGTGGTAGCTATCTTTTCGAAGAAGTTACTTTCAGGCTCGGTGCGGGCGATCGCGTTGGACTGGTCGGAAAAAACGGTGCTGGCAAATCGACAATGCTGAAAATCCTTGCACGTGATTTTGAACCGGATTCCGGAAGCATAGCGACCGAGAAAGAAATCAGGATCGGTTTCTTGCGGCAGGATATTGATTTTGAGCAAGGCAGAACCGTTCTCGAAGAGGCATACCAGGCTTTTACCGAAATTAAGGAAGTCGAACGGCAGCTTGAAGAAACCAACCATCAATTGGTCACCCGTACAGATTACGAAAGTGAAGAATATAGCAAGGTCATCGAAGACCTCTCGGATCTGACACATCGCTTCGAACTGCTCGGCGGCTATAATTATGTCGGCGATACCGAGAAGATCTTGCTCGGCTTAGGATTTAAACGGGAAGAATTTAATAATGCCACCGATACTTTTTCAGGCGGCTGGCGGATGCGGATCGAACTTGCAAAGCTTCTTCTTCAGAACAACGACGTTTTACTGCTGGATGAACCAACAAACCACCTTGATATCGAGTCGATCATCTGGCTTGAAAGTTTCCTCCGAAATTATCCTGGAGTCGTAGTCATCGTTTCGCACGATAAAATGTTCCTTGACAATGTGACGAACCGAACCATCGAAATTTCACTCGGCAAAATCTACGATTTCAATAAACCATACTCGCAATACCTGGAACTGCGCCATGAGATTCGCGAGAAGCAATTGGCAACACAGAAAAATCAGCAGAAGAAAATCGAAGAAACCGAGAAACTTATCGAAAAGTTCAGGGCAAAAGCGTCAAAAGCTTCGATGGCACAGTCGCTGATCAAAAAGCTCGATCGCGTGGAACGAATCGAAGTCGATGAAGATGACAATTCGGTCATGAGCATAAATTTTCCCGTATCGAAAACGCCGGGGCGTGTTGTCGTCGAAGCAGAACATGTAACGAAGAAATACGGAGAGAAAACCATTTTAAAGAATATATCGTTACTCGTTGAGCGCGGAAGTAAAATTGCTTTTGTAGGACAAAATGGCCAGGGTAAATCGACATTTATGAAAGCTATCGTCAATGATATCGACTTTCAGGGTTCGATCAAGCTAGGCCACAATGTGCAGCTTGGATATTTTGCGCAAAATCAGGCCGAATATCTCGATGGCGAGATTACGCTGCTCGAGACGATGGAAAATGCCGCCAACGATACCAACCGGATGAAAGTTCGGGATATGCTGGGCGCTTTCCTGTTTCGCGGTGACGATGTTGAGAAAAAGGTTAAAGTGCTCTCAGGCGGCGAGCGCAACCGGCTTGCACTTTGTAAATTGCTTCTTCAGCCGATAAACGTTCTGGTAATGGATGAACCGACGAATCATCTCGACATCAAATCTAAAAATGTACTTAAAGCCGCTCTGGCGAAATATGAAGGAACGCTGCTGCTTGTGTCGCACGACAGGGATTTTCTTCAGGGTTTGTCAAATATCGTGTATGAGTTTAAAGATCAGAAGATTCGCGAATACCTCGGCGACATCAATTTTTTCCTCGAGCAGCGCAATCTTGAGAATATGCGCGACGTCGAAAAACGCGAAGATGTGAAGAAAGAAACGGTCAAATCGTCCGGCAAATCATACGAAGATCAAAAGCGCGGCAAATCGCTTCAAAACAGGCTTAGCAAGGTGGAAAGCCAAATCAAACAGCTTGAAATCGACATTCAGAAAGATGATAAAGCGCTTGCATCGAATTATGACAAACATATTGAAGACGCACAATTCTTTACTGCCTACAACCGTAAAAAACAGGATCTCGATAAACTTCTGGAAGAATGGGAAAATGTCCAGATGGAAATCGATGCATTGTAATTAAGATGTCAACCCGATTTTCTGAGAATGTGCGATCGCTTCCGAACTGTCTTTAAAATAGCAAACCGCCACGTTTAAGGTCTCAAGGTTTTTCAATACGGCAGCGGCACGTTCCTTTTTCCGGGAACCGGTTTGTCGAATGTAAACTGCCTTCACATTTACCGGAAATATCTTGCAGATGCTTTCATATAGAAAGGGATCGTCCTGCGAATCGTCACCAAGCAAGGTATATTGAAGTCTCGGATAAAACTCCAGAATATGCTTGATTTTTTCGAATTTATGATTGTGGTCTCCACGACCTGTCACAAAAAAATCCAACAAACTGGTTTTAATATCTTTTAAAAGCATTACTGCGCGCGGCAATTCATGGAGCTCGGTGAAGTCGACAATAAAACGATACAAATTCCACTCACTGCTCGAAACGTAAAAAAAAGCATTTTGCTCATTTTTGTTGTTTCTGCCTGCAGTGCTCAGCGCCTGATAATGCCGGACGACATCTGCAAAAATCTTCCTGTCGTTGACATTCCTGAAGAGCAATATGTATAATTTTCTGAACGCATTCCTCGTATGCGATACCAGGAAAGTATCGTCGATATCTGAGATAAAGCCAAGATTTCCCTGATATGGCCTGATAAGCGTGCCCTTTTCAATGATTTCTTCCCCGTTGTAAATCATGCTTACATGGTAATCTATCCAGCCATAGCTCGTTTCCTGCTCAAGCGGAATGCAAAATTTAAAATGTCCGTCATCTAAAGATTTTGTGTAGATCTTCTGATCGTTGAAGTGAAGAAAGATCTCTGCATTTGCCTGCGTTTTTATCCTGAACATCCGAATGACGGATCGCGCATTTTTAAGCCGCCGCTTCTGAAAATCGTACTCGGCGCGGGTGGTCGGACGGAAAACATGACCCATTACTATGAGCTCGTGTTCATTTGCGTATCCGCGGTATAATTTTAAGACAGGCTTCATGAATTTTCTTTAAATTTATGGGAACAACAAATTACAATTAATTCGGCAATCTTGAAAATGGACAAACGAAAGAAGTTCCTGATGGTAGTAAATCCCATTTCAGGCGGAGTCGATAAAACGGCGATCATCGATGCGGCTCTTGCTTATGCCGCGCACCATGATATCGAAATCATTAAGTATGAAACGTCCGGCGACGACGACGAAGTGCAGATACTGAAGCTTTATGAAACTTTGAATTGTTCACGGGTTCTGGTTGCAGGCGGCGATGGAACGATCAAGCTTGTGGCTCAGGCGCTTGAGCACCATGATGTCATTCTCGGAATTCTGCCGGCCGGATCCGCAAATGGTTTGTCTGTCGATCTGAATTTTCCAACCGATATCGATGAAATACTCGAAATTGCTTTTCACAACGACTGGCAGGAAATTGACATGATCGATATCAACGGGCAAAAAAGCCTTCATTTGAGCGATATAGGACTTAATGCCGAATTGATTAAGAATTACGAGAACAGCTCAATCCGCGGGAAACTCGGTTATGCCTTACAGGCCGTAAACACATTAACGGATGCCGAACTACCGTTCCATGCCGTTGTCGAAGCGAATGGCCGACGCATCGAGGCGACCGCAAAAATGATCGTCATTGCGAATTCTAAAAAGTACGGAACGGGTGTTACCATAAATCCCCTCGGAAAGATGGACGACGGGAAATTTGAAATTGTAATTATTAAAAATCTCGACTTGGTAATTTTCGGCAAGATCGTAACCGGAAATATGCCTTTGGATACCGGCGATATCGAAATTTTGTCTACCGAAAAAGCGACGATCCGTACCGATGTTCCTGTCTATTTTCAGGTCGATGGCGAGTATTGCAGTGAAATTGATTTTCTGGATATCCGGATCTTGCCAAGACAAATGAAGGTCGCTGTTCCTAATCCCTGAACGGATGGCGCTGCTGCCATTTTAATTCGGGCTCAAAATATTTGAAGAGTTTGGACATAAAATAGTTCAGGAATTTATTCTGGTGTCTGATAAATCCGAACATCTGCAAAGGCGTGGCACCGACCGAACTCTTGATTTCCAACGCCGTCCTGGCAAAAATTATTCGTTTATACTTCTTTAGAACAGAATACGCGATCATGTCATAAAGCATATTCAAGTAAAGCATCTTCTCCTTTTGGCAGTCCTCGTCGTAGCCGAGAAAATATGTGTCGATATCTTCGTGATTGACGATAATCGTATTAAATCCGACCAATTTATCACCTTCAAAATATCCATACATCCTGAATTTACTTTTCAGCGATTTTTTGAGGCTCACAAAATGATTTTTCCGCAAATAGAAAGTATTGAAAGGCGCGTTTCTGGCCACGTTCATATACAGCAGGTTTATCTGATCTTCTAATTCTACGATATCAGCAAGATTTAATTTGCGTTTTGTAATACCATCACACTTTCTTCGCGCGCGTTTGTATTGATCGCGATACTTTTTGACAAATGAAGAAACATATTCCGGTTCTGAATGCCATTCCGTGCGGATATCGAAAACCATATTTGGCTGCGTGCTGAACTGATAATAAGGATCAAATGCAGTTTGTTTGAACGAATCGAGGACAGACCCGGCAAAATCCTTCCAAATGATCAGATGTGGTCGTGAATTTCGTTTTGCCAGACGCTTGCAGATTTCATCAATTGCGAGGCAAATTATCTTCAGGTGTTCCTGACCGGGCTTTTGTTTGAACCTGAACGCGTTCTGGCCTGTAAGCATGTTGTTCCCAAGAAGCAGGACTCGTGACGAAAATCTTTTGAAAAAAAACGTACGTATTGTATTCTTAAAGCAATTATCCCGTTCACCAAACGAAGAAATTTTTGTAAAGTCCAGAAATTGCGAGACCGCGACGCCGATCAGCACATCATCATTAAAAATACCAATAAACCAGCATTGCATATTTTCAGGTGACGAAACGTCGAGCACATTCAAATAATCCCGGGATAGAAAGATATTTCCTGCCGCAACTTCGTCCCAATCGGAGGGAAGCGAGTCGCTATTTTCGAAGATTTTAAAAGTCAATGAAGCGTGCAAACAATTAAAGTTTGCCAAAAATACTCAATTTAATAAGCGGTTGCCCGGTCGTTAACAGACAACCGCATCATTTTTAAGCCCAAGCGGAGAGAATACCGCCCATTATTGTCAGGCATACGATCCAAAATCCACTGTTTATCAGCACGTATTTCCAGCTTTTTCGCTCGTATAGTGAATTAGTTCCAATGATTGGAAGTGCGAAAAACACGCCTGTGATAAAGCCGTGCAATGCGCCGTGTTTAAAATATCTGTACTCATTTTTGTAATCTTCCCAGAAAGGCGCAAATGACGGTTTTGCCTTGGCCATGTCGTTTTCAATCAGGCCCATGACGCCCCATTGATGGATAACCAATGTTTGCAGGATGAAAGTCAGAAGCAAAGCATAGAAAATCGACATTGCAAAGATCTTTATCATGTTCGATCCTCGCATCATCTCTTCGGTCATGCCCGCTTCCCTCATCCAAACGGTCCCAAAAACCTTTGGATTATACCAAATAAATCCAACGACAAGAGTCGACAGAGCTGCCCCGATCAATGCTAAAAAATTCATTTCCATAATTGTTTGTTTTAGGTTGTTACGTCAAATATAAAATTTTTTTATCATGTACTTTTGTTAATTTTTGTAAGAAAATTATATTTAATATTACTGTTTATGTGTATTTCATCGATTTTATTTGCGTGTTATCGGATATTGCCGTTACATTTGACGCGTTGAACAACCCCAAAGACACAATCATGAAAAATTTTACATTCTTATTCATGTTACTCGGTTACACTCTCGCTGCATTTGCCGGCGTGTCGCCATCAGAGAAAAAAGCATTGGTTAAATTTAATCAGGCTACTAACGGATCTCAATGGACAACAAAATGGGATTTGAATAAACCAGTTGAGCAATGGTATGGCGTTGTCATAAATAACGATCATGTTGTAGCAATCGAACTTGCGAACAACAATTTGTCGGGCGAACTTCCAAAAGAGCTTGGAAACTTGACACATCTTGAAAAGCTTAACCTATTTCGCAATAAGATCACAGGAGCGATTCCGGCAACTATCGGAAATCTGAAATCACTGAAATCGATAAATATCGCATTCAACAAAATCGCAGGTAGTATTCCTGCCGAAATTGGAAACGCGACTTCTTTGGAGTCAATTGAATTGTACATGAACATGATCAGTGGAACGCTTCCCGGAGATATGGGAAAACTTTTAAAACTTCAGGTTCTGTCATTATTTAACAACGAAATTGAAGGTCAGATCCCTGCGGAGTTCTACCAATTGAAATCATTGAAGGTACTTTTACTAAGCAGTAACAAACTGTCGGGTAAATTGAGCGTGGATATTTCAAATCTCAAGTCGCTTGAAAACCTTAGCCTTTTTGAGAATAACATGGAAGGCAATGTGCCTTGGGATCTTGAAAAGCTAAGAAATCTTAAGGAAATGAATATCTCATACAATAAATTTAACGGCGTGGTTTCGAGAAATCTTGCTGATCTCGATATGATGAAGATGACGATGATCAATGACCAGGGAGTTGCATCGACGCTGAAAGTTGAGTTGAACCGCAATACAGCAATTGCGTCAGACGACGAATAGTTTTTTTTCAATTTTTTATAGTCAGGAGAAACCTCGCAGCGATGCGAGGTTTTTTTTATTGAAACATTTCTTAAATCAGAAGTTAAAATCGCCCATTTATTTGAAGGTTATTATGATTAAAATAACACTGCCACCGTGGAATAAGAAGTAAATTTATAAGAAACGCAAAATTATGATTACAGAAATTCATGGGCTTCCCGAAAATATGGTGGGCTTCCGCGCAGAAGGGGAAATCATTAAAGAGGATTTTGATCCTGTTATCGATAGGGTAAGCCAATTTGTGGATAAAACCGGAAAATTAAATTACCTGCTGTTCCTCGACACGTCGCCCTCAGATTTTACGATGGGCGCATGGCTCAACGACGCACTGCTTGGCATCAGGAATATCGCAAAGTGGAACCGGGCTGCAATTGTGACCGATTCGGAATCCGTGATCAAATTTACGGATGCATTCAGCAAGATCATGCCGGGCGAATTTCGAGGATATTCAAAGGACGAATACGATGCGGCAATTAAATGGACATCAGAACAAACTAACTAAAATCGATATATCATGGGAGAATTCAAAGACAACCACAAGACCGAAACGATCAAAAAGCTAAAGGAAATTGCGGAAGATGTAAACATCTGCATGTTTTGTACAGAACTTAATACGATTCCAATTTCTGCAAGACCAATGAGCGTGCAGGAAGTCGACGATCATGGAAATTTATGGTTTATCAGCAACGCACGAAGCAACAAGAATTTTGAAATCAAGCATGACGACAAAGTGCAATTGTTTTTCAGCAAAATGTCAAACTCTCACTATTTGTCGGTTTATGGAACAGCTTCAATTTATACTGATAAAAGTACGATCGAAGAACACTGGACACCAATTGCCAAAGCGTGGTTTGAGGAAGGAAAGGATGATCCCGATGTAACGATCATCCGCATTGAGCCATCGTATGCCTATTATTGGGACACAAAAGACGGCAAAGCGGTTGCCTTCCTGAAATGGGCAGTTGCTGCAATGGGAGCGAAGGTCGACGACGGCGGAATTGAAGGACAAATCAGGGTTTAAACTGTAAATCCTGTAATTTTCGTACAGATAACTGTAAACACGTTTAATCATTATTTGGTAACTTAGAGGAAATAGCCAATCATGAAACCAACAAACGACTTACAGCAATTCGCGGAACAGCAACGTAAACAAATGCGCCGCACGAAGAAAAAACTTAAAAATTTACTGCTCAGCAATTTACTTCGCACCAATACCAGATTGATGAAGAACCTGGACCTGAGCAACGTTGTACTTTTTTAATTTCAATAAATAGACATGGAAAACCAAAATAAAGACAATCAGAAAATGAATCAAGACCAGGATCCGGAATTGATTCAGAAGCAAAATGAATGGCATGATCATGCAGATACCGACAAATACATCGCGTTGGAACAACCCGGAGTTTCATATACCGAAGACCACGATTTTGTGATGAATGCGGATAATATAGGAAACCCTGAAAGCCAGTTAAAATACGATCCCGCAGGTTCGCATAACAGCAGGAATGCAGACGCATTTTCGCAGGATGATTACATCCTCAACGACAATATTGATCTGGATGAAGATCAGAATACCTCGATCTCATCTGAAGATAACGACAAATAATCAGGATTCTTTTTTCTGGTCTTTCCTGGCTGTCAGTTTCATCACCAAAATGATTCCGCTGATGGCAGCCGAAATTGAGTTGGCAAGAATAATAGGAAGATCATCTATATAGATTCCGTAAATGAGCCATAAAACCAGGCCGGTAAAAAGCATTGCGTAGGTAACTGCCGAAATGCTTTTTGTCGATCTGGTTTTTATCATTTTGATAGCCTGTGGAATGTTTGCCGCCGTTGTCAAAGCAGCTGCAGCCAATCCTAATATTTCAACGTAATTCATATCGCCGCAAGGATTTTTTTAAGGTCCAGACTATCTTTGAAGAAATCCTTCCAAAGGTCGCCTTTTTCCTTAAGCCGGTCCGGAATTGTCAATAGATTAAATTCTGAAAGGTCGAGATCGTCGTTGACCTCATCCCATGACAATGGCGTGCTGACGCCGGCGCCTTCACGCGGCCTGACCGAATACGCGCTTGCCATCGTTTTGCCGCGTCCATTCTGTAAAAAATCGAGATATACCTTTCCGACACGTTTGTTCGGCATTCGTTCCAGACTGGTAATATTGGGGAGTTCGCGATTGACCATCTGGCTGATGAGAAGCGAGAAATCGCGTGTTTGATCGTATGAATATTTTGGTAACACCGGAATAAACACGTGGATGCCTTTTCCACCGGACGTTTTGACGTAACCTTTGATCGAAAGATTGTCCAGAATTTCCTTGACCTTTAATGCCGTTTTGACAAGCTTTTTGATGTCGGCTTTGTTGGGATCAAGGTCGAAAATGATATAATCCGGATTGTCCAATGTTCCCACGCGGCTGCTCCATGGATTAAGCTCGATGCAGCCAAGATTGGCCAGATACAACAAGGTTTCGCGATCATTGCACAAAAGCCATTCAATTGGTTTTTCGGCGGATTCAGCTTTTATTTTTTTTGTCTTGATCCAGTCGGGGACAAGCCCTGCAACATTCTTCTGGAAGAAACCCTCGCTTTTGATCCCGTCCGGAGTGCGCCGAAGCGATTGTGGCCGATCTTTTAGATATGGCAGTATGTAATCGGCAATTTCATTGTAGTAACTGATTACGTCGCCTTTGGTAATATTCTGATTTGGAAAGAAAATTTTGTCGGTATTGGTAAATTCAACACGGCTATTGGGCAATTCCGTTTTTGCGGTTTTTACACTTCGTTTTATAGTGCGTGTTGTGGCTGTAGATTTAGGCGGGTTTTCGTCACTTATCTCTTTGTTATTTGCGTCATTTTTCTTTACTCTCGCTTCTGTTTTCGCCCTCGGTTTTTCATCCATTGCCTCAGTCTCGACAGCAGGTTTTTCAAGTACTACTTTTTTAGCCGATTTATCGTCTCGTAATCCCAGATAAACCGGGTGCCGCATGATTCCTGTTTCTGTCCATTCGCTGAATTTTACCTGCGCCAGCAACTCAGGCTTCACCCAATGCACATCCTTGATCTTAGGCGGATTTGAAAGCGAGGTCTTTTTAGTTTCGATCTTTTCAAGTTTAGAGCGTAGATCTTTTAGTATAGCTTCGGTATAGCCACTTCCCACTTTACCTGCATAAACAAGGTTTCCATCTTTGTAATAACCGCAAAGCAGCGCACCGATACCTTTTCGCGATCCCTGAGGTTCGGTGAATCCTGCGATGACAACTTCCTGCTGCAATTCGGTTTTAATTTTCAGCCAATCTTTACTTCGTTTGCCTGTTTGATATTTTGATGAGATTTTTTTTGCGATGATTCCTTCACCACCCGATTTTTCAATCTTTTTAAACAGTTTGGTGCCGTTGCTCAGTTCATGATCTGAATACTCAATCCCGCTGATTCTCGGAAATATTGCTTTGAGCAGCTTTTTACGCTGAATCAATTCAAGCATCCGAAGGTCGAAACCATTAAAATATAGGATGTCGAAAACGTAAAATTTCATTTTGCCACGTTTCGGTTTCGATTCGTAGTTCTGCAGCCACTGAAACTGGCTTTTTCCTTTTGCATCCTCAATGACAATCTCGCCATCCAGAACAACATCATTTTCAATTGCCGTCAATGATTTTACAACTTCAGGATATCGCGAGTTAAATGATAAGCCATTTCTGGAAATCAATTTTACCTCGCCATCTTCGATCATTGCGAGCGTCCGGAATCCATCGTATTTTATTTCAAAAAGCCAATCGTCATTATCGAATGGTTCATCGGCCAGGGTGGCAAGCATCGGCATCCAATTGCGCGGGAAAGTTCCTAGCTTCTTTGCGTCGGCAAGATCTGCCGCGGTAAATTCTGCTTCGTTCGTTTTTACGCTTTTGCGTGATGTTACCGATTTTGCTTCAGCTTTCCGCGCTTTTGAAACGGCTTTTACATTTTCCTCAACTGATTTCGTTGCATGCCAGACCGTATTTCCTTCAGCAATTTCATCGAGATTTCGACCCGTTAAAACTGACGTTTGATCGAAGTCGACCTCCTTGCCGCTGAATTCATCCTTACTTTTCATCAACAGCCATTGGCGTTCCTCGGATTTCATCTGAACCAAATGCCAGGAGCCGTGGAGCTTTTTACCGTCGAGGACAATTTTTACATTGCCTTCGCGAAGCATTTTTTTAAGGATCGAATTGTCTTTGGAAACGTCATCATTTCCTTCAGCATGATATGTTCCGAGATCCCACACCATCACGGTTCCGCCGCCATATTCCCCTTTTGGAATGGTACCTTCAAAGTCCATGTAGCCCATCGGATGATCTTCTGTCTGCATCGCGAGCCGTTTATCAGTGGGATTTGCAGAAGGGCCTTTCGGAACTGCCCAGCTTACCATCACGCCATCGACTTCAATGCGGAAATCATAATGCAATCTGGAGGCATCATGTTTTTGAACAACAAAACGCAATTTCCCCTTTGAAACCTCTTTTTTGCCTTTCGGCTCTTTGGTTTTTGTGAAATCGCGTTTCTGGTTGTATTTCTGAAGTCCCAAATCTTAGTTTTTGATTGCTTCCAGGCTTGCGCGCAGTTGCTCAAGCAGATCATCTTTCGGCGCTTTTTTGGCTTTCGGTTTTTCCTCTACTTCTTTGGAGCCTTTTTTCTTTGGCTTTTCGGTAGCTTTCTTTTTTATAAGTTTTAAAAGCTCATCCTTGTAAGTGTCTTTATATTTCGACGGATCAAATTTATCCGTAAGTTGGCCGATGATGCTCATCGCCATATCAAGCTCGTTCTTTTGGATTTTAATATCAGTAGGAAGTTTGGCTTCGGAAGGCTTTCGCAAATCCTGGTCGAATCTGATCTGAATCAAAAGGATCGCATCGCCTTCAGCCTTCAATATCCCAAGATGTTCAGCAGTACGCAAAACAAATTTCGCTAATCCTACTTTTCCGGATTTTTTTAATGCTTCACGCAATAGCGCATATACCTTCGATGCCTGTTTTTCGGGCTCGACGATATACGGCTTTTCAAGGTATTGAGAAGGGATTTCATCTTCGAGCACGAATTCGAAAATGTCGATGCTCTGCGTTTTTTCCGGCATCAGCCGCGCGATATCATCTTTATCTAAAATGACATAGTCGCCATCTTCTTTTTTATAGCCTTTGGCGATCTGGTCCCACGGCACTTCCTGTCCGTCCTTTTTACATACACGGACGTACTGGATCGGGCATTGATCTTTTTTTCGGATCATGTCCAGATCGATTGTATGCGAAACCGAGCCGCTGTACAATCGGACCGGAATGTTTACCAGCCCAAAGCTGATTCCACCTTTCCAAAGGGCTTTCATAGGTTGTTGGTTTTATGTCATGAACTGCTTCCGGCGATCGCGTCGGATGCAGTTTCAATATCGATTCCTGCAAGCTGTTCAAACAGGTCCAAAGCATTTTTAAACGCCTGATCCATATTGAAATACTTGTAATTTGCAAGCCGTCCAACAAAATATACATCGGTGAGTTTGTCGGCTTCAGCTTTATATTTATTGTAAATATCCTGATTTTTAGTGTTCGGCACCGGATAATATGGTTCGCCTTCGTCAACTGTGAATTCCCTTACAATTGTCGTTTTATCGGTTTTTTGGTTTCCAAAATGCTTATACTCGATAATCCTGGTAAATTCAGTTTCCATTCCGGGATAATTTATAACTGAGTTCTCCTGGAAAAATTCGGCATCAACTGTCTCCGAAACAAAATTTATCGATCGATATTCCAACTTCTCGTCAAGGCTGTGCTTAAAATCGAAGAATCTGTCGATCGGGCCGGTGTAAAATAATTTCTCAAAATCCGACAGCTCATCAGAGATATCAAAGTAATCTGTATTTAAAACAACTTCAATATTGGGATGATCCAGGATATTCGCAAATAATTTGGTATATCCACCGGTTGGCAAAGCCTGGTATTTATCTGAAAAATATCTGTCGTCAAAATTGAATCGAACCGGGATCCTGTCAAGCACCGAAGCATGAAGCTCTTCAGGATATTTATCCCATTGCTTTTTGGTGTAATGACGGAACATCTTTTCGTAAAGCTCAGGGCCAACCTTATTTAGAACAGCCTCACGACCGTCGGCCGGATTTTCAATGGCGATCCGATTGTCGTCAAGCCATTGCTTCATTTCCGTTTCCGTTTCGATATTTAGTCCGAATAATTCGTTTACAGTGGTAATGTTTACCGGTATCGGGACGAGTTTTCCGTCAACCTTTGCCAAAACTCTATGCTCCCACGGGTACCAGTCTGCGAATCGATTCACATATTTCCATACATCTTCAAAATTGGTATGAAACAAATGTGCACCGTATTTCGAACAAAGGATTCCATTTTCATCAATAAAGTCGTAACAATTGCCTGCGATATGATCGCGCTTTTCGATTATAAGGACTTTCTTACCGAGATTCGCATAGCGCTCGGCAAGCACTGCCCCGGAAATACCGGCGCCTATGATCACAATATCCGCTCTGTTCATGACCTTACTGTTTTGTTTATCAGAAGGTTCATTTTGTCTACTGTGTTATTCCAAGATGTCTTTTCAAGGATTTGACCGTAGTGACTTTCCATTTCCATGTCAAATGGTTTTTGAAGTATGCCTTTGATCGCCTGAGTAAACTTTTCAGGACTGTCGATGATCGAAATGCAATGATCATAATCGCGAACTACGTCTTTGATTGCTGTGGAAATTATGGGTTTGCCGGCCGACATATATTCGAGTGTTTTGGTCGGGCTGATGAATTTCGTCGCATCGTTTAATGCAAATGGCATCATCGCGATTGTGAAAGCCTTAAGGTAATTTGGTAGAACATCGTACGAACGCATTCCGAGATAATGGATATTTCCGGGACGTGGCAAATCGCCTTCATTAATTTTCGCGAGCGGGCCGATCATTACGAATGAAATATCCGGATTCATCACTGCAGTTTCATTAAGCAATTGCAAATCGATCCGCTCATCGATAACACCGTAATATCCAACGATTGGCTGCGCGATTTCTGCAATATCTGAAGGAACCGAGATGCCATTTTGAGCTTTGGCAAAATGCTCCTGGTCTACGGAACTTGGAAAACAGTAGACATTATTATGCATCTCCTTTTTAGATTCATATAATGATTTTCCACCTGTAAAAACAATATGAGCGTTGGCGATCAGGAATTTTTCCTGTACGAGAAGCTCAGCGGGCGCGCCTTTAAAAAGTGTCAGTTCATCCATACAATCGTAGACGATCGCTTCAAAATCAAAGGCATCAAGCAGCGGCACAAAGGAGGCTGAATAAAACCAGCCGATGTCCACCGATTTACCCGATACATATTCAGGAAGAATATCTGCAATTTCATGAATGGAACCGACTTTCGGCTGCAGGATATGAAGATTTTCTGTGATTTTCATCAAGTTTCCACTTTCACCGGATGAATCCGGACCAATCGGCTCTTCGATAAAAAGAACTTTTATGTCTTTGGCTATTCGGCTGATGATGTGCTGAGGTCGTTGATAAACGAATTCCCATCTTAAGTGACAAAAAACGACCATGTCATAAGATTCGGCTTCGGATGATTTCGTGGAGTTTAAAAGATTGGTAACGAGATTTTTTTGGTTTTTTGCTTTGATTGTACCCATGGCTTTTATGTTTGCAGTTTTATAATTTCGTACAAAGTTTGATAATATGCGATTTTCCCCACTTATAAAATTCTTGTATAAGGTTACATTATCCTCACATTTTAGGATTTTACGATTACAATTCTGACAGATATTCAAGTACTTATTTCTAGTTAATGGTAATCATGCAATTCTTAAAATGAATTTTATAACAGGACGCAGTTCTGAAATTTTGAATTTTACATTCCACTTTAAACCTCATGATTATGGAAGCGAACGAAAATTGGAATAGCGAAGACATGGATAACGGAATCGATCACGGCATGTTCACAGGTTCCGAAGCAACCGGTGATTATGAAACTGCACCTGACGATGCCGCATCGGAATACAATTCCGCCGATGAAGGCGATTTCGACAGTGACGAATCCCTTGATACTGATTATGATGCATCCGAGAATGAATCGGACGGGGATTGGGACACCACCGAAACTTTCGATAACGAAGAAGATTTGTAGGATGATTAACGAAATCGGGTACCAATCAAACGATTGGGAATAATTTCAAACAAGCTTAATCATTCAGAAAAAGGAGCGAATAATTTCGTTCCTTTTTTTATGGCTTCTAATAATCAAACAAAACAAAAAGTGATAAGGAATCCCTACATACCTTACCACTTTTCTTATGCCCGTAATATTTAATGATTTCGGGTTTTCTTTTTTCGCTGCTTTTAATTCAAAGATAAGTTTACCACAATCTAATTATTTACACTTTATGAAAACGATTTTATATAATTTCCATTAGAAAGGATAACCAATGGCAAGATTGAAAACAAGATTTTCCCGACGCCAATTCTTACCTGCAAAATCTATATCGTCCAGCACCCATCGTTCGTTTTCAGGTAGATATGGTTTTCTGAGTGGAAATGCCAGGTCACCCCGAAGCACAAGGAAGGAAATGTCTACCCGAAGACCAACGCCTGTTCCTACCGCAAGCTCTTTCAGGAAATCTCCGGAGAATTTCGCTCCAGGTTTTAGTGGATTGTCTTCGAGCAGCCAAATGTTTCCCGCATCGACGAATACGGCACCGTGAACAACACTGAATAGTTTCGCGCGGTATTCGGTGTTGAGTTCCAGTTTTAGGTCTCCTGACTGATCAGGGAGAAAATCGGAAGGTTCAACTTCGGGATTGTAAGACCCGGGACCGATCGATCGTGCTCGAAACGCCCGAATGCTGTTTGTTCCGCCAATGAAAAATTGCTTGATAAATGGAAGTTCACGCGAGTTTCCGTATGCGAATCCGGTTCCGACAATGATTCGGCTGGCAAGCTGCGAATTTTCACCTAGCCGTAAATAATGCCTGAAGTCATTTTCAAGTCTTACAAACTGGCTGAATGGAACATCGAATATCTTTACGGTATCGCCTTTTCTGATATTTGCTCCGGTTATCAATCCGGCAGCGGTTCCCGCGACGTCAGCACTTCCTTTGTAAAAAAATGTGTGACGGCGCCATTTACGCATGGTATTCGTAAAAGTATACGTGTACGAAGGCCCGAATATCAACTGCTTTTCGATGACTTTTTCCAATGACGGATTCACTGCAATTTGCTCGCGGTATAAATCTGTCACATTCGTAGGGCTGACAAACGTAATTTCAGTAACATTAAGTTCATGTTCCTTTCTCGCATCTTCTTTCCACAAATAGCCAAATTGGCCGGTAAATGAATTCAGGGAATATAATTTACGACGATTTTGATACTCATAACCCAGGGAAAGTTTTGTTCTTGGAACAAAGCCGCTAGCCGTGCGTACCCGGAACGGAGTAATGAATCGCGGCCACATCAAACTTGTCTCGCCACCAATCCGATACACGTCGAAACCCTGATTTTGCCCGGAGACCTGGACTTCCAAACCACCAAAAGCAGAGATCTGCAGTAATTCCGCTCCTTTAAAAGCATTTCTGTTCAGCCAATTGACCTGGAGTTCGGTTCCTGTGTAATTTGCAGAGTTTGTTTTGGCGGTGACTTCAACACGAATCGACTTTTTGGGAAGCGGCGTCAGGAAATAATATGCATCCAATGCATTTGGAATTGAATCTGACGGCTCAAATTCGTTCTTTACAAATTTAAAAGTTCCCATATTGATGAGCCTGTTGAGGGTCAGGTTATGGTCTCGTCGATTATAAATATCGCCCTTATTGAACATTAAAGTGCGGTCGAAGATAATAGGGCGGAAGGTCTTTGCCGAATCGATGATCGTAAAATCCTTGTATTGCGTAACATCATTTTCAGTATACGAAACGGTATCTGTCTTTATTGAGTAATTAGGATAAATGACAATGTCGTCTATTGCATAAATCTCTCTTGCACGCTGCGGCGTTTCGTCTTTGACTTTGACCTTCAGGTCAACCTGGTAATTGCCAACAGTGCTGTCGACTTCAACCAGCAGGTAATCGGGTCCGAAGTAATAAAATCCCCGTTCTTTTAAACGGGTATCGATCCGTTCGCGTTCGCCTTTGATCACATCGAGGTCGTATCCATCGCCCGACTTTAAGGTTGTTCGACGCGTCGCCCTGCGGATTGCCTCAGAAAGTGCCGATGAATCGACCGGGAAAATAACCTCGCGGATCTTATATTGCTTTCCGGGCCTCACGGTGTATTCAGCCGAAGCACGCTTTCCTTTGCGTGTTGAATCGGATCCGGACCGGGCTTTAAAATACCCGATATTTTCGGCGCGATTCTGTAAAATCGAAGTGTTGTATTCGAGATCGACCTGGCTAAACAACACAGGAGGTTCGCCAACTTTGGTCCGAAGCCAATGTTTTAACCCTTTTTCTCTTTTGGGTTTTCCGACCACGTTGTAAACCCATAGTTTTACCCGCAGGCCGAGGATTTTTGAATTAGGTTTGGGACGTAGCAGACCTTCAAATTCATTTTCCATGTTTTTCCGTGCTTTGCGCTTCATCACGGAATCTTTAACCGTTACTTTTCCACCCGTGTACAAAAGTTCGCCTTCGGGCAAATACTTCGTATTGCTGCAACCGGATAGGAGCAGCATCAATGTCAGAAGCCAGCAGGCAGCAATTCTATTGTTCATTGTTATCCTGGATTTCCTGTTCTTTCGCTGTTTGTTTATCTTCTTCCTTTTCGCGCTTTTCGCGTTCCTTTTCTTGCTTCTTGCGTTCGCGTTCGCGTCTTCTCATCTCTTTTTCCTCTTCACTGCGGTGAAACAGTTCGCGGAATTTATTATAATCCATCGTGATGATAAAGGAAACTCCTGTCTCAATTACCTGGCCTTGCAGCGCAACTTGATATTCGTTTTTGCGATAGGCGCGAATTAGATATCTGCCATCAGGTGTAAGCTGATAATCCGCAGAAATATCGCCTGCAATATTGTTTGCCTGCTGATTTTGCTGCTGCTGGCCTTCGAGTCCAAAACTGCTTCCAACGCTTACTTTCAACCTGTCATTTAACAGTCTTTTTGAAACGCCAACATTTAAGTCAGTCCGGTTTTCTTTTCGTCCCGATGTATAATCTTCAGTCGATTCAAGGTCGAAATTTAATTCTACGCCTTTGATCATATCTCCCGCAAGGGTATTTAGCTGATCCGATAATATCTTGCTCACACTTTGTCGCGCAATGGATTCAGCGCCACCGGAACCGGCTTCGCTTGCAAACGGGTTTTCGCCAATGAACCTGTTTAAAAGCAGTAGTGCAAAAACCTGCTTATTCATTTCCGATGGTTCCTGACGTATCTGATCCAATTTTGTCCTTGACGCGGAAATGATTTCGGTTGCCACATTGAAATTCTTATCAGGAAGCACGATATCAAATGTGATTACAGGCCTAAGCAATTCGCCCGTCATTTTTAAAAGTGTCTGGAACGGAATCTTTTGCTTGTATGTATTCCTGATCGATTGCGAAACGCCTGCCAGCTGGTCATCGAGAAGGTCTATTGGCGCAGCTTCGACATTGTAGATCGCCGTGATGTCGATATTTGCGGCGGTTGGCTCGCCATTCCAGATGATAAAGCTTCCCGGCTTGATATCAAATTTTCGTTTTAAGACATTGAACGTCATCTGGTATGCGCCTTCGGTAAATTCGTACTTACCTGTCAGCGTCGTTTTTCCCGACGGATCGATTCCACCCGTAAGTTCGGCTTCTCCCTGCAAATTGAGATAATCACCATTGCCTTTATCGACTATCAGCGAAAGCGTCGCTTCTTTGACAATTTCGATGGTTACCAAAACATTCATTCCCTTGACTTCGGTATTGTCCATCTCGTTTTTGATGATCTCTGTCTCGCGAAGCAGCGTATTCTCTTCATCGACAAATTCAACTATGCCTTCACGATCGGCAATCGACGGATCGGACTGCGGAAGCACCACTGAAAATTTTGTGTCTTCGTTTATCTTAACACGGCCTGATACATTCGGACTTTCAGCTGTACCCTTAACATCAAGATGTGTATCGAGGAAAAGATCGCCATAATAGAGATCATTGTCTTTAGCCTTTGAATTCACAGCCCGGAAATTCTCGGCATCTACAGTGAGATCCAGATTATAATTTCTGAAATCCTGAGTCAGCACCGAGCCGTTTATGGCAAGCTGGTTGTTTTTCTCGTCGGAGACAGTGAAGGTATCGAGGAATATGCCCCGATCATTAACGGTTACTGTCTCATTGATGTCTTTAAACAGCGAATTGAGTTGCGTCACACGCAAAGCAACATCGTTAAAGGTTAGATTTCCATTCACGTTCGGCTTTTCAATTGTACCGGTAATCTTGAAATCGCCAGATAAAAATCCCGAACCATCGGTTATGGCGCCTGAAGTAAATGCCTGAATACTTTCAATGTTAAAACGCTGCATATTCAGGTCGAGGTTAAAACTTTTCGAATCTGCATCATACAATCCATCCAGACTTACCTGGTTTCCATTTCCGGTGATGTCCACATCCGCAGCAAAAGTGTTGGCCTGCTGGTTGTTCACTTTCAGACTGATGTCGCCCACAGGCTGATCCATATATTTGAATTCGGTAATATTTAAATCCGAAGTAAACACAGGATTTGTCTGAAGGTTCCGGATCTCAACTTCGCCATTGATCAATCCGTTGGCAAGCAGCTTGTCTTTTTTAAGCATGTTTAAGATCGTTTCAATCTTAAAATCGGTGAAATTTACCAGTAGCGGCGCATTCGGATTCATTGAGGCGGACTGGATCTTTAAAACATTTCCCTCATGGCTCAGCTCAAAATTATCAGCATAAATACCGCTGGGACCAAATCGTAAAACGTTGCTTTCCGGAATTGTCCATGAATCATAATTGAGTTTCAGGCCTGCCGGATCGAGATTTAATTCCGTATTGCCATTCACATTCCTCATTGTGCCGGCGATCGCATACTGATCTTTTTTCTCTTTGTCACGGATCTGAAGATTATATCCAACAACGTTATCCTTGATTTCTCCGGAAATGCTCGTGAACGGCAGCATCATATCACCTGTTTGTATCTGATCGATGTCAATATTATAAATCATCGATTCGCCGGCGGCATCGACTTTAATATTCCCGCCTGCAATAGTAGTCGTTCCGTATACCAATCTCGGAATTGACCCATTTAGTGAGATCGTATCGTTTTCAGTATTGTATCTTCCGCTGATCTTGATGGGTTCCAAACCGGTGATCTGAGGAACAAGCTTGAACAACATTGGATCATCATCGACCGTCAGGTCAAACGTAAAATGCTGCGGGCCGGTGCTCACTTTCCGCTGGTTTGGATTTGTATCGTAATATTTTGCAAGTGAATTTTTCAATGCCGTTGGAAGCTCTGTCAATTTGTATTTGCCTTCAATATTCGCGCGAACGAATTGCGATTTCAGCACTATTGAATTTTTTTCAGGTGATGAGGTTGCAGTCAGTTTAATTGAATCAAGAATGACCGGATCCTTATCGGTAAGGAACTGAACATGCGATAAGCTGATCTCACCATTGAGATAATCAGGATCCGCATCAGGAATATCGGCATCGACATTTCCCTTGATTTTCATCGGGCCGGCGTGAAGATTTAAACGCTGCAGGTCTGCAATGTCCACGTTAAGCCTGAGCTTAGTGCTTGGATATTTTCCGCCGAACCCGCCATTCGCATCAAGATCAAAAGTCAGATTTGGATCATTCATGTCGGCTTTAACATCAAAATTTCCGCCTGCAATATTCCCATCAAGTCTAAGGTCGCGGTACATGTAATTGTTGAATTCGGCCTTTTCGAGGATCGCACGGATCTTGGCATTCGCGGTTTTCGGATTTAATCCGGTTCCGTTAACCTTTGCACGAAGGCTGATTTGTCCGAGGCTGTCGTTTTGGATCAATCGGCCCAGATCAAAATTCACAAGCCTGATATCGGCATTGTACTTTTCTCGGTTTTTAACGCGCTGGTCGAAAGTTGCATCGATGACCGCATTGCCAAATGAGCTGCGCAGCGTGAGATCGGTATCGAAATTTTTCACTGCGCCACGAAACACGCCGCTTAAGGTAAAATTTGCCGGAAGTGTAATGTTTCCGGGAATCGTTCCTGCGGGAACAAACTCACGAATGTCTTTTGCTGTCGACCTGAATTCATTGATCGTAATATCGAAGTACGCTTTATCCACGTCGGGCAAACCGGTGATCCGGCCACGAGCGGAAACGACCGTGTTTCCAATTCCGCTTATCTGGAAATTCGGGAATCTGATATCGTTCAGCTTTCCCGAAATCTCCGTATCGATAAGTAAAACGGCATTTGGATGGCTTTTAAATGGATTTGAAGCACGCAGCCCAGGTACAAATACCAAAATATCCTTAAATCCGATACGGCTGTCGTCGATCGAAGCGTCGATTACTAGTTTTCCCAAATCTTTGCTTACCGATTCAACCGACGGATACGCAACTTCGATTTCGTCCTTCAGTAATGTTTGCGGGGTTTTCAGATAAAGGTTACGCAGGTAAGCGCCTTTTTGTCCGTAGAAAAATTTCGTGCGCAGTTTTTCGATGTCAAGTCCGCTTTTATCCGAAACCGTAAAGTTCGCAATGTTACCCGAAAAGGTAGTTTCGGTATAATTTAGTTCTTCCGCCTGCAGGTTGAAATTCTTAATGTCCAAATGTTTGTAATCGATGCCTGCAGCAGTTGGAGCCGATTTGTCATCGTCAAACTTAAATGCGATATCTTTCAAGTCGACCTCATTCATCCGGAGTTTCCAACCTTGCTTCTTGATTGCGGTCGTATCGGCATTGGGCGTTTTTAAAGACCTGTCAGCTTTTGACAATCGCAGGTTTCCCTCAATATCAGAAATCTCAAACCTTTGTACGTTTATCGATTGTTTGGCAATGTCAATTGAGTTGAATGTCAGCCGCAGTTTCTGCATTTTCATACCCGTATTCAGGTTTGACCCGGCATTGTCGTATCCGATATTGATATCATTCAGTGCGATTTCGCCAAGCTTCAATTTGAAATCCGGCCGTTTTGAAACGGTATCGGCTACTTCGACCGATGTTTGCGCAATTTCTTCAACCAATCCCTGATCCAGCATTACTTTCAGGCCGTCAAGCCTGATATTTGGGATTTCGAAATCCATCGCATCAAGATTGAACTTTTTGAAATGGGTATCGAAGTGCGACATATTAAATGACACCTTGTTTTTTGTGATGGCGTCGTCGTATTTGATGCGGATGTTGTCCAGATTGATCTTATCGACGGAGATTTTCATCGGCTCCGAATCTTTCTTTTTTGGCTCGGCCGACGCAAATGCATCGATGATGTAATCAAAATTAAAGACTGAATCCTTATTTCGGGAAATATTCGCAACAATGCCATCAAGATCGATGGAATTGATTTCAACCGTATTTTTAAGAAGTTTAAACAAGCTGATGTCGACTGCCAATCTTTTGCCCGCAAAGAGCGTATCGTTTTGCTGGCTTTCGAAGTAAACATTACTCAGCACGATCTTTTTGGGAAGGCCGATCTCGATTTTGCCGATTTCCACGTCGGTCTTGATCTTATCTTCAATATAAGCAACCGCCTTACCGCGCGCGAAATCCTGGACTGCGGGAACCTGAATTAAAATAACGATCAGCAGGAACAGAAAGATGATTGAGCCAACGATCCAAAGAAGTACTTTTAATCCCTTGCGTAAATAAAATTTATAATTTTTTGCCATTTGATTGTACCGTAAAACACGTTGTGAACGCCATTCGAGGGATCTTCCTGCAGGCGCGCACAAAATCAAAGTTGGCAATTTCCGCCACAGGTTGATTTATATAATTACCGCTTAATGTTGTAAGATTTTATATACCTTTTATCGGTTTTCGATAATGCCGGCCAATGTATTTTCCAACTCCTTCATGCTTCCTGCTTTAACAAGGAAATCAACTGCTCCGTGTTTTTTTCCTTCCTTCAGCGTTTTCGGATCGGCATAAGTGGAATAGAGGTAGACCGGAACATTTTTCACATGTGATATTTTTTTGATTTCGACCAGGCATTCGATTCCGTTCATTTTGGGCATATTCACATCAATAAAAATAAAATAGGGCTGGAAGTTCGGGTCGGACTTGATTTTTTCGATGGCATGGACGCCATCATTGGCAGTAACAAAGTCCACATCAACATTTAAATGCTTTAGCGCATGCGAGAAGATTTCCTGATCGTCGATGTCGTCATCAATAAGCAGGCAGGTAATTCTTTTTTCAGACATATTTGGGGACTTTGAGTAAAGTTATGGATTGTGCTGTAATTTTTCAACAATTAACTCAGATGTTTTATTAATCGTTTTAAGGATTATTTCTTCAGGTTCGCCCGTAAACAATTCGCGGTGTGCAATATAACCTTCATGCATCAGGACGTGAATGAACATCGTGCCGACAGGCTTATCAGGTGTTTCGCTGCCACCCGGAGAAGCAAGGCCTGTGATGGCAACGATCACATCAGCCTTAAAAAGCGTCGTGACGTTTTCGGCCATCGCCCGCGTCACTTCGGCCGATTCGGCTGTATATTTTTCAATAAATTGCTGCGGGATATTGAGTACGTGGCATTTCGTGCTTTCGCTGTAGCATACAACGCCACCGAGCAATATCGTTCCTGAATTTTTTACAAGTGCAAATTCAGATGCAAGCCTTCCTGCTGTAGCACTTTCCGCAAATGCAATTTTGAGATTCCGATCGAGTAATTCCTTAACGCATTTTTTGACGATCTGTGATGGCATCCGATAATTTTTTTAAAATTGTGTAAATCCGATTCGGGATTCATTCCCCGATTTGCCTGAATAGACAACCTGCAGATTGTCGCCCTGAAGGACTTCGAGAACTTTATTTGCAATTTCCTTTTGATCGCCGGATTCAAGCGTTGCCCGATCTAGTGTTGTCATGACTTCAATGTAAGTACATGCAGAAGTTTCGTTAGATAATGATTTTTTTTGAAAAGAATCGCCGCCATGGAATTCAGACCACGATAGGAACTCAGCGTTCCATGATCCGAATTCCGACACGACGTTGTGAAGATAATTTTTGATTTCCTGCTCATCCGAATCTATACTGACAATTCCCATATCTTTCGGAATCCGGAATTTGCAAAATGCGGTGATTTTCCCAGGCATCTCATTCGAAGCCATATGCAGGTGAGATTTTTTTCTTTTTATTCGCATTTACAAGTACGGCGATAACTCCGGCTGTTACTGCGGCTGTAACAGCCAGTTTTAAAGCGAAGTTTGTCCGATTGTATTTCCATTCGGATGTCCAACCGCGTTCTTTCGGGATATTCGGAATGATCCCGCGTTTAAGGTCATCTAAAATTCCTTCGTAAACGTTTATCCTGTCGGCCATCACAAGCGGAACCCAACGACGCATGTCGGATTCGCTGTATTTAAACGCCATCCTCCTTATGGAACCACTTATTCCCGAAGGTGGCGTGGATGTCCCGAATGTCGCCGTAAGGTCGGGCCGCTCAACTGATTTTAATATTTCAAGATTCGTCTCCTGCAGCGCGGGCCTTGTCCATGTACGCCCGAGCTGTTCCTCATTTGAACGCTTTTTCATCGGATAAGTCGGATCGTTTTTAAAATCTGCGTCAATTCCCCAGCCTTTGATATGGGTATAGTCGCCCCGGCGATTGTTTACAAAATCTTCCGGTTTAGTTTCATCTGTCATCATAACTATATTTTTTAGTTCCTGGCTGAAGGCGGGATCAGCACCGGTTTAATAATATTGTCGAGTTTGCGGGAAAACATATGGTATCCTTCCGCGACTTCTTCAAGCGGAATGTGATGTGTGATCAGTTCTTTGGGATTTAAAACCCCCGAGTGGATGTGTTCGATCAATCGCGGCACAAGCCTTTTTACCGACGCCTGATTTGCACGGATCGTAATTCCTTTATTGAGCACGTTTCCGATCGGAACGAGTGCATCAACCGGTCCGTATACACCAACGATTGATACGATTCCGCCTTTTTTAACCGAATTGATGGCCCAGTGTAGTGCAGTTGTCGATCCGCCCTGAAGCAGTAATTTTCGTCCTAAAAGCGAATTCATTGCATCTCCTGTGGCCTCGCAGCCTACCGCATCAATACATACATCGGCGCCAAGCGAATCCGTCTGCGTCTTGATGAACACAACAGGATCTTTGATCATCTTATAATTATATGCTTCGCATTGCGCAAACTTTTCCGCAAACTCGAGCCTGTAATCATATTTGTCGATAATGATCACGCGTCCGGCGCCGAACAGCCACGAGCATTTTGCAGCCATGATTCCAATCGGACCCGCACCAAAAACCACGACTGTATCGCCGGGCTGGATACCGCCCATTTCAGCGGCCTGATAACCTGTAGGCACTACATCGGTAAGTAAAACCGCGTCATCAGGGTGCATCCAATCGGGAATAACGGTCGGACCGACATCTGCATAGGGAACGCGGACATATTCGGCCTGGCCGCCATCATAACCGCCCGCTGTGTGAGAGTACCCGAAAATTCCACCGACAGCTGTTGCCTGCGGATTCGATTCATGGCAGTTTCCATACAATCCCTGTCGGCAGAAAGCGCATCGTCCGCAAGAAATATTGAACGGAACGCTAACCCGATCGCCAATTTTTATTTTTTCTACTGATGATCCGATTTCTACGACCTCACCGATGAATTCGTGGCCGAATGTCATTCCAACGCGTGTATCCGGAACAAGTCCGTGATACAAATGCAGGTCGGAGCCGCAGATGCACGATCTTAAAACCCGTACGATCGCGTCTTCCGGATGAAGTATTTCCGGCATGGGCTTATCGTAATCTGCGCGGACACGAAACGGACCGCGAAAGTTCATTGCAAGCATATTTTCTCCTTTCTTTAAGTGGTTAATCTTTATCCGAAGGCGATTCGCGTAACGGATTATAAAACTAAAACCTTAAAGAAAAAAAGCGTTTACACAATTTTCCGAAAAACTTATAGGATGTTTTGGGGACGAATTACTCCACATTCGGGTGCTTGCAGTTCGCCCAATAATCGAGAATCGTTTTAATATTGGCGCGCATCTCCTTATAATTGCACCTCTATTTGCCATGATCATAAAAAAATGAAACTCCACCTTGTAGAAGGCAGAGTTTCGATATTTATTAGTAGCGGGAACAGGACTCGAACCTGTGACCTTCGGGTTATGAGCCCGACGAGCTGCCTACTGCTCTATCCCGCGATATGGTGCAAAGATACACGTTTTATTGGTTTTTGCAATGGATCGCCCAAAATTTTTATGGCTACCTTTGCCGAAATATTTTTGGAATGACGCACAAGGCAGGCTTTGTAAACATCATCGGAAACCCAAATGTCGGGAAGTCAACACTTATGAATGCACTGGTCGGCGAACGTTTGTCGATCATTACGTCCAAAGCCCAGACGACGCGCCATCGTATACTTGGGATAGTCAATGGCGACGATTTCCAAATCGTATTTTCTGATACGCCCGGAATCATAAAACCTGCTTATGAAATGCAGGAATCGATGATGAACTTTGTCAAATCTGCTTTTGAAGATGCCGATATTTTGCTTTACATGGTCGAAATCGGCGAAAAGGATCTTAAAGATGAATCTTTCTTTAATAAGATCATTCACGCAAAGATCCCTGTTTTGCTGCTGCTGAATAAAATCGATCTCTCTAATCAGGAAGAATTGGAAACCGAGGTTGAAGCATGGCAGTCGAAAGTTCCTAATGCTGAGATTTTCCCGATCGCTGCCCTCAAGAATTTTAATGTTCCTGAACTCTTTTCGCGAATTCTTGCGCTGCTTCCCGAATCGCCTGCGTACTATCCGAAAGATGCGCTGACCGACAAGCCGGAAAGGTTTTTTGTGAATGAAACGGTGCGTGAAAAGATACTTCTCAATTATAAAAAGGAAATTCCGTATTCTGTCGAAGTCGCAACCGAGGAGTTTATCGAGGACGAAGATATTATCAGGGTCCGCGCCCTGATCATGGTGGAACGCGATACACAAAAAGGAATTATCATCGGGCATAAAGGTGAAGCACTGAAAAAAGTTGGCATGGAATCACGCGCCGATCTTGAAAAGTTTTTTGGAAAGCAGATCCATATCGAACTTTACGTGAAAGTTGTGAAAAACTGGCGAAGCAATGCGAATCAGTTGAAGCGGTTTGGATATAATTAGCTTTAAGCTGTCAGCCATCAGCTATTAACCATCAGCTGTCAGTTTCTGACTGTAAACAGTAAACTTATTTGAGTATTCCTTTGCGGTCTGTTACAGTACATTGGATAAAATGCGAAACAGATTGGATTGTGCCGCGAGCAAACGATATTCATTCCCGATCTCATTCAGCTTGGCGGAGATCAACGCAGATTCGCGCGAATTGATCAGGAACAGTGAACTTTCGCCGAGTGTCAGCATACGTTCTTCGGAATTTACCAATTTTTCATGATCACGAACGACATCGGCGGCAAGCTCGAACTGTCTCTCAAGCGACCCGATTTCCGTTCGGGCAGCATCGATTTTATTGCGAAGCTTTAGTTTCTCATAATCTAACGCTATCCTTGATTCCTGCAATTTCAGTTTTGACATTTTTAGTGCGCCGCGCTCTTTCCGCAAAAACAGAGGAAATTCAAAATTTGCCATGACCTTATAATTTTGCTGCGCATTTCCGGCAATCTGCCAGTCATCGCTCAAATAGGAATAGCCAACATCGAATTTCGGAAGAAGCTGGTTGCCGTTGATCCTGCGTTCGATATCTAATATCGAAATTTCATTCTGCAACGCGACGATCTTAGGATGGTTTTCTATTTCCGAGGTCGTTGTATCAATATTCAACGCTGTTCCGACAACTCTTGATACATTTTGCTGCGGCACGGCATTGTCCCGAAGCTCAACAGGAATATTTCCATCCCACAAAAAATTCGAAAGATCCAGGATAGATTTCGCCAATTTCAGTTGCGCATCTTCATATCCAAGCTGCCGCGTCTTTTCGATTATTGCAGCTTCGGTGCTGTCGATGGCAGGTTTATCTCCCAATTCAATTGAAGTAATCACCGCAAGCTTTCTTGTACGCGCGACCTCAAGATATTTTTTATACAGCAACGCTTCGTCGTAACTCCGTTTCCATGAAAAGTAGGCGAGTGCGGCCTGCTCGATGATCTCGGCGGCTTTCAATTGCTGTTCGGCCCTTGTCAGTTCGATGGCTATTTTCGCTTTTCTGAGATCCGCCATCCGGCGGTTGATCCATAATCCCTGTCCGAGCGGAACTTTTATCCCAACGGAAGACAATCCTGATTCCGGAACGCGATTTTCCGGATTCACGTACCATCCGTCATTATTCTCAATGCCCGCATTCAGCTCTATGCCGTACCAGGTCGGGATTTTAAAAATTGCAGCGCGATGCTGATAATATGGAATATCTTTAAATCTCTTCGCGTCGGCTTCAGCCGCAATTACAGGGTCAAAAGCGCCGCGAGCCTCAGTAACATTTGCTTCTGCCTTCTCCAAATTGATTTTCGTAATTCGTACAAGCGGATGGTTTTCACGGACGATATTGAGATATTCCTCAAAAGAAAGCACGTTTTCCTGTTGAGGTTTCGCCATATTTGGCAGCAGCATCAATAGTGCGATCAGGATTCTCATTTTGCAATTTTATTTTCAGTCTGCTGATAATAATTCGGAGGGAAACCATTTAAAGTCCGCCAGATCTCAAACCACACAGGAACGGTTTCCAATAGGGCGATCGTTTGTGCGCCGGATCCGATGCTGAGCTGTTTCGGCCACTGCGGCTCATCGGGATCGGGAGCGATAAGAACGCGATATCTTCCGTTCGGACTGATAAATTGTTCAATGGCAACGATCTTCCCGCCGAACGTTCCGTGTGAAATACCGGGCCAGCCGGAAAAGACAATCGTTGGCCAGCCGTCAAACCATACGCGGACTTTACCATTCTTGGAAATCAGCGGCAGATCGATCGGCTGTACGAATGTTTCAACCGCAAGATCAAAGTTTGCAGGCGTAATGCTTACGATGGGAGTTCCTTCCTTAATAGTTTCGCCAAGACCCGACTGCAGGGCGCGGTTGACGTATCCATCCTGAGGTGCGGTGATGTAATACAGCCCGCTCCGCATTTTGTAATTGACATATTGATTTTCCAGTTTATTTACGTTGGCTTCCGTATCGTACTGGCTGCTTAGCGCAGTAAATCGATCGCTTTTCGCTTTCGCGATCTTTTCGTCGTATTCGGCGTTCAGCCTGCCAATTTCGATCCTGGCGTTCAAAATTTCATTCCGGGATGCAAGCAAGTTATTTTCGTGCGTGATGATCTTTGCTTCTATTTCCTGCTGCTTCAAGCGCTTTTCTTCGACATCTGCCATCGATTTCAAGCCTTCCTTATTGAGCTGTACGACACGATTGAATTGCGTGTTGGCTATCTTTAACTGCGTTCTTGTGGCCTCAAGGTCCATGCTGTCGCTTTGCACCCGGAGTTTTGCCTGAGTAATTTTGTTGGCGGCGATAGAAATTTTGAGTTTTCTTTCATTGGCTAGCGCACCGATCTGCGACGAAAGCGCGGTCACTTTCCCACTGTATGATTCAACAGCCATCTTTTTTGCGTCCACTTGGCTTCCGGTATTATCAACAAGATTCGGATCAAAGTATTCATCATTGATCTCGGTGATGTAAAGTATAGTATCGCCCTTGCGGACAAAGTCGCCTTCCTGAACAAACCATTTATCGATTCGGCCTGCAATAGCGGTTTGAATTGTCTGGGGGCGCTGATCCGGCTGCAGCGTCGTTACAGATCCTGAACCCGAAATGTTCTGCGTCCACGGCAAGAATAGCATGATCAGGGCAATCAGTGAAACTGCAGCAATGATACGGTTCAATACTTTATAGTGCGGTCTGTCGGCGAGGCTTCGCAACGTTGCGTAGCGATCTTCTGCGGTAATCAGATAGCGGTTATTTTCGGACAGGTTAAGCATGGCTATTAACTTTTTGATCGTTTATAATCATTCCGTTTTCCATTGAAACAACCCGTGTGGCTTTGGCTTTCCAGTATTTATTCTTCGATGTTACAACGACCGTCCAATGATTTTCTGGCGCCATGATAAAATCAATGATCTCTTCGGCTGCTTCTTTGTCCATGGTGTCTGTCGGATCTTCGTAAAATAGAATGAGCGGTTTCTTAATGATTGAACGCGCGAGCAGAAGTTTCCTGGCGTTTGAGGCCGATAACTGCCGTCCTTCGGGATATATCATCGTATCCAAACCATCTTTCAAAGTTTTTATATAATCCGTAAGATGGACAGCATCGAGCGCTTTGCGGATGTCATCGTTTTTGACATCCGGATCATTAAAAGTCAGATTTTCCATAATCGTACCTTCAAATGGCGTTTCTCCATTAATGATACCTGCAATATGCGTTCTGTAATGATTCAAATCGATTTTACGAAATGTGTCGTCATTGATGTAAAATGCGCCTGATGTTGGCCGGATCAATCCCGCAAGTATCCTGATCAAGGTTGTTTTCCCTGAACCGTTGCTGCCGTCGAGCACGATCTTTTCGCCTTGTGTGATGTCGATTGTTATATTTTTTATCACCGGATTTTCCGATTCCGGATAGGAAAAACTGACGTCTTCGGCCTGGAGTGTAATGCGATCGTAACGGTTGGCTTCTTCGGTCATTTGGGTTTCTTCAATTTTCATATCCGTAACCTGGCCGATTTTTTCAACTGAAGTCAAAACATCATAGATCGTTTCAAGTCCGAGGATAATTTTCTCGACAGAATTGATCACCAATAGAATGATGATCTCGGCAGCTACGAACTGCCCGATGTTCATCTGCTGACTCAGAACGAGAAATCCACCGATCGACAGCAGGCACGCCGTAATGATCACTTTAAATAAGATCAGCTGCGTGAACTGTCGTTTGAGCACGTTGAAATGGCGTTCGCGGTATTGCAGGTAATCCGCCGTAAGCTTGTCGTTTTTTGAAAGTGCAAAATCGAATGTACGCGCATTTTTGAAGCTGAAACTGTTACGCGCAATTTCCTGAAGCCATGCAGCGACAAGGTATTTGTATTTCGATTCGTTCATAGAAGTGCGAAGTCCGGGATTATAGGAATATCGGAAGATGATGTACAATAGAAATATCAGCGCCAAGCCAAAAACGATGAAAAACGGGTGGTAGAATGACAGCAGGATTACGCCGAATATGATCTGCAACAGTGCAGCAGAGATGTCGATCAGCATTTTCGATGTACCTTTCTGTATCGAAAGCGTATCGAAGAAGCGATTGGCAAGCTCGGGCGGATAATCGGTGTAGTGTTCACCAAATTTGATCTTCGGAAGCCTCGCAGCAAATTCAAAAGACGAACGGATGAAGATCTTTTGCTGAAGGTTTTCCGTAATACGAAGCTGCATCAATGAGAGAATGCCCACAAGCGCGACACCGATGACGACCACAATTATTAACACGATCCAGGATGCGCTGACACGTCCCGACTGGATGAAATTTACGATTGCCTGGATTCCAAGCGGCAGTGAAAGGCTCACAAGACCGGCGAAAATTGCGTAAAAGAAAATCTGGTATACGTCTTTGATGTCAAGCGACAATAAGTTGTAAAATCGTCGTAATGGTGTCATCCCGATATAGCTTTAAGTGCCAGATGCGTATAGAATTCCGTCGCAGAAATTTCCTGGCCTATGTTGGTAATGGTTTTCAAATGATCTTTCAGAAATTGCTGGTGCAGTGATCCTTCAACTATAGTTGATACCAGGCTTTTGCCGTACGGATAATTTGGATTTACTTCGGCTATAAGTTCAATGATCCGATTGATCACCCGTTTATACAGCAGGAAAAATCCTTCGCGGTTTGATTCGTCGATTTCCTTGCGGTAGATTGTTTTCGAGAATTCCGAAACAACAATGCGGTTTAATAGCTTTTCATCAATGTATTTCGTGGTGGCATCGTCCTCAACGCTGTCGGTCACGATTCGAATCGCGTTCTTAAGCTTTTCGACCGGATCGCTTACGTTCGCAGTAGCAAATACAAGCTTGTATTCTATCCAACCCCAATACCATGAAGAAAGATAGGCAAGCAGTTTGTGCTTGCTGTCAAAATAGCGGTATATCGAGCTTTCATTCGATCTGATGCGTTCACCAAGTTTTTTAAAAGTAAAATTGTCAAATCCGATCTCGTCGATCAAAAGAATTGAATTCTGGATGATCTTGCGGCCGAGCTCGGAAGATTCAGGGTCTTTTATATAAATCTTCGCGTTAACCCGCACGTGGATATCTGCTAATAACTTGTCCAAAGGTTTAAAATTTTCTGCAAATATAATAGTAATACTATTAACTGTGATAGTGTCACTATTATTTTTTTTCAAAGAGCAATTGTCAATTATCGACTACCTTTGCAAAATATTTCAGCATTATGAATAACATCGTTGCCATTGTCGGACGTCCAAACGTAGGGAAATCCACACTTTTTAACCGGATGATCCAAAGACGTGAAGCCATTGTGGATTCGGTTCCGGGTGTTACACGCGACCGCAATTACGGTAAAAGCGAATGGAATGGAAAGGAATTTTCCGTAATCGATACCGGCGGTTACGTTCGCGGTTCCGATGACGTATTCGAAGGTGAGATCCGCAAGCAGGTTGAACTTGCCATCGATGAGGCGGATGTAATCATCTTTGTCGTTGATGTTGAAGAAGGCGTGACGCCGATGGACGAAACGGTTGCCAATCTTTTGAGAAAGGTGAAAAAACCGGTTTTGCTTGCGGTGAATAAAGTTGACAACGCAATGCGCGATAAAGACGCCATCGAATTCTATAATTTGGGATTGGGCGATTATTATACTTTCGCCAGCATCAGCGGAAGCGGAACAGGGGAATTGCTCGACGCTCTTGTTGATGCGTTTCCGGAAAGGCCCGAACCTACTGAAGAAGAAATAGAACTGCCGCGTTTTGCGGTGGTAGGCAGGCCGAATGCGGGAAAATCCAGTTTTATAAACGCTTTGATTGGCAAAGACCGATATATTGTGACTGATATCGCGGGCACGACCCGTGATGCGATTGACACCAAATTCGACAGGTTTGGATTTGAATTCAACCTTGTCGATACTGCCGGAATCAGGCGCAAGGCAAAAGTCAAAGAGGATCTCGAATTTTATTCTGTGATGCGTTCCGTACGCGCTATCGAAAATTCAGACGTCTGCATTTTGGTCATCGATGCGACAAGAGGTTTCGAAGGCCAGGATCAGAGCATTTTCTGGCTCGCTGAAAAAAACCGCAAAGGTGTTGTGATCCTTGTCAACAAATGGGATCTGGTGGAAAAAGAAACGATGTCGACCCGCGATTACATTCGTAAGATCGAAGAAGAAATTTCACCATTTACCGATGTGCCAATCCTATTTGTGTCGGCGTTAACGAAACAGCGTTTACTCAAAGCGCTTGAAGCAGCCGTTCAGGTTTTCGAAAACCGTAAGCAGCGGATCCCGACGTCAAAGTTCAACGATTACATGCTCAAAGTGATCGAAGGCTATCCGCCGCCATCATTAAAAGGAAAGTACGTTAAGATCAAATATTGCATGCAGTTGCCCACGCCGACTCCGCAATTCGTATTCTTTGCGAATTTGCCTCAATATGTTAAAGATCCGTACAAACGTTTCCTGGAAAACAAGATTCGGGAGAACTGGGATTTTGCGGGCGTACCAATTGACATTTATATCAGAGAGAAGTAGAATTTTCCTGTCTCGTTTCCCTTCGGTCGAAATTCTGATACAACCTGTTATCCGTCGCGCGATGATCTTCTTTAAGCACGCGATAGACCATGTACATCAAGGCAATCGGAATCAGTACGATTGCCGTCAGGAAAAGCTGATCGACTAAAGTAGTTTGCGAAAGAACCGCGATTGTAAAAACGATCAGGCATGCAATCCAGGCTAATTTTATGGCGAAATTTTTCATAAACATATTTTTTTAAGAACATAAAGTTAAGCTTATCAAAAAGGCATTGAAGTTAAGGCGAGGATAAAACGATTTACATAATGCCTTACATTTGCAGATTAAAAAGTCCATGATTATGAAAAAACTATACATTTTATTGTTGATGTCGATCCCCGGATTTTCGCAAGTGACTATTAAGGTTACGGACATTCCGTCGAACACTCCGGATGGCGCATCGATTTACTTCGCGGGTTCGGTAAACAGCTGGAATCCCGGCGATGCGGCTTACATCCTTGAACCTGATGGTTCGGGCGGTTACGACATCACGATCCCCGAAGGAACAGGAACGGTCGAATTTAAGTTTACACGCGGAAGCTGGCCTACTGTTGAAGGAAATGCAACCGGAGGCTTTTTGCCGAACAGGACTTTTACGTTTACCGGTTTTGCGCAAAGCATTTACCTGACGATCCAATCTTGGGAAGATCTTGGCGGAACCGGCGGAAGTACCGCAGCGCCAAATGTTTCGATTTTAAGCGACAATTTCCTGATGCCGCAGCTCAACACATCAAGAAGAATTTGGATTTATCTTCCGCCTGATTATGAGACATCGACAAAAAATTATCCGGTGCTTTACATGCAGGACGGCCAGAATTTATTTGATGTTCAGACGTCTTTTGCGGGAGAATGGGAAGTAGACGAAACATTGAATACACTATTTAACAATGGAGATTACGGTGCGATTGTGGTTGGGATCGACAATGGAGGCGCATCAAGACTTGATGAATATTCGCCATGGGTCAATCCGACATACGGCGGTGGCGACGGCGATGATTACATGGAATTCCTTGCCGAAACGCTAAAGCCTTTTATGGATGCAAATTATCGGACACGTCCGGAACCGGCGATGAATGCCCTGATCGGAAGCTCGATGGGCGCGCTAATTTCTACTTATGGCGCCTTGGAATATCCTGATGTTTTCAGGAAAATAGGATCGTTGAGTCCCGCCTACTGGTTTGCTTACATGGATCTGCAGAATTATATCCAATCATTTTCCGGAAGCCTTGAAAATCACCGTATTTATTTTGTGGCAGGTGAAAACGAATCCGAAAATATGGTTTCGCATATCAATGCGACACGCAGCAATATGATTGCGAAAGGAATAGATCCGTTGGATGCGTTGACAAAATTCGACAGTTTCGGAACGCATACCGAAGGCTATTGGAAAGGCGAATTCGGTGCATTGTACACATGGCTTTTTGAAGATGAAAACCTGAATTTAAACGACGCGAATCTTGAAACGGCAACTCTATATCAAACGCCGTCGGGAAAGCTTATTGTTTCGGGACTTTCATCAGATACAAAGTTTGACATAATCAATATGACCGGAAGCATCGTAGCGTCCGTTATCATTGGAAATGGGGTTCATGAATTGCCCGATAATCTGCCGAAAGGAATCTATGCTTTGTATGCGAAAGATGTTACGCCAACGAAAGTCATCAGATTTTAATTTGTAAGAATTCATCATTAAATCGATATATTCGCTGCTCTTAACCCAGCAGCGTTTTTTTATGTCTCAAATCCTACTTAGGCTTGTATTCCTATTGTTTTGCGTTTCAGCATCATCACAAAATATCACATTAAATGGGTCGGTAACAGACGGAAAATCGGATGCTCCGTTGGAATCTGCGACGGTATACATCACCCGGGAAACAGATTCGACAATGGTCGATTATACCATTACAGATAAATTCGGCGCATTCTCCATCATCACACGCAAATCGGATAAGGCAACGGTGCTCAAAGTTTCATACATGGGCTATAATGACCATTCGGAACGACTGACCGCAATCGATTCGGATAAAGATTTTGGCGCCATCAAAATTTTTGCAAATAACAACGCTCTCGATGAGGTCATAATTAAAACGGAAGCGCCACCGGTACGGATCAAAAACGATACACTAGAATTTAATGCTGCGTCGTTCAAACTTCGACCGGATGCCAACGTCGAATCACTGCTAAAACAATTGCCGGGTGTCGAAATCGATGAAGAAGGCAAGATCAAAGTCAATGGAAAGGAAGTCAACCAGATCTTGGTCAATGGAAAGCCATTCTTTGATAAAGACGGCAAGATCGCATTGCAGAATCTTCCATCGGACATCATTAATAAAGTCCAGGTAACCGATTCGAAAACAAAAGCTGAGGAAATCTCAGGAAAGGCCGCAACGTCCGACAATGCCAGCATCAATCTGACCATTGATGAGGATAAGAACAAAGGGCTTTTCGGAAAAGCAACGCTTGGCTATGGCACGGACGAACGCTATGAAGGCAGCCTTTTGTTCAATTACTTCAAAGGCAATCGGAAGATCAGTATTCTCGGTTCATCAAATAATGTGAATGCGACCGGATTTTCGATGGACGAATTATTCGACAGCATGGGCGGCGGGCGAAACTATTCGATCTGGATGAATGATGACGGTGGATTTGGGATCAATGGAATGATGTTCGGCGGCGGCCGCGGCATCAAGCGATCCAATATTTTCGGTGCCAATTTCGCGGACGTGTGGATCAAGACGCTCGATGTCAACAGCAGTTATTTCTATACGGGTTCTAAAGCAGAAAATAAGAATCGGACCAGGCTTGTGAATTTTCTTTCAGATGAAACTCAGACATCCGAATCAAATTCAGAATCTGTCGACGATTCGTTTGCGCACAATTTCAACCTGCAATTGGAGTATAAGATCGATTCCACGTCGACACTGACGATGAACCCGAAATTTGTACTCGCCGAACGCATGAACCGGATTGATTTTTCTCAAAAGACTTTTGATGAGGTCAACCTAATCAATGAAACCGAATCGTTTGATGGTTTTGAGGAGAATCGTAAAACGTTCGAAAATTCAATTTATTACTATAAAGCTTTGAAACGAAAAGGCCGTTCGATAAATGTGTCGGCAAATCACGAAAACAGCGCAAGTGACCAGAATGCACTTCGGATCTCCGATAACCGATTTTATAACGATTTGGATGATGACGGGATCATAGATGAGATTACTGAGGATAATAGAAACCAGACAAGGATCAACCGCAATTTAAACGATCATTATTTTGCAGAGCTCTCTTATCAGGAGCCGGTTACGGATTCATTGTCGTTCTCAGTTTCTTTGAGATATGATAAAACTGCGAATTCTGACAACCGGCGCACTTATGATTTTAATGCCGAATCCGGCGATTATGATCTGTACAATGATATTTTAAGCATGTATACAGAATCCGATGCGAGCAGGGTTACGCCCGGAGTCGGTATTAATTGGAACAGGAGCAAGTTGAACATCAATATATTTGCGGGAACTGAGTATACAAACTTTTCGGCACGGTCGTTTTATGTTGGCGAGAATATCAAGCTTGACAGGAAATACCTTTTTGCGGATGCCAACTTTCAGGTAAGCTATCGTATTAAAAAGTCGATGTCGCTTTGGTTCAGCTATGATTTTGATCTTGATATGCCTCAGGCCATGCAGATCTTACCGGTTGTGGATTTGTCCAATCCGCTGGTATCATTCTCCGGTAATCCGAATATCAGTCCAACAGAAAGGCATTATTCATATTTAAGTTTCCGCGATTACGATTATGGTACAAAATCGGGCTATTCAATTTATATGGGCGGAACGTATTATATGAACCAGATCAACACATCTACGGCTTTCAACTCTGCGGGGCAAAGGTTTACGACATATTTGAATGTTGACGATACTTATAATTTATGGGCGGGAGGAAATTGGAGCAAATCTATTAAACGTGAAGCACATTCATTCAAGGTTACTTTGTCCATGAACAGTTCATTCAACCGGTACAAAGGTTTTATCGATGCAGAATCATACGATTCGCGGCAGTTTTCATTAACGCCAAAGGTCAATTTTTCATACGATTATGGCGAACTGCTTACGATAAATCCTGTGTATAGGTTTACATATTCGGAAACCGACTATTCCAATTATGTCATCGACCGCGCATCGAATGTCCTGCATACTTTTACGCTGCAGACGACGTCGTATTGGCCAAAGCATGTTGTTCTTGGGAATGATATCAGTTACACTTACAATTCCAATATTGCGGACGGCTTCAAGAAGGATTTTTATTTATGGAACATAAGCCTTGGATATAATTTCTTTAAAGACAAGCTACTTGCGAAAGTGAAGGTTTATGACCTTCTCGATCAGAACCAAAGCGCAACGAGAAGCATTACGGCGACTTCAATACGGGATGAGGAAAATATTGTGTTGCGGCGTTACGCAATGTTTTCGCTGACATATAAGCTGGAAAAGTTTGGCAAGAAGAAAGAGGAGAGAGGATTTTGGCATATGGATTAATGCCGATCTTCATGTTACGTTCTGCTATTTATGATTGTCGAGTTGGGAAAAAAATGCAAACCTCAAAGGTTTCAAAAACCTTTGAGGTTTATAGCAACTACCCAAATAACTTAGTAAAATTACTCACGACGAATCCACACGATTGCGGGTAAACCGCATCAAATCTTAATTTATGTCTATGGTTTCGGATCAGATTTTCGAATAGCCTATCGGCAAACCTCATTTCTGATTTCGAGGGCGGAACCCATTCCAAGTTCAATCGATTTTTTCAGATCGGAACAATAATCCCCCGATTTATTATTCAGGAAGTACATCGCCCTGTTGAAATATCCGTTGGGATTTTTTGGCTGATGTTTAATGACGTGATTAAAATCCATCAATGCTGATTTATCACCTGACATCGATTTCGAAATCCCTCGTGCCGAATATGCTTCAATTAGATCAGGATCCAGCGCAATGGCACTGGATAGGTCCGATGAAGCTTCCTTATGCTTTCCCAATTCCTGCTTGGCAAGCGCCATATTGTAATATGCGTCTGCCTTTTCAGGATTTATAGACAAGCAGGTTTCAAAGTCTGAAATGGCGCCTTGATAATCACGAGCTTTGGCGCGCGAATAGCCGCGGTGCAGATATCCTTTGCTCGAGGAAGGATCTAACGTAATGCACTTCGTAAAATCTTCAATTGCACCGATATGGTCGTTATTCTCGTCGCGAAGCCGTCCGCGGATAAGCCTGGTGTCGAATTTTTCAGGATTTAATTCCACTGATTTATTCAGGTCGGGAAACGCATTTTTCCTATCACCGATATTAAATCTGTAAAAGCCTCTGAAATAATAATTTTCAGCAGATGGATCGATTACAATCAGCGAATCCAGTTTTTTGATCTCAATCATGTATTGATCAAAATCTTCCTCTGCCGTCTGGCAATATCCAAACGCGCACATGAAAATCAAAAACAAGATTAATGTATAACGCAATCCACAATATGTTTTACTGTTATAGA
>CBDUBJ010000005.1:0-68077 GCA_965365355.1 uncultured bacterium
ATTGCTGATGCGAGGGCAAATTTAAGTACATAAATCCAATTACACAAAACTTTTTGTTTAAAAAATCGGATGCGATTGCACGAGCCTGATTTCATGAAAAGTAGCTACTTTCTTTCAATCATGCGCTTGATTTCGTTGAGCTTCATCAACGCTTCCACAGGTGTTAGAGTATTGATATCCAGCCCCAAAATTTCATCTTTAATCTCTTCCAAAAGCGGATCATCAAGGTTAAAAATGCTGAGCTGCATCTCATCCTTAGCCGACCGGATCCCATTTAATGCGTCTCCCGAATGGTCTTTCTCCATTTTCTTGAGCATTTTCTGTGCGCGCGAAATGACTGTTTGAGGCATTCCGGCCATCTTTGCCACATGGATTCCAAAACTGTGTGCGCTGCCGCCTTCAACAAGTTTTCGGATAAACAATACATTGTCCTTAAGCTCTTTCACCGAAACATTAAAATTCCTGATGCGCGGCATCATGTCCTGCATTTCGTTAAGTTCATGATAATGCGTCGCAAAAAGTGTTTTCGGTTTCGCCGGATGTTCGTGAAGATATTCTGCAATCGCCCAAGCTATAGAAATTCCATCGTACGTACTGGTTCCGCGGCCGATCTCATCCAGAAGCACCAAACTTCTGTCGGAAATATTATTGAGGATCGATGCCGTTTCATTCATCTCCACCATAAAAGTAGATTCGCCCATCGAAATGTTATCCGACGCGCCGACCCGTGTAAAGATCTTGTCGACGATTCCCATCGAAACGCTCTCTGCCGGTACAAAACTTCCCATTTGCGCGAGCAATACGATCAAGGCGGTTTGGCGCAGAATTGCCGATTTACCCGACATATTCGGGCCAGTGATCATGATGAGCTGCTGGCTTTCGCGGTCGAGGAATACATCGTTGGCGATATACGGCGTGCCAACCGGAAGCTGTTTTTCGATTACCGGATGACGGCCATTAACAATTTTCAGTTCAAACGATTCGTCAAGCTGCGGACAAATATATTTGTTTTCAATGGCAAGCTGCGCAAAAGATGTCAGGCAATCCAATTGTGCAACCAGCGATGCATTTAATTGAACAGGTTTAATATATGTTGCAATCCAGCTGACAAGCTGCTCAAACAGTTCTGTTTCGAGTTTCTGGATCTTTTCTTCCGCACCAAGGATTTTTGATTCGTACTCTTTCAATTCCTCGGTGATATATCGTTCGGCGTTTACCAGCGTCTGCTTGCGGATCCATTCTTCAGGAACCTTGTCTTTATGCGTATTCCGAACTTCGATGTAATATCCAAAAACGTTATTAAATGAAATTTTTAGGGATGAAATTCCGGTGCGTTTGCTTTCGCGCTGCTCAATTCCTTCAAGATATTCTTTGCCGGAATATGATATTTTTCTGAGTTCATCAAGTTCTGCATTGACACCCGATGCAATTGCGTTGCCTTTTGAAATGGCGACAGGCGCATCAGGATTCAGCATCGTCTTGATCTTTTCGCGAAGCAGTTCGCAGCCGTGAAAACTGTCGCCCATCATTTTCACCGCTTCCTGATCGCTTTTCAATGCCAGTTCCTTAATTGGAACCAGCGCTTCAAGCGAATCGTAAAGATGCACAACTTCACGCGGGCTGACTTTTCCTGCCGCAATTTTTGAGATCAGTCGTTCCAAATCGGAAATCTGCTTGATCTGATGCTGGATCTTTTGAAGGTCATCGCGGTTTTCCAAAAGCCATGAAACGATCTCATGCCGATTTCTGATCTTATTGATATCTTTCAGCGGAAGCGCGAGCCATCGCTTTAGCAATCGTCCGCCCATTGGCGATAACGTTCTGTCGATGACATCGAGCAATGTGACCGCATTCGGATTATAGCTGTGATAAAGCTCAAGATTTCGAATCGTAAAGCGATCCATCCAGACATACGAATCTTCTGCGATCCGATGAATGTTCGTGATATGGCTGAGCCTGTTGTGCTGGGTTTCCGATAAATAATAAAGGACGGCGCCGGAAGCAATGATGCCGTCGGTAAGTTCTTCGATACCAAAGCCTTTGAGCGATATCGTCTGGAAATGCCCGGTGAGGCTTTCAACCGCATAATCCTCTTTATAAACCCAGTCTTCAAGATAGAAAACATGGAAATCCTCGCCGAAAGCTTCTTTAAAATCGTTTTTATTTTGTTTTGGAACGAGCACTTCACTCGGACCGAAATTCTGAAGTAACTTATCAATGTATTCCTCATTTCCCTGAGCAGTCAGGAATTCGCCGGTCGAAACATCAAGAAAGGAAATGCCTAAAGTCTTGCGTCCGAAATATACAGACGCCAAAAAATTATTTGCTTTGGATTGCAAAACCTCGTCATTCATCGCAACGCCTGGCGTAACCAATTCCGTAACACCGCGCTTCACGATGGTTTTGGTCATTTTCGGATCTTCGAGCTGGTCGCAAATTGCCACACGAAGACCTGCTTTTACAAGTTTTGGCAGATATGTATTTAAGGAATGATGCGGAAAACCTGCCAGCGCGGTTTCACTTTCGGTGCCGTTGCCGCGTTTGGTCTGGATGATCCCAAGAATTTTCGCCGCCCGGATCGCATCTTCGCCAAAGGTTTCATAGAAATCGCCAACACGAAACAACAAACAGGCATCGGGATATTTCCGCTTGATTTCATTGTACTGCTTCATCAGCGGAGTTTCCTTCGGATGCTTTTCTTTCGTAGCCAAAACAGGTGATTTTTAAACAGAAGTAAAGGCGAAAATACTGATTTTGTGACGGATTAAAGTATGGTTCATTAAATTATTTTTATGAAAAAAATTTGACTCTGTCATTTTTTTTTACATAGCTTTGCTTGTTAATTTCAAAAAAAGTAACGATGAAGAAAATAATGTTGTTGGCAGTGCTGACAGTATTTGGAGTAACGGCTTCGAATGCGCAGGCAGGCAAATCAGCTAAGAAAGCTCCTGCAAAGACCGAAGCTACGAAAAAAGCAGATACTCCTAAAGTTGAAGGACCAAGCATTTTGTTCGAATCCGATGTAATGGATTACGGAACGATTCAGAAAAATGCGGATGGTAAGCGTGAATTCGTTTTCACAAACAATGGAAACAAGCCGCTTATAATCACGAATGCGCAAGGATCTTGCGGATGTACTGTTCCATCTTATCCAAAAGAGCCAATCGCTCCCGGCGCAAGAGGTGTAATTGGAGTTAAGTATGCAACAGACCGCGTTGGAGCGTTTACAAAAACAATCACGCTTACAACAAATGCAGCAGAGCCGACTAAAGTTCTTACTATCAAAGGTACTGTACTTGCTGATGAAGCGCCAAAAGACCTACAAAAAAGCTAAACGAATTTATTCGATAAACAAAAGCTTCCATCAGGAGGCTTTTTTTATTTCCATCTTATGCGAAAACTGGCCAACGACGAACTTGGACGAAAATCTGTAACAGATTTTAAGCAGGCTGCAAAAACGCCATTGATCATTGTGCTCGACGATGTCCGAAGCCTGAACAATATCGGTTCGGTATTCAGGACTGCCGACGCGTTTTTGATCGAAAAAATATATCTGTGCGGCATTACCGCGGTTCCGCCAAACAAGGAAATCCATAAGACTGCGCTTGGTGCGACCGAATCTGTCGAGTGGGAATATTCAGCTACGGTTATCGATGCAATCAAAAGTTTGAAAGATCAGGAGGTAAAAGTCTTTGCGGTTGAACAGGTCGAGAACGCGATTGAACTTCAGAATTTTATTCCGATCGACGGTCAGAAATATGCATTGATATTTGGGAACGAGGTTTTTGGCGTGGCTGCCGAAGCCATTGGTTTGTGCGACGGAACCATTGAAATTCCGCAGCTAGGCACGAAACATTCACTGAATATTGCCGTAAGTGCCGGCATCGTGATCTGGGATATCTTTACGAAAATGCGCTACCGCTGACACCAAGCTTTTCGTTGATGCTGTCTAAGATGTAAATATAATCCGCCTGGTTCGATACAAAATCCCGTTCCGAAACATCGATCACCAGAATATTCAAATCATTTTGCGATTTGATGTAATCCAAGTATCCGCGATTGATCTTATCAAGATATTCAGCCGGAATTTCCTGCTCATAAGAACGTCCGCGTTTTTTGATGTTTTCCAAAAGCCTGTCCGTGTTCTGATATAAATAAACATAAAGATCTGGCTTCGGCATTTCCTTATAGATAATTTCGAAAAGCTTTCGATATAGCCGGTATTCGTCTTCGCCCAACGTTACTTTTGCAAAAATCAGTGATTTGAAAATATGATAATCCGCAATGATAAAATCCCTGAACAGGTCGAATTGCGCCAGATCATCGGAAATCTGCTGATACCGGTCGGCCAGAAAAGACATTTCAAGAGGAAACGCAAAACGCATCTGGTCTTCGTAAAATTTCGGCAGAAACGGATTGTCGGCAAACCTTTCCAAAACGGTCTTGGCATTAAGGTCTTCGGCGATTTTTGTGGTAAGCGTTGTTTTTCCGGCTCCGATATTTCCTTCGATCGCGATATAATTATATTGATCAAGTTTTAAATCTGAGATCGGTGCCTTAATATCTGACGCAATTCTGCAAATAGATTTGTCTTCAGACAGGCGAAGCAGCTCCGGCAGATGCTTCTGCAAAATGGGATGCCGCCAGTCGAGGTTGAGATCGCGCATTGGCAGAAGTACGAAAAGCCTTTCCTGCATCCGCGGATGCGGAATTTTCAGCACATCCGTATCTACGATTTCTTCATTGAATGCGATCAGGTCGATATCGATCGGACGTGACTCGTATCGGTTTCCGGAGCGAGTTCGTCCAAATTTTTCCTCGATTTTTAAAATTTTATCAAGAATGGATTCCGCCGTTTGATGCGAATGCGCGACCAGAGCACAATTGTAGAAAGGCTCGCCGGCAAATCCGAGCGCAGGTGTTTCATAAACTTTAGAGATACGAATGACCGTCGCAAGCTCGCGGTGGATCGCATCGATGCACTTTCGCAAATTGTCGAGACGGTCGCCTAAATTGCTGCCCAGTGACAATACTACAAGGTTTTGTTTTTTCATAAAATCGGCAGCCGAAAGATCAATCTGATGCAGCGCAAAATAAACAAAAGAAATTCAGAATAAGGCTATATTTGTGACCCCGGTTGATAAGTTTTGTTATGTAACTTTTCGCGGGTCCGACTTACATATGGACATAAAAATTCAATCATGAGATTTATTGGAAATGTTTTGGCCACGATCGTTGGCCTGTTTATTTTTTGTGTACTTTTTTTCTTTTTGATCGTGGTTTTCGGAGCCATTGCCGGCAGTGGAAAAGACTTGTCCAACATTAAGGATAATTCTGTTATAGAACTTGATCTGACTTCCATAAATCACGATTACGCTGGAAAATCAAATTATAAGGAGTTCGATTATTTCGAAGTGAATCACAATGGTCTTTCAGATGTTATCAACGCCATCCATGAAGCCAAGACCGACGACCGCATCAAAGGAATTTCAATTCTTGAAAGCAATTCTACGTTAGGTATTGCCCAGACCAAAGCCCTTCGCGATGCACTCGAAGATTTCAAGAAGTCGAAGAAATTCGTCGTTTCATACGGAAACATGTATTCGCAAAAAGATTATTATCTCGCCTCGATCGCCGATACGGTTTACATCAATCCGCTTGGCAACTTTGAATTTAAAGGGTTGTCTGCCGAACTGATGTTTTTTAAAGATCTTCAGGATAAATCGGGAATCCAGATGGAAGTTGTACGCCACGGTAAGTTCAAAAGTGCTGTCGAGCCTTTTCTCCAAAATAAAATGAGCGATGAAAACAGGCTTCAGGTCACAACACTGCTTAATTCTATTTGGAATTCGGTTTCGGAAGACATTGCCCGGACAAGAAATATTCCTGTAGATAAACTTAACGATATCGCAACAAGTCTTTCAGCACGTACGCCCGAAATGGCGAAATCGATGAAACTCGTAGACAAAATCGCATACGAAGATGCTTATCACGACGGAATACGCAATGCTTTGGATGTCGATATGGATAAAAAATACAATAAAGTAAAAATCCGGGATTACGCCGAAAATGTTGGCAATACCGCGGTTTTAAGCGATGCCGAGGATAACATTGCAATCATTTACGCACAGGGCGAAATTCTTAGCGGTGAAGGCAGCGAATCTTATATCGGCGAAGGATCGATGCGCCGCGCAATCCAAGCCGTCCGCAAAGACGATGATGTGAAAGCGGTCGTGCTGCGCATTGATTCGCCGGGCGGAAGCGCACTGACATCAGAATTGATCTGGCGCGAGATCGAGCTCACCCGCAAAATCAAGCCTGTTGTAGTTTCGATGGGCAACGTTGCTGCTTCCGGCGGTTATTATATCGCGTGCAATGCAAATAAAATTTTTGCCGAACACAATACGATTACCGGTTCAATCGGCGTTTTTGGAATTCTGCCAAACCTCAATCAGCTCTCGGAAAAAATCGGGATCCATACCGAAGAAGTGCGAACGCATGACAACGGCGCAGATTACAGTCCGTTTCTTCCCTTAAATCCAAAGTTCCGCGGGCTCGCCCAAGAAGAGGTTGAACGTATTTACAACACTTTCATTCAGCGGGTCGCGAAAGGCCGTAAAATGACCGCCGCGCAAGTCGACAGCATCGGACAAGGCCGCGTTTGGTCGGGTACGGATGCAAAACGAATCGGTTTGGTAGATGAAATTGGCGGTATGGACGATGCGATCAAGGAAGCTGCGAAACTTGCCAAGATCAAAACATACCGACTTGTCAGCTATCCCGAATACGAAAAAAGCTTTCAGGATCTGCTTGCAGGAATGGGCGTTCCGTTTGTGAAAAGCCGTATGAGCATCCTCAAAGAAGAGCTTGGTGAAGAAAATTTTATGCTGATTGAAAAAGCAAAGCAGATGCTGCAGCGAAAAGGTGTGCAGATGGTGATGCCGTTTACGATTGTTATTCGGTAGGCGAATGCACGATTATTCGAGGTTCGATAGTTCGAGAGTAGATTGTTAGATTGTAGACTTGAGATTATTAGAAAGAATAAATAGGTAAAACTTGTTTTGAAAGTAGTGCAAAATCTAACAGCGTAGCGATCGAATAATCTAAAAGCGCAGCGGTCTTACATCTAACAGCGCAGCGGTCTTTACTCTAATAACGAAGCGATCTAAGAATCTATTCATAACTTTACAGTTCTAATCATTTCTCATGAAAAAAGGTCTCAAAATTACCGGTATAGTTCTTCTGTTGCTGATCATCGCGTTATTTGCGGCGCCGTTCCTGTTCCAGGATACGATCAAAAGTAAAATCGTGGCGGCTATAAACAAGAATGTCGATGCGACGGTATCATTTGAAGATGCCAACCTGAGTTTGTTCCGTAGCTTTCCGCAAGCCAGCGTCTCAATCGATAAATTACTCATTATAAATAAGGCCCCTTTTGCAGGCGACACACTTGTATCGTTTGGTGAGATTAGCCTCGATATGTCGATCAAAGAACTTTTCAAAGGCAAAGACGAACCGATGAACATCAGGTCGATATCGTCCAAAAATGGATTGATCAACATCATATTTAATAAAGACGGTATCGGGAATTTCGACATCGCTATTGAAAATGCGAAGAAAAAAGACGATGGTAAAAGCGATCCGCTTTCGCTAAAGATCAATGATTATAAAGTGGAAAATTTTACGTTCCGCTATTTCGACGAGCGTTCGAAGCTAAAGATGTCGATCGACAGCCTTTATCATACGGGAAGCGGCGATTTCGCCAAATCGAAACTCGACCTTGTTACGAAATCGGATGCGCGCGTATCATTGGACATGGATAAGATAAATTACATGAATCGCGTACCGATCAATCTTAATGCGACGTTGGGCATCGACATGGACCAAAGCATTTATTCATTCAAGGAAAACAGCGCGCTGATCAATAAGCTTCCGCTTAAATTCGATGGCTTTATAAAACTGCTTGAAGAAGGACAGCAATATGATCTTACGTTTGAAACTCCCAGCTCGTCGTTCAAAAACTTTCTTGGATTGGTTCCATCCGCGTATTCCGGAAGTCTTGCCGATGTAAAAACCGAAGGCAATTTTACCGTAAAAGGCTTTTCGAAAGGGATTTACAGCGATACGACGGTTCCGCAATTCAATATTGCAATCGCATCAAACGATGCTTCGTTTCAGTATCCAAACCTTCCAAAATCCGTTCAGAATATTGTAATCGATGCGAAGATCATCAATGAAAACGGGATTTTAAATGACACGTATGTCAATCTCGACAAGTTGTCATTCTCCATCGACCGCGATGTGTTCAATGCTAAAGCAAACATCCGCAATGTGGTGGAGAATCCATTGGTAAACGCTGAACTGAAAGGAACCATCAATCTTGCAAACGTGTCCCAAGCTTATCCGTTAAAACTTGAAAAGCCGATGACAGGAATTCTCAGAGCTGATGTCGTAACAAAATTCGATATGGCGTCAGTGGAGAATAGTCAATACGAAAAGATCTACAACGCGGGCAGTATCAGCGTAGCCGGATTTAAATATACGCCGGAAGACGGACAAACGCTTAATATCAGCACCGCTGCGTTAATGTTCAATCCAAGCCGCGTAAACCTTCAGCAGTTTAATGCTACGACGGGTAGAACAGACATGAGCGCAACCGGAACTCTTGATAATATTTACGGATTTGCTTTCAAAGATCAGGAGCTTCGAGGCAATTTTAATTTGCAGTCGAACCAGATTGCGGTATCAGATTTCATGTCGGAAGAAAAAGATGCCGAAGGGAAAAAGAAAGCTGGTGAAGCGGTCAAAATACCTGCATTCCTGAATTGCACGATTGCGGCTAAGGCAAATACAGTGTTATACGATGACCTTGTTCTGAAAAATGTATCGGGAAAAGTTATTATCAAGGATCAGCGCGCGACGCTTGAAAATGTAAAGACCAATATTTTCGGAGGATTGATCGGGGTTTCCGGAAATGTTTCCACGAAGGGCAAAGTGCCTACATTCGATATGAATTTGAATATGAATGCCGTCGACATCGCGCAGACTTTCACGCAACTCGACATGATGAAGAACATCGCGCCTATTGCAGGAGTTGTGAATGGAAAGCTCAATACGACGATCAATGTGAAAGGACTGCTTGATCCAAAAGAAATGACGCCGGCGTTGAATACGATTACAGGCGATCTGAAAGGGCAACTGCTGTCGACGACGGTAAACCCGAAAACTTCAGGATTATTGACTAAATTGGATAACAGCCTGAATTTTATCGATTTGGACAAACTTAATTTAAATGATCTTCGTGCTGCGCTGACTTTCGAAAATGGAAAAGTAAACCTGAAGCCGGTCGATTTGAAATACAAAGACATCAAGCTTCAATTTAACGGACAGCATGGATTTGATCAGTCGATGGCCTACAACATGAAATTCGACGTTCCTGCGAAATATTTCGGTAATGAGATCAATAACCTGATCGCGAAACTGACTCCGGCCGATGCGGCGAAGATCGATAACGTTCCGGTAAGCGCAAATCTTACGGGGAATTTCAGCAATCCTAAGATCACAACAGATGTAAAGCAGGCAGTAACATCACTGACTACGAGATTAATCGAAGCCCAAAAAGCGCAGCTTATAGATAAAGGCAAAGATGTGATCGGGAATATTTTAAGCGGAAATAAAAACGATACGACAAAAACTCCGTCCAAACAGCCCGACATCAAGGAACAGGCAGGCAATGTCCTGAAAGACCTGTTTGGAAAAAAGAAGACGCAGCCAAAACAGCCCGATCCAAAGACTGAACCCGTAAAACCTGCGCCTCAAACAAAATAATTACAGGCTGAACCGGACAACAAGTCCTTCGGATCCGCGGACATTGAATGCAGTTCCATCTTCGAAAATCAGATATTGGCCACGGATCCCGGCAAGCTTTCCACGATAACTGCGGTCTTTTTCAAGGCTCAAGGTTGTTATTTTTTCCGGGTTGAATTCCACCGGATATTCGAAGTCGAAAATATCAGCGTGATTTGGGTCAAAGAATTCTTTCACTTCGTCCGGAAGATGATCGGCGACTTTCTTTCGCTCTGCCAATAGATCAGCTTCGACCGTTTGGTTCAGCAGCATTTTTTTCCAGTTTGTTTTATCTGTGTAATGCTGCTTCAAAGCGACTTCGGTAATGCCTGCAAGATACCGGTTCGGCACTTCCACGATAGAAATTGCGGAACACGCACCCTGATCGATCCATCTTGTAGGAATCTGAGTTTTGCGAGTCACGCCGACCTTTACTTCAGAACACAGCGCGAGGTAGACGATATGCGGCTGAACCTGCGATTTCGTTTCATAATCCAGGTCTCGGTCGGCAATTCCCAAATGCGCCTTGCTTAATTCCGGCCGTATGATCCATGCGCCTGCCGATGCGCTGGTGGAAAAGCAGTCGTAGCAGTATCCCTGCGCGAATACTTTCTTCTTTTTGGAACACTGAAGGCATTTGTAGCCGAGCCAGTCGATCTCAAATTCTTTCCCGATCAATTGGTTGAGGTTCAGGAAGCCGTTTTCGAAGATCAGATAGTACTGAATTGGGTTGCCGAACTCCGTTTCCATCTTGGTCAGGACGCCTTCATATTGCATTGCGAAAGTTTTTTAAGGAACAGCGAATTTGCTTATTTTTGGTAAAGTTAGCCATTCAAAGCACATCTTCAAATTATGCCTTTTCCAATTATCAATTCGATTGCATCATGGGTCTTAAAACAGCGGATCCATCAGATCGAGTTGTTTTTAAAGTATCCGAATGAGGTTCAGGAAGATCTGCTTCTTAACCTGATAGGTACCGCGCAAAATACCGCAGTCGGGAAGAAGTACGACTTTGGATCGATGACTACTTACAATGATTTTTCAGATCGCATTCCGGTATCGACATACGAAGATCTCGAACCGATGATCGAGCAGACGCGCCAGGGCGAGCAAAACGTTTTCTGGAATTCTACGATCAAATGGTTCGCGAAGTCCAGTGGTACGACGAATGCCAAAAGTAAATTTATTCCCGTCAGCCAACAGGCTTTGGAAGATTGCCATTACAAAGGAAGCAAGGATCTGCTGTGCCTTTATCTGAATAACAACGAAAATTCCCAACTTTTTATAGGGAAAAGCCTTCGCCTCGGAGGCAGCCGCCAGATATATCAGGATAACAATTCGTTTTTTGGAGATCTTTCGGCGATACTGATCGAAAATATGCCGGTCTGGGCAGAGTTCAGCAGCACGCCAAGCAGCAGGATTTCATTGATGAGCGAGTGGGAAGCAAAAATTCCGGCAATCATTAAAGAAACCCGGTTTGAAAATGTTACCAGCTTTGCGGGAGTTCCATCGTGGCTGCTTGTTCTATTGAATAAAGTCCTTGAAGAAACCGGAAAAGAAAATCTTTTGGAGGTTTGGCCAAATCTGGAAGTCTATTTCCATGGCGGCGTTAGTTTCGATCCATACCGCGAACAATATAAAAAACTTGTCCCGAAACCGGACTTTAAATATTACGAGATATATAACGCTTCCGAAGGGTTTTTTGCAATCCAGGATTTGAATGATTCGTCCGATTTGCTGCTGATGCTGGACTATGGGATTTTTTACGAGTTCATTCCAATGGATACGTTTGGAACGCCTAACCAGAAAGTCCTCCGTTTATCAGAAGTATCACTTAATAAAAACTATGCGATCGTCATAACGACGAATTCAGGTTTGTGGCGCTATATGATTGGCGATACCGTAAGATTTACGTCGCTTTCACCATACAGGATCCGTGTTACCGGAAGGACGAAACATCACATAAATGTATTTGGCGAAGAATTGATGGTTGAAAATACCGATCAGGCGATTGCAAAAGCTTGCAGGATACTCGATGCAGAAATCAGCGATTATACTGTTGCGCCGGTTTTTATGAGCGGACGCGAAAAAGGAGCTCATGAATGGATGATTGAATTCACCAAGAAACCGCAAGATATCGAAGCATTCCGAAAGCTTTTGGATGAGACGCTGCAAAGCTTAAATTCCGATTATGAGGCAAAGCGTTACAATAATATGACACTCAACCCGTTAATCCTGAACGTTGCCCGGCCAAACCTCTTTTACGATTGGCTTAAGGAAAACGATAAGCTGGGCGGACAGCATAAAATTCCGCGCTTGTCCAATCATCGAGATTACCTCGAACAATTAAAATCGATGCAGGTTGGCATCAGAAATTGAATATGAAGAAAATTACTTTTATTGTTGCGGCATTAATTATCCTGTCATCATGCGGACCCAAAAGAATGGGCTGCGGGCCACGGCGATGTGCCATTGAAAAGAAATCAACAGACGCGGTTGCCTATCATGAGAGAACGACCAATAAAAAAGCCTTCAATTAAGAAGGCTTTTTTGTTATGATACCGCTTTAAGTCTTTGCAGCAGGCTTTTGTTAAGCCTGTCTTCAGCGTAATGTTTGTTTATTCGAAGCATCTTTTCGTCAGTTCCCGGAAGCTCGTACATCGCGTCGGTCAGGATCGCTTCACAAAGTGAACGAAGGCCGCGTGCGCCCAGTTTGTATTCAAGGGCTTTATCTACAATGAAATCAAGCGCTTCTTCCGTGATGTGAAAATCGACGTCATCCATTTGGAAAAGCTTGTGATACTGTTTCACCAAAGCATTTTTTGGTTCGGTCAGAATTGCGCGAAGCGTTTCGCGGTCAAGTGGATCCATATGTGTAAGAACCGGCAATCTTCCAATGATTTCAGGAATCAGTCCGAAATCCTTAATGTCTTTCGGTACGATATATTGAAGCAAATTATCCTTGTCGATATTGTCTGAATTCTTTGAAGTACTGTAGCCAACTGCCTGGCGATTCAAACGTTTTGAGATAATTTTCTCGATTCCGTCAAATGCGCCACCGGCGATGAAAAGTATGTTTTGGGTATTGACTTCCACAAATTTCTGGTCAGGATGCTTGCGGCCTCCTTTTGGCGGAACGTTTACCACAGTTCCTTCAAGAAGTTTCAGCAAAGCCTGCTGTACGCCTTCACCGGAAACGTCCCTGGTGATCGACGGATTGTCGCTTTTGCGCGCAATTTTGTCGATCTCATCGATGAATACGATTCCGCGTTCGGCTTTATTTACATCGTAATCGGCGGCTTGCAATAACCTTGTAAGTATGCTTTCGACATCTTCGCCGACATATCCGGCTTCGGTAAGGACAGTCGCATCGACGATCGCAAGCGGAACATCCAGCATTTTAGCGATGGTTTTCGCGACAAGCGTTTTACCGGTTCCGGTTTGCCCGACCATGATAATGTTGCTTTTTTCGATTTCAACATCGTCATCGAACTGTTGTTGCATCAGTCTTTTGTAGTGATTGTAAACTGCGACCGACATGACTTTTTTGGTTTGGTCCTGTCCGATTACATATTGGTCCAGAAATGCCCTTATTTCTTTCGGGCGTTTGAGGATCAGGTCGGCGACAAGCTTGGAGTTGCCGTTTGTCTTAAGTTCTTCGAGCACAATTCCGTGTGCCTGTTCGATGCACCGGTCGCATATATGCGCATTGATGCCCGCTATAAGCAAGTTTGTTTCAGGTTTTTTCCTTCCACAAAATGAACATTCCAATACTTCTTTGGCCATTGTTTAAGATGTAATTTGAAAAAGTTCGTTAGCTTCTTTTCAGGACTTCGTCGATCATTCCGTATGCTTTCGCCTCTTCGGCAACCATCCAGTAATCGCGGTCGCTGTCGGCGTGAACGCGCTCGAATGTTTGTCCGCTATGGCGTGAAATGATCGCGTACAATTCATTTTTCAGTTTCAACATTTCGCGAAGATTGATCTCCATATCGGCAGCAACGCCCTGAGCACCGCCCGAAGGTTGATGAATCATTACGCGTGAATGCGGCAATGCGGAACGTTTTCCCGATTCGCCTGCGCAAAGAAGGACAGCGCCCATTGAGGCAGCCATTCCTGTGCAAATCGTAGCGACATCAGGTTTGATGAATTGCATAGTATCGTAAATTCCAAGTCCGGCATATACGCTGCCGCCCGGGGAATTTATATAGATCTGAATATCCTTTGAAGAATCAGCACTTTCCAAAAATAAGAGCTGCGCCTGGACAATGTTTGCGATCTGATCGTCGATCCCCGTTCCGAGGAAAATAATCCTGTCCATCATCAGACGGGAAAACACATCGAGCTGGGAAACATTCAGCTGGCGTTCTTCAATAATATAGGGAGTCATCCCGGTAGGCGTAACCCTGTTTACGATTTTGTCGTAATACAAGCTGTTCACACCATGATGCTTCGTGGCGTATTTTTTAAATTCCTTACCGTAATTCATATAGGTTGAATGATGTTAAGTTTGTTTTGACGTGCTAAAGATAAACTTTTTTGCCTAATTATTCTCCGTACATTTCCTTAACAAAATCGTCGTACGAAACTTCTTTCGATTTCGCCGAAACCTTGTCTTTAAACAGATTCAGCATTTTTTCGCTCATCAATTGTTCGCTCAATCGCTTGATCTCATCCTTATTTGAAAGTACCCGTGCAACAATGCCTTCAACATCCGAATCGGTTGGATTCATCTGGCCGAATTGGGCCATTTGCCTTTTGATCATTTCTGATGTATACGATTTAAGATCTTCGAATGTAACCTGCAGGTTGTTGTCGGTCATCAGTTTACCTTCGATCAGTTGGTAGCGAAGGCCTTTTTCAGACTTTTCGTATTCAGCGGCGGCTTCCTCCGCAGTCATTTCCTTTTCGCCGGCTGTCTGAAGCCATTTCTTCAGGAATTCCGAAGGCAGTTCGAACTTTGAAGATTCAAGCAGCCAATCTGTCGCATCGTTCAGGAATTTCTGATCGGATTGCGAAGCAAATTGCTTTTCGGCATCTTCTTTAATCCTTTGGCGAAGTTCTGATTCAGACGAAATATTTCCGGGTCCGAAAAGCTTGTCAAAAAGTTCCTGATTAAGCTCCGCAGGTTCGCTGGTGTTTACTTCATCAATGATAAATTCCACATCGATATCGAGTCCGTGGACATCATCATGCGAAATCTTCAGATAATCCATCAATTTATGATCGTCATCAAAAAGTCCTTTAGTGTTCAAGGTAACAATATCGCCGGCTTTCTTTCCGATAAATTTCTCAATGACTTTTTCATCTTTAAAGATGTCAAGGGAAAACGAAGCATGGTTGTCTATTTCTTTTTCCTCGTTGCGGAATGTTCCGGTGATGTCTGAATCGCGACTTACTTCAGCTTGGGATACAAGTTTTCCGTACTGCTTGCGGATCCTCATTACCTGATTATCCAGCATTGTGTCGTCGGCAACAATTTTATAACGTGTAATATTATTCTTCGCAGCAAGGTCTATGTCGAACTGCGGCGCAAGTCCAAGTTCAAACTCGAATGAAAAATCTTCAGCGTCCGGATTAAAGCTTTCAGGGTTTTTGGGAAGCGGATTGCCCAGTATATCAAGTTTTTCCTCCTGAATATATTTATTGAGATTTTCCTGAAGCAATTTGTTGACCTCCTCAAGCAAAACTGCTTTGCCATATTGCTTTTTCACGAGGCTCATTGGAACGGCTCCTTTTCGGAATCCGGGAATTACTGCATTTTTACGATAATTGTCAAGGACTTTTTCGACATTCTGTTCGTAATCGCTTTTGGAAATTTCTACTGTCACAACGGCATTAAGCCCGTCGATATCTGTTTTTGTGATGTTCATTTGAAGTATGAATTTTGGCTGGCAAAAGTACGCCTTTTTATTTGCTTCGCCAATTCAAGATGCTGTTTTGTCTTGTGTCAGACGGAAAACAAGCGATTGTGTCAGCGACAATATGATGCTGAAAAGCAAGGCAGTCCAAAATGAATCCACGGTAAACCCGCCGACGATTTCCGAACAGAGCATGATCATCAACGCATTGATCACAAGAAGGAACAATCCCAAGGTAAAAATTGTAACCGGAAGTGTGAATATCACGATGATCGGCTTGATGAAAATATTGAGGATTCCCAACACTACGGCGACGATCAGCGCGGTCAGAAAACTGTCGACCGCAACGCCGCGCATGATGTATGAAAGGATCGTGACAAGAATGGCCGTCAGCAGGATGCGTAAAATTAATTTCATCGCAAATTTTTCCATAAAGGTAAAACTTAGGAAGTGATATAGAAAATTTAAGTTTTTTTTGACATTTACGTCATGCTGGATGGGCGAACTCTAATGTAAAATCCTTATTTTTGAGATTCGATTATTAACTTTAAATAAAAAAAGATGAAAAAACTTTTACTTTCGGTCGTGCTACTTTCTGCCGGAGCTGTCTTCTCACAGTCGTGGGTCGAACAGAATACCGGTTTCTTTGCAGCGAGCCGCGGTATTGGCGAGATTAAGATCGTTGATGCCAACACCGTATGGGCGCTTGCTTATGACGGATCAGGAGCAGGCGAAGTTGTGTCTGAGTTTACGAAAACTACGGATGGCGGAACAACCTGGACTCCTGGAACAATAGACGTTGGCGATCCTTCGCAAGAAATCAATAACCTTGAGCCAATCAGTGCAGACATCGCATTCATCAGTACAGTAAATCCTACTGATGGTCTTGGAGGTGTTTATAAAACTGAAGATGGCGGAATGACTTGGAATCCATCGGTTCCTGAAGCGTTCCAGACAGTTGGAGCTACATTGGTTTCTTTCTGTAACTGGGTACATTTCTTTGACGAGAATACAGGGATCGCTCTTGGAGATCCAATCGGAACAGGCGTTGGAGAATTTGAAATCTGGAGAACTACAGACCAGGGCGTTTCATGGACACAACTGGGAGCTGAACTTCCAAATCCATTGTCCGGCGAGTATGGATACAATGGTGGAAATGTAGGTGCCGGAAATCGTTTCTGGTATGTTACAAATCGCGGAAAACTACTTCGTACAAGCGATCAGGGTGCAACTTGGGAGAAATTGAACACGCCAATCACTGACTTCGGAGCTACCAACGTGAACGGCCGTTTGATTTTCAGCGACGAAAATACAGGTTTGATCCTTGCAACCAGCAATGGCGGTACATCTTACAACATTTACCGCACATTTGACGGAGGTAACACTTGGAGCGCGCCGTCAGCATTTACAGGTGGTTACAACCGTGTTTTAACTTACATTCCTGGAACAACTACAATTGTTGCAACCGGTGCACAGACTACAGCTCCTGCAGTTCCGGGATCTGCTTACAGTTCTGACAATGGCGAAACCTGGACTACAATCGATACAGGCGAGCAAAGAGGTGCAGTTGCATTCTTTGACGGAAGTACAGGTTGGTCAGGCGGTTTCAACGTTGACGAAACTACAGGCGGTATCTTCAAATTTGTTGGCGCTCTTAGTGTTGGTGATGTTGCTACAAATGGCAAACTTACTGCAGTTCCGAATCCAACAAACGGCATCATGCAGATTTCAAATACAAACTCTGCACTTACGCAGGTTACAGTATTTGATTTACTTGGTAAGCAAGTTTACAACAAAGATTTCAGCGCTTTAAACAACGTTGAGGTTAACCTATCATCGTTGCCAACAGGTGCTTATATCTTGCGTGCAAAAGATGCTTCAGGTGCGATGCAGACATTGCAAATCATGAGAAACTAGTACTCTCTTGAAATACATAAAAGCCCTTCAACTGAAGGGCTTTTTTTATGAATTTATGAATTGCGTTGAGACCTTAAAGTAGTCGGTCGGATTCTCTGCATGCAACCAATGGCCGGCGTCGGAAATAACTTCGAATTGCGCACTCGGAAAATGATTGCGTATTTCTTCATGATCGGAATTTTCGATATAATCTGAATTCTCTCCGCTGATAAATAAAACAGGCTTTTCGAATTTTGAGCCTTCGGGAAGTGCTTCACCGATGATATGCTTGTTTTTGATGAAAGCATCCAGATTAAAGCGATATGAAAGTTTGCCTGCTTCTTTCCAGTACAAGCTTTTCATCAGGAACTGGCGTGTGCCTTCATCGTGGATTTTTAAAGCGAGGATATCTTCGACTTCCTGTCGTGATGTTACTTTTGTAAAATCTACCGCCGCAAGCGAATCCAAAATGTCGTCATGGTGCGGCCTGTAGGAACGCGGCCCAATGTCGGCGATGATCAGTTTTTCAACATATTCGGGATGGCGCGTGGCAAACAGCATCGCAACCTTGCCGCCCATGGAATGTCCCATCAGCAAAATATCGGAAAGGCTTTTTTGTTCGCAGTATTCCAGCAAGTCGTCTGACATGGCTTCATAAGTAAACACATCCGAATGAAAACTTCGCCCGTGATTTCTCAAGTCGAGGAGATGTGTTTCAAATCCCGATTCGGCATATTGTGATCCGAGCGTTTTCCAGTTGTCGGACATGCCAAGAAACCCGTGGATGATGATGAGTGGTTTGCCGGAACCTTCAATTTTAGAATATAGCATGCTGTTGATGTTAGTTGCGTGAGGGATGGCAGCAGAAAGCCCGGAGCTCCGGAACGGGCGAGGACTTGACGCGAACAGCCCGGCGCGGCGACCTGAAGCCGGAGCCGTGACACGCCCAAATTATTTAACTGGCAGGAAGCACTTCCTTGATCCGTCGGATGGCTTCCCGCAATAGATTCTCGCTTGTAGCGTATGACAACCGGATGCAGTTTGGGTTACCGAATGCTTCACCGGTTACGGTGGCGACGTTTGCTTCCGAAAGCAGGAACATCGAAAAATCATCAGCGTTCCCGATGGTTTTTCCGCGTAATGTTTTGCCGAAAAAATGTGAAACATCCGGGAAAACATAAAATGCACCTTGCGGAATGTTGGTTTTCATGCCTGGAATTCCGCGAAGCAATTCCACTACGATGTCGCGCCTTTTATGGAATTCAGTTACCATATATTTAATCTCGGACGGATTCGCATCGACAGCCGCGATTGTCGCACGCTGCGCAATGCTGTTCGCACCACTCGTGATCTGGCCCTGCATTTTTGTACATGCCTTTGCAATAAATTCGGGTGCTCCGATATATCCGATCCGCCATCCGGTCATCGCAAATGCTTTTGAAACGCCGTTTACCGTGATCGTACGATCGTACATTCCCGCGACGCGTGCAATGCTGTAAAAGGAATTGCTGAAATTAATGTGTTCGTAAATTTCGTCCGAAACAATAAATATGTTAGGATATTTTTCAAGGACTTTTGCCAAAGCTTCAAGTTCGGATTTTGTATAAACCGAACCGCTGGGATTGCATGGCGAACTGAACATCATCATTTTGGTCCGTGGCGTGATCGCAGACTCAAGCTGTTCAGGTGTCATTTTAAAATCGGTGTCGATCGTTGTCGGCACTTCAACCGGAATTCCGTCGCACATTTTTACGATTTCGGAATATGAAACCCAGAACGGCGCTGGCAGGATGCATTCGTCGCCGGGATTTATCAGGACATTCGCAATGTTAAAAAGCGATTGTTTTGCTCCGGTCGATACGACGATTTGCGATGGCTTGTAATCGAGATCGTTATCGCGTTTGAATTTCCGGGAAATGGCTTCTTTAAGCTCGACGTATCCATCAACAGGTGTGTACTGGCTGTAATTGTCGTCTATTGCCTGTTTTGCTGCGGCTTTGATAAAATCTGGCGTCGAAAAATCAGGTTCGCCCAGACTCAGGCTGATAATGTCTTTTCCCTGTGATTTGAGTTCACGGGCCAAGGCGGCCATTGCGAGAGTTTGAGATGTTGAAAGGTTATTTATGCGATCGGATAGAAGGTGCTCCATTTTTCCTTTTTGGTTGACACTACGCGCTGATTGCAGGCTCCATTCCGAGTTCCTTTAAGTGCCTGAAGTGTGCTGCAACAGCACTGCGCATCGTACGGAATTCATAATATGGAAGGTTGCATTCACGTGCAGTCTGCTTCACGATTTCGGCGATCTTGCCATAGTGGATGTGGCTGATGTGCGGAAATATATGGTGTTCGATCTGATGGTTCAAACCGCCTGTAAACCAATTTACCAATTTGTTTTTAGGAGCAAAGTTCGCTGTGGTATACAATTGATGGATTGCCCATGTGTTCTCGATTTCGCCTTCGGTATTCGGGATTGGGTTGTCTGTTTCCTCAACCACGTGTGCAAGCTGAAAAACGATGCTAAGGATCAATCCTGCAGTATAATGCATCGCAAAAAATCCAATCAGGACTTTCCACCATGCTATTCCCAGAACAATCGGAAGCAAAATCCAGATGCAAACGTAAATTACTTTCGTGATAACCAAAACGGTCCACAATCTAACAGGGCTTTGCGGCTCACCGTAAGATAATTTGCGCTTGAGGTAATCGCGCATCTGCTTAAAATCGGTCGTGATCGCCCAGTTGAATGTCAGCAATCCGTAAAGAAACACAGAGTAATAATGCTGGAATTTATGGAATCTTCGCCATTCGGCCTGTTTTGTAAAGCGGATGATCCTGCCGGCGTCGAGATCTTCATCATGGCCGTGGATGTTGGTATAGGTGTGATGCAGGACATTGTGCTGGACCTGCCAGTTGTAGACGTTTCCTGCAAGGACATAGATCGTTCCGCCCATAAATTTATTGACCCACGTTTTGGTGGAATATGATCCATGGTTTCCATCGTGCATGACGTTCATCCCGATACCGGCCATGCCAACACCCATGACGATGCTGAGTAAAAGCTGCAGCCAGAACGACATCTCGAGTGTCAGGATCAGAAAGTATGGCAAAAGAAAAATTGAAAATAGAATGATCGTCTTTAAATGGATCTGCCAGTTTCCGGTTTTCTTAATGTTATTATCCTTAAAGTATGCGTTAACGCGGGAATTGAGTGTCCTGAAGAATTTCAGGTTATCGTTTTTTGAAAAAGTCGGAATCGTCTTGTCCATTAAAATCAAGGTGCTTTTTAAAGTGCTCAAAGGTAGCTATTAATGATTTGCCAAACAATCTGAACGGGTAAAATCGCTAAAAATTTCACAGTATGGATTACTTTTGGAAAAAATTGGCAATGAATCAGATACTAAAATATTTTCCTGAACTGGCAGCCGACCAGATTCGGCAATTTGAAATGTTAGGTTCGCTTTATGCCGACTGGAATTCGAAGATCAATGTGATTTCGCGAAAGGACATCGATGAACTTTACACGAGGCACATACTTCATTCGCTTGCGATTGCGAAAATCCAGCCGTTTGTTGCCGGCTCGAAAATACTGGATGTCGGTACCGGTGGCGGTTTTCCCGGAATCCCGTTGGCGATACTGTATCCAGATGTTCATTTTCACCTGATCGACGTCATCGGAAAAAAAATCACGGTTGTTAAAGCAGTCGCCGATTCCCTGGGGTTGCATAATGTGAAAGCCGAACAAGTCCGCGCCGAGCATGTTACGGGAAAATATGATTTCGTCATCAGCCGGGCAGTGACCAACATGCCGGATTTCGTATCATGGGTAAAGCGGAAAATCGCTGAAAAAAGCAATCATGACCTGAAAAACGGAATCCTGTATTTGAAGGGAGGCGATCTTACCGATGAGCTTGCGGTCTTCAGTAATGTAAAGCAGTTTGATATCCCACAATTCTTTTCTGATGCATTCTTTGAAACCAAGAAAGTTGTTTACCTGCCGGTTAAATACAAGCCGTAAAACTTCGAATAATGTGGTGTACTACATGCTGTCTGCAATAACTTTTTTTGAAATTTATAATTTTTTGCAGGTTTCCCGCACCTTAGATTTTCGAAGATTTTTATCTTTAGGGTGTTGGGCAGGGGATATTGGGCTTCCCTAATTATAATTTTTGAATTGAAGACGAGGTTTTTGAATAGTAAATGTTAAAAATTTAGAAACCAAAATGATTCAAGAAATCTTTTCGACAATTGTCAAGTAAATTTTTTATTAAAACTCTGCAGGCTTTAATCTTAGAAATTCAAACTTTAAGCGCTATAAAATAAAAAAAGCCCCGAAGGGCTTTAACTAGTTTTTGATGAGCTTATGGGTTATTTCGCCCTTGCCGCTTTTTATTTTTAACAGATACATTCCCGTTTCCATCGGTGCCGCAAGTGAAACGTGTCCGTCGATGGTTTGCGTTGCATTAAAAATTAATTTCCCGGTAATGTCAAAAATAGAAATCACCGCATCAGGAATCGACATTGGGGCAAAGATCAAAATATTTTCGCCGACCGGATTCTGGACCTGCAATCCATTAAATTGCAGTTCGGCCACACCTAGCGGAAGTAGGATTTCACTTAATGCAAAAGCCAGATTGTCCGTGGTAAGCGTGACGTGATTTTCATTTGCAGTCGGAACCTGAATTGCCGCAAATGGCGTGTTCGGTGTAGCAGAGACCGGCTCGTACCAATCTACAGAATCTTCAATGGCAAGCGCACTGTGCGTTGGAATGAAAGTAAAATAGTTAATGTTGAGGTTTGCGAAAAACTCTGTCAGCATTGCATTGCTTCCCGCCAGTCCTGCGAGAGATGTAATATCAAAACGTCCACCCGGGGCAGAATCGAGGCCATCGGTAAATGATGGCGCTTCCGATGATGCTTCGCTTTCATAAGCCGTGATCCAAATTCCAAAAACTTTGATCTGGCCCTGGAATTGGCTGACTTCATTCGTTTGCCCGGCTTGTGGAGCAAAGTGCAGATTGATGATCGCACGCTGTGAGTCGGTAACATTAAAAATGTAATCCATGACTTCCATTCCAGGAGTTCCGTTCATCGTTCCATTGGACGAACCATTTGCAATGGCAACATTTCTTGTATCCTGTGGAAAGCCCATGGCGTCAAGCTCAGCCTGAAACGCATCGCGATAATTTGCACGACCGGCTGGTAACGTAAGATTTTCATTAAATTCATAATCGCTTCCTCCTTGAAGATGCGCTTCAAAGTGATCGATCAGCATCTGCCGTGATGCCGGGCTTCGCAGCATCGCATCGACAACAACCTGTAAAGTTGCATCGCCAAGCGGTCCATAAGCCATATAATTGAACAAATGCTGAAAACCGATCGGAATATTTGCTCCGCGGTGAGGCGCATCGAATGAAATGAAAAGCCGCGTCTCGTGATCCATGCTGTTCATTTCCATATAGCGCAATCCGTAACGCGCGATCAAACCGCCCATGCTCGGACCGATAACCACATTTTCCTCATTGCCTGTTTTCATTCCGTTAATCGTATTGATCAGCTCGACCAAAATCATTGAATTACGCTGGATATAATCGGAGCCGCCCTGAATCAAAGTCGAAGTGCCGGGACGCGTGTAATTCGGGAAGTTTAAGATCACTACGTCAAATCCCTCGTTGCGAAGATCGGTCGCAAGATTTTGGCCCGTTCCATAATTTAAAAGATCATAGATCATCGGGATCGTGCGCGTGTTGGTCGGGTCGAAGCCATCAACGAGAATAATCGGCTTATCGAGAATGCCATCGACATTATCAAGAAAAATTTCATATTCGCCCTGACCATTAAACGCTTCGGTTTCATCGTAACCCTGAAAAGGAATCGTGGAATTTATGGTCACGATTGCATTTGGATTCTGCAATGAACTATTCCGTGCGCTTCGTTGCTGTGCAAACGATATCAGTGTAACGGAAAGCAGCAATAAGGTAAATTTTGATTTCATTCGGTGTGTGTTTTTTCGTTTTCCGAAAGTACAAAAATTTCAGCATCAAGCGAATACAAAAAAAGCCGGAACGGATCCCGGCAATCTTTACTTATGGTCCTTGACCTTATGATCTTATGACTTTACGACCTTACGACTTTATGACTTCTCACCTAGAAACGGATATCTGTAATCCTCCGGCGTCACAAAAGTTTCCTTGATCGTCCTGGCCGATACCCAGCGAAGCAGGTTCATCGCCGATCCGGCTTTATCATTCGTCCCTGATGCGCGCGCACCGCCAAATGGCTGCATGCCCACAACAGCTCCGGTCGGTTTGTCATTGATATAGAAATTTCCGGCGCAGTTTTTCAGTTTATCCGTTGCAACTGCAATCGCATATCGGTCTCGTGAGAAAATCGCGCCTGTAAGTGCATATTCAGTGGTTTGGTCAACAAGCTTAAGCGTTTCTTCCCACTTTTCATCATCATAAACATAGATGCTGATCACCGGCCCGAAAAGCTCCGTACACATGATCTTATAATTCGGATTTGTCGTGAGGACGACCGTAGGCTCGATGAAATAACCTTTCGATTTGTCGTACTTGCCGCCAAAAATGATCTCGGCGTCGCTGTCTTTCTTCGCTTCTTCGATATACCCCGTGATCTTGTCAAACGATCCTTCATGGATGACGGCCGTAATAAAATTCCCGAAATCATCCGGAGCGCCCATTTTAAGCGACTTCATATCCTTTTCAAGTTCTTTTCTGACGTTATCCCAAAGACTTTTCGGAATGTAAGCACGTGACGCGGCCGAACATTTCTGTCCCTGATATTCAAACGCACCGCGAACAATTCCCGTAACAACCTGGCGCACATTGGCACTCGGATGCGCAACAATGAAGTCTTTCCCGCCCGTTTCACCAACAATACGCGGATATGTCTTATAATGATGAATATTCTCACCGATCTTTTTCCAAAGGTCTTTAAATACGAATGTCGATCCCGTAAAGTGAAGCCCCGCAAAATCACGGCTTGCCAAAACGGTATCAGTAATCATCTGCGCATCGCCGTAAACAACATTGATGACACCATCGGGAAGTCCTGCTTCCTTAAAAATATCTACAATGACTTTTGCCGAAAAAACCTGGCTGTCACTCGGTTTCCAAATCACCACATTGCCCATAAGCGCAGCACTCGACGGAAGATTTCCGGCAATCGCGGTAAAATTAAATGGCGTAATCGCATAAACGAACCCTTCCAGCGGCCTGTATTCCGTACGGTTCCAGACACCTGAATCGGATTTTGGCTGATCATCATATATCTGAGCCATGAATTCCACATTGTATCTTAGGAAATCAATAAACTCACATGAAGCATCGATCTCAGCCTGATAAATATTTTTCGACTGTGCGATCATCGTCGCGGCATTGATCTTCGCCCGGTACGGACCGGCAATCAGTTCGGCAGCTTTCAAAAATATGCCTGCACGATGTTCCCATGGCATATCGACCCATTTCTCCTTTGCCTCCAATGCATTCTTGATGGCTTGCTCCACGTGATGCTTTTCAGCCAGATGATATTTCCCGACGACGTGTTTGTGATCGTGCGGCGGCGTCATATTGCGCGTATTTCCTGTCCGGATCTCGTCGCTTCCAATATAAAGCGGCACGTCGATCTGCTCATTCCACATCCTTTTATATTCGGCAAGTACCGCTGCTTTCTCGGGCGAATCCGGCGCATATTGCTTCACCGGCTCATTAACCGCTTTCGGTACATGAAAAAATCCTTTTAACATGATAGTTTGATTGTAAGTTGAAGATGTAAAAGTAGGGAGAAGTGACAAAGTGACAAAGAGACAAAGAGGCAAAGTGAGGAAGAGATAAAGAGACAAAGAGACAAAGCTGTCCGCCCATTCGACATTCGACATTCGACTTTCGACTGATTTTATTCGGGCGTTGCGCCGCTCCATTGCATTTCGCGTCGCCGGGCTATCCGCAGTGCACGGCACTTAGCTTCTATCCCTAACGCACAACTAAGAATGTTCGGCCTTCAAACTTAGTTAATCAAATCTTCTGTGGAGCTGACGGCTGACAGCTAAAAGCTAACAGCTAACAAAAGTTAAATTTCCATCAATTACCTTCCAAATCCAGCCATCCAATGCTATATTTATGTAAACCCAAACTTATGAAGGCGCCGCTTCTGGCCTTTAACGACAAAGGGATTTTCTGCAGCCGTGCCGATGTATATCTCGATCCGTGGAAACCCGTTAAAAATGCGATCATTACTCACGGACATTCCGACCATGCGCGATATGGCCATCAAAATTACATCACGCACCATCTCAATGTTCCGATCATCCGTCATCGTCTCGGAGAGATCAGCGTAACAGGAAAGGACTGGAATGAAACTTTTACCGTCAACGGCGTGAAATTCTCATTCCATCCCGCCGGGCATATCATCGGAAGCGCACAGGTTCGCGTGGAATATCAGGGTGAAATCTGGGTTTTTACAGGCGATTATAAAGTCGAGGACGACGGACTGTCAACACCTTACGAAGTCGTCAAATGCCATACTTTCATTACCGAATGTACCTTTGGGCTGCCGGCCTTCAAATGGCTCCCGCAATCAGAAGTCATGACCGACATCAACCAATGGTGGGCAGAAAATCGCGCCGACCGCAAGACTTCGGTGATCTTTGGCTACACACTGGGCAAGGCGCAGCGAATTTTAAAACATCTCGATCCGTCAATAGGACCGATCTATACGCACGGCGCAGTCGAAAATATGACCCGTATTCTTCGCAACATGGTCGATTTTCCCGAGACCATCCTTGTCACGCGGGAAACTCCAAAGGAAGATCTTATCGGCAGCATAGTCATCGCGCCGCCAAGTGCACACGGAACCCCGTGGATACGCAAAATGACCCCATTCGTCACGGCAACCGCCAGCGGATGGATGGCCTTTCGCGGAGCCCGTGCCCGCCGTGCCGTCGATAAGGGTTTTGTATTGAGCGATCATTGCGACTGGCAGGCATTGCTTGAAAGCATCAAAGCCACAGGAGCCGAAAAAGTGATCTCGACGCACGGATATTCGGATATTTTTTCAAGATATCTGCGTGAACTCGGTTATGATGCGCGCACCGAGCAAACGCAGTACGAAGGCGAGTCAGCCGAAATGGCCGCAACGGAAACCGAGGCAACCTCTGAAATAGATACGCCATGAAGAATTTCGCCGAGTTGATCAAAGCGTTGGACAGTTCAAACAAAACGTCGGTTAAAGTCGATGCGCTGACCAATTATTTCAACACCGCAGGCGACACGGATAAAGTCTGGACAATCGCATTATTATCGCACCGCCGTCCGCCAAGGCCGGTAAATACAACCTTGCTACGAATCTGGGCCAACGAACTTGCGCAAATTCCGCTTTGGCTTTTCGAGGAATCCTATCATATCGTGGGCGATCTTGCCGAAACCATTGCGCTGATCATCCCGACATCTGATAATCACTCGGAGAAAACACTGACCGAATTCCTGCGCGAGATCATTGATCTTAAAAAATTGCCCGATGAGGAAAAGCGTGCATATCTGCACGAAAACTGGCTGTCTCTGAATTATTACGAACGATTTGTTTTTACCAAACTGATAACCGGTAGCTTCCGCATCGGGGTAAGCCAGAAACTGATGACTCGTGCCTTGTCGAAATCTTCCGGGATCGATGAAGATTTGCTTGCATACCGACTTATGGGCGACTGGAATCCGGAAACGGTAACCTTCCAGCAGCTGATCCTCGACCGGAATACCGAGGATTTCCTGTCGCGTCCGTACCCGTTCTATCTCGCGTATGCACTGGAAAACGATCTTTCAAGCCTGGGAAATTGCGAAGATTGGAGCGCAGAACACAAATGGGATGGCATCCGCTCGCAAACCATCATTCGCGAAGGTAAAATTTACATCTGGAGCCGCGGCGAGGAATTGGTCACCGATAAATATCCAGAATTCAATTCATTCATCGGTGCAATTCCCGACGGAACCGTCATCGACGGGGAAATTCTGCCCTTTATTGAAGGCAAGATTGGCAGCTTTAATGATCTTCAAACGCGCATCGGAAGAAAGACAATTACGCAAACCATTCTAAAATCAGTTCCGGTAATCATCAAGGCGTATGACATACTCGAATGGGAAGGAAAAGATATTCGGGAATGGCCATATGAGGAAAGACGAAAATTACTCGAAGAATTTTTTGATCGTATTAAAGGTATTGGCCTGCCGCTTCATCTGTCGGAACGAATTACATTTTCGTGCTGGGACGATGCCGTTCTCGAACGCGAACAGTCGCGCGAACTCAACAGCGAAGGTCTTATGCTCAAACGCAAGGATTCGCCATATCTGGTCGGACGCAAGAAAGGCGATTGGTGGAAATGGAAAGTCGAACCTTTATCGATAGATGCTGTCCTGACCTACGCGATGCGCGGCCACGGACGCCGGTCAAATTTGTTTACAGATTATACTTTCGCATTATGGCAGGACAATGAAAATGGCGAGCGGGAGCTTGTGACATTTGCCAAGGCTTATTCCGGCCTGACCGATGCAGAATTTCGGATGGTCGACGATTGGATCAAGAAAAATACCCTGGAACGATTTGGTCCTGTTCGAAGTGTTACGCCCAAGCTTGTTTTTGAAATTGCGTTCGAAGGTGTGGCATTTTCGAAACGTCATAAAAGCGGCATCGCGACACGGTTTCCTCGCATACTTCGGTGGCGCCACGATAAAAAACCTGCCGATGCAAATTCCGTCGATGATCTTAAAAGCATGATCCACTGATGAACCGCAAACAGTTATTCGACGTCGCAGAGGAATGGTTTCAAAAGCAGGGTTGGGAAGCCTTTCCATTCCAGCGTCAGACCTGGACCGCCTTTATGCAGGGCAAACACGGACTTTTAAATGCACCAACGGGAAGCGGGAAAACATACGCATTGTGGATCCCTGTCATCCTCGAATACATTCAAAAAAGCGAAACCCAAAAAATGCCGCAAGGTTTGAAAGCAATTTGGATCACACCATTGCGCGCATTATCAATTGAAATCAAGCAGGCCGCTGAACGCGTGATATCCGATTTGAAACTTCCGATGACCGTCGGGATACGCTCCGGCGATACAACCGCATCCGAACGGGCAAAGCAAAAAACCAAAATGCCCGACCTGCTGATCACAACTCCTGAAAGTCTTCAACTACTGCTCGCGACTAAAGGCTACGATAAAATATTTAAACATTGCGGCGCGATCATCGTCGACGAATGGCATGAATTGCTTGGAACCAAACGCGGCGTGCAGACAGAACTAGCATTGTCGCGTCTGAAAACGATCGCACCTGAACTGCGGATCTGGGGAATTTCGGCAACTATCGGAAACTTGCAGCAGGCGCGGGAAGTCCTTCTCGGTCCAGAATCGGATGCATTTAAAAATTCGGTTTTAATCAGAGCAAACCTCGATAAACGCATCAAAGTGCTTTCGATCATTCCGAGTGAAATGGAAACTTATCCATGGCGCGGTCATCTCGGGCTTCATCTTATTGATGAGGTTGCACCGATTGTACGAGCCAGTAAAACCACCCTGATTTTTACGAATGTGCGATCGGCTTGCGAGGTTTGGTTCCAGCGGCTTCTTGAAAAGTATCCTGAATTCGCCGGAGAAATGGCAATGCATCACGGAAGCATCGAAAAGGAAACACGGCTCTGGGTTGAGCAGGCGATCCGCGACGAACAGCTGAAAGTGGTCGTATGTACATCCAGCCTTGATCTCGGAGTCGATTTTGCACCCGTCGAAACGATCATCCAGGTCGGCGGGCCAAAAGGCGTCGCAAGATTTCTGCAGCGCGCGGGAAGAAGCAGGCACCGGCCGGGCGAAGAAAGCGTCATTTATTTTCTGGCAACGCACGCATTGGAACTCATAGAAGCGTCGGCATTGAAGAAAGCCGCCAAAAACACAATTGTCGAAGATCGGATTCCATATCTATACAGTTGGGATGTTTTGGTTCAATACCTGAACACGCTTGCGGTTTCCGATGGTTTTCTGCCCGAAGAAATTTATAAGGAAGTAAAAACGACTTTCTGTTATCAGGGAATCACCGAAGAAAATTGGAATTGGATACTGAATTTCATTACAAACGGAAGCCAAAGCCTTCAGGCCTATGATGAATATAAAAAGGTCGAAGTCAAGGAAGATGGCAGGCTTAAGATCGAAAACCGGCGGATGGCAATGCATCACAGGATGCAGATCGGGACAATTGTGGGCGATGCATCGATGCGCGTAAAATTTGTTTCCGGCGGTTACCTTGGAACGATCGAGGAGTGGTTCATTTCAAAACTTTCACCGGGTGATGTTTTCATTTTCGCGGGACGATCCCTTGAATTGTACAAGATCAAAAACATGGAAGTGCTTGTCAAGAAAGCGAACTCCAAACCAACCAAGTATGCCAGCTGGCTCGGCGGAAGGCTGACCTTATCGGCGCAGATGAGCGAACTTCTCAGGCAGGAACTGTATTCGGCAAATACCGATGTAAAAAGTCCGGAGCTCAAAGCGCTGGCGCATATTTTTGCGCGTCAACGAAAGGAATCGATCGTGCCCAATGCAGATGAATTCCTGATCGAAACGTTCCGGACACGCGAAGGATTCCATGCGATCTTTTATCCGTTTGAAGGCCGGTATGTCCATGAAGCTCTAGCGAGTTTACTGGCGTATCGCATCAGTTTATTGTCGCCGATCACTTTCTCACTTGCTTATAATGATTACGGCTTCGAACTTTTATCAGACCAGGAAATCGATATGCAGTCTGTTTTGGACAACAACCTTTTTTCACCCGAACATACGCATCACGACCTCACGCTGAGCCTCAATGCGACTGAAATGGCCCGCCGTAAATTTCGCGACATTGCAGTTATTGCCGGACTTGTTTTTACGGGTTATCCCGGGCAGGTGGTCAAGACCAAACATCTTCAGGGAAGTTCGCAGCTATTGTTTGAAGTTTTCAGGGAATTCGAACCCGATAATCTCTTATTTTTGCAGGCTTATCGCGAGACCTTCGAGCACCAGTTGGAAGAGGGCCGTTTGATTCAGGCGTTGGAGCGGATAGAAACACAGGAAATCGTGTGGCGGCAATGCAACAAGCCAACCCCATTCAGCTTTCCGATCATTACCGACAGGCTGCGTGAAAAATTATCAAGCGAAAGCCTTGCCGACCGGATTAAAAAGATGACCGCATCTTACATGAAAGAATGACCACGAAAGAGATCAGGATCAACGGAAACGATTTTATACTCCATCCTTGCGGAACGGTTTTTTGGAAACAGCAATCGATGCTTCTTGTTGCGGATGTGCATTTGGGAAAAGTGACGCATTTTCGTAAAGCGGGATTTGCAGTTCCGACCGATTCGATCCACAAAAATTTCACAAGACTTGACAATCTTATCGAAATCTTCGATCCGAAAACAATCTGTTTCCTGGGCGATCTTTTCCACAGCTACATCAACAGCGAATGGAACCTGTTTTCAAAATGGGTTTGCGACATCAAACGCGATGTGATTTTGGTCATGGGAAACCACGATATCATTTCCCATTCTAAATTTTGCGATATCGATATCAAGATTTTTCATGAGATCGTCCGCGACGGTTTCCTGCTTACGCATATTCCTGAGATCCGCGAAGGGCTTTTCAATTTTGCGGGGCATATTCATCCATGCGTGCGGCTTCAGGGAAAAGGCCGGCAGTTTTTGAAGTTGTCGTGTTTTTTTATGAAGCCCGATCAGATGATATTGCCTGCGTTCGGCGAATTTACCGGAACATACGAAATGGTTCCCGAAACAGGAGATTCAATTTATGCTATTGCTGATGATGATGTGATCGAAGTTTCAGTTCAGCGCGAAAGGCGCGCTAAGTCGAAATGAAGGCACAATGACGCGAAAGGTGCGCGTTGAGGTGAAGTTGATCATATTAAAATGACCGCGCATGGCTCCAAATGGAGATGACAATAAACAGCCTGAACTGTACGAATGCGTTTCGCCGGGCTTTAAAACAGGTTTTTTGCCAATGACGCCTTCGCCATCAACAGTTTCCATATCATTTAAAGAATCGAGGATTTCCCAGTGCCGCGATGTAAGCTGGACGGAATCTTTGCTGTGGTTTTCAATCGTAATCGCATAACTGAAGGCAAAATGGATCTTGTAGTTCTTGAAGTATGTGCCTTCAAAACTAGTTTTGACCGAAATTTTAATGCCTCTCGTTATCTGTGAAACCATTGAAGATTAGCAGGTAAGAATTTTAATGATGTCAAATTTACGAAATTTATAACCCGGGGAATTTTTTAAACGTTAAATTTTCTCAGTTGGTAATATTCTCCGAACTGGCCTGTCCGCGTCCGACAATGCGGTCGTAGCGATCGTTTCCGCCGCGATAATAAACGTACACGAAATAGTTGTTCTCGGTTTGGTAATAGTTTCCATCGACGGCATTCTCGTGATCGACACCGGCTTTGCCCGCGGTAACATATTGATAGTTTACAAACCCCTGTTTGATCATGATCGCCTTTTCGTAGATTCCTTTATCCGGATTGTAATCCATTTTATTTTCGGGTTCGAGCGCGTAATTGTTGAACATGCCGTTGACATATATATCGTTGTTCCCGAAAACAAGAGGTGCTTTTAAAGAAAAATATACCCATGCATAATCCGCTTCGACCTCCATGCGTTCGCGCCCTATATTGTTGATCACGAATCCGCCGTTGATATCCGGCCAATACGTATAAGGAGCGCTGCCGCGGGCATCGTTTGTAAACAAATGCGAACTGTAAACACCGTCCTGACTGGAAGTTACGCGCGCAATATTATTGTTCGCCGCCCGAATATCTTTATTTTCAAAATACAGGAACTCATTTCCGCCGTAAAATTGGGTCTCCTTATCATACTTATAGATCAATTCGTTTCCAATGGTATACTGCGGAGCAATATTTTTGATGACATTATCGAAACGACCGTTTTGCATTAATAATACTTTGACGTTCCGAAGCGGGTTCTGGAACAGTATCGTTTGCGATCTGATTGCAAAATCCAGGTTCTGCATTTGATTGATCACTGAAACATTCCGCGCACGGCGAACCTGAACGGGAACATCGACGAGATTTTCATATAAAAGAAATTTTCGTGAGAAAACAATGTTTTTATCTTCATCGAGAATACGGATGAGGTAATTGCCGCTTACGCGAAACTGCGTAAACCTGTTCGGAAATTGCAGCCTGTAATGCGAATAAAGCTGAAGCGTATTAAACGAATTCGTGTAATCCTGGATCCGCTGGTTATCGAAACCCTGGAGATATTCGTTCTTGGCAAGCTGCGATGGTCGCCAGTCGTAATCACAATGAACGATCTCGTAATAGTAATTGGCTTCGTTTCCGTAAAGATCATCAAACTCAAAACGAAAAGAATCATTTAAAGCAAACTGCGGAATAGTAACCTGGTTTCCCTGGATAAACGCAATTGTTTTGATATTAAACGGTGGTGGCGTCTCAGTCAGCGGCTGCGACGATGCAATTGAAAATGTCAAGAGTGAAAGCAAGAAAATCAAGATACTCCTTATCATTGAGTTGATGGATTAGAGGTAACAAAGTGAGAAAATCAGCTCCAAAGCACCTAAGCTCCAAAGCGTGCGCGAGATCTAACTTATGCCAAAAGTAAATATAACAATTTTGTCGGACGGATATTGCAGCAGACACTATTTATGGCAGACCGGAATGATCTCTCCGGGCGCAAGGCAGTATTTCCTGACCTCTTCTTGACCTAGTTTCGCGGTATAATCTACTTCATCGACATTAAAGCCGATACTTCGAAGCTTGTCGAAGAAATCGCGGCCATAAACACGAACGTGATCGTACTGTCCAAAGATCTCTGCGCGTTTCTTGGGATCGGTAATGGAATTGTCCTCAAAAGTATTTTCCCGCGATAAATCTTGTGGAATCTGGAAAATTCCCATTCCGCCTGGCTTTAGAACCCGATAAAGTTCCTTCATCGCTTTTGTATCGTCGGGAATGTGCTCGAGAACATGATTACAAAGGATAACATCGTAGGTATTATCGGTGAAAGGAAGATTACAAATATCCGCCTTCACATCGGCAAGCGGCGATAATAAATCAGTTGTAGTATAATCAAGGTTTTCCTGATTTCTGAAAATCTTATAAAAAGCCTGCTCGGGTGCAAAGTGCAATACTTTTTTTGGCGTGGTGAAAAAATCGGTTTCATTTTTCAGGTATAACCATAGCAATCGATGCCGTTCCAGCGATAAAGTTCCGGGCGCAAGCACATTGTTTCGTTGTTTGCCATAACCATACGGCAGAAACATCCGATAACTTTTGCCATCGATCGGATCTTTAAATTTATTTCCTGACAGGATTTTTGCAAGGATCGGGCGCGCGACATAACTCAGGCGGATCAGGATCGGTCTCGGGATTGTATTAAGTATGAATTTGAAGAGCTTTTTCATCAGACTGCAACTGGCTGCCTGCGAAATTCATTTTCTTCGTCTGACTGGATGCCGAGCGCTTTGTAGATGTATGCAAATGTCGATAGCAGTTCGGGTTTGCCATTTACCATTGCGACATTGTGCTCGAAATGTGCACTTGGCTTTTTATCGGCAGTAACGATTGTCCATCCGTCCTTTAAAGTTTTGACATTGCGCGTACCCATATTGATCATCGGTTCGATCGCGACGGTCATCCCATCGGAAAACATTTTACCGCGGCCGCGTTTGCCATAATTCGGCATTTCGGGATCTTCGTGCATTTTGCGTCCCAATCCGTGTCCGACCAATTCGCGGACAACGCCATATCCGTGCGATTCCGTAAAATTCTGGATCGCAAAACCGACATCGCCAACACGGTTTCCGGATCTGAATTCGCGAATACCGATATACAAAGATTGTTTGGTGATATCCAGCAGTTTTTGCGTTTCGGGCGCGATCTCGCCGATGGCAAAGGTATAGGCGTGATCACCGTAGAATTCATTTTTTAAAACACCGCAGTCAACCGAAACGATGTCGCCTTCTTCGATCGGACGATTTGTCGGCAAGCCATGGACAACCTGTTCGTTAACACTCGTAAGCAATGTCGACGGACAGCCGTATAATCCTAAAAATCCGGGAACCGCCTGATGATCGCGGATAAATGTTTCAGCAAGTTTATCCAGATGAAGCGTTGTTACGCCGGGCTTTATTTCAGACGCGATCATGCCCAGCGTTTTCGACACCAGCATGGCGCTTTCACGCATCAATTCGATTTCTTCTGAAGTTTTAGGAACAATCATTTTTAGGATTTTGCGGCAAAAATACTATAATTAAAGCAAAGACTTTCCTGTCATGGCAACAGGTTTTTCGATGCCCATCATTTCGAGGATCGTTGGAGCAATGTCGCCTAACACGCCTGAATTGATGCTTTTAAGATCATTGTCAACCAAAATCAGCGGAACCGGATTCGTTGTATGAGCGGTATTCGGACTGCCATCAGGGTTGACCATTGTTTCGCAGTTTCCATGGTCGGCGATGACCAATGTTGCATACCCGTTGGCAAGTGCCGCCGTAATTACTTTCTCAGCACATTTATCGACGGCTTCGCAAGCTTTGACGGCTGCTTCCAGAATTCCGGTATGCCCAACCATATCGCCATTGGCAAAATTAAGGCAAATGAAATCGGCTTCCTGCTTATATAATTCGGGAACCAAGGCATCCGCAAGTTCAAAAGCGCTCATTTCGGGTTTCAAATCGTACGTCGCAACTTTTGGCGAATCGCGCAGGATCCGCGTCTCACCTGCAAACGGCTTTTCGCGTCCGCCGGAAAAGAAGAAAGTGACATGAGGATATTTCTCCGTTTCGGCGATGCGAATTTGTTTCTTCTTGTGTTTTTCCAATACTTCACCAAGGGTTTCGGTAACGTCTTCCTTATCGTAAACCACATGGATGCCTTTAAAAGTATCGTCGTAATTTGTCAGCGTTACAAAATGAAGATTGAGTTTCTTCATATTAAAATCTGAATGATCTTTTTGGGTCAGAACTTCGGTAAGCTGGCGGCCTCGGTCTGTTCGGAAGTTAAAAAAGATCACGACGTCTCCATCCCTGATCGTCGCAAGCGGCTCATTGAGGTCATCCACGGCCACGACCGGCTGTATGAATTCGTCGGTAATGTTTTCGATATAGCTGTCTGCAATATTCTTCAATACATTATTCGATTTTGTCCCGATGCCATTCACTAAAAGATCATAAGCTTTTGAAACTCGTTCCCATCGTTTGTCGCGGTCCATTGCGTAATATCGTCCGATAACAGATGCGATTTGCGCAGTAGTATTCTTAATATAATCTGTGATATCCGAAAGATGAAGCAGTCCCGATTTTGGATCGACATCGCGACCATCCGTAAATGCATGGATAAAAACCTTTTTTAAACCGTAATCCTGCGTTGCATCGATCAGGCCTTTAAGATGATTGATATGTGAATGCACGCCGCCATTGGAAACAAGCCCGAGGAAGTGGACAGGCTTATCGTTTTTCATCGCATATTCAAATGCTTCCTGAAGTGTTTTTTCGCTGTTGAGCGTACGCCGTTCCGCAGCAAGATTGATCTTGGTCAGATTCTGATAAATGATACGTCCGGCACCGAGGTTCAAATGTCCGACTTCAGAATTTCCCATCTGGCCTTCGGGCAATCCGACATTCAGTCCGTCGGTACGAAGAAATGTATTCGGGTAATTGAGATACAAACTGTCGATGAAAGGCGTATTGGCGAGATCGACGGCGGAAACTTTCGGGTCGGGCGCTTTGCCCCAGCCGTCGAGGATCATCAAAAGGACTTTTTTGTTCATTTGGTCAGGTTAACGTCTGCAAAGGTACGTCAAAACCAGTTTTTCGCCTGATTGTAGTCGATATAATACCGAATGCTGATTGAAAACATATGCTGCAGGTTTTCCTTAAACAGGTTGTTGAAGTTCGATCCGAGGTCGCGCACAATTTCCCGTGTGAAAGTATTGGAATTGTTTCGGTACAGCAGCGAAATCTGGCTTCCCGGCGCAAACCACCATGTATATGAAAGATCGAGATTCCACGTATTAAAGTCGGAATTTTGATTTTGGTCATATGTGGCCGGAATCAGATAACCATTTGGCGAAAGGATAAAAAATTCCCTGTTTTCGGCATACGACCAGTAATATCGCGCGGATAGATTGACGGTCATGTCTTTGTTGATCGAATATTTTCCGCCGGCAGAAAAAGTATAAGTCGAGCGATTGCGTTTTGCAAAGTAGATCTCGTAAGCGGTCGCATCGTCGATGTAGGTGTCGTCGATATATCCGACATTATTATTGTTGCGCGCATAATTAAAAGAGACATTCGCCGTGATCCTGTCGGTAAAACGGTAACGGGGCGCGATAAAAAATCCCCAGGATTCACGTTTCGATTCATCGGTAATGTTGATTGACGGCTGTATATCGATTGCAAATTTGTTGTTGTAATTTGACGAATAATAAACATATGCATTGAAGTAAGTCGGAAAGTACACAAACCTGTTTGCAATTCGCGGCTCATAAAAATCATATGTTTCAACAGGCCTTCCGCTAATTCCCAATCCCCAATAATTATTTTTTCTGGTAAAAGCGTTGATGTTCAATGAAACATTCGCTTGCTGGACATGCCCGGTCTTATTGTTCAGCTCGACGTATGGATTCAGATAAACTTCGAAAGAGTTCCATCTTTTGGTTGGATTCAATATCCTGTAGCTCGCGTTTCCAAAATAGCCATGGTAATCCGTATAGAAATTAATCCCGAGGTCATTGTTGTCGTAATCTTTCGAAACATATAATGCGCCTGCGCCATAGCGGTATTTGCCGCTTGTTTCTTCAAAATTTATGGTCGTATCAAAGCCATCGGTATTTTCCCTGATTCCAAATTGGTTGATATAACTGTATTTAAAATAGCCTGATGTCCGATAAGTATTTTCTTTTGTATTAAGATCGAAAACTGCAGCCGAAACATTCGCATCGCGAAAATTCCCGTCGCGAATCACATTGGTATTGACGAATGAAACCGACGAATTTTTATTGAAGCGCTGGTCCAGGACAAACACGTTATAATTAGTCAGCGGCTCGACGAGGACTTTGTCCCGGTCATTCGTGGAAGTATCCCTTGCGTAGGCATACGTTGGTTCGGTGACGGCATTCAGAATTCCGATTCCCAATCCGTTTTTCAGACGGCCTGAAAGCTTTATGGCATTGATGAGGTTGACTGTCGTTGGATTGGTGACCACGACATCCGGATTGTCTGTAGTTAAAAAAGTCGACGGGCTTCCGCCGATACGTCGCGAATAAAGCAAATTGCCTTTATTGAACAAATCGGTTCCTTCGGTAAAAAACGGACGGTTTTCGTTGAACTGCTGTTCAAACGGCCCGAGATTCAGCTCGACATTATCATATCGTGTCTGGCCGAAATCGGGAACAAGGATCGCATCAAGCGTAAAAGAATCGTTGATTCCATATTTGATGTCAAGTCCGCCTTTTAAAGTATGTTTATTTTCGGTTGCCGATTTCTCATAATAATATGATGAATACGGAATGAAGAACAATCTTGTTGGCGGCTTGATGTTTTCGATGCCTTGCAAAATCCCCGATTGCGTAATCGTTGCGCCGACCTGGTTGTCGATTCGGTTCCACGTATATTGCTGCCGGTCGCGCCTGAATTCACGATAGAAATTTATGCCCCAGGTTTGTTTTGCAGCATCGGAAAAGCGCAACGCAGCGTATGGAATTTTCATTTCTGCGATCCAGCCAAAATCCGTGACAGTCACTTGTCCGGACCAGATTGCGTCCCAAGTGTAATCTTCGCCGTTTGCTTCCGTGGCGATACAATCCATCTGAACTCCGGCGGCGCTCAGGAAAAACTGAAAATCCTGCTGTCCGTCATTGAATCCGTTAATGAATACCCCGAAATGTTCCGAAGATCCAAATACATCGCGTTGCGTCACTTCTTTGAGCATTTTTTCGGGCTCATCGTCAAACATGATGGCGCTTATGTATATCGCATCATTATCGTACAGAACTTTAACGTCAGTTCTTTTTTCGGGAGAAACAGGTTTTCCGTTATCGGGAGCGAACATAACGAAATCGGTTGCAACGGCTGCTTCGGCCCATTCAGGTTCAGTAAGTTGTCCGTCTATAGAAATATTTGTGGAAATGCGTCGTGCCGACAGTGTTTTCTTCTGCCCGTAGGAAGTCTGGAAGCAAAGCAGCAGGAATACCGCTGCGCAGAAGAAATTAGTCATATATCGCAGTTCGAGGTGAGCAAAAATAGATATTAATATGTGATTCACAATTCGTTTGTACAATAATACTGATATGCTTCCGTTATCAAGTACTGTTAAACCACAACAAAATATTTTTAGTAAGGTTTTCAGTATTACAATTTGATAGAATACGCTTTTCGACGATGATTTTTGCCGATAAACGTATTTTTTTTGCAAAAAAGTTTGTTGCCTGATTTTAAAATAATATTTTTGACTCCCCAAAGTCGAAACTTAACCTAAAGATTGACAATGATTTATAAAATTCTACCGTTTGTCGCGACCGTATTTTTTTCTTTCTCAACGGCCGACTACAAAACCACCGAACCAAAAAACCTGATTGCATCTACCGCCGCGTCTTCTATTGAAGCTAAAGCTGCAAATGTTTATTCCAGCTTAGATGCGAATAAATTCGCGATGCCTAAACTTCCGACATTCACAAAGGCGCTTGACGGTTTTTACAAATTGAAAAACAAAGGGCTCGTAACGAAGAACATTTTAACTGTTATCGATTTCAGTTTGTCATCGAACGTTAAAAGGCTGTGGGTAATCGACCTGAATTCGAACAAAATACTTTATAATTCGCTTGTTGCGCACGGACGAAATACAGGTGAAGAGTTTGCGAAAAGCTTTTCAAATAAATCCGAGTCAAACAAAAGCAGCCTTGGCTTTTATTCTACGGGCGAAATTTACTTTGGCAAGCACGGCATGTCGATGAAGCTTGATGGCCTTGAAAAAGGTGTGAACGATAATGCCCGAAATCGCGCCGTTGTCATGCACGGTGCCGATTATGTTTCTGAAAGTTTTATCCGCAACCATAACAGGCTTGGAAGAAGCCAGGGCTGTCCTGCTATTCCAAATGGACTCACGAAAGAGATCATCAATGTGATCAAAGACAAATCTTGTCTGTACATTCATCATCCTTCAAGATCTGGTTCGGCTAAATTATTTTCGTAAAGCGTAGTACAGCGGTTCGTCCAGTTCGTAGATGTCGTTCCGGAAATGTACCATATCGCCTTCCTGCCAGGCCGTATAATACAATTGATGTATCCTGATTTTTTGACGCAGTTTTAGGATTGTCGTTTCGCGGGATTCGACCAGTTTAACGATGGAATCCGCAGGCCAATTGGTTTCATCATCGATCATATATTGAGCAAGCGGCAACGGATTTTCGACGCGAACGCATCCTGAACTTAACGACCTGAAATTTTCATTGAAGTAACTTTTATTGTTGGTATCATGAAGGTAAACCGTATAATGATTGGGAAAATTAAATTTGACGTTCCCCAAAGAATTGTAATCGCCGGGACTCTGGACATAGCGGTAATTCTGAGGTTTTTCGGGATTCCAGTCCAACGGGTCGATCACGCGGTTCTTCCAGTCGAAAATCGTAATGTTCTTTTCGGCAAAGTAATTCCGGTTCGCCGACGCTGACGGAACAAGGTCTTCACGCAAAATTGTCTTGGGAACTGTCCACGTCGGATTGAACGTCACGCTGCTGAACGTTGACGACAGAACCGGCGTCCTCCTGTCATTTTTACCTACAATGATCTTCTTTTCTTCGATCGTATCTCCTTTGTGCACGATCTTAAGTTTGTAATCCGGAATATTTACCAGAAAATAATGTTCGCCGAGATTTCTCGGAAACCATCGCCATCTTTCGAGATTTGCAATGATTTGTTTTTTCCGATCATACTTTGACACATTCAACGCACGCGCAGTACCTTTTCCTACGACACCGTCGGGTTCGAGTCCGTGACGTCTTTGAAACCGCTGCACCGCAGTAAACGTACGCTTATCGTAAATCCGCGACAGCGAATCCCCTTCAGGAAGATCATTCCAATAGATCAGCCGGCGTTTGATATCGACGATAACACGCGAAGTATCATTCCTGGAAATCCGTTTTGCAACGTAAATTTTCCGCAGTTTTTTGTCGTCCGGAAGTTCATCGATCCACGCCAACGCTTTCTTTAATCCCTGATACATGGGATGTTTGGGCGCGGCGTGAGCTATCATGTTCGGAAGCGAATCACCGGCAATTCCTTCATAGATGAGCTTGTTTACATTTGCGCGCGTAGGTCGCAGATCCCAGTTCCAATATAGGTCCCGTGGATTGATTCGCCCTTTTGAGACATCAGAAAGTAAATTTTGCAGCGATTTTGTGAACTGGATATCGTAACGGATCAATTCCTTATCGGCGATCTTGCCAAGTTTTTTCTCGAAGGCAATCAACGTATCGACATCGTAATTCTTAGGATCGAGACCTTCAATTTTGGCCTTCATGATGGCATCTACGACAAGTTTTCTTTTTTCCGCTTCATGCCAATAAGTTTTAAAATCATTAAGGCTGTAAAATTCGTGAAGCAGTTTGTTTTTTGACGGAACGAGCGACGTGTCGATTGGCATATCGGCCATGTCGGTTCGGTAAATTATAGCTTTCGGCTTTTGGCTGACAGGTTTTTCAGGCTGGTCTTTTTTACAGCCGGCGATGAGGAAAATCAGTAAGATGTAGATGATCCGGGACATGGTTTCCGCATTGTCAATAAAGATACGGTTTTCTGCGGCCTAACTTACGGCACAAACTCTTTATACATCACGTAATGATCGCCGATTCCGGGGATATCGAAAGCATCGCCGGTGATGCCATAACCGAGTTTTTCATAGAACGGTACTGCTTTGATGCGCGCATTGAACCAATACAAGCCAACTTTACGATGCCGGCCAATCTTTTCCGCTTCCGTGATGAGCATTCGACCGAAACCTTTACCCTGAAAGTCATCCAAAACTGCCATTCCGCGAAGCTGTCGTTGATGTTTGACAGGGAATTCAGGATTTTTCCGATCGAAAATCGACAAGGCGCCCGAAATCCGGCCATTGTAAAAAAGTCCAAGATGAACAGTGGATTCGTCATCGTCGCCTTCAAACCTGCACGATTCCAGCGGTTTGCCCTGTCGCAAAACAGAATGACGGACAGGATAAGTTTCGATTGATGATATTTGGCGGATTTCAATCATGGTAAAATCAGAAAAAATTAAAAAAAATTTGCTGCGGACAAAAGTTGATTTATATTTGCACTCACAAAATGCGGAAGTAGCTCAGTTGGTAGAGCTCCAGCCTTCCAAGCTGGTTGTCGCGAGTTCGAGCCTCGTCTTCCGCTCAAAGCCTCTACGAAAGTAGGGGCTTTTATTATTAAGCTGTGAGCTATTAGCGGTCAGCTTTCAGCTTATGTCGATTGATCCGAGCCTTTACGATAGTCAATGCTGTTTTGGGCGTTGCCTTCGGCCGGGCTTTCCACTATATCTTTTGCTTCCCGATGGTTCGCAAAAGGATGCCGCTGCAATCCCTAACGCGGATTGATGCAGCAATTTAAAAATTTGAGAATGTACCAATGAATTCCCTTCAAGAGGCTTTGCAACATTTCCAAATAGGTTAATTCTAAATTGCTACATTCACTAATCCAGGCCCAACTTCCACAGCGTCTTTTCCTTGCCGGAACAGACGCGCCGTCAATTCTCCTTTCAATTCAATTTTATCGCCTTTAACGTCCAGCCAGCTTCCTTCGCGCAGTCCTAAAACCGGAGCGGTGTTGTAAGCGTGAAATTCCCTGATTCGCGTTTCCCGTGTTTCGCCCATGTGCTTCGATTGCATTTCGGCATCGAGATAATGCGGATTCAGGTTAAAGGGTATCGCGCCAATTGTCCTGAAATCCGGCGGATAAACAATGGGCATATCATTCGTTGTCTGCATCGTCAAACCTGCAATGTTGCTTCCCGCGCTGCTTCCAAGATAGGGCGTTCCGTTTCGAACCGCATCGGTAAGTGCGTTCATCACGTTTTTTCGATACAGTTCAGACACCAGAACAAACGTGTTTCCGCCACCGCAAAAAATTCCTTCAGCTTCCTGAACCGCCTTCGGCATATCATCAAACTCATGCAGTCCGACAACGTTTTTCCCGATGTTTGAAAACGCAACGCCGACTTTTTCCGTGTAATCGTCATGCGAAATACCGCCCGGGCGTGCGAACGGAATAAATAAAACTGTTTTGCAATTGCTGAAATGACGCTCGATTTCCGGCATCAGATAATCGAGGTATTGTCCGCCGTAAAGCGTCGATGTGCTCGCTAAAATCAGGTTCTTCATAAGCTTTTGATCAAAGATAAATCATTTAAAAAATTCGCCGGATCGCATATTAACAATTTTTTGCCATTGTAAAATTTCGAACTTAATACTTTTACGGCTGCCGCATGAAAAATATCCATTTTATCGTTTTGCTGTTCTCGATTGCTTATTGCAGCGGGCAGGAAAAACTTTTAAAATTCCGCGTCATCGCCGACTCGGTTTCCGTCGCTGGGATCAATGTTGTAAATCTCGTCAATGAAAAGTCGGCTGTAACGGATGCCAATGGTAATTTTTCTATGTCTGCTAAGGAAGACGATCTGCTTGTGTTGTCATCGATGAGTTTTGAATACAAACGGAAAACTATCGATGTGTCGGATCTGACCAAGGATGTGATCCTCATTAAAATGGTACCAAAGCCAAACCAGCTGGACGAAGTTGTGGTGAATGCGCATCCGAATATTAATGCGGTCGATCTTGGCATTTTAGGTAGGCCCGCAAAAGAATACACGCCTGCAGAACGAAGGCTAAAGACTGCGTCGGCTCTCGAGGGTTCGATCGGAATTGGTGCAGCCATTTCGTTGGACCCGCTACTTAATTATCTTTCAGGACGGACGGCAATGCTCAAGAAGGAACTTGAGGTTGAGAAGCGCGAACGAATCATTGCAAATCTTGAAAATCGTTACGAAGAATCATTTTATACCAAGAAATTGAAAATACCTGCGCCGCATGTCCGCGGATTTTTATATTATGCGGCCGAAAACAGAAAACTCGCCGAGGCATTGACCGCGAAAAATTATGTACTTGCAACTTTTGCACTGACCGAATTGGCGGCGAGTTACAATCAAACGATTAAAATGTCGAATCCTTGAGAAAGTTTTTTCCTGTTATCCTGTTCCTGATTGTGTTTGGACTGATGTCGTTTACAGCACATAAATTCTATGTGTCGATCCATCAAATAAATTACGCCGATGATAAGAAAATGCTGCAGATCACTTCGCGTATTTTCATTGACGATTTGAATGCTGCGCTGCATCAGAAATATCAGCAAAAATCGATGTTTGGCGAAGAGGAAGAATCTGCATCCGATGTAGAACTTTTAAAGAAATATTTTAATGACCATTTTGCCATTCGGATAAATGGAAAACGCGAAACACTTGAATATCTTAGCAGGGAATACGAAGCAAATGTCATCATTTGTTATTTGCGCATCAGGAACGTGGAGAAGGTCAAAAAGCTTGAGATTACCAATACGATGCTCACACATTATGTAACGGAACAGCAAAACATCATACAAACGACGGTTTACGGGAAGAAGCAAAGTTCGGTACTCACATCGGACGACCAATCCGTTTTGTTTCAATATTAAATTTATCAGATGAAAATACATTGCCTTCTATCGGTCATATTAATATCTGCGGCAGCAATTGCGCAGGCTCCGGAAAAACAAAAGGGAAGCACTGATACCAATAAATTTCGCCAGATGTACGATCTGATGGCGACACCCAATATGTATCGGACAGCATCTGGCGCACCCGGACCTGAATATTATCAGCAGCAGGCCGATTATAAAATTGACGTTGAACTTGACGATAAAGCGGCGAAATTATTCGGAAACGAAACGATTACCTATCATAACAATGCAAAAGAGCCGCTTGAATATTTATGGATGCAGCTCGATCAGAACGAAAAAGCGCGGACTTCCAAGTCGCCGTTGGTTGAAAATACGACCGCTGATCCTGCGATAAGCGTTGCGGGATTTACCAAGAAATATATCGACCAGAAATTCGATGGTGGATTTAAAATCGAGCACGTCAAAGATGCATCAGGTAAACCTTTGTCATACACGATCAATGAAACCATGATGCGGATCAATCTTTCAAAACCGTTAAAGCATGGCGAAAAGTTTACTTTTTCTGTCAAATGGTGGTACAACATCAACAATTATATGGTTGAAGGCGGTCGTTCGGGATATGAATATTTTGAAAAGGACAAAAACCGCCTGTATGTACTTGCGCAATTCTATCCACGGATGGCGGTATACAATGACGTCGAAGGCTGGCAGAACATGCAGTTTTGGGGAAGCGGCGAATTCGCTTTGCCGTTCGGGAATTTCGATGTGAACATTACAGTTCCGGCCGATCACATCCTTGAAGCAACAGGTTCGCTGCTAAATCGGAATGAAGTTTTTACTTCGGAACAGTTGAAACGGTATGAGCTTGCTTCCAAAACTTTCGATAAACCGGTTGTCGTTGTTACGCAGGAAGAAGCCGAACGCTCGGAAAAAGGATTTTCAGATAAGAAAAAAACATGGAAATTCCGGGCGGAAAACGTACGTGATTTTGGCATATCGACGTCGCGCAAATTTATCTACGATGCGATGGCGGTAAAAATTGGGGGCAAGGATGTGATGGCGATTTCATTATATCCGAAAGAAGGAAATCCTCTTTGGGGCGAATATTCGACGCGAGCCGTAGCGCATACTTTGAAGAGTTACTCTTCGTACACGTTTGATTATCCTTATCCGAAGGCGATTTCGATAAATGCGCAGGATCAGGGAATGGAATATCCTATGATCTGTTGGAATTTTGGACGTCCGGATGAATCAGGAAAATATAGCGATCGTACGAAATACGGAATGCTTGGCGTGATCATTCATGAAGTCGGACATAACTTTTTTCCGATGATAGTCAATTCTGACGAGCGCCAATGGACATGGATGGATGAAGGTCTGAACACTTTCCTGGAATATCTTGCTGAAATCACTTTTGAGCCGAATTTCCCTGTCGACCGCGGCCCGGCGCATTTGATCGTTCCATACATGAGCGGCGACCAGCGCGGCTTGGAACCAATCATGACAAATTCCGAATCTATTCGGCAATTTGGAAACAATGCATACGGAAAACCTGCGACGGCACTGAACATTTTGCGTGAAACCATTATGGGGCGTGAATTGTTTGACTATGCTTTTAAGATGTATGCGAACAGGTGGAAGTTCAAGCATCCGACGCCGGAAGATTTTTTCCGTACGATGGAAGACGCATCGGGTGTTGATCTTGACTGGTTCTGGCGCGGTTGGTTTTATACGACCGATTTCAATGATATCGGGATCAAGGATGTAAAGCAGTTCGTCGTAACTGCCGATGCACCGAAAGATGTTAAATTGCCGCCGGGAGGAAGACGCCGCAGGCTGAATGCGAACGGGCCTTTGGTATATATGGTTGAATCGAACAATGAAAATTCGAAGAAGCCGATGAACGTTAAGGATATCAAGCCTTTGGATGAGTATATTTCAAAGACGTTCACTGCGGAAGAGCAGCAGAAATTAAAAAATCCGAAATATTTTTACCAGGTCACCTTTGATAAACCGGGCGGATTGGTAATGCCAATTATTGTTGAGCTGACTTTCGAAGACGGCAGCAAGGAAAATCATATATTTCCTGCACAGATATGGCGTTTTAACGATATGGAAGTTATGCGGACTTTCGCGACGGAGAAGATTGTCAAATCGATATTGATCGACCCGAAATTGGAAACCGCCGATATAGATACTACAAATAATGTATGGCCAAGAGGTGCCGCGACGTCAAAATTTGACTGACAACTGACGACCAAAACGTGAAACTTGGCCTTTCGATGATATGCATTGGGTAATTACGTCTTAAGTAATTGTCAATTATCAATTATCACTTATCAATTGTCCTTAACTTTACACTTCTAAAAATTAATCGATGTTTGGTATAGGAGCAGGAGAATTTATATTCATCGCCTTGATAATTTTGATGTTTTTTGGTTCGGATAAGATTCCGGAAATGGCACGGGCACTCGGAAAAGGCATGGCCCATTTGAAAAATGCAACAAACGATATCAAAACTGAAATACATAACAATGTCGGAGACGTGGATGTGAAGTCACTTACCGGTGGAATTTCAGAGGAAATCAATAAGGCGAAGCAAGGTTTCACCCAAGCCGTAATGAACTCTGAAGAACAAGCCAATTTAAAGTCCGAGCTTGATATGGTCCGCGAAAAACTCGCATCTGCGGAGAGTGAATTGGCTGCTTCTCAAAATATTGAGCTTCCAAATCCCGAGGAAACGCCCGACGCGCCTGAACCCGTAAAACGAAATACGTAAATGCTGGATTGGTTGCTATCGGTCGACCGTGACCTGTTTGTTTTCCTTAATGGAATGGGGTCGGAAACCTGGGATGCTTTCTGGCTTGCAATTACAAAAAAGTTTACATGGGTTCCGTTTTTTGGGATCATTCTCTATTTGCTGATCAAGCATCTGGGATGGCGCCACGTACTCCTGATAGTCATAATTATTACTTTGATACTCACGGTTACAGATCAGACTACAAATCTTATAAAATCTTATTTTCAGCGGCTTCGGCCTGTGAATGCACCGGAACTTGAAAATCTGATGCGTATTGTTCAGCGGCGAAATTCATATAGCTTTTTTTCCGGTCATGCAGCCAATTCCATGGCCGTTGCAATGTTTCTTTATATCGTTTTAAAGCGTTATCTGAAATATATGGGATTCGTGTTTATTTGGCCGCTGATATTCGCTTACAGCCGCATTTATCTTGGGTTGCATTATCCGCTTGATATCATGTGCGGATATCTGTATGGAATATTGATGGCATTGATATTCTTCCAATTGTACCGATATTCCCGAGATAAAATATTTCCGGACCAGCGCAAATATTTAGATCACCCGACTAACACTTAATCCGTCCCGAACAGGCAATAAAACCGTCTCGACCCGAGGATCATCTTTTAAAAGTTTATTGTATTCCATCAGTACTTGTGTACTCGTGTCGTTCGATTTCACAGGCTCAAGCACTTTTCCACTCCAAAGCACGTTATCGGACAGAATGATTCCGCCTTTGCGCACTTTTGGGACGATCATTTTAAAATAGTTGATGTAATTTTCTTTGTCGGCGTCGATGAAAACAAGATCAAAGTCTGTAGTTAGAGTCGGAATGATCTCCAATGCATTACCGAGATGCTGTATAATCTGATGTGTACGCTCCGATCTGTCAAAATATTTTTTTTGAAAGTCTGCGAGCTCTTCGTTGTTGTCGATCGTATCGATTTGCCCGTCCGCAGTCAATCCTTCAGCAAGGCACAAAGTCGCGTATCCGGTGTATGTTCCGATTTCCAGGATTCGTTTTGGATTGACGAGTTTCGAAATTAAGCTCAATATGCGGCCCTGGAAATGCCCACTGAGCATTCGCGGCTGCAGTATTTTCTGATGTGTTTCACGATTGAGTTCGGCAAGCAATTGTGGTTCGTCTTCAGAATGAAGGGCCGCGTAATCTTCAAGTTCAGGAGATATGAAATGCATGATATTTTATTTCAAATTTACCGATTTGGTCCCGAACGTACGATCAAATTTAAAGGATTAACTTTGCAGCATGGAAACCGTAAAGAAAGATATTCGCGCGCTGACCAAAGATGAGCTGCGCGATTTTTTTGTGGCGAATGGAGATAAGGCATTTCGCGGAAACCAGGTCTATGAATGGCTTTGGCAGAAGAGCGCGCATACTTTCGACGATATGACGAGCTTGTCGAAACAGACACGACAAATGCTCGAAGACAATTTTGTGATCAATCATATAAAAGTCGATCAGATGCAGCGCAGTTCAGACGGAACGGTAAAAAATGCCGTGCGGCTGCATGACGGACTGGTCGTCGAATCTGTTTTGATTCCTACAGAACTTCGTACAACAGCTTGCGTTTCGAGTCAGGTTGGCTGCAGCCTCGACTGTAATTTCTGCGCAACCGCGAGATTGAAAAGAATGCGGAATCTGAATCCTGATGAAATCTACGATCAGGTCGTCGCAATAGATAGCGAAAGCAGGATTTACCACAACAGGCCGCTATCGAACATCGTATTCATGGGAATGGGCGAGCCGCTGATGAACTACAACAACGTTTTGAAAGCCATTGAAAAAATAACGTCAGACGAAGGATTGGGCATGTCGCCGAAACGCATTACGTTGTCGACATCGGGAATTCCGAAGATGATCAAAAAGCTCGCAGATGAAGAAGTGAAATTCAAACTTGCAGTTTCGCTTCATTCGGCAATCGATTCCATCCGGAATGAGATCATGCCATTTTCGAAAAACTTTCCATTGATTGAACTTCGCGAAGCGCTCGAATATTGGTATTCAAAAACCAAGAGCAAAGTGACTTACGAATATGTTGTGTGGAAAGGCATCAACGACAACAGGCCGTCGATCGATGCTTTGGTCCGTTTTTGCAGGCATGTTCCGTGTAAAGTAAATTTGATTGAATACAATTCTATCGACGATCCACGTTTTCTGCAGGCGTCGGATGAATCGATCAATGAGTATATTAAAGCGCTCGAACGTGCTGATATTGTGGTAAAAGTCCGTCGCAGCCGTGGAAAAGATATTGATGCGGCGTGTGGGCAATTGGCGAATAAGGAGAGTTAGATCGCTTGGCTGAAAGATCGCTTGGCTGAAAGATCGCTTCGCTTTTAAATTTTTAGACTAGCTGCGATTTAACTTTACCAATAAGTTTTATCTAATAATTGCTTCTCAATTAGACCGCTTCGCTTTTAGATGTTAAATCGCTCGCGTTGTAGGATTTTAGAAGAGCCACAGTTCATAACTTTCAATTGGCTCTAATAATCTTAAGTCTAACAATCTAACGTTCTCTTCCCGAACAATCTAACAATCTCCTCCCGAACATCGAACAATCGAACAATCAAGCTATCTTTGCATCGTGAAGATCACGGAGCAAATAAAGCGGTCGATTCTGACGGAGATGGAACTTTTTGAAAAGAAGTTCTATGAGTCGATGACTTCGAAGGTCGCGCTTCTTAATCGTATCACGTACTACATTGTAAATCGGAAGGGCAAGCAAATGCGCCCGATGTTCGTATTTCTGACGGCGAAAATGATTTCGGGAAACGTCAATGAAAGAACTTACCGCGGTGCTTCCGTGATTGAACTAATCCATACCGCGACTTTGGTTCACGATGATGTTGTGGACGACAGCAACCGGCGACGTGGATTTTTCTCGATCAATGCGCTTTGGAAAAATAAAATTGCTGTTTTGGTAGGCGATTACCTATTGTCGAAAGGCTTGTTGTTATCGATAGATTATGGCGATTTCGATTTGCTGAAAATCATTTCAGTTGCCGTTCGCGAAATGAGCGAAGGTGAATTGCTTCAGATCGAGAAAGCGAGAAGGCTCGATATCACTGAAGACGTTTATTATGACATCATCCGCAAGAAAACAGCAACCTTGATCGCATCATGCTGTGCTTTGGGCGCACAATCTGTTTCGGACGATGCCGTTCAGGTAGAAAATATGCGGCGTTTCGGCGAACTTATCGGAATGGCATTCCAGATTAAAGACGACCTTTTCGATTACACCGAGGACGCAATAGGAAAGCCCACGGGCATCGACATCAAAGAACGTAAAATGACATTGCCACTAATTCATGTTTTGAACAACTGTTCGAAAAAAGAAAAAGCGTGGCTTATAAATTCGATTAAAAATCACAATAAGGAGAAAAAACGCGTACGTGAAGTTATTTCGTTTGTCAAATCAAAAAACGGACTTACATACGCCGAGCAAAAAATGATTTCGTTCCGTGACGAAGCGCTTGCGATCCTCCGGCAATATCCGCATTCCGATTACCGGTCGGCACTCGAACTTATGGTTAGCTACGTGATCGAGCGGAAGATATGACATTTTTGAATTTCGCGTGCGTCAGCTTTTTTTTGAAGCAATTGAAAATAATTGTGGTTTTTCCGTAATCATCTTTTGAACAAGATTCTAAATTTACCTTCAGGGAAGGGGCCAGATTATATCCCTATGAATTTATTCCTGACCTGGATGCGGAAATTCCGCAGCTTTTCTTAAAATTGATGGCGGACCCGTATAAAATCAAGACGTGATTTATTTATTTCCAGCGAATTAATAAACTGAAAATCAATAATTTACATCTTATATTAAAAAAAATATAACATTCATACAACCATTTTTGCAATGATTCCGTCTATGTAATCAGAAACACCGGACAAACGTTTTGAAAGTAATCAATTTACATCAGGAGCTCGAAGAAATTATAGCATTGGCTGCGCGGAACGACCGGCAGGCGCAACATAAGATCTACTCAAAATTTGCTTCAAGGATGTTAAGCATCTGCCGACAGTATATCAAGGATGTACAATATGCTGAAGACGTTATGATCACCGCTTTCATGAAGGTGTTTTCGAATCTTAAAAGTTTTGAACATAAAGGAAGTTTTGAAGGCTGGATCCGACGGATCATGATCAACGAATGTATTTCGTACATCAGGTCGAATAAAAGGATCAGCTTTCTCGAAGATGAGTTTTACACCGAAGACGCATTCAACAATATCGAAAGCAATTTAAGTGTAGACGACATCCAGACAGTAATCGACAAGCTTCCCGATGGTTACAAAATGATCTTCAATCTTTACGCGATCGATGGATTTAAGCACAAAGAAATCGCCGATATGCTTGGGATCAACGAAGGAACATCGAAATCGCAGCTTTCACACGCAAGGAGATTGCTGCAGGAACAAATTACAAAAATGCGGAATTATGAAAATGGGACAGAATAAATTGGAAAGCGATTTCAGGAAGAAACTTAACACCCGCGAAATCGAACCTTCTGCAGATGCCTGGAGCCGCCTCGATGCGATGCTAGACAAAGCAGAAGAAAAAAAATCTAAAAATTACAGCTGGTTATACATCGCGGCAGCAATCGCAGCTTTCATACTCATAGCAACAGTGATATTCAACGGTGAGAAAAGTGTTCACACAAATGAAACGGGGGTTGCCGTTGAAAATGAAACTGAACAGATTAACCCAGATCCGGCAAATTTTGAAAAGCAGCCGGCGACAGAAACAGAAGTTCATCCGCTAGCGCCCATTGTGTCGCCAAAATCCCGTCACGATGCCGTTGCTGCGCAGGAATCGGCAGATCACGGTATCAACAAAACTAAGATCCGTATAAAGAAGCATCGCAATGAAGCCATAGCGTCATCAGATATAAAAGATACTGGAGTTCAATCATCAATCAAAAATCAATCATCAATCAATCAAAATCTTCAGGAAATTCAGCCTAATGCGGTAACCGAAATAGAGCAGGTCGCACAAAATACTCCAACCGAAAGGGCTAATCCTGCGAAAAGCACCTTAAAAGTGGATGCAAATTCTCTTCTTTCGCAAGTCGACGGCGAACTGGAGCTTTCATTCCGCGAAAAAGTGATCAAATCCGTCAGCAAAAATTACAAGGAAGTAAAGGTTGCGCTGGCCAACCGAAATCTCGAATAAGAACAATCATTAATTTAAATCCAAACATCATGAGAAATTTTACAATTTCCCTATCGCTCTTGCTATGCCTTGTCGTAGCAGAGGCAGCCGGGCAGACATTCGAAGAACGTGCAAAAACAATTGCCGGGCGCATCGACGCCATCACGAAAGAAGAAAAAGATGCGCTAAAAATCGAAATTGAAACCGTTAACGAGCAATTGGAAGCCGGTACTATTTCATCAGCCGAAGCTGACAACCAAAAAATAAAGTTCGCCGAAACGCGTGCAAAGAACATTGAAACCCGCGTGGCTGCAGCGCAGGAAGAGTTAAACCAGCTTGTTCAGGATCGCGTCGACGGGAAAATTACCGACCGGGATTCGACAAAGAAATTCACATTCGAATGGAATCCAAAAAAGGATCGAACCAAAAAACGTGAAGCCGGCGAATCGCGTACTACGTCGCAATTTGTGTTTGCGGCAGGATTAAACAATGTCGAAACCGATATGTCGGTCGCACATTCCGATTACAAAGTCTGGGGCTCGCATTTCTACGAATGGGGTTTTACCTACAATACCCGAATCTTTAAAAACAGCAACCTGCTGCACGCCAAATACGGTTTGTCGCTTCAATACAACAATTTAAGGCCAACCGAAAATAGGCTGCACGTCGAGGATGGCGACCGGACGATCCTTGTCGAAAGTGGGATTAATCTCGAAGAATCACGCTTCAGGAACGTGAATCTGGTACTGCCTTTCCATCTCGAGTTTGATTTTACGAAAAAGAAAATGCGCGACGATAGGGTAATTTTCCGCACGCACGACAGTTTCCGCTTCGGTATCGGAGGTTTTGCCGGAGCGAACATCAAATCGAAGCAGATCTTAAAGTTTGAAGACGAAGCCGGTAACGATGTCAAGCAGCGCACACGCGGCGATTACAACGTCAACGATTTTATCTATGGCGTCAGCGCATACATCGGATACGGCGAAGTCAGCTTATACATGAAGTACGATCTGAACCCGCTGTTCAAAGACAATGCGATCGATCAGCGTAATATTTCTATGGGATTGCGTTTCGACCTCAATTAATTTGTTTGGGTTTTTATACTTTGGAAGCGCTCTTCGGGGCGCTTTCTTTTTTGGGAGCTTTTTCCCGCTTTCCGCTATATCTTTTCTGTCGCTGATGCGCCATAAAAGGATGCCGCTGCAATCGGGGCTAGGCTGTAGAACTTCAAAGTGTTTTTGGCCTGACTTAAAACCCAAACAAGTAACAGCCGACCGAAAAGTTTTAAACTCCAGCTTAACCCAGACGGCTTAAAGCTTCTAACACCAAAATAATTATCTTTATCGGCTCTAATTTTCGCAATTGATTTCCAAAGCCACCATAGATTCCGTTTTCGAAGCTGTCCGCATTGAGGAAGTCATAGGCGATTTCGTACAGCTCAAGCGATCAGGCACGAATCTCAAAGGTTTAAGTCCGTTTTCAACAGAGCGGACGCCATCGTTCATGGTTTCCCCGGTCAAGCAGATATGGAAAGATTTTTCATCCGGCAAAGGCGGAAATGCCATCGCCTTTTTAATGGAACATGAGCATTTTACTTATCCTGAAGCCATCCGCTATCTTGCCAAGCGGTATAACATCGCTATCGAAGAAACCGAAAAAACAGATGAGGAAAAAATTGGCGCAGACAACCGGGAAAGCATGTATCTGGTCAGCGAGTTTGCGCAAAAATATTTTCATCAGACATTATTGAATTCGGACGAAGGCAAAGCTATCGGACTTTCATATTTCAAGGAACGCGGATTTACTTCGGATACCATTAAAAAGTTCGGACTTGGATATTCTCCCGAACAATGGGATGCATTTTCAAAGGAAGCAGTAGGAAAGGGTTACAAGTTGGAATTCCTTGAAAGCACAGGATTGACGATAAACAAAGATGAGCGGCTGATCGATCGTTTCCGCGGTCGCGTAATGTTCCCGATCCATAGTATGTCGGGCCGGATCCTTGGATTTGGCGGAAGGATTTTGTCTGCAGATAAAAAGGCAGCGAAATACCTTAATTCCCCTGAAAGCGACATCTATCATAAAAGTAAAGTCCTGTACGGAATTTTCCAGGCCAAGCAGGCAATCGCCAAACAGGACAATTGCTATCTCGTTGAAGGTTATACGGATGTTATCCAGTTCAATCAGACCGGAATTGAGAATGTTGTCGCATCGTCCGGAACTGCTTTGACTCCTGATCAGATTCGGCTTATCAACCGACTCACAAAAAACATCACGGTTTTATTTGATGGTGACGCCGCCGGTTTGCGTGCATCCGTTCGTGGAATCGACCTGATCCTCGAAGAAGGCATGAACGTCAAGGTTTGCACTTTTCCCGAAGGTGAAGATCCCGACAGTTTTGCTCGGAAAAACACGCCCGGCGAATTGCAGCGGTATCTCGATGAAAATGCAAAGGATTTTATCAGGTTCAAAGCGTCATTACTCGTTGACGAAGCGCAAAACGATCCCGTAAAAAAAGCCGGCCTGATCCGCGATATGGTAACTAGCATCTCAAAGATTCCCGATCGGATCCAACGTGAGATCTACATCCAGGAATGTTCGCGAATTATGGATATTTCCGAACAGGTTTTGGTCAATACTTTGGCGCAGCTTATCCAAAAGGACATTTCCGAAGCAGGCAAAAAGTTCAAGCAGGAACAAAAAGCGTTTGAAGTCCACCGGAACGAAACGGCCGAACCGATTAAGAAAATCGATATCCTTTATGAATTAGAAAGGAAGATCATCGAAATCCTGCTCTTATACGGAAACCGCACCGAACAATTTGAAGATGTACTGATCAAGCCAAACGAAGAAGGCGAAGTTGTTGAAGTCACCGATAAGCGCGATTATAAGGTATATCAGCGCATTTACTTGAGTCTGCAGGAAGATGAAGTAGAACTTGCAAATCCATTATTCCGCGAGATTTACAACGACCTGATTTCATATTACAACGAATACGAGAATTTTTCTGCGGAGGAATATTTACAGCGACTGCCAAAAGAATTCGAATCTGAAGTGACCGACATCCTGATGTCTGAAGAAAAAGAAAGCCTCCACAATTGGGAGGTTCGGGAGATTTTTGTCAAACATAAAACCCAGACAGTCGCACAATATGTATCGGAAACGATCCTGACACTTCGCTGGTATCTTGTTCATCGCATCATCGACGATATCAAAACTACAGTTTCCAACGAAACCGAAGCCGACAATTCCGAATTGATGTCGTCCGCAATGGATTATTACAGGCTGATCAATTCCTTTTCAAAAAAGCTGGGCAGAGTAATGTCGCGCTATAGTTAAACGATTTCTAGTGTTTTCGCCTTGTTAACCAAATCGACCAGATTTGTGACATTCAGCTTGGTCAAAAGTCGAAGTTTGTATGTGCTTACGGTCTTCTCGTTGAGGTTCAGGATTTTCGAAATCTCGTTGTTTTTCTTTCCATCGCTCAGATATCTCAAAACCTCGATCTCGCGGTTCGACAATTTCCTGTAAAGCCTTTCGCTTTTATTTTGCTTTGCTATCAGTGCGAGGTTTCGCTTGATTGCGTCGCTTAAAACAATTGTTCCCTGATGAACTCGCATGATCGTAATTCCAAGTGTTTCGAGCTTTGCAGTTTTATGGACGAATCCGGAAACTCCGGATTTGATGGCATTTGGAGCATAAATCTGTTCAGACAGACTGGTGAAAATTATCACTTTGGTTTTTGGATTGTTTTTGATAATTCCTTTCACTTCGTAAATACTGGTCAGGCCATCGAGTTCAAGATCCATGATCAACACGTCGATTTCCTTATTCTTCAAAGCTTCGGGGATCATGAAAAAGTTTCCGACATTTGAAACTATGTTTATTTCTGCGTGGTCACGAAAATACGCCTTGACGCCGAAGTGAACCACTGGATAATTATCCGCCAAACATACATTAATCATAATAGCGCGGTTTTAAAAGGTTGATTTGTTCGGTATCTAAAGTTATGATAATTTGTAATAATATTCCTTGCTAATTTTTCATTTTTTCGGGGATGATGCAAACTGGTATCGGTTCCATCTTATGCCTGTTCGCCTTATTCAGCCTCGAATAGATCTTAAAAACCTCATTTTCCCTTCCGGAAAAGTCGTCGGCACCTGCGCCGTTTTCGAATTGCGTCATCGCCCATTCGAGTTCATCATAGCTCGCACCAAGCTGATCTTCATCGGAACGGCTGTCACCAAATAATCCATCGGTCGGCGCTGCTTTGATGATAGAAGCCGGCACATCGAGCAATGTCGCCAATGCATATACATCGGATTTCATCAGATCGGCAATCGGACTGACATCTACGCCGCCATCACCGTATTTCGTATAAAATCCGACACCAAAATCCTCCACCTTATTGCCTGTACCAGCAACCAGAAGCTGGTGAAGGCCCGCAAAATAATACAATGCAGCCATACGCAGTCTTGCACGAGTATTTGCCAAGGTCAGTTGCAGCCTGCTTTCAAAATCCTCAGATGGAACTTCCGCGCGGAACAATTCGAAAACGGCTGTAAGATTGACTTCACAGCTATCTACATTTTCAAATCTTTTCTTCAGTTTCGCAATATGCTCACGTCCGCGGCTGATCTGGTTTTGCGCCTGATGAATGGGCATTTCAACACATAATGTCCGCATCCCGGTTTGCGCGCAAAGTGCGGATGTCACGGCCGAATCAACGCCGCCCGAAATCCCTACAACAAACCCGTTTACTTTTGCGTTTACAGCGTAATCCTTAAGCCAGTTAACAATGTGGTCATTTACTTTCTGGACCTGGATCGAACTTTTTTTCGCCATTTTAATATATTCGGAATTACGGACTGACAGCGTATCTTTGCGCATCTTTAAAGCACGATGCCGCATCAGCAATGATAATCGCCGTTACTGTGCAAGCTAATTTAGACAAATAATGAAAATTAAATTTATATTATTTTTCCTATTTATTGTAATAACTGCATGTAATCAAAAAAGCAAGGTTGAAGCCGCTATAGAAGAAATCCCTCTTGACATACAAGTCGACCGTTTCGATAAGATCTTTTTTGAATCGAATCCTTCTGAACTGCCCGAAATCAAGAAAAAGTATCCGATGTTTTTTCCGCCCGGAAACCCCGATTCGGTTTGGATAGAGAAGATGCAGAATCCGCAATGGCGGGAATTGTATGATGAGGTACAAAAGAAGTTTGGCGATTTCGGCAAGCAGACGGCCGAGATTGAAGATCTTTTTCGACATGTCAAATACTATTTTCCAAAAGTCCGCGAGCCGAAAGTCGTAACCGTGATCGGCAGCATGGATTATAATGCGAAAACTATTTACGCAGACAGCCTGGTTCTTATTTCCCTGGAGCTATACCTGGGCAAGGATCATAAATTCTACTCATTCCCGAAGTACCTTCAGCAAAATTTCGAAGAGCGCCAGATGATGCCTGATATTGCATCTTCATTTATTTCGACTGTCATTCCACAGCCGGACAATGCTTTTATCTCTCAGATGATTTATTTTGGAAAGGAGCTTTATATGAAGGATTTGTTGCTGCCAGAATATTCCGATGCCGAGAAAATTGGGTACCTGCCGGAACAAATTCAATGGAGCAAAGACAATGAAAGCTACATCTGGCGCTATTTCATCGAAAATCAATTGTTATACGATACCGATTCCAAATTGCCAAGCCGCTTTATCAATCCGGCGCCGTTTTCAAAGTTTTATCTTGAAATCGATAATGAATCGCCCGGAAGGATCGGCCAATGGATCGGATGGCAGATCGTACGCTCGTTTATGGAAAACAATGAAGTTTCACCGGTCGAAATGCTAAAGATGGACGCCAAAACAATATTTGAAAGATCACGATACAAACCAGCAAAGAATGAAGAATAATATGACGTCGGATATTAAATTTACGATTGGACTTGATGAAAACCGCGTTCCGGAAACGATAAATTGGAGCGCCCAGGATGGCGGGATCGCAGCCGAACCTGCAAAAGCGATACTTCTTTCGATCTGGGACAGCAATGCAAAAGAAACTTTGCGGATAGATTTGTGGACCAAGGATATGCCCGTGGATGAGATGAAGCAGTTTTTTCATCAGACGCTCACTGCGATGTCTGACACTTTTCGACGCGCGACCGGCGACGAGAAAATGTCGGATACCATGAAAGATTTTTGCGATTACTTTGCTGAAAAACTCGATCTGGTCAAATAGATCTTGATTTAAGGAGGTGCATTAATTGATGCAGTCAACACTATCTGATTACAAGTCTCGCGCAATCCGGCCTCAGGCATTCTTTACGCGTTCTCCTTAAAAATGCCTTCGTTAAGATCGTTGATGTAATTGAGCACTGCATCGCGGCCTGTTCCTTCGGACGATGAAGTGACAAAATGCGGGGGCATTTCTTCCCAGTCATCGGCCAGCATCTGTTTCCTGTATGCCGATACATGCATCTGGACCCGGGTTTTTCCGATCTTATCCGCTTTTGTAAATACAATACAGAACGGAATACCGCTTTCACCAAGGTATTTCATGAATTCCAGATCGATCTTTTGCGCTTCGTGCCTGATGTCGATCAGGACAAAGCCACATACAAGCTGCTCGCGCTTTTCAAAATAATCTGTAATAAACTGCTGAAAGATCGCTTTTGTTTTTTTAGACACGCGGGCATATCCATATCCCGGTAAATCGACAAGGAACCAGTTTTGGTTAATCTTAAAATGATTGATAAGCTGTGTTTTGCCGGGTTTCGCCGAAATCTTAGCCAGGCTGTTGCGCCCTGTCAGCATATTGATCAATGACGACTTTCCAACATTCGACCTGCCGATGAAAGCATATTCAGGCAGCATTTCCTTCGGGCATTTTTCCACATCGGAATTGCTGATGATGAATTCGGCAGATTTGATATCCATTACAGATTGGTTTTTTTCAGCCATTCATACATGATCTCATTAAATTCTCCCGGATGCTCCATCATCGCGGCATGCCCGCATTTGTCGATCCAGTGAAGTGATGAATTTGGCATGAGACGGTGAAATTCCTCGGCGACCTCAGGCGGTGTAACTTTATCGTTCTTTCCCCAAATGATGCAGGTCGGCACATGCATCTTCGCAAGGTCCTTCGCCATATTATGACGGATGGCGCTTTTAGCGATCGTAAGCGTTTTGATCAGTTTGATCCTGTCGTTTGCAACCGAATAGACTTCATCGATGATTTCTTTTGTAGCGATTTTGGGATCGTAAAAAACGTCGCGGGCTTTCTCGGTGATGTAGTCGTAATCGCCACGCCGCGGATAACTGTCGCCCATCGCACTTTCGTAAAGTCCCGAACTTCCTGTTATTACCAGGCCGGCCATCTTTTCAGGATACATCTTGGTGTGATACAAAGCAATGTGCCCTCCAAGCGAATTACCAAGCAGGATAACGCGTTCAAGCTTTTTATAAGTGATAAAATCCTTTACGTATTTCGCAAACGCCTTGACGTTGGTTTTCAGGATATTCTGAGTGTAAATAGGCAATTCGGGAATAATGACCTTATAACCTTTGGCAGGAAAATAAGAAGCCACACCATCAAAATTACTCAGTCCGCCCATAAGCCCGTGAAGCACGATTATAGGTCGGCCTTCCCCGGCTTCAAAATATCTGTATTTCCCATCTTTCGTGAGATTGTCCTCCATTGGTTTGTTTGCTTGGTGTGCCGACAAATATATGATTTTATGAAATAATCAGATTACAAATATCACCGAGATTCCCACGATTCGCAAGCAATTGATTCGCAGCAGTTAACAATTGTGAATTCAGATTGTGTCGGAAAAGCTGTCGAATGTGAGCAAAGTGGTAAAACTTATCAACAAAGTGGGAAATAGTGGTAAAATGTGGTAAATTAATTTATATTTTTGCTCCAAACCAATAGTTTACTGTTTGGAAACCATCATTGGAACATACGAATGTAAGGTCGACGCCAAAGGCAGACTGATGCTTCCGGCCCCGCTGAAAAAGCAGGTTTCGGGTTCGATCCAGGATGGTTTCGTCCTGAAACGTTCCGTATTCCAGCCGTGCCTCGAATTATATCCGATGGCGGAGTGGAATGTGATGATGGAAAAGATCAACAAACTCAACCGGTTTGTCAAAAAGAACAACGACTTCATCCGCAGGTTTACCGCAGGTGTCCGCGTGGTTGAAATAGACAATCTTGGCCGGCTGCTTATTCCGAAGGAACTGACTGCTTTTGCGCACATTTCCAAAGACGTAGTCCTGTCGTCGGCTGTGAATATCGTTGAGATCTGGGATAAAGAGATGTATGAAAAGGCGATTGATGATTCAGTAGTTGATTTTGCTGATCTCGCCGAAGATGTAATGGGGAATGTAAATGATGGTGACAATGGAATATCATAACCCGGTTTTGCTGATTCCTTCGGTTGACGGATTGAACATCCGCCCGAATGGAATTTATGTCGACGTGACTTTTGGCGGCGGCGGACATTCGCGGGAAATGCTAAAAAGGCTTGGACCGGACGGCAAGCTGTTTGCTTTTGATCAGGATGAAGATGCGCTTTCTAATAAGATCGACGACAGCAGATTTATCCTTATCAATGAAAATTTTGGCTTCCTGAAAAGATTTCTTCGCTTTCATAATGTTCGTGCTGTTGATGGAATCCTGGCTGATCTGGGCGTGTCTTCGCATCAATTCGATGTTGCCGAACGGGGTTTTTCGACCCGTTTTGAAGGTGATCTCGATATGCGGATGAGCCGCAAAAACCAACTCAGCGCCTTTCAGGTTGTCAATGAATACGATGAAGCGAATCTACGTCGGGTATTTCTCGACTACGGCGAATTGAAGAATGCGCCTGTCATCGCGAGAACCATCATCGAGGCACGAGCTTCGCGTCCGATCAAAAACACCGAACAATTAAAAGATGTGCTTATCAGGCTGACGCCGGCACACAAAGCGAATAAGATTCTTGCGCAGATATATCAGGCGATCCGTATTGAAGTCAACCAGGAAATGCAGGTTTTAAAAGACCTGCTTGAACAGTCACTGGAGATATTGAATCCCGGCGGGCGTATCAGCGTAATATCATATCATTCGCTTGAAGACCGACTGGTAAAAAGGTTTCTGAAAAATGGCATGTTCGAGGGCGAACCGGAGCGCGATTTCTTCGGAAATTTTTCCGTTCCGTTCAAACAGATCGAAAAACTGATCGTGCCTGATGATAGCGAAATCGCATCAAACGGCCGCGCAAGAAGTGCAAAATTACGTATAGCCGAAAAAATCTGATCATGAAACATGGCGTATACAGCATATTAAAAGCAAGGTTCCTCATCAACGAGGACGCGATGAAGAATTGGAGATTCATTGTTTTCCTGATCGCGCTCGCCATAATCATGATCGCAAACACGCATCGGTTTGAGCAAAAAGTATTTGCAATTACAGAATTGCAGAATGAAGTAAAAGAGCTGAGATCCGAATTCGTCGACCGGCGTTCGGAATTGATGAAGCTGAAAATGGAATCGACCGTAGCGGCCAAAATGGAAGAAAAAAGAATTTTTCCTGCATCGGTTCCACCGCAAAAGATAAAGGTCAGAAAGCCCGAAGAAAAAAACTGGTTTAAAAGATTATGGCAGTAGAAGACAAAGACAAGCAGGTTTCGTACAGGATTTACCTGGTGGCGTTTGTCATGTTCATCATGGCTGTCGCGATCACCATAAAACTGACGAATATTCAATGGGTTCATGGCGATCATTATCGGAAACTTGCCAAAGAAAGGTCTGTCAAGAATTTCGTGATCCCCGCAAACAAGGGCAATATTTACTCAGCCGACGGAAGTTTGCTGGCAACATCCATCCCAAATTATAATGTGCGTTTCGACGCATTGGCTCCGGCATCGGCAATATTTGAAAAAAATGTCAAGCCACTGGCTGATTCACTTGGATTGATGTTCGGCAAACCATCATCTGTCTATTTATCTGAGCTTCGCCGCGCCCGCGTCAACAAAAACCGCTATCTGCTCGTCGCAAGGAACCTGAGTTATACGCAATACATGCGGCTCAAATCGTTTCCAATGTTCAGTCTGGGCGCTTACAAAGGCGGCATCATCACCGAGCAGAAAACCGTACGCAAACATCCAATCGGTGAAATTGCCGAAAGAACCATCGGATATGAGCGTATCAACCCAAATGGCCGTGAAGACGGAAAAGGTATCGAACTCGCGTTCAGCAAATACCTTAACGGTAAAGACGGGAAAATCTTAAAGCAGAAGATCGCCAAAGGCCAGTGGAAGCCAATTCGCGACCAAAACGAAGTTGATCCGCAGGACGGCTACGACATCATTTCAACGATCGATGTTTACATCCAGGATATCGCGCATCATGCATTGCTCAAACAGCTTCAGAAATATAATGCGGATCACGGCTGCGTTGTCGTAATGGAAACCGCGACAGGCCACATCAAAGCCATTTCGAACCTGGGCAGAAGGCCCAAAGATTCGATCTACACAGAACGCATCAATTATGCGATTCAGGAATCTCACGAACCCGGTTCCACATACAAACTTGCCGATCTGATGGCGCTGCTCGAAGACAAGAAAATCGATACGGGCGCGGTCTTTAACAGCTATGGCGGAATCATTACATATTCCGGAAAGAAAGTCCGCGATTCGCATGAAGGCGGTTACGGCAAGATCTCGCTTGCAAAAGGATTTGAAGTTTCGTCGAACACCGTATTGGTTCAGGCGGTTTACAACAGTTATAAGGACAACCCGAAGCAGTTTGTCAATCATCTCAACGAATTTGGACTGAACAGTCAATTGGGACTTCCGATAAAAGGCGAAGGCAAACCGTTTATTCCGCAGCCAGGCGACAAGCAATGGAGCGCAATCGCACTTCCTTGGATGGCATTTGGCTATGGGGTTTCGATCACGCCGCTGCAAACGCTGACATACTATAATGCCGTCGCGAACAATGGTGTGATGGTAAAGCCGCAATTCGTATCGGAAATTAAAGAATGGAACCGCACGATCAAAAAATTCGATACGGAGGTCATCAATCCCAAGATCTGCTCGCAGGAGACGCTTCTAAAACTTCGCGCGATGCTTGAGAACGTCGTGAAAAAGGGAACTGGCTCGAAATTGTATTCCAAAGATTTTTCGATGGCAGGCAAAACCGGAACTGCACAGGCAAATTATGCAAAGAACGGCGGATCCGAAAAGCATTACATCTCCTCGTTCGTGGGATATTTTCCTGCCGATAAGCCTAAATATTCATGCATCGTTGTCGTTCACGATCCGGATACATCGAACAACAATTATTACGGAGCCGATGTTGCCGGGCCGGTTTTCAAGCGTATCGCGCAAAAGATATTTACCGATGCGCCGCCGACAAACGAAATCAGGAACCTGAATAAACCCGACATCAAACAGGAAAGCAATTTTGGCAGGTACTACGCGATGGCCCAAAAGCACATCCGATATGTTCCCAATGTAACGGGAATGCCAGGAATGGATGCTGTTGCGCTGCTTGAAAATCTGAAACTGAAGGTGAAAGTCATAGGAAATGGCAAAGTCAAACGCCAATCCCTGAAACCCGGAGAAACCATCGCCGCAAACAAAATCATAATTCTCGAATTATCTTGACCAATCTTAAGGACATATTATACCGAGTATCGATCGAAGCAGTGAAAGGTTCGACCGATATGTCGATCAGGAAAATTGAATTCGATTCGCGTCAGGTTGGCGACGGTGATCTGTTCGTTGCGATTCGAGGAAATGCCTCAGACGGGCATCAATTTATCGAAAAAGCCATCGGACTTGGCGCCGCTGCTGTTGTTTGCGAAGAATTTCCGGAAAATATTACAGTCGGAATTACATATATCCTGGTCAAAGATTCTGCATTGGCATTGGCAAACCTCGCTGCCAACTATTACGGGAATCCATCGGCAAATTTGAAACTCGTAGGCGTTACAGGAACAAATGGCAAAACCACGGTCGCTTCGTTGCTGTATCAGCTGTTTAAGAAAGCAGGCTACAAAACAGGCTTGATATCGACCGTAAAGATCATGGTTGACGAGACTGAATATAAGGCGACGCACACGACTCCGGATCCGCTTACGATCAACAGATATCTGGCGGAAATGAATTCGGTTGGTGCCGAATATTGCTTTATGGAAGTATCGTCGCATGGGATTCATCAACGCCGCACCGAAGCGCTTCTGTTTGCGGGCGGAATCTTTACAAACTTGTCGCATGATCATCTCGACTATCATGCAAATTTTGCCGAATACCGAGATGTGAAAAAATTGTTTTTTGATCATCTGCCGATGAATGCATTTGCGCTGACAAACATCGATGACAAAAACGGCATCGTGATGCTGCAAAATACCCGCGCACGCAAGCTGACATTCGCTTTAAAAACCTACGCGGATTACAAAGCGCAAATTTTGGAAAGCCAGCTTAGCGGATTGCTTTTGAAGGTCAATGACAATGAAGTCTGGACGCGGCTTATCGGAACATTTAACGCATATAACCTTCTCGCGATCTATGCTGCGGCGGTGGAGCTCGGACTTGAGAAAATCGAAGTCTTGAGGCTTCTGTCTGAGCTTGAAAGTGTTTCAGGACGCTTTCAATACATTATTTCCGACAAGAAAATTACAGCCATCGTCGATTACGCACACACACCGGACGCATTGGAAAATGTGTTGAAGACAATTGCAGATATCCGCACAAAAAATGAGCAGCTGATCACTGTCGTAGGATGTGGCGGCGATCGCGACAAGTCAAAGCGACCTGTGATGGCGAATATCGCGTCGACATTGAGTGATAAGCTCATACTCACATCAGATAATCCGAGAAGTGAAGATCCGGATGAGATCATCACAGATATGGAAAAGGGCGTAGAGCCACAAAATCAGAAAAAGACCATTGCGATCCCCGACAGGCGGCAGGCGATAAAACTTGCATGCCAGTTGGCAAAACCCGAAGACATCATTTTGATCGCAGGCAAAGGGCACGAAACATATCAGGAAATCAAAGGCGTCCGATACGATTTCGATGATATGGAAATCGTAAAGGAATTATTATCACAACTCAATAAATAGTATGCTTTACTACTTTTTTGAATACCTGGACAAAACATTAAACGTACCCGGAACCGGCGTATTTCAATACATTACATTCAGGTCGGCGCTTGCGGTTTTGCTTTCGCTGATGATATCGACCATTTATGGAAAAAAGATCATCAACTTTCTGAGGAACCAGCAAGTGGGCGAAACCGTTCGTGAGTTGGGTCTTGAAGGGCAGGCAAAGAAAGCGGGAACGCCAACGATGGGCGGCCTGATCATCATCGTGGCGACCTTGATTCCGGTATTGCTGTTGGCAAAGCTGAACAACATTTATATTGTTTTGCTGATCGTGACGACGCTTTGGATGGGCACAATTGGATTTGTGGACGATTACATCAAAATTTTCAAAAAGGACAAGCAAGGTCTTAAAGGTATTTTTAAAGTTGTCGGACAGGTTGGATTGGGTTTGATAGTCGGCGCAGTTCTTTACTTTGATCCGGGCGTTACCGTTCGACGCGATACGGTTAAGCAACAGGTTCCGCTTATGCAGACCGAAAACCTGATCTCTCAGGCGCCGATCGAAGAAAAATCGACAGCGACGACAATTCCATTTTTTAAGAATAACGAACTCGATTACGCCGAAGCTCTGAAATGGATGGGCGACGGCTATGAAGATTATGCGTGGCTGATTTTCATTCCAATCGTAATTTTCATTATCACGGCCGTATCGAATGGTGCAAACCTTACCGATGGAATCGACGGGCTCGCAGCGGGAACTTCGGCAGTTTCGGTACTCGCACTGGGAATATTCACTTTTGTTTCGGGTAACATCATCTTTTCGAATTACCTGAATATAATGTACATCCCAAATTCCGGCGAAATGACGGTCTACATCGCGTCTTTCGTGGGAGCATTGATTGGATTCCTTTGGTACAACTCCTATCCGGCAACGGTTTTCATGGGCGATACAGGAAGCCTTACAATCGGCGGAATCATTGCAGTTTTGGCGATATCCGTGAGGAAAGAACTATTGATCCCTTTGCTATGCGGAATTTTCCTTGCTGAAAATTTCTCGGTCGTACTGCAGGTCAGCTATTTCAAATACACAAAGAAAAGATATGGCGAAGGCCGAAGGATTTTCCTGATGTCGCCGTTGCATCACCATTATCAGAAGAAAGGTTATCACGAAAGCAAGATCGTTACGCGGTTTTGGGTCGTTGCGATATTGCTTGCCATTTTATCAATAGTCACCTTAAAACTCAGATGAAAAAACTGGTTGTGCTTGGCGGCGGCGAAAGCGGTGTTGGAACTGCGATACTCGGAAAGAAGAAAGGGTTTAGCGTGTTCCTGTCTGACGGCGGGAAGATAAAAGACAGTTATAAGGAAGTTCTTATCATTAACGGAATCGATTGGGAAGAGGAAAATCATACAGAAGATAAAATCCTCGCCGCGGATGTAGTGATGAAAAGCCCGGGAATTCCCGATAAGGCTGCCATCGTACAAAAGCTTGTTGCGAAGAACATTCCAGTGATATCCGAGATTGAGTTTGCATCAGAGTTTACAAATGCTGTAACGATCGGGATCACAGGAAGCAACGGCAAGACGACAACAACAATGCTGACATATCATCTGCTGAAATCGGGTGGATTGAATGTCGGTCTCGGCGGAAACATCGGAAAGAGTTTCGCATGGCAGGTTGCCGATGAAAAGTATGATTATTACGTGCTTGAGCTCAGCAGTTTCCAGCTCGACGGGATTGAAAAATACAAGCCGCACATCGCAATTATTACGAATATCAGTCCGGATCATCTCGACAGATACGATTACAAATACGAAAAATACATCGATTCGAAATTTCGGATCACAATGAACCAAACACACGACGATTACCTGATCTACGACGCAGACGATGAGGAAATCCGAAAGTGGCTCAATCAAAACAAAACCAAAGCACAATTAATTCCCTTTTCGCTTATGAAAACATCTGGCAAAGGAGCATTCATTCAGGATGAGATGATGGAAATCAACATCAATGATGAAGAGTTCACGATTCCAACCGGAAGCATTGCCCTCGAAGGCAAGCACAACATGAAAAATGCTATGGCCGCGACATCTGTTGCCAAGCTGATGCAGATCCGGAAAGAAACAATCCGTGAAAGCCTGTCCAATTTCCAGGGTGTCGAGCACCGTTTGGAAAAAGTGCTTAAAATCCAGAATGTCTGGTATATCAACGATTCGAAGGCTACCAATGTCAACGCATCATTTTATGCTTTGGACAGCATGACATCGCCCGTGGTATGGATCGTCGGCGGCGTCGATAAAGGGAATGATTATGAAGATCTGATGCCGCTCGTCAACGAAAAGGTAAAAGCGATCATCTGTCTTGGTGTCGACAACAAAAAGATCATCGACGCCTTCGGAAGCATCGTCGATATGATGGTGGAAGTCGACAGCATGAACGACGCAGTGAAAATGTCGCAGCGCCTTGCAGAAAAAGGCGACGCAGTTTTGTTATCACCGGCGTGCGCAAGTTTCGACCTTTTTGAAAATTATGAGGATCGCGGAAGACAGTTCAAGCGCGCAGTCCAGAATCTTTAGTCGAAAGGCGAACGTCAAAAGTCGAAAG
>CBDUBJ010000006.1:0-63868 GCA_965365355.1 uncultured bacterium
GTTTCAAAATCAGCTATCTTCATCGAACTCGGAATGTTTATTCGTTCAATGGTATACAAAGGCAAGGATTGGTCTTGTTTTCCGTAGAAAATGAAAGCCGTTTTGTAACCCATTTTTTGCAGAGAATCCGCAGCAGTTTTATTCCACAAACCATATGGATATGCAAACGACGTTACAGGTTTACCCGTGATTTTCTCAAGCTGCATTTTGGGTTTTTTCAATTGAAGATGAAAATCTTCTCCCTGATATTTTGTAACCATATGATGGTCCCATGTGTGGCAACCGATGGTATGTCCGCGATCTGACAGGTCTTTTACATCGTTCTTAGACATGTAAACCGATCGCCCCAGACTTACGGTCATAATGAAGAATGTGCCTCTAAGTCCGTTCTCTTCCAATATTTTCGCGCCAATGTCATGTTGCTCTTTCCTGCCATCGTCAAAAGTCACCATTACAGGCTTTTCAGGTAATGATTTCCTGGCAGTATAAAAATCGTGAAGCTGATTGGGCGTAATGCTCGTATAGCCATTTTCCGAAAGCACTTTCATCTGGGCAGCAAAATTTTCGGGCGAAACGCTGTATGCCTTTTGTTCACCGCTATCTGTCGATTTGATTTCCCGGATGGCATGATAACATAAAACCGGGACTTTTTTTCCTGTAAATGTTTTGGTGTTGTCTGATTCTTCGACCAAAGTGTCTTTAGAAAGTTCGGTAGCACGATTGCCGACAGCTTTAGGTTTGTCGTTGCACGACGCCAAGATGACGAGTAGGATAATTAAAACCGATCGTAAATTTAAATTGCCCATTTGCTATTGATATTGAATATAAACGGGCATCGGTTTAAAGCGCAAGATCTCTTCGGGCGTATACATTGCGTTATTTCCCTTTGTATCGTTCTTATAAAATAATTTGAATCCTGTAAACTGCACCGGCTCCTTATAAATCGCCATCTGATATGTCGACCGTTTCAATGCCTTGCTTCCAAAGCCGTCCATATGCATGACGATCTGGACTTCCGGACAGGTTTTGATCTTTTGATAATCCGTGACCATCTTTCGCGTAAAACGGTGGATGACCAGGATTTTGGGCGGAAGATTATGCTCTTTTACGAGCTTTTGCAGGATATCGATCGCGCCATTGATTTCATCTGCAGACATCGTCCCGATTTTTGTTCCCGGAACCCGACCATCTTTCATCGAAAATTCGGGATCGAGGCCTAAATGCACATTTGGCAGTTTTAGATAATTAACAAGTGTATTGACTTCATCGATAACGGTGCTCTGCCCTATCTGAACATCCAAAAAAACTATCCCATCAATTTCCTTTGCCCATGATAAAATGGTATCGATATGCCTGTGCGGCATCCTTTGACGGTATTTATTCTGCTTTCCGGGTTTCCCTTGCGCGGTAATGGCGATATAATGCAATGCGGGAATCGGCGGCACGACCGAATCTGCTGCGCGCCATTTTGCGGTTTCCTCCTTTAAAAGTGAGATCATTTGATTCTTCGGAAGAGCTCCTAAAACACCCATTCGTTTGGAAAACAGATTTCCATAAAATGCAATGACCCGTTTATAAGGCAAAATTGCGCCGGGCAATGGATGTGGCGTTTTAAAATTCCAACGTCCTGATGTATCGTTATTGATTATCGCCTGCATTCTTTTCTCGTAATCGATGCTGTCGAGAACGGAACTGTCAACTTTCTTTTCAGATGCAAGTTTTTCAGGTTCGGAAGCATTGCTGGCTTCGGTTTTATCCTGACAAGCGAAAGTTGAAAACAATAAAATGCTAAAGAATGTACAGTAGAAAAATTGTGCGGGACGCCTCATTTTTTTATAATTGGGGTATCGCAAATATAACGGTTTAGCCAATCGCTATCGGAATCATTTTTTTATTATTGTTACTTATTTTTAATAGAAAAGCTTGGTGATCGAATGATCGAAAAATCACTTTTGCATTAATAAAAAACAAAAAAATTTCCCGATGCCAATTACTGGCGTCGCAAATATTGTAATCTTATTTACCGGCTTCTATACCTAGCTGATTTACCTGAGTAAACGATTACATTTTCATGCATTCATCGGCGCAACGATTGCAGGCATCGGCACATTCCCGGCAATGTTCTGTGTCATGTTTTGCACATTCTTCGGCACATTCGCGGCAAATTTCCGCACACAGCCTGCAAAGTTCTGCGGCGCGTGGACTTCCCATGCTCATCAATTGTGCGGCAGCATAACAGAATGCTGCACATTCCAAATCGAGCCTGATGCATCGTGCCATCATGGATATATTATCTTCAATTGTGCAAGATGAAGCGCAATGATTGCAGATCGCTGCACATTCCAGGCAGGCTTTAATGCAATTGTAATATTCGTGGTAACCTTTCATGATATATGTTTTTAAATTTAACTCCTGATTTTGGCCTCCAACAATGCGATTTTAAAAGCATGCCGCGACCTGTTTACATGTTGTCAAACAAATTGATTTTCAGGTTCATATATATATTTTGTCCAGCTGAACCTTGTAGTGAGAATGTTTGCACCAGTTCCAGGATTTTGTGATTTCCGGATTGCGGTACAATCCTGCGATGGAATACCTCAGTCGCGCGGTTATGAATGCCTAAAACCTGGTTTACTTAAAGTTAATCAATCAATATTATTTCGAATTATATCATTCACAGTTGTGCCGTTGTTTTTTTTGTCGGTTGGTCCTGATAATACCCTAAATGATATGGAAATGTTATAAGTCGTGCCCATCCTGCAATTCGTAACTTTAAATAAAAACAATTATGAAAGCAGCTGTAATTCACGGTCCGGGAAGCATCAAATGTGATAACGTGGACGATCCAAAAATTGAAAACAATGATGATATCATTTTAAAGGTAACTGCGACGGCGATCTGCGGATCTGACCTTCACATTTACTCCGGCGGAATTCCTCAGCCTCGTCCAATGGTTCTCGGTCATGAGTTTATGGGCATCGTCGAAGAAACTGGCAGCGCCGTAAGCAGCCTGAAGCGCGGCGACCGTGTCGTTGTCCCGTTTCCGATTGCTTGCGGAAGCTGTTTCTTTTGCAATCATGATCTGCCCGGACATTGTGAAAACAGCAACCCCGAACACTACGGACCTGAAGGCGGTGTTCTTACCGAAAAGGGCGGCGCATTGTTTGGCTATACCGATCTTTACGGCGGTTACGATGGCGGTCAGGCGCAATACGTCCGTGTTCCTTACGCGAATTTCGGCCCTCGCATTGTTCCCGATAATCTTACGGATGAACAGGTTTTATTCCTGACGGATATCTTCCCGACAGGATATACAGGGATCGACTGGGGAGAAGTCAAAGGAGGCGAAACGGTTGCAATATTTGGATCCGGGCCTGTCGGGATCATGGCAGCAAAAAGCGCCTGGCTGCGAGGAGCGGGACGCGTTATTATTGTCGACACGCTTCAATATCGCTTAGATAAAGCTGCTGCAACTGCGAATTGCGAAACGATTCTTTGGGAAGACGACGCAAAAGATGTCGTAGAGAAAATACGGGAAATGACAGGCGGAAAAGGCGCAGATGTCTGCGTGGAAGCCGTCGGATTCGAACCGGACCGCAGTTTCATGGATCGCGCAAAAGCTGTGATCAACCTTGAAAAAGGTTCTGTCAAAGTTCTGGAAGCTTGCATGAGTGCGGTGCGCCGCGGTGGAATCGTTTCAGTGCTTGGTGTTTATCCTTATTTATATGATAATTTTCCGATCGGCCAGTTCTTCGATAAAGGAATCATTTTAAAAGGCGGTCAGGCTCCTGCCCATAAACATATAGATAAATTGTTGGCTTATGTCCAGGAAGGCAAAGTCAAACTCGACGACATCATCACACACAGGCTGTCACTAACGGAAGTATCCCATGCATACGATATTTTCAAAAAGCGTGAGGATGGCTGTGTCAAAGTTGTACTTGATCCGTGGACATAATATCCGGATCTTTTACAAGCTTGTATTTAAACTTTTTAATTTTCTGCACCCGGCCGGCATCTAAATGTTAGGTCGGGCTGCATTTTTTTTCTCCCTTCATAGCTCTCGACACCCGTTATTGCATCTGATAATAAGTCCAAAATAAAAGTCTGCTTCACTGTATTTTAGAAAAATTTTTTCGAATTCCAACATTCAAAAAATAATCTATATTTACAAAACATTAACAAAAAGCAAATTCATTTTTTGGATGAAAATAAAACTACTTTATTCGGGTTGCTTACTGTTTTTAATTCCTCTCATTTCCTTAGGCCAATCAACACAAATTCGTGGATTTATCGACGTTACCGGCGGTTACAATAAAAAAGGGACGTTTGGATTCGGCGAGCAGGATTTGTTTATCACGTCCGCGATAAGCGACCGGATCTCATTTCTTGGAGAGACAGTTTTTAAGTATGATGCAACCGAAAATACCGATTTCGGAATCAGCATCGAACGGGCTATCATTACTTACAATTTGCACGGCAACCACAATCTCGTGATGGGAAAAGTTCATACGCCGGTGAATTATTGGAACGACACTTTCCATCACGGACGAGTATTTTTCCCGACTATCGACAGGCCGCTGCTATTCTCAAACCGGATCATTCCGCTGCATACGGTTGGCGCCGGATTTCAGGGTAACGATCTCGGCCGTTTGAAGTTTGGGTACAATCTATTTATCGGAAACGGTTTAGGATCGAATGATATTGAAGACAATGACCAGGAAAAGTCGGTTACCGCGGCGATCCACATCAAACCTGCAGATCGGCTTCGCCTCGGACTTTCATATTATTACGATTGTATTTCGCGCGATGCGCATGTCCACGGAAATATGATCGGCACGCAGGTCAACCAGCATTTGGGATCGGCATCAATTTCAAGATTCGGAAAAAAGCTCGAATTTCTGAGTGAATTCACCGCAGCATTAAATCACACCGACAGTACGGGAAATAAGCAGACGCTGGCGGGATATGCTTATGCCGGATATAGAATCAAGGAAAAATTTGTACCCTACGTGCGATATGATAATATCAAATACGAACGCGGCGAATTGTTTTATATGAAAAATGATGTTCAATCATTTGTGGCGGGAATGCGGTACGAAATCAACTATCTCGCTGTCGTAAAACTTGAATATCAGCATCTTCAATATGAGTTCGGTGCCGATGTGGATAAAATAACTGTTCAATTTGCTATTGGTTTTTAATATGAAAGCAAGAAAACCCATATATCAGTTCTCAGGTAAACATGCTTTTACATTGATCATATTAATAGCAAGCATGTTTTGCAGTGTTTCAGCGAAAGCACAGCAAATGCCACTATCGGCGATAACAAATACTTCGGGTGCGCCAGCCGAAATGAAGCAGTCAGAATTAAAAGCTTTCCTCAGGGGAGAAACGCAACGCTGGAAAAACGGCAAACGCGTACTCATAGCTTTGATGAAAACCAATACGCCGTTAGGAAAATCGACTGCCGATAAAATTTACGACATGACCGGTGACGAACTCAACAAGTACTGGCTTTCGCTGGTTTTTCAGGGAAAAGCACAGGCACCCGTATTTTTTACTTCGGTAGCCGAACTGCAGAATTATGTGAGTCAGAATCCCGGTGCAATCGGCATTATTGACAAGCCCGTTACAACAGGTGAGATCCGAACAATTAATGTCGACGGGAAATCATCCTTTTAAAATGCAGGCAAAACCATTTAATACATTGCGATGCTGATCAACCTCAAAACAAAGATCTGGCTTACCATCTGTTCAATAGTATTGATGTACTCCTTTTTTACACTTTACTACTTTCCGCGCCAGCAGGGGCAATTGCTCGTAAGCAATTACGAAAATGAAGTGCAGAACCTCGCGAATACTGTCGCATTAGGGGTAAAGATCGCAATCAATGAACAGAATTTTGAAGGCGTACAGACCGCGATGGAATTCGTAAAAGGCGATCCGAGACTGCAGTTCATCAGCATGTTGCAATCGGATACGATCTGGGACGCCGACCGAAAATCTTTTAAGATCAAACAGACAGTTTTTAAAACGTTTCCTGAAAACCAGAATATCAGTGCTGAAATCGCATCCAATGATTCGCTGATCGTAAAAAAGTCCCCTTTTAAAACCAATATGATGTCGGGCGCGATTTTGCTTGGTTTCAATACGACAGGCATCGAAGCGAGCAAAGCCAATATTAAAAATACTTCGGTTCTCGTTAGCGCGATTGTTCTTTTGCTTGGAATCCTGGTTGGATACTGGCTTGCACGTAACATTTCAGTTCCTGTGCTTGCCTTACGCGATGCGGCACAGCGCGTTGGCGAAGGTGACCTCAATCAAAAAATCAAAAACATCCATGGCGATGAGATCGGCCAATTGGAAAAGGCGTTCAATAAAATGCTTGATGATCTGGATCGGACCACGAATGCGCTTAACGAAAAAAACATTGCCCTGTCCGAAACCAACAATACCCTTAGCAATACGATGGTCGAACTTAAGCGTACGCATGCGCAATTGATCCAGTCCGAGAAAATGGCTTCGCTGGGCGAGCTTACGGCAGGAATCGCGCATGAGATTCAGAACCCGCTAAATTTCGTCAATAATTTTTCTGAAGTGAGCAACGAATTGATTGCCGAACTGCTCGAAGAACGCCAAAAACCAGCCGATGAACGTGATGAAAGTCTTGAAGCAGAACTTCTGGACGATATTTCTCAAAACCTTGGAAAGATCACGCATCACGGAAAAAGAGCGGACGGCATCGTAAAAGGCATGCTGCAACATTCGCGGACGAGTTCCGGATTAAAGGAACCTTCTGATATTAATATCATCGCCGACGAATATCTGCGCCTCGCTTATCACGGGCTACGCGCCAAGGATAAAACTTTTAACGCGGATCTGATAACGAATTTCGAATCCAATCTGCCAAAAGCTGAAATCATTGCCCAGGATGTTGGCCGCGTATTGCTAAATCTTTTTACAAACGCGTTCTATGCTACAAAGCAAAAGCAAGCCGCAAACGCAACGTATAAGCCTGTGCTTTCCCTGACTACGCGTACGGTTGGAGATCATATAGAAATCGTCGTGCACGACAATGGAACAGGAATTCCGGATGCCATCAAAGACAAAATACTCCAGCCGTTTTTTACGACGAAACCTACAGGTGAAGGAACCGGATTGGGCCTGAGCTTAAGTTATGATATTATTGTAAAAGCGCATGGCGGATCGATACAGATCGACAGCAAAGAAGGCGAATACAGCAAGTTCACGATTATGCTGCCGGTTCGCGGCGAACAAGCGTCGCAGGTTGCAAATGCCTGAAAAAATCCAGAATTATTTGCTATTTTAGCACTCCGCAACAAAAAGCGATTCAAATATTTACCAAATTAAATGAAGATACTCGTAGTAGATGACGAAGCCGATGTGAAATCGTTGTTTATGCAGCGGTTCCGCAAAGAAATTAAATCCCACGAGATTGAATTTGATTTTGCGTTGTCCGGCGAAGAAGCGCTCCATTATCTCAGTGAGCACCGCTCGGAAGTCATCCTTATTTTATCGGACATCAATATGCCCGGAATGAGCGGTATAGAACTGCTTTCAAAGATCAGGGAATCTTACAGTGAACCGCCACCGATGGTCATGATGGTCACGGCATACGGCGATGACGAAAATTACCGCCAGGCGATTGCAAACGGCGCAAACGATTTCCTTACAAAACCACTCGATTTTACGCTATTGAAAGATAAATTAAAACAACTTGCATCGTAATGGCTAAAATACTGGTAGTTGACGACGAACCGGATTTGGAGATCCTCATGAAGCAAAAGTTCCGGAAAAAGATCCGGGAGAACGTATATGAATTCTTGTTTGCACAAAATGGCGAAGAAGCGCTGGAGGTCATTCGTGAAAATCCCGATATAGACATTGTACTGAGCGACATCAATATGCCCGTCATGGATGGGCTCACTCTGCTTACACATCTGCCTGCGACGAGTCCGACCTTAAAAGCCGTAGTCGTTTCAGCTTATGGCGATATGCAGAATATCCGGACAGCAATGAACCGCGGTGCATTCGATTTTGTTTGTAAGCCCGTAGATTTTGTCGATCTGGAACAGACGATGGAAAAGACGATCCAGCAGGTGATCGAAATACAGCAAAGGCTCCAGGCGGTAAAAGAGAACAACATTCTTAAGATGTATGTCGATGAAAACGTTCTCAAATTCATGTCGCAAAAAGAATTTGAAGGCAGCCTGCTCAAAAATGAGATATTGAACGGAACAGTAATGTTTATCGACGTTTGCGGTTTTACGGGAATTACAGAAAAAATTCCGGCGAATACGGTCGTCAGCCTTCTCAATGGCTTATTCGATAAAATGGTTGCGGAGATCATTTCGCAAAACGGACATGTCGACAAGTTTCTTGGCGATGCAGTGATGGCGGTTTTCCGCGGAGATTTCCATCTCGACCGCGCCATCGATGCTGCTCTTGCCATCAGAAAGCAGATTGAAACGATCGATGAAATAGTTGTTGAGGATACGAAATTCAGACCTCAGATTTCAATTGGAATTAATCCGGGGGAAATGCTGTCGGGCAATATCGGATCCGCCTCGCTTCGCCGTTTGGATTATACCGTTATTGGCGATTCGGTAAATACCGCGCAACGCCTGCAGTCGGTTGCGAAAGCCGGACAGATCCTGATAACCGAAGCCGCTTATGAAATCGCGAAAGAATCATTTGAATGCAATTTTGCCGGAGAATTCATCCTTAAGAATAAGACTGCACCGGTAAAAACCTACGAAGTTACCAACTGATTTAGTGCCGAACCTGACGGCTTAAAACTCCGCCTGCCGTTTCCTTGATCACATTCGTGAAAACGAACGCTTTCGGATCGAGTTCGTGTACTTTATTTTTCAATCTTCCAAGTTCAAGGCGCGTAACTACGGTAAATAAGATGTCGCATGGCTGGCTGATATCGTAACTGTCTTTAAGAAAACCTCGTTCGCCTTTGTAAACCGTGACACCGCGCCCCAGCTTCATCACCAGCATTTCGCGGATCGTTTCGCTTTGTCCCGAAATGATCGTGACGCCGGTATATTCCTCGATGCCTTCAACGACAAAATTGATTGTTTTCGAAGCGCTATAATATGTCAGAATTGAATATAATGCCGTTGGCAATCCAAGTTTTACCGCGGCAATCAGGAAAATTAAAATGTTAATCGCCAGAATGATCTCACTTGTGGTAAAACTGATACGACGTCCTGTATACAATGCAAGGACTTCCACTCCATCGAGCGCAAATCCGCCACGCATCGCAAGTCCGATCCCGATTCCCATGATCGCCCCGCCAAAGATCGAAACCAGCAATTTATCATGCGTAATTTCTGGATAAGGAACCAACAGAAGGCAAATGGCGAATCCTAGAATGGCCAGAAAAATTTTAATTGCGAATTTTTTGTTTACCTGATAACGCGCCAATATAATCAGCGGTAAGTTTGCGATAAGGATGACATAAGTGATGTTATATCCGTAAATCTCATGGATCAGGAGCGAAATCCCGGTAACGCCGCCATCGAAAAAATGGTTTGGGATCAGGAAACCTTTAAGGGCAAATCCGCAGAACAGAATTCCTGCGATTAGGTAAACTGTGTCAATAATTGCCTGCCTTGTTCCGGTCTGACTCATATCATTTCAATTTAGAGAGTAAAATCTGCAAATGGCTCTCTTTCTGAGCATTGCGCATTTTTTTTGATGTTTCGGTAAAATATTTATGCTGACTGAGAAAATCCACCTGAAGCTGGTTCCATTGATTTTCGCCGCTGATGCTTCCCTCGTGGATCAGTTCATTGTACAAACCTTTTGCGGTTGTAAAAAAATCTTCGCGGCCAAGATAATCCAGGTCGGCGTCGCAGATAATTTTTTCCAATAATGAATCGGGATTTTGCGGGATTTTCGTCGCGCGGATCATTTTGCAGATGATATCGATTTGAGAATCTGAATACCCGAATTGAGGTAAATTTTCGGATGCGATCCTGCACGAGATCTCTTCGTGACCGGCACTTTGAACCAAAAAGCCCGAATCGTGAAAAAGCGCCGCCACTAAAAGCAACCGCATGTCTGATTCGAAAATTCCTTCCTGCCTGCCGATCAGCGCAGCGGTCGTATAAACATCGAGCGTATGATGAACCGAATGGTAATGTAAATGCGTGGGCAGATCATTGGTAAGCTTATCCAGTATGAATAGCGCTTCAGGGCTTTGCAGCATATTTAACGAATATGGGCGAATGTAATAAATTTCCCATTAACGACTAAAACTATTTGGAAGTTACTTTTTTACCAGTTTTAAGGTTGTGATCTTATCGCCGGATTCAATACGTGCGATGTAATTTCCTGACTTAAGATCTTTTAAATTGACTTGGTTTCCTTCAATGGACAATGATTTCAAAAGACGTCCGCTCAAATCGTAAATTGTCATCGTGCCGCCGGAAAGCATGGCATCAAGATTTATCACATCTGTAAATGGATTGGGATAAAACGAAAGCTGTTGCTGCTGTTCGCCGATTCCTAATGATCCGATCGTAGTTACATATTCATTGGTTTCAATCGGGAAATTAAAATCGAAGAAAATTTTAGCCGAATTCGAAAATGTGTCGCCACTTACCAAATCCGCTTTTAATTTCGCTTTAAATACAAAGAAGCCATCATTGTTCGCATCATCAAAAGGCAGATCGATATTGTAGAAGAAGATTTCCATTTTATGATTTAAATGGTTGAAAGTCATCTCAAACGGATGGCTTGCATGAACGGGAACGACCGAAGAAATCTCAAACTTTTCCCATCTAAGGACATCGTTCACAATCACATTCTGCGCATTTGCAGTTCCATTATTCTCGAAACGTATCATGTAATGGACATATTCACCTATCTGAGATTCGGAAACATTAGTCCCTTCCAGACATCTGATATCATTCGGATCCATTGAATTTATTACTTCCTGACGCAATGTCATTTCATTGTCTACGGGTGTTTCTTCATTTTCGATTTCCACCGATGAAACAAAAGTCAGCATATCGCCCATATTAAGTGCAGGGGTTTCCATCGGAGAATTAAGATTGAACGAAACTGTAATTGTCTTCGACTCGAACGGGTTCAATCCTGTAAAATTCCATGAAACTGAATTTTCATCCTGGCTTGCAAATGCCGTCCCGGATGAAACAACATCGATCACTTCTCCTTGAAATTCAAGCTGTATCGATCCGGATTCGATTTCGGTCCCGTTATTTTTATATAAAATGATATAACTGGAATCGAAACCGGGAATCGCTGAACCAACAGGCAGAATTGTAATTTCCACATCATGATGAATGCCGTCCGAGGCGATGCAGAAATCCTGAACAAACGGGCTTAAATCGTTGGGAAAAGTAACGCTCACTGAAGACGGCGTTGCAGTAAAATAGTTCGATACGACCGGGCTGATCGTATAAGTTCCTTCCTGCAGCATCGAAGAATAATTTCCATTCATGGCAAACCACGATACCGGACTGATACCATTATCGATTACGATCTGCGAATGGTTAGAGATCGTATCGCCGGCATCGCAGCCGTTGGAATCCTGATCCCATTTTATTGTTCCCGATACAGAATAAAATGTACCGCCCGGTTCAAACGTGCAATAACTGTTTACAAAGCAGTTGGTGTATCCATATTGATTTATTTTGCTCTGAATTGAATTCACCTGGCTCTGATCGGCGCAGATATACTGCAGATTCGGACAGTTAGCAAATGTCAGATTTTCACTTTTTCCGTTTTTCACATTTAATGTCTGAATAGGACTGTTCGAAAGATAAACCTGCATATAATTGTCCAGTTGGCTCAAATCCAAAGCCTGCAGTTGGTTATTCGGACAATAAAGCCAGTCAAGCACCGGAAGATCTGCTATAATCAGCTCGGTAAAAGGATTGCTTCCGCATGAAAGATGATTCAGGTTTTGGTGACCGCTAACAGTTAATTCAGTTAGTTGATTTTCGGAAAGAAACAACTCCTCAAGATCTGCTAAATTCGAAAGGTCAACTTCCGAAATCAAATTCGCACCGATATTTAAACGCCGAAGCTCAATTAATCCGGCTATAGCCAGTTCGCTTATTTGATTGTTGCTGCATTCCAAAATATCCAGATCTGTTAGATTGACAACATCTAATTCAGTCAGCAAATTGTGCGAGCATCTTAATGCTTCAAGATCTGTCAGATTTTCAATATCAAGATCTGTAAGTAAATTGCTTGAGCAGTTGAGTGTTTTGATGTTTTCCAGATGTGCAATATCCAATTCTGAAAGATTGTTGCTGTTGCATTCCAGCACAATAATATTGTTAGTTCCGGTAAGATTCAACGCAGTAAGCTGATTTCCTGAACAAATCAATTTACTAAGCGCGTTCATATTGCCGGCATCCAGTAGCGTGAGATCATTATCAAAACAATTCAACTCCCTGAGGCTTGATAGTGATGAAATATTCAGGGATGAAATGCTATTCTCGCTGCAGTCAAGTATTTCGAGGTTGACCAATCCCTCAAGGTTTAGTTCTGTCAATTGATTCTCTTTGCATTTTAGCACGCGAAGATTGGTAAAAGCCTGGATTCCTTCCATCGTATGGATATCGAGCTCATCAAAATACAGCTGCCCAACCTGCAACGCCTCACTGACCTGAATTTGGCCGTCGCCATTTGCATCGATTGTCATGGGATTTCCACTCAGATCTCTTGCAAGGAAATCCATTGGTGAGGCAATCAGCAAACAACCTTTAAAATTCTGATCGGGAATGTTCACTATTTGCGCACTGCAAAAAGTTGAGAACGCGGCAATCAACAGTAGTAATTTTAGTTTCATGGCAATCCTTTTTTGACAGTTATACTATGTATTTCGCAATGATTTAATAAATATCGTGACTCAAGCTCGTTAACCATTCATTTCCAAGGCATAAAACCGAAATAGTCGATTAAATGCAAATCATGATAATCGGCAAGAAATGCATTTCGTCGGAATATGAAGGGAAAAAATTCCTCAAACTGTGCATTTTAGCGGAAAAATCGCGCTATAGGTCGGAAAAATCGTAGGTTCCCGATTAGCAACCTTACCTTTAGAAAAAATAAATTTGCATGCAGTTTCTGGCGATTCAGATCAGGACAAATCATACGATCAGACAGGTTTATTACAGATACGGTTCTTATGCCCACGGGTATTGGAATTCTGCTTTAATTGGATCGGATCGTGAACATTTATACGACTTTTCTTCGATGTCGGTAAATGAAGCCATTATTGCGCTTGCAGAACATGTCGACCAGATCGGAACCGTTCTCCAAATCAACGGTTTATCAGAGGACACGCTTTATCCATGCATGCTTAGGGAATATTTTGTGCTGCCGGAAGTTAAAAGGTCGGTTGTGGAATGTTCGGAAGCGTTGTCGCTGGCGTCGTAGGAAAGCGCCAAAGTATCATTGCGCCAGAGAGCCAAAGCTGCCAGTATCAAGATCGATATTACATGGTATAGCTGATTGGGCTGATCCAAAAGATTAAAGTAAAACTATTAAATAAAAAAAATCCGGTACTGCCTGTGCAATGCCGGATTTTCAGTTTTAGTGTCAAAATCTAATCCTTTATAACTTTTACGGTTTGGTTTCCGGTTTCGCCCTGAACTTTGAGCAAATAAATTCCCCGCGATTGATTTGACATATTCATCACAAGGCTGTTATCCTGCCCTTCCATCCTATTCAGCAGACGTCCGCGCAGATCGTACAATTCCACTGTTTTTATCAGTTGATTCGCAGTTAGTGTCAGTTCATCCTTTACAGGATTTGGGGAAACATTTAAATCCGCAAGCTCAAAATCGGATGTATTCAGCAATGTCACCGTCGTGGTCGCAACATTCGTCGTGATCGGGAAATTAAAATCGAAGAAAATGTCCGCGTATTGCGAAACTGAGTTACCAATTATAAGATTGTCGCGGCTTTTGATCCTGAATGCAACAAATCCATTACTTCCCGATTCGTCGTCCTGTTCAGCCGGCAGGTTGATGCCTTCAAAGATAAACTCGACTTTATCGCCTGTGATTTTAGTAACGCCCTGATGTGACGTATTGATGAGTTGGAATGAATCGATATCATATTTTAATGGATCGATGACATCCGTAACCACGACATTTTCAGCGTAAAAAGTTCCTGTGTTCTGGAAACGGATCAGATAATGTAAAAAGTCACCGACCATTTCAGGTGCGATAGTTTCGCCTTCGAGGCATGCAATGTCATTCGGGTCAAATGATCCTACAACTTCCTGCTTGATCCCATGATCATTATCGAATGGCGTTTCGTCTTCCTCAAGCGGGTAGATTATCGCCATAAAATCGAGCTGCATCCCAATGTTTACAGGCGGTGTTTCCATTGGCGTGTTGCTGTTAAGCGTTACCGTAATGGTACGTGTTTCAAAAGGCTGAAGTTCGGAATATCCAAATTCGAGAAGGCCGGGACTTTGATTGATCAGCGCCTGGCTTGCAGACACGTAATCCATCAGATTTTCGGAGTATTGAAACGTTATCGTGCCGGACATGGTTTCGGTGCCTTTGTTGTGAAAACTCAGCAGGTACGTCGAATCGAATCCGGGACGCGCAGGAATGTCCGGAAGGATCACGATTTCCACATCCTTGTGAATGCCATTGCGTACCATGCAAAAGTCCTGCGGTGCAAAGTTGGTATCCGAATCAGGAAAAACAATCTGCGCTTCGCCCGGAATAAGCGTGAAATAGTTGTAGTTTATCTCAGGAGTAATGGTATACGTACCCTCGTATGAGTAAATATCATAAGTCCCGTTTGCGGTCGTGTAAACGGCTCCACTCGATGCTCCGCCTGCAATATTGATTTTGTAATGCGGCATAAGCGGCTCGGCTTCACCACAGCCATCGCTGGCAAGGTCGTGCTTGATACTTCCCGAAATCGTATTGTAAGTGCCGCCGGGAATGAACGTGCAATAAGATGTTACAAATACATCTTCGTTATCGAACATCAAAAAGTAATCGCGCCAGTACTCAATATCGTTTTCATCAGTACAAACAGTAAGAACATCGTTGAAATCGCCAAGAAACGACATGTAAATTGTGGATGCGCCACCATTCTTGAGGCTCAGGAATTGGAGCTGCGGATTGTAAACGTTGATCTCAAACAAAATGGGATTTCGGCTAAAGTCAAGGCTTTGGATTGGATTTGCCTGGCACTCGACGCGGTGAAGCATTGGCAGGTTCGCAAAATTCAGTTCGGTGATCTGGTTTGAAAAACAGTACAGTTCCTGCAAGGATGACATAAATGAAAGATCGATGGCAGTGAGCGCGTTGTTTTCACAATGCAACTCCTGTATCTGCGCGCCGGTCAGGATCAACTGCGTCATATTGTTTCCGGTGCACGAAAACCAGTTGATTGTTTTTCCGGTAAGGTCGAGCGAGGAAATATTGTTGTTGTTGATGCTGAAAGTCTGAAGATTATCGGCATTCCCGAGGTTTATCGAGGTAAGCTGATTGTAATCTGCATTAAAGCCTGTAAGATTCACCAATCCCGTAAGATCGACAGTTGTGAGGTTGTTCCCGACAACATTTAAAAATGTCAGGTTTGTAAATGATTGGATTCCTGTAAGATCCGAAATATTGGCGCTTGTAATGAACAACTGCGTCACGGTTAGCGCTTCGGAAACCTGGATCTCGTTATCGTTATTGATGTCGATTGACGGAACGTAATCCAGCAATTCATTCTTAAGATTTGCATCGGGGATGTTTATCGTTTGGGCATTTGCCTGAAATGATAAAAGTGCTGCGAATAGGAATAGGTAGAGTTTTTTCATAGTCGTACTTTTTATTACTAATTTATTGATAATGTGTTTTCTGATGCGTTGCAAAAAGGTTAAAACAAGCACGAAAAAATCAACCCTACCCAACTTTTAACAGCTTTGACGGAAAATCTTACATTGTCCCGGCGTTCAGATCGTTGATTTGAGATCGATACTTTGATGGCTGTATGATATATCTGATAATTTCGTGAACGCCGATTTTTCGCAACGGTTTGTATATCATCAATAACAGCGTCAGAAACGACTTATTCTTAAACTTCAGCAATCTTCCGACAGATTCAGGTACGATCATCGTCTGGGCTTCGATCAAAATCGCATATCTCGGCAATCCGAGATGTTTCCGATATTGACGGAACAGGTCGGTCGTAAATTCACCGGAAACCAGGTTTTCTTCGATATGCTGCTGTCGCATGATAACCCATTCATCGAAAGAATCCGGAAGGCCGGAAATTCCCATTCTCGTCCCCACGCGGTTGAAGACATCGAAAGCTTCGTGTTTTTCATCAGGCGTCAGTTTGCGCTCGAGGATTTCAAACGCGCGAATTGAATAATCCACGAGCATAAAAAGAACATCACGATACGCCCATTCCGGAATCTTTGCACCGCGTTTGTTTTCCACTGCGGAATGGATCGCCGCAATTGAATCGATTGCTTTGAGTGCATCTTCCTTTTCCGAAAAAACTATCTTTCTCGCGTATCCGACTGTCGAGAAAAGCCTGCCCAACGGATCCGACGGTAGCTTTCCGGTAAAATAAAGCCAGTCGACAGCTTTATTCAATGCGAATTCTGCGGCAGCGCCGGCAAAGATGAAAAGGATCGTATCGGAATTTCCCCAAATCTTCCTTACGATGGAATTTTCATCAACAAAAAACTCAACGTCATGTCGCATTTCTGCATCGATTAAAATTGTGTGCATCATAGGTTGTCGATCATATCACCAAGATCGCTGACGCCCAGCGTGAACCAAATGATTACAACTGCGAGGACGACCTTCAGGCTAACCGGAATTGCAAATCCAAATTTTCCGTTCAGGAAATTATTTATCATCGGCAGATAAACCAATGATAACAGGATAAATACTATTCCGGGAACGGGATGAATGTAAATCAGGTTGGCTACGCCTATTGCAAAAACGATACTGCCAAAAAATAAGTTTACTGCGGTTTTCATTTTATTGTTTTTTTATGTTTGAACGATATTCCAAAAGACAGTCATCGTATGATTTTCCCTGCGTGTGAATACAGTCGCAGAAATCGGCGCAAGCTTCCGGGTTTTGTTTATCATCACATTGTTCGAGGCAATCCTTGGTTACATTTTTCGGCATGATCTCGTATGCGTTGACGATCATGGCAACAATTGCGACCACTGCAACGAATGAGATTGTAAAAAACTTAATCGGGAATTTACTGCTGAGCGGCCGCGATTCAACCGGTTCAGGCTTGAAGACTATAAACTTCAGTCGATCATAATCCCATAAAAGCAGGTAAATGTTTGCGATGACCATCAGCGGTGAGGTTAACAGCGATCCCTCAAAGCAGACGGCAAGCGAAAGGATGCAAATATTCAGGATGATCGGAAAATAGATCAGCGCACCAAGTGTTGCAGTCCGTGGGATCAAAAGAAGAATTGCCGCGAATACCTGCAGATACCCAATGAACGGGTAATAGTAGCCGGTATGATGCAATGCTTCGAGATATGCGCCCATCGGATGATTGTCTGCCAGCGCTGTAAATCGTTCGCCCACGATCTTTGTGAACCCGGATGGCAGAAATCCCGCAGCCAGTGCGACGCGCGTGAATACCGTGAAATAGCGCATCCATTTGTTGTGTTTGGCATCTGCATGAAAACGGTCGAGTTTACTCACATACATAATCGCTTATCTTAATTCCACATCGTTCCGTGCAAACCAAGGATGATACCCATCCACATTCCGATAACGAAAATGATCACGCCAAGAATATGCGAAAGCAGCTTTGCCATTCCGCCATTCCCACCATAATTAAAATCAAGAAAGTGAAAGCAAAATCCTCCTGCGGCGCCGGCTAAAGGTGTGATGACAAGCGGCTGGATCATCCAGTAATCGCCCCATTGCGCTACCGCATCCGGATTGGCACGAAGGATAAATGATAAGATGATCAGTAGTCCGATCGCATAACCGATCAGCATCCGTTTTAACATGGTGCGGCTAACGAGTGCAATTCCGAATTTGTTGTCTGTTGTCATAATGATTGATTTTAAGTTAATATAATAAAAAGTAGTTTGCGTTTCAAAGTGGAATGGCAAAAAAAATCATCGCTGTGATTTTATTAACTGCTCCAATGCATTGAGATGCGCTTCGAATGCATTTTTTCCCTGATTTGTAATGTTGAATTTTGTGTTTGGCTTGCGGCCGATGAACGATTTCTTAGTTTCGATAAAACCTTCTTTCTCCAATGCTTTTAAATGGCTTGCCAGATTCCCGTCGGTTAGGTCCAAAAACTCTTTCAGCGCATTAAAATCGAGCGTATCGTTAACCACGAGGGCCGACATGATGCCGAGCCGTACGCGGCTTTCAAATGCTTTTTGTAACCCGTTTATAATTGTCTTCACTTCTCGTATTTCACATGCAGGTAAATCCCGTAGATGATATGCATCAATCCGAAACCGATCGCCCAGAATAAAAGTCCGAATGCAGGATAATAAGCTGCTGCCAATCCTAAAATTATGCTGATCAATCCTAAATGTTTAATTTCCTCAAATGTAAATTTTCCTGCAGTCCATAAGGTCAGTCCGTAAAAAAGCAACATGACCGCCGGAATAAAAAGAATAAGGCTGTGCGCAAACATAATCGCAGAGAGAACTCCGCCTGTCGCAAGCGGAACTGCCATATTGTACACAAGTCTTCGGGCAACAGGAGTCCAGATATTCTGACCGCTTTTCCTGGACTTTCCCATTGCGAATACAACCGCAGTGCCGACAGCCAGAATCAAAGTACATAAAGCCAGAATCAACATGCGGCTGATGCTGCTTTTTTCAGTTTCCAGATAAATTCCGATAACGCGAGCGTCTGCCATGATGCGATAAGCGAAAAAGCTTGCCGCCAGAGCATAAATTCCTGCCAAGACACCAGACCATCCGCTGAGTGACAAAAATCTCGTCGAACGTTCCATCATCGAACGTATCTCGGAAATATCAGTATGATACTTATTATTTGCTTCCATAAAAAGAACTTTGCGGTTCAAAGTTAAATATAAATTTTACACAGCAAAATATTTGCGCATCTTTTTCGGAAATTATTTGAAATAAAAAATCCGCATGATTCGCGGATTGTTAATCTTAGCAACAAAGGCTATAGGAAGTCGCTTCGCTCCTCTGAAACTCTAACTGTAAAAAAGCTAACTGCTGAAAGCTAATGGCTGACAGCTTTTTCCGCCACGAAGACGCAAAAACTCGATGATAGTCACTGCGCAACTGTAAATTGTAAAACTAAAACCTGCCCGTGAACAAGCTAACGGCCGAAAGCTGACAGCTGATAGCCGAAAGCATTTCCCCGCCACGAAGACTCAAAGATTCAACGATAGTCACTGCGCAACGTAAACTGTAAACTGTAAACTGTAAACTGTAAACTAACAACTACTTACCACTAAGATATTCCTCCACTTTATCCGGGTCGTTACTGCCTGATTGCTCCACGGCTTCACGCAGTTCTTCACGGCTCACTCCAAATTTCTCACTCCAATACTGAAGCTCATAATCTTCAGATGTATGGATACGGCTGCGGTCCTGGCTACCGCGTTTATTCTTATCGTCCATAACTTTGATTATATCTTAAAGTTAGTTCAATGCCATATAAATCGAAGCAAACAAAAAGTTAATCCTTATTCAAAACCATCAAATACTCATTCACATTGAAATGCCTTTAAATATCCGATCGTTTTGCGTTATGTTTGTTAAAATTCCTATTATGAAACAACTATTACTTTCTGCCGTTTTAGCGCTTACATTTTATGCATCGACAGCCCAGGGTTATACACCTCTGCTAAATACAACTGAATGGTATGTTATGGTAGCGTCTTTTGGCGGGCCAAATTACTTTACGATCCAGTCCGAAGGTACAGAGATGATCAACGGGATTTCATATAGCAAGTTTACCGGTGATGTATACCTGCGCGAGGATGTAATTCAGAAAAAAGTCTATAAATATGAAAATGGGTCTGAATTCCTTTTATTTGATTTCACGCTTCAGCAAGGTGACTTTATCACTTTGGCAAACGGAGCTTTGTACCAAGTCATTTCCGATACGGAAATACCGGTCAATGGCGGCTTCCGGCGAAAATTATATCTTGCGCGAGTGGATAACATCGGGTATGACGAGCAGTGGATCGAGGGTATTGGAAATCACGAGCATCCATTAAGGGCTCGTTTTGAATATCCGTCGGATCCTGTCTACTATCTGATGTGCAGCTATGAAAACGGCACGCCGGTTTATAACATGGGAATCGCAAACGGCGTCTCTCCTACTTCTTGTACTTCTCTGGTTTTGCCAACATTGGAAGAGCAATCGATCTCTGCATTTCCAAATCCTTTTTTTGATAAGCTAACGGTATCATTGCAAAATTCCTTTGAGAAGATTTCCTATTTACTTTACAATTCGCTGGGGCAGATCGTCGATTCGCGAGATATTTTAAATGCATCCGAATTCACTTTGGATCGCGGCAACCTGAATCCAGGGATATACTTCATGCACGTTTCAATCAATAATCAAGGATACCGGATCAAGAAATTGCAAATCTCAAACTAAATAATTACAAGAAAGTTTGCCCGGAATTACCTTTTGATTAAATTGAATCAAAAATTCGGACATGGTTCAAGAATTACAAACCTCTATTTTTTACGTTGATGACGACCAGGACGATTTAGATTTGTTCATGATCGCTGCAAAGCCGTTTGACGAACGCGTATCTCTTTTTTCGATCCCCGACGAAATGCTGATGGCAATGAAAAATCCGCCGCCCAGCCCATCAATCATTTTCCTTGATTTAAATATGCCGCTAAAAGACGGATATGTATTACTTCAGGAAATACGATCAATGGAAATCTTTTCAAAAACGCCTGTTATTATGTTATCGACTGCGGATAACTCCGAAGTGATCCGCCGCTGTTGGAATCTTGGCGCCGACCTTTACGTCACAAAACCAAAAAGTATCAGATCATTGAAAAAGGCAATAGAATCTATTCTGGATATCGATTGGGAAACACGAATCAGGTCAACAGATAATTTCTACCTGGCCGTTTGATCAGTTCAAATGTTGTGATATGATTTTTACGATTTCGTCTTTCGCCAAAACGCCCGACTGACGCCACAGTTGTTTTCCATTCTTAAATAATATCAATGTCGGCACGCCGCGAACGTTATATTCCGATGCAGCATGTTGGTTTTTATCCACATCGATTTTAATGATCGATACCTTCTCGCCCATCTCGTCTTTGACCTGTTTCAAGATTGGCGCAAGCGCATTGCACGGACCGCACCAGGTAGCAAAAAAATCAATCAGAACCGGGTTTTGGGAATTGATAATGTTGTTTAATGATCCGTTCATCTACTCGTAATTCATTGCAAAGATTATCAGAAAAATAAAACCGGCTACCGCAAGCAGGCCGTGAACAATCGCGAGCCATTTCGGAACTTTCTTCCCGGTAATGTCACGATAAACCATAACCACGCCGCCCGTAGCCGCAAGAATGAAAAGAACAAGGCTTTCGATCGGTCCCGGAGAGTGGCTGAAGGTATAAACGATCAGCAATATTAAACCGATCGCTGCCAACGGCCCGTGACTAAAAACAACTGCTTTTGGAGTTTCTTTTCCTTTAAGGACAAATCCCAGCAGGAACATACCTAATAATGCCGCAAGTGAAAAAAAAGCGATTGCTGTATAAATCATGATTTGTCGTTTTTCTTATCGGAAAATGTTTTCAAATCGCCATAAGCAGGTCCTTCGATCAACGCACCATCATAATGGAAACGGCTTCCGTGGCACGGACAATCCCAGCTCTTTTCACTTTTATTCCAATTGACAATGCAGCGCATATGCGTACAAACCGCCGACACCACATGAAGACTGCCGCTTTCGTCACGGAACGCACCGTATTTTTCGCCATCGATGGTAATCACTTTTCCTTCTCCCGACTGAACTTCGGAAAATTCGTCGACATCGTCTTTAAACGGGATGTCTGAAATATACTGCGCGGCGACATTTAAATTTTCTTTTAAAAATTCTCCGGCCGCAGCCATTGGGTTATGCCTAAGCGAATCAAATAGTTCCGCCCATTTATTATCGACATTCATGATAGTATCGGTAATGATCTTCGCAGCCAGCGTTCCCCATGTCAGCCCGTCTGCCGCAAAACCTGTCGCTACATAAACATTCGAACCGCTTTCCGAACGTCCGATGTATGGCAGCGTGTCTGCAGGTTTATATTGTTGTGCCGCCCATTTGTATTCAACGGATGCCACATCGAATCGCTTTCTGAGAAAGTTTTCAAGGATCGAAAAACATTCGCGATTGTCTTCTTTCTGACCGACTTTATGGGTTTCGCCCAAAACCAAAAGCACCTTTCCTTTCGCGCTGTCGTATGTCCGCATGGAATAATGTTCGGATTTCCGGTAATCCCAATATGTTCCATCCGGTGGATATTCTCCATTTAATTTGACCGCAACAGCATATTCGCGATACGGACCAAGAAGCGTCTGCAAAATATGGATTCCCTTAGGCGTATGCGTCGCCATGATCGCTGCATTCGCGGTTACGATACCGCCCGATGTAGTTAAGATCGTTCTTCCGTCCTTTTCATCGATCTGCGTGACCTTCGTATTTTCGTAGATTGTGCAATTCCGGCCCTCCGCAGCATCAGCCAATGCCATGACGTACTTGTATGGATTGAACTGCGCCTGGCGGTCGACACGAAAACCTTTGCTGATGGAAACCGGAAAATCAACATCTCTTTCAGTGGGCAATCCGGCGTCGTTGGCAGCTTCAATTTCTTTCTTTATAAATGAATCGCCTTCATCATCTTCAGAAAAAAGGCACCACGGAACATATTTGAAATCACAATCGATATCATGTTCTTTAATACAATCAGCAATAAAGTTTACTGCCTCGCTACGAGCTGCAATAACGTCCTTCAAAGTATCGGTATTGAACTTTGATGCGATGGCATGCATTCCTTTATTGCCAACAGTAGCGTATAAATTTCCGGTCGAATTACCCGTTGAGCCCTTCCCGATGTGATGTGCCTCAAGAACTGCTACATTCTTGCCGCGTCTGGATAAAAGATAAGCTGCTGTAATGCCGGTTATTCCGCCACCGATAATGGCAATGTCAACGTTAATGCCTGATGAAAGGGTTTGAAATTCGCGTCGCGGTCCTGAATCTTCAAATACAGAGAGAATTTTGTTCATATTTTTATTGGTGTTTATGCGTGAGACTGACTCCGGCATTTTGAGTGCATCTACATAAATTTACCTAATTCCCGCGCTTAAAATCGTTTACAAAAAGTTAAACAAACGAGATCAGTTTTGCAGATCATCTTTGTTTGATCGCAGTTTCCTGATTTTGCTGTCGAGTAATGCAACGTAAGGCATATCCAAATCGCTTTCACCGAAAACAGTAATATTGCGGTAAGGCTCGAGGTAGAGCGCAAGGGTATCGATGCATTGTATTAAAGTGCTTTCCCTAAGAAATTGGTAACTGAAATATTCCTGGTGAACCATGCAATTCCATCCTGTTTTGCCTTCGATGATGTTGCAGTCGAAAGATTTGCCCGATACGTTGTTCACGATATGTATTGGTATCCTTTTCATCCTCTTTCACTTTTGGGGTAAAGATAGAACGAGAGCGGCCCTTAATTCTTATAGTATTAGGTCTCATGTTTCCATCTTTCAGACCTACAATTGGAATTTTTCGCAACCTTCTAAATATACGACTCCAAAAACTGTTAATAAACCCTTAAATAAATTTTCTTATAATCGTTCCAGTTAATACTAAATAAATATTTTTGTACCATAATCCATGTCCCTAACATGACCTACCCGCAAATGCAAATACGCGCGATATTCCAAATAACATTACTATTTTTGTCATGTATCGCGGGTTCGCAAAATTTACTTACCAACGGCGATTTTGAATCCGGCGGTAACGGTGTCGGATTTATCGTAAACGGCGCAGGCTATAACCAGATCAATCCACCATTTTCCGGGACTACTTCAGCAGGTGACTTTGCAATTACGACCAATCCGCAGCCAATGAATACCGCTTTTTTCATTGCAGATGGCGATCATACGACCGGAAATGGAAAAATGCTCATCATTGATGGGAATGGTAATGCCGGCCAGCCACGATTCTGGCGTGCAGGAAATGCCGGCGGCGGCGTATGTGGCTTGATTCCGGGAACCACATACCTATTTGGATTTTGGATTAAGTCGGTCGCCACTACGGTTACCAACACTGCAACCCGCGCAAACATCGGCTACCAGATTACAAATGCCTCCAACATCCAGATCATCACGGGCGGACCGTTTGCACCTTTACCGGCGAATGGCTGGCAGCAGGTATGCTATGTTTTTACGGCAAATGCAGCCTGCGTGAATATTGAACTCTGGAACAACAATACAAGCCTCGCCGGAAATGATTTTGCGATCGACGATCTGTACGTAACCCCTGAACCCGGATGCACGATTCCCACAGCAACACCCGTGCTTTTTTGCGATGGCGCCAATGCAACCCCAACGAGTGTTGCATTCGATTTTAATAATGCCGGCCAAACAAGTTTCAGTTATTCGTACAGCATCAATGGCGGTCCGCTGATTTCTGGTACGATGAATTCCCCTTCGCACTTTAATGTTCCCAATGTGCCGCAGGGCGCGTCTGTGACATTTAATTTAACGTGGGAAGGATTGTGCGCTCCAACGCTCACCCAAACCTGCAACGCCGTTTGCATCAATACCATTACACCGAATTTTCCTGCATTTGCGCCGATTTGTGCCGGAACGCCCGCTTCGCAGTTGCCTGCGCTTCCCACAAGTTCACCAAATGGTATTACGGGAACCTGGTTTCCGGCTACTGTCAGCGGTACAAACTCGGGAACTTATACTTTCACACCAAATGACGGACAGTGTGCCGCAACGCAAATCATTAATATTACCGTAATTCCAGCGGTAACGCCGACCTTTGCGCCAATTCCGCCCGTTTGCCAGAATGCTGCTCCGCCCGTACTTCCAACCAGCTCTACAAACGCGACTCCGATTACAGGAACATGGAGCCCTGCCGTAAGTACCGCAAACCTCGGAACGACAACTTATACATTTACACCTACCGCCGGCCAGTGCGTCACCGCAACACCCGTTACTACGACTATCACGGTAATTTCAAATAATTCTCCCAATTTTGCACCGATAGCACCTATTTGCCAGGGTACGCCCCAATCGCAATTGCCAGTTCTTGCCACAACTTCGCCAACAGGCGTAACGGGTTCATGGCAACCTGCAACCATCAGCTCGGCCGCATCTGCAAATTATCTGTTTACACCGAATCCGGGGCAATGCGCATCGCAGCAGACACTCAGCGTTACAGTGTCGCCGAGACCGGTTCCAACCTTTTCGCCATATCCGGAATTCTGCAATGGTGATACAATTCCGGCACTTCCTTTAGTATCCAACAACGGCATCTCGGGTACATGGTCGCCTGCAATAAATGGCACACAAACCACAACTTATTCATTTACGCCCGACGCAGGCCAATGTGCAGCAACCGCAACGCTTACAATCACAGTCAATGATCGCGAAGATCCGGGGTTTTCGGATATTGCCATTTGCCTTAGCGATCCCGCGCCGATTCTAAACAATATTTCTCCAAATGAAATATCCGGCACATGGAATCCTGCTGTCGCAGATAATATTACCGGCGGCTCGTACACTTTTACGCCTGATCCGGGGCAGTGTGCAAATCCTCAAACTATCTCGGTAACAGTAAATCAGGGCGACGACCTTGAAAGCATCAACACAACGATCAGCAATTATTTCAGCGAAAACCATACGCTGACGGTAACAGCGCAGCAGCCAGGCATTTACATGTATCAGCTCGACTTCGGACCGCTTCAGGAAAGCAATGTATTTTATAACGTATCGCCCGGATTGCATACCGTTACGGTTCATGACCCGTTTGGATGCTCGCCGCCGATAAGTCAGGAAGAGCTGCTCGTTGTAGGCTATCCTCCGTACTTCACGCCAAATGGCGACTCTGTTAACGACTATTGGAATATCGTCGGGCTAAATAATTCGGCTCAGGTCTTCATCTTCGACCGATATGGCAAGCTTCTAAAACAGCTTAGTCCGGAAGGCCCGGGCTGGGACGGCACTTACAATGGCGAACGGCTGCCAGCAAGCGATTATTGGTTTATGGTAGATTATTTCGAAGGCAATAGATCAAGCCAGTACCGTTCACACTTCGCTTTAAAACGATAATTTTTTGGGCGCGCCGTTGCAGACGCTTCGACCTAAAATCCATATTCGAGGGCAACGGCCGGGCTGTCCATTATAGTCCTCGTTTTGTTTGCTGGCGCACAAAACTGCGGGCTGCCATTTCCATCCCTCGCGCGGCTGAAAAGTAATTTCCCGTTCGTACTGCATTATCATTGTTACGGGAAACCCGTCGTCAACATCATTTAGATTACACTATCCCTTCGTTAAGAACATCTAGTATATCGCATAAATGAAATGCAAGTAGCTTTTAATCATATTCTTAGATGAAAAGATAAACTTACAATTATTTGAATAGTATAACCAATCGTGGAAATTTTGTAAAAAAATCGATTTCTGCCTAAGATAATTTTATCATATAAATTTAAAAACCTCTTATATGAAAAGGAAATCGAAAATTGGTGCAGTTGTTTTAGCGCTTGCGATGGCGGCGTTTGTTTCATGTAAAAACTCGAATGAAAATGCGGATGATACAGGAACGATGACTGACACAACAACAATGGGAACTGAAGGCGATGCAGAAATGTCGACGAGTCCCGGAGCAAACACAGATACCGACATGAATGGCGGTTCCGGAACATCGATGCCTGGGAATACAGGAACCGATAACACAGGAACGGGAACACGTACCGGCACCGGTACAGGAACAAATGGAACGGACACAGGAACGGGAACAACCGGCACGGGTATGGGAACTGGAACCGGCACTGGAACCGGTACAGGCGGAACAGGAACGACAACAAATACACCTTAAATATAAAACAGCGACATCATGAGAATGATAGAAACAAAAGTCCATGGATATATGGATTATATCATGGGCGCGCTACTGATACTATTGCCAATCATTGCGAACTGGGATCTGAACAGCGCACAAAGCCTTGTTCCGATGATTCTTGGTTTTTCTGCGATAATTTACAGTCTGGTAACTGACTACGAGTTGAGCGTCACAAACATGATCTCAATGAAGACGCATCTTACACTTGATTTTTTATCAGGTGCAGTTCTCGCAGCATCACCTTGGCTATTCGGATTCGCAGATGTGATCTGGATACCGCACGTAATCTTAGGTATTGTAGAAATAATGGCCAGCCTGATGACAAAAACCAAAACACACGTTTCGGCTAAGCATCATCATGCGACACATCATTGAGTTAAGTTGTTTGTTGCCGGGGCGCAGGTCAAATCTGTTTCCGGTTTTTTTTGAGAAGGAGGCGGCAATTGTCGCCTTTTTTCATGAATACAATTTGTAAACTGCCCAAACTCCCAAAGCAAAAATAATATGCGCAATGAACAGTTGGATGTAATAGCTTCGGTAATTCACTTTGGGATCATCCGACGGAAGACTGAAAATGATCATCCAGCCTATAATCCCTAAAATTCCAGATGCTGCGCCGAAAATCATTGCCATGATCAAATCGAACTCAAGGTCAAACGTCCGAAGCGCGAATTCATAGCCCAAAATAAATAAGAACCCGATAAAGTAATGGATTGCCCATCCTGCAATCCATCGACCGATTTTTCCAATGTCAAAATGCAAAAGCCGCATGATATATTGCAACAAAACCGGTTCTTTAAACAACTTTTTAAAAGCCTCCGACAGCAGATAACTGAAGGCAGTCATCATGCTGGTTCCGACTAACGTTGCGAAAATCATTTTTAAAATATCCATATCTTAATAAAGGCCTACCTTCCGGTAAGCCTTGAGTTTAATGTCTGCTTTGGTTTTCAGCGTCATCTGTCGCCTCATCCGAATGCCGGAAATTGGAGACAGTCTTTATAAAATCTTCTTTGCTGCTGTCTGAATGCGCCTGATCGTTAATGTTATACTTATCGATCAATTCGCGGCTTCCCCTGTTTACAACATCGGCGTTGTCGGAAGTGTGTCCGTCCTGAAACGACCGTTCAGCTTCGCTGTATCCGCTGCCGGTTGTTGTGTCCGATTCACCAAAACTTTCGTTTCCGGTATTGTCTGCCTGCATGTTGCGGGACTGATTTCCGTATTCTGCCGCCATTTTTCGTGGATCGGTACTATCGTTTTCGTCGTATTCCTTACGCGTGTTTTCCATAATAATTGTTATTTATATTCATCATATTCAACGCCATAGACGGCATTGGAGCCTGCCTCCTATCTGGAGTACTTTCAGTAACAGGCTGTTGGCTTTTTTCATTTTGCAATTCATTTTTTACGATTTCAACAACACTCTTGTATTGTTCACTTAATGCGACTACAATGTCTCCTTTGCCCGCGATTTCCATAGCTTTTTGAATCGCATCGGTCTCCTTCGAAATGATTTCGTATGGAACATTACAGCCCGATTCATCGATGGCAGTTGTAATGTGTCGTAATATATCTTCGGCTGTGCGGCCACGAAGATCATGTTCCTGACGGATGATGATGTGGTCGAACATTCGGCATGCGGTCAAAGCACATTCGCGGATATCTTCATCGCGCCGGTCGCCAATTCCAGAAATGATCCCAATTTTACGTCGCGCCGAAACACCTTTCATATAGTCTTCAATAGCTTTGTATCCATGCGGATTGTGCGCATAGTCGACCAAAACTTTGAAATCGTTGAAGGTAAACATGTTGAGCCTGCCGGGAGTCTGTTCAAAGCCCGGAACGAAGCTTTGCAGTGAATATCTGATATCCTCGAGCCTGAAACCCCATAAATATCCTGCAAGCGCGCCAGCCATCGCATTGGCTACCATAAATCTTGCGGTTCCGTCGTATGTGATCGGGATATGCGAAACATTTTCAATTCGAATTTTCTGGCTGCCTTTCACGATCGAAATGAATCCATTTTCAAAAATTGCGACTGGCCTGCCGGCAGCAATCTGTTTTTTAACGACTTCATTTTTCTCTTTCAGACTGAAAAATGCCACTTTGCAATCAAGTTCGCCTGCAATCCGCACACAGTTTTCGTCATCCGCATTTAACACTGCCCAGCCAGATTTGCGAACGCTGCGTGCAACGACCGCTTTAACATTTGCAAGGTCACGAACCGTATGGACATCGTTCAGGCCAAGATGATCCTCGCGGATATTCGTAATTATCGCGACATCGCACTGATTGTAGGCCAATCCGGATCTTAGAATTCCGCCGCGAGCTGTTTCCAATACTGCGAACTCCACGGTTGGCTCTCTTAGGATAATCTGCGCGCTCATTGGTCCGGTAGTGTCGCCTTCTTCAATGAGGAAATCGTTCACGTAAATTCCGTCGGTGGTTGTAAAACCTGTACGGAAACCGGAATTTTTTGCCATGTGCGATAAAAGCCTTGTGGTGGTGGTTTTGCCATTGGTGCCGGTCACTGCAATAATCGGGATCCTGCTCGGTCGTCCCGGCGGATACAGCATATCCAGTACTGCAGCGGCAACGTTCCGCGATTTGCCCTGCGACGGCGCTATATGCATCCTGAATCCAGGCGCTGCATTTACTTCGAGGACTACACCGCCATTTGATCGGATCGGAGTTTCAAGCGAATCTGCCATGATATCGATCCCGCATACATCCAGGCCAACGATACGTGCGATGCGTTCCGCAAGGAAAATATTTTCCGGATGGACATCATCGGTAACATCGATGGCTGTTCCGCCCGTGCTAAGATTTGCAGTCGATTTCAGAAACACGATCTCGCCATCAGCCGGGACAGATTCTAATGATAGATGGTTTTTTGTCAAGATCGCCTCCGTATGTTGGTCGATTGTGATTTTAGTCAGGACATTTTCATGTCCGATGCCACGTTTTGGATCGTTATTCTCGATTTCAACCAATTCATTTATCGTCGATTTTCCATCTCCGATTACATGCGCCGCAACCCTTTTCGCAGCAGCGACAACCTTGTTATTAATAACCAGGATCCTGAAGTCGGAACCCGTAATATATTTTTCGACAAGGACCGCCCTGCTGAATTCCCGTGCAATGTTGAATCCTTCTTTTGCATCGTCCCAATTGTTGATATTGATCGAAATGCCTTTGCCCTGGTTGGCATCGAGTGGCTTGATGACAATCGGATATCCGATATCTATGAGCAGCTGCTTCATTTCGTCGAGATCGTAGCATAAGCCGCCTTTTGCAACCGGAATTTTTGCTTTGGCGAGAACCCTCTTTGCTTTTTCCTTATTTCCGGCGATGTCAACACCAATACTATTTGTCCTGCCTGTGATAGTAGCTTGGAACTGAACCTGATTCGCGCCATAACCCAGCTGGATCCAGGAATTCGATTCCAACCGCGTCCACGGAATTCCACGGCGCTCGGCTTCATCGACGATGCTTTTTGTGCTTGGCCCAAAACATTCACGTTTGCAAATAGCGCGCAATGCATCAAGGTCGTCATTAATATCATAAGCTTTGTTTGCGATGATGGCTTCTGCGATCCTCACCGCCGCTTTAGCTGCGTATAATCCTGCTGCTTCAACATCATATGCAAAAACCACATTGTAGACGCCGCGCTCCCTTGTACTGCGCGTTCTTCCATAGCCTGCTTCCATTCCGGCGAGCGATTGGATCTCAAGCGCGATATGCTCGATCACATGGCCCATCCATGTTCCTTCGTCCACACGAAGGAAAAAACCGCCATGAACTCCTTCAGAACATTCATGTTTCGCCATCGACGGCAGCATTTTCTGAAGTCGTTCACCAAATCCGTCAATTTTATTTGTGGGAAAATCTTCCAGCTCTTCCAGATCAAGACGCATCTGGATCAATTTTTTGCGATAGTTGCTCCAGACGTTCGGTCCGCGAAGCACCTGCATCTTTAGAATTTTCATATAGGTTTGTTCTTTGGTAAAACCCGGATTTACCGGTCTACAAGTATTATATTCCAAAGTTCCCGTATCATGGAAGTAATTTCTTTATAGAATTTCTTTAAAAGGTTATATTTAACTGGGTAAGAAATTATTGATAAATGTGGAAATGTGGAAATCATATAAACCGCGAATTGGCGACAGATCTTAAATTAGATAACATGAAAAAAGGGAAAATTATATTGATCGGTGGGCATGAAGATAAAGGCTTGCCTGAAGATGAGAAAAAATGCATAGAGCAGGATGAATTTTTGCAGGACAGCATTCTGAAACGCATTGTCGATGAATCTGCGAAAAAAAAACAGTCGCGTATCGAGATAATTCCGACGGCATCGATGGAACCTGAAGACACTGCGCAAGATTATTTGCATGCCTTCGGATTACTGAAAGTCAAAGATGTGGGCGTATTGGACATCCGGTCGCGCGAGGATGCGACAGAGCTTAAAAATATCGAGCGGATCCGGAAGGCGGACGTTGTGTTCTTTACCGGTGGCGACCAGGTCCGGCTCACCTCCGTATTCGGCGGAACGCCAATCTATGATCTGATCCATGAAAAACTTGAGAAGGAAAACTTTATTTACGCCGGTACTTCTGCGGGCGCTGCCGCGGCTTCAGACAGCATGATTTACGAAGGACGTGCCGAACATTCACTGTTAAAAGGTGAAGTAAAGACGGCCACCGGATTCGGCATTGTAACCAATATCATTTTCGATACGCATTTCATTAACCGTGGCCGCATAGGCAGATTGTTCCAACTGATCGTGAGCAATCCAACCATTCTGGGAGTTGGACTCGAAGAAAATACCGGGCTTTTGTTTCATAAGAACAAAATGGAAGCGATTGGAACGGGTATGACAATAATTGTCGACGGCAGGTCGATCCGCCAAAGCAATCTATTGGAGATCCGTGAAGAAGCGCCTCTATCTATCGATTCTCTTACGCTTCATGTGATGAGCCGTACGGATGTTTTCGATCTTGAAACAAGACAATTGGAAATAAATACAGAAAAAAAAGACCTTAAATAAGTTCGTTTTTAAAATCGCCGTGTACTTTCTCTGTAAAACCGTTTTCCATGTACAGCTTAAAGTTTTGGATATCATCACGCACAACTTTTTCAAAAGACGGTGTAAATATCCGAGCCAAATTTTCACCAACACTTCCCATCGGTGCGCGATAAGTAATGGTTACATCAATTTCGCAACGCTCACTGTCCATAGGTTGAAATACCACTTTACCGGCGTTGTATATCGTAGAATTTTTAACGGAACTCCATCCGAGAACTTCATTCGTTTTTTCGTTTACAATCACGGCATTCCAAGTAATATGTCCGGGAACGCCGGGTAATTTTGCCTTCCACTCGGAAGCAGTACCCGATTTCACATCGACACTTTCAATATGCTCCATAAAAAGCGGCAGGTTGTCGAGTTTGCGCCAAAATGCGTAAACATCCTCCACCGGACGGTTTATCTGCAGTGATGTCCGAATATTAATATTCATAGATTTTTTAAATATCGATTCGGCCATCGCAGAAATAGGACAATGGCCATCGATGCCGCGATAAACCAGGTAAGCGCCGCCAAGCAAGCTCCACATGCTGCCTTTTCGCATCGCGGAATGAAATAACAATGAAATCCCGGCAGCCACCGAAGCAGCGCGCTCAGCCGGACGAAGTTTTAAATCGGTTTGTGGTGTGTGATGTAAATCCATTTTGCTGGTTATTTTAAAAAAGCAGAGGCTTCTATTAAAATAAAAGCCTCATACTCAAAATCACGAAGTGAGAACAAAATTCAAATTACGGCCTTGCATCCCTGCGAACAGCAGACCGGTTTCTTTTCTTTTTCTTATTTGCCTTGACAAAATCTTTATGTGGTTTGGGCGTAACTTTCGGATGATCCTGCGTTTTTACCGCATCCATTGTCCTGATTTCAGATTCCTGTTTGATCTGAGTATTAACGCTGGTCGTATCGCCTTGCGGCATCGCTTGTTTTTCCTGCACGGCCGGTGTGTCGTTTTGGGCTATCGCGACACTCGTGGCAAAAAGTAAAGTTATATATAAAGAAAGTTTCTTCATCTTATTAAATATAAAAACCTGCATTCCCTAAAGCATATCATCCTGGGAACGCAGGTAATTAAAGTATTCGTGGTCGGTCATCCTTTCGAAATCGACATCCGAAAATTCCGCAGAGCCATAAATGTCGCCGTCAGCAAAGCTACTTGAGTCATTTGATGCGGGGAACGGGCTATTGTAATTTAAAGTTGCGTCCTGGTTGTCCTGACCGTAGGCGCCAAATTGGTAATTTTCCATAATGTAGGTTTTAAAGGTTTCCGAATGAACACGTTACAAAGTTCATCAGGTAGCCACCCAAACCATTTACATCATTTTTATCAAGATTTACATGATTTTCATATTAGGAAAATAAATCCTACTAATCTGGTAATGTGGTGTTTCCGGTCCATTCCGAAAACCCGCCGAGCAGATTATAAGTTTTATGAAAACCCATCTGGTTCATCACCTGGCAAGCCTGTTTACTTCGTCCGCCGGCTTTGCAATACACATAATAATTTTTGCTTCGGTCCAATTCGTCTATATCATCGATAAATCCCTGTCCGCGGTGGATATCAATCAACTGTGCGCCGGCAATAATTCCTTCGTCCCATTCATCCTGAGTTCGCACATCCAGCACAACAGCATTGTCATCATTATTAAGCTGCTTCGCCCATTCGTCTTGTGTCAGATCCATAATTATGCTTTTATTGAACAGCCGATGGCTTTTGTTTCTTTTATTTCGATTTCACGATTATCAATCAGCGCATCGAGTGCATTGGCAACGAATTGTGTCTGAACTGCCGATGCGTCTTCATGATTGTCGTCGATGGCGCCGATGTATTTCACTTCAAGGCCTTTTGCGCTTTTCTTCAGGATGTAAACATGAGGTGTTTTTGTCGCACCGTATTGAGGATAGATTTTCTGGCCATCATCCATCAGATATGGGAAAGTGAACCCTTTTTCTTTAGCGCGAATCTTCATTTTATCGAAGCTGTCTTCTTTTTGCTTCGCAGGATTGTTGGGGTTGATCGCAACGACAGGATAACCCAGATCCTTGTATTTCTTATCAAGTGCAATGAGGCGGTCTTCATATGCTTTGGAAAACGGACAATGGTTGCACGTAAACACGACGACGAATCCCTTCGCTTTCGAAAAATCTTTCAGCGAAACCATTTTATCGTCGACATTTTTCAATCGGAAGTCAGTCGCAAGATCGCCGATCCTGTATCCGATGACATCTTCTTTGTTTGTAAATGCGGCGATTCCAACAGCAACCGCAAGCACTAATAGTAATCTGAAACGTTTCATATATTTATTTGTTGATTAATTCTTTTACAGCTTTTTCAAGCGATTCGTATTCGAAACTTTGTTCGTAAAATCTTCTCTGGTTGCGATTGTAGATCAGTGTCGCCGGAAGCGCTCCCGTCCAGGCCGAATCAACTTTCGAAACCCAGGAGTTTGCATCGGGATCATCCAGATGGATCACTGCAGATTTTAAATTCTTCTTTTTGATGAACGGCAATAGGCTTTTTGAAACCTGTTTCGGAAAATCGAGGCTCACAAGCAAAACTTTTACTTTCGATGATTGATACAGCTTGTTTAATTTTTCAAAATGAGGCATTTCCTTTACACATGGTCCGCACCACGTAGCCCAAAAGTTAACGACATACGTTGTATCGGATTCCCGATTTAAAAATTTTTCTATGCCCTGATAATTGTATGATCTCACTGAAATACCATCCGCTTCGATTGTTTTCACGGTCGGCGATTTAGCATCTTGCGCTAAAACCATCCGGCATGTCAGTAACGATATTAAGATCAGCATCCGCATCAGGCTAAAATAATGATTAGGTTTTCGGCAAAATTCAATTAACAAAAAAATAACAGGCAGACAGATTTTAGTTCCATTTCAAAACATACATTTGTACATACAAATTTTGTATCCATGAATGTTGTTCTGTCAGATAAACCGCAAAAGACCTGCATCGCCAAACAGACGGTACTCAACATCCTGCATACTCAAAATTACCTTTCTGAAAAACTGGCTGAAATTTTCAAATCCCACGATTTGTCTACCGAACAATACAATGTGTTACGGATTTTGCGTGGACGAAAAGGCGAACCAGCGAATATGTGCTCCATCCAGGAAAGCATGATTTCGCGAACGAGCAATACCACAAGATTGGTCGATAAGCTTCTTGCCAAAGGTTATGTAACCCGTGAAACTTGTCCGGACAATCGCCGAAAAATTGAAGTCAATATCACAAAACACGGGCTTGACGCATTGAATGAAGTCGATCCTATTGTCGACGCAATCGAACAAAAGCTCGCAGAAAAGCTTACCGACGACGAAATCCGTACGTTAAATTTCCTCCTCGAAAAATATCGGTCATCCGACAATAATAATCAATAACTTTAAACACTTAATTAATTTAAAAAATGAAGACACTTAAAACACTTGCCCTTGCAATGGTTGCGTTTACTACTATTTCGGCCAGCGCGCAATCAAAGAAAAAAGTAGATGTATCGAAAAGCAAAATTACCTGGGTTGGTAAAAAAGTTACCGGCGAACATTCAGGAACCGTAAATCTTCGCGACGGCCTTTTGACTTTCAAAGGCGATAAACTTTCAGGCGGAAGCTTCACAGTTGATATGAACTCAATCACAGTTACAGATCTTGAAGCTGGCAAAGGAAAAGAGAAACTTGAAGGGCATTTGAAAAATGATGATTTCTTTGGCGTAGATAAATTTGATACGGCGACACTGGTTTTCACGACCGTAACGCCGCGTGCAAATAACGTTTATGCAGTTCGTGCTGACCTTACGATCAAAGGAAAAACGCAGCCTGTGGGATTTGACATGACAATCAGCGGAAATACCGCTAAAGCGAAATTTAATATCGACAGAACGAAACATGACATTAAATACGGATCAGGATCCTTCTTCGACAATCTTGGCGACAAGGCCATTTCTGATGATTTCGAGGTTACAGCGAATCTCGTATTCTAATAATATTGAAAAGGATCAGAACCCGGGGCAAATGCTTCGGGTTTTTTGTTTTTAATAACTTCGCGGCATGAAAGTACTTGTGATCGACAATTACGACAGTTTTACCTATAACCTCGTCCATTATCTCGAATCGCTTGACGCTGATGTTACCATATGGCGCAATGATGAATTTGAACTTGCAGATGTAAACCCATTTCAAAAAATTTTACTATCACCAGGCCCGGGAATTCCTGACGAAGCCGGAAATCTAAAGCCGCTCATCAAAGAATACGCTTCATCAAAGAGCATTTTCGGCATCTGTCTTGGGCAACAGGCGATCGCCGAAGTATTTGGCGGCAAATTGATCAACCTTGAAACAGTTTATCACGGTATTCCTGCAGAAATTACTGTTATGGAAGATGACAAACTTTTTGACGGTCTTTCCGGAAAAATGACGGTCGGCCGCTACCATTCTTGGACAGTTTCCAAAAATCTTCCCGATTGCCTTGTTGCCACATCTGTTGATGAAAACGGCGAGATCATGTCGTTACGGCATCGGTCTTTCGATGTGCGAGGCGTGCAATTTCACCCGGAAAGCATATTGACACCCGATGGCAAAACGATCTTAACGAATTGGATGAAAGATAGTTAGATTATTTTTTAACATTATCTGTTTTGAATGATCTTTTTGTATATTTGGTTCCCTTTAAATCAAAAAGCCATGGGTATGTTTAGCAGCAAGACCAAGAAATTAATCGACGAGTTTAAACAAAAGAGCCAGCACTACTGCGACGATCTTAGCAAGGAAATCAATGAGATGCTGGAAGACCTGAAGTCTGAATATGACGAAAACAGCGAGGTTTTACCTGAGTTTGCAGAATTCGTAAACGAACTCAAAGGTAAACTTGATCCGTCCGACAGCAAAAAGCTTGAAGAATTTTCTTCACGTCTTGCAAGTGTCAACCGCAGTGCCCGAAAAGGCGTCGATGCGATGTGGGAACTTTCAAAGAACCAGCGGAAGCTCACAGCAGAAAACCTTCGTGATTTCGCCGAAATGGAAAATATATAAATTAAAAAATCCCGCAATAGCGGGATTTTTTTTAAGCTTTTAATTTCTTGGCCGTTGCTTTTGGTAAGCCATCCTTATGAAGTAAAATTCCAGTGGATTTCAACTGCACGAACGCCTTGGTCACATAGAGATAGCCTTTGTAATCATTGCTTTCGCCCCATGAATTCTTCACTTTGTAATATTCTTTTCCGGTCTGGTCTTTTACCAATCCTACGATCTGCATTGCGTGGTCATCGGTAGTATTCAAAGTATAAAGTTCTTCAAGCCTTAGATCTTCGGTCACCTTTTTCTCATTCGCAGGACCGGCAAACAGTGTTTTCTTCTGCTCATCGGAAATATCATTTAGCTCCAGATCCGGTACATGCGCAACGCCGTTCTTCCAACTAAAGTAAGCCTCAGAAACATCCGAAGACCATGCAATTGTATAACCCTTTGACAAAGCATGATCGATAACATCGGTGAGTTCGGTCATCGGCACATTGTAAACCATATCGTAACTCCAGTTATCCGGTACGGGCAATAGCATTTTCTCGTAGTACGGACTGTCCTTATATGATGACAATTCCACATAATCATCCGGATTTATTCCAATCACTTCTTTCGAAAAAGATTTCGGATTGTAATTTTTTCCTTTATAAGTAAATGTTTCCGGAAGCTGTCCAAACTGTGAATCAAGATATGCGTTGATATCGGCAACCCATGTCGCGCGCTTTTTCGGATCGGTATCCTTTAAATATGCATCGAGGATTTCCTTGAACTTTTTTTGGAACTCGGCCGACTTCACTTTGCCCTTTCCATAATCTTCAAAAGTGTAAGCTTCCTGTGGCATCGCGCCATATTTCCTGAAAATGTTCAGAACGTCATGCGTTTCCCCGCCATCGCCCAATCCCATATTTCCATTGAATAGGATATAATTCCTGGCTTTTGAAAGATATACATATCTGGCTGTAAAGATCTCGGCAATGTCAACGGGCTGTTTGCCCATCCTGATCATTTCAGATTCAAGAAACGAATTTCCCGAATAACTCCAGCATGTTCCGGCTGAACCTTGATTTTTTACGCTTGTCGCATCCAGATCGATTACTTCGGTAAAGTGAAACTTGGTTGAGATCGATGCGTTGTTGATCACCTTTTTGATCAATTCATCCTGTGCGAAAGTGCTAGTTGTAATAAAAGCGGCAGCAAGGAGTAAAGATTTTTTAATCATCGTAAATTAATTTTTTCAAATGTAAAAAATTGGACGCAAAGCCAATCATCGTGTAAACACTAACGTATCGGAAGTCGATAAATTGCTGTCGAATGCATATCCGTCAGCATGAAAACCTTTGAGATCATCAATGGATTCAGCATTTGTATCGATGATATAACGAACCATCATCCCGCGTGCTTTCTTTGCAAAGAAACTGAAAGTTGAAAGCTTGCCGTTTCTGTAATCCTTAAATTCAGGCGTAATGACAGGCACTTTTAATTTTTTGACATCCACCGCGGAGAAATATTCATGGCTCGCAAGATTCACGAGAAAATCACCTTTTTTCAGTTCCTTATTTAAAGCTTTCGTGATTTTATCTTTCCAGTGTTCGTATAAATTCGCGTGCTCGCCTACCCTGAGTTTCGTTCCCATTTCGAGTCTGTAAGGCTGAATAACATCCAATGGTCTTAGCAAACCGTATAATCCGGAAAGTATCCGAAGCTTTTCCTGAAGCTGCGCCACTTTCGCAACCGGAATCGAATACGCATCAAGCCCGATATAGACTTCTCCGTTAAAAGCGTAAACTGCCTGTCGTGCATTTTCTTTGATTTCCTTTGCTCCAAATCCTTTCGAATGATTGCGCTGCCAATTGAGTTCCGCGAGTTTGTCGGAGATGTCCATCAGACCGATAAGATCCGCGGGTGACAAATCTCTCATTGTCCGCCTGATCTTCTTTGCATCAGATAAAAAGACGGGAATCGTAACCTCATTTGTTGGAAGTTCACGTTCAAAATCAAGCGTTTTGGCCGGCGATATCACAAGCTTCATCATGATTCCTCTTCTTCTTCGATTTCCTTCGACTTTGAGTAGTTGCGCCACTTTTCGATGCATTGCTGCATATCGTCCGGGACCTCCGAATCAAAACGCATCATTTCACCGGAAACGGGATGTTTGAACCCAAGCGTTTTTGCATGCAGCGCCTGGCGTGGCAAGATTTTAAAGCAGTTTTCAACGAATTGCTTGTATTTTGTGAACGTTGTTCCTTTTAGGATCGAATCGCCACCGTATCGCGCATCGTTAAATAAAGTGTGCCCGATGTATTTCATATGAACGCGGATCTGATGCGTCCTTCCGGTTTCCAGATGACAAGAAACAAGCGTTACGTAGCCGAGCCGCTCAAGAACCTTATAATGCGTGACGGCGGGTTTTCCGATATTTTCGTCTTCGTAAACCGCCATCTGCATGCGATCTTTTATATGGCGGGCAATATTTCCTTCGATCGTGCCTTCGTCTTCTTTGACATTTCCCCACACAATCGCAATGTATTCTCGCTCCGAAGTTTTGTTTTCGAATTGCTTTGCCAAATGGCTCATTGCGTGTTCGGTTTTGGCAATTACCAAAAGTCCTGATGTATTTTTATCGATCCGATGCACCAAACCCGGACGTTCGCTGCTGTTCAACGGAAGATTTTCGAAATGGAAAGCCAATGCGTTGACAAGCGTTCCGGTATAATTACCATGACCCGGATGCACAACGAGACCTGCAGGTTTATTGAGAACAAGCAAAACATCATCTTCATAAACGATATCAAGCGGAATATTTTCGGGATCGATGCGGTTTTCGAACGGAGGATACGTGAGCAGGATCCGAACGACATCATGCGGTTTTACGCGGTAATTCGATTTTACGGGAATATCATTAACATAAATATTTCCTGCCGCTGCGGCATTCTGTATTTTGTTTCGCGTAGCATTGGGGATGAGATGCATCAAAAATTTATCGATGCGCAGCAATTGCTGGCCGCCGGGAACAACAAACCTGAAATGCTCGAACAAGTCATCGTCGAGTTCGCCTATTTCCGGGTTTTCTTTCATTCCGGCAATTCAGGATTGATCAGGTCTTCGGCAGGGGCTTCTTCGACAACCTCTTCAAAACCAACCTTACCATCGCCCAAAACAAGATCGATCTTCGAAGATTTGAGGACCTTCTCGCCTACCCGCAATTTCTTGCCGTTGTGCTTCATTTCGAGAACCATGTCTTTTCCAAGATAAGGAACGTAAGATATCTCACCAACTACCAAACCCAGAGCTTCCAAAGTTGGCGCCGCCTGACGGAAAGTTTTCTCAATAAGGTCGGGAATCCTGACAGATGTAAAGCCCGACGAATTTATTTTCAAATAGATCTTACGGCCTTCCTTGACTTTGGCTCCCGGTTGCGGATCTTGTTCGACAACGCTGAATTTCGGGAAGTCCTTGCGAAAATCCACGCTGTCCAAAATGATATAATCGAGATCGAGTGACGCAAGTTTTTCCTCGGCTTGCTGTTCAGACATTTTACTCAGGTCCGGGACTGTAATTTCCTCGCCGTGATTAGTCGTAAAATCAAGCCAGTACATAAAAATGAACATGATTCCCGCAGTTATGGAAATCGCAATGAGTATCTGGATAAAAAACACCTTGCTCGTAAGGTATTCGCGTAATGTCATTTGGGTCGCTTTGCGGCAAAGATATAAAATCCAACAGGCAATCGGTTTCAAAAAAAATGTAATTTTGTTCGGAACCAACCTCACGAATCCCCGAAATATGAAGAACATTGCCATTATCATGGGCGGCTATTCCAGCGAATTTGAAATATCACTAATCAGCGGCGGCGTTGTTCATCAATATCTTGATCAAAACAAGTACAATGGTTATAAGATCCATGTTTTCCGTGACGGATGGAACTATGTCGATGGCAACGGCAACAAATTCCCAATCGACAAAAACGATTTTTCAATTACGGTGGACGGTTCAAAAATAACTTTCGATGCGGTTTTCAATGCGATCCACGGTACTCCCGGCGAAGACGGCCTGATGCAGGCGTATTTTGAATTGCTCGGAATCCCTCAGACCTCGTGCGATTATTATCAGGCTGCGCTGACGTTTAATAAACGCGATCTTCTTTCGGCATTAAAACCGTACGGAATCAAAACTGCCGATTCGTTTTATCTGAATGCCGGTGATGAAATCGACGAAAATAAGATCATTGAAACGGTCGGGCTGCCTTGCTTTGTAAAGCCAAACCGCTCGGGCTCAAGCTTCGGGATATCGAAAGTAAAAGAAAGAAGTGAACTTGCTGAAGCGATTGAAAAAGCATATAAGGAAGACGACGAGATCATCATCGAACGTTTTCTCGACGGTACCGAGGTTTCAGTTGGTGTGATCGAATATAAAGGTGAGATCAAGGTTTTGCCAATGACCGAAATCGTTTCCGAAAATGATTTTTTCGATTATGAAGCAAAATACCTCGGCAAATCCAAGGAAATAACTCCTGCCAGAATTCCCGAGGATGTTGCCGAAAAAGTGAGACAGATTGCAAAACGCGTGTATCAGATCGTTAAAATGACAGGTTTCTCACGCAGCGAATACATCATCGTAAATGGCGAACCGTATTTGCTGGAAATGAACACGATCCCAGGAATGACACCCGAAAGCCTTCTTCCCCAGCAAGCCCGTGAAGCCGGGATTTCGCTTACCGAATTATTTGGAAACGCCATCGAATCGGCACTAAACCGCAAACATTGAAACGCGCAATCTTCCCGGGTTCATTTGATCCCATCACACTTGGCCACTACGACATCATAAAGCGCAGCATTCCCCTTTTTGATGAGATTGTCGTTGCCATCGGTGTAAATGCCGATAAAAAATACATGTTTAGCCTTGAGCAGCGCGTCAAGTTCATCGAAGAGAGTTTTAAAGATTTTCCGACCGTTTCCGTGGTAACATACGAAGGTCTGACGATCGAACTCTGCAAAAAGATGAAGGCGCAGTTCATCGTTCGCGGACTTCGGAATCCCGCAGATTTTGAGTTTGAAAAGGCGATTGCGCATACAAACAGGAAGTTGTCTAAGATCGAAACTGTTTTCCTTCTAACCGCGTCAAACACATCCTATATCAGCTCAAGCATCGTTCGAGATGTCATTCGCAATGGCGGCGATTACACCCTTTTGGTTCCCGAAGCGGTAAAGGTTTCAAGATGAGGTATTTTGCGATTTTACTGCTGATCTGCGCGCAAGGCACTGCGCAAACCCGGTTTCCCACGGTGTTTGAAAATGGCAATGGAAACCAAACCGCAAACTATTCGCAGACAATTGGTTATTACCAAATACTTGATCACAATTTTGAATCGGTTAAAATGCTCGAAGGCGGCCTGACGGATTCCGGCGAGCTTTTGCATTATGTTATTTTCGATCCGGCCAACACATTTGTAAAAGGTGAAAATCGATGCGTGATAATGATCAATAACGGAATCCACGCGGGCGAACCCGACGGCATCGATGCGACGATGATGCTGTTTCGCGATCTTGCAACGGGAAAGGTCAAAGCGCCGAAAAATACGATCCTGGTTGCGATACCGGTTTATAACATCGGTGGAATGCTGAACCGAAATTCCACCACACGCGTCAATCAAAATGGCCCTGAAGAATATGGCTTTCGCGGCAATGCACGGAATTACGATCTGAACCGCGATTTCATCAAAAGCGATTCGAGGAACATGAGAAGTTTTGCGAATATTTTCCATCGCTTCGATCCTGAGTTTTTTATCGATAACCATGTCAGCAATGGCGCGGATTATCAATATGCGCTGACATACATCATGACGCAGCATAACAAATTGGGACGGTCTCTGGGAAAATACATGAACGAAAAGCTTTTGCCGGAAATCGTATTGGGACTCAAAAAGAAAAAGGTGGAATCGATTCCATATGTCAATGTCTGGCACGGCACACCCGACAAAGGTTATGCGCAATTCATGGATTATCCGCGATATGCGACCGGCTATGCATCGCTTTTTAATACGATTGGATTTACTGTCGAAACGCATATGCTGAAGAAGTATTCCGATCGCGTGTATGCAACTTACGATTTTATGCTTGCAAGCCTTGAAGCTGTTGATAAAAATGCCGCTGAGATCAAAAATGCGCGAAAACTTGAGTTTGAAAATTATCTCGCAGGGGAAAAGTATACATTAAAATGGGTGATCGACTCTTCAAAAGTTGAAAAAATCGCATTTCTGGGCTATGAAGGCATTATCCGGAAAAGCGACGCGACTACGGGCGACCGGCTTTATTACGACAGGAAAAAGCCCTTTAATAAGAAGATCGAATTTTATAAAGAATACAAACCGACGCTTGAAGTGTCGATTCCCAAAGCTTATATCATCCCGAAAGGCTGGTGGAACGTGATCGAACGGCTGAAAGCAAATCAGATCGAAATGATCCCATTAAACGCAGATACGCAGATCGAGGTCGAAAGTTATCGCATAGCCGATTACAAAACTTCAGCTTCGGCATACGAAGGACATTATCCGCATCACTCGACGAAAGTTCAAACGTCAAAGGTAAAAATGAAATTCGGCGATGGTGATTTTTACGTTCCAACGAATCAAAAAGGCCTTAAATATTTGCTGGAAACACTTGAGCCTCAGGCAGCGGATTCATTTTTTAATTGGAATTTCTTTGATGCGATCCTTCAGCAAAAAGAAGGCTTTTCGGATTACGTTTTTGAAGATACGGCAGCGAAAATGCTAAAAGATGATCCCAAATTGAAAAATGCATTTGAGACAAGGCTTAAGTCAGACCAGGAATTCGCCAAAAATCCGGAATCGCAATTAGACTGGATTTATAAGAATTCAGCTCACTATGAAAAAGCACATTTGCAATACCCGGTTTATCGTGTGATGAATCAGTAGTTTGCGAATTCTTCTTCCTCGAACAACAGTTTGATATTCTCGTATGAATTTTTGAGTGCGTCCTTTACTTCTTCGGGATTGAGCCATTGCACTTTGTCAATTCCTTCCTCGGCCTGAGGCGTGAGCATTCCCGGATAATCGGTATGCATTTCAAACCAATGTGTAATTTTAAGCCTGTAGATATTGCTTCGGCGGAAAATGTGATATGTTTTCTGCAACTTCCTGACAATGCGAAGTTTCCGAGCTCCGGTCTCTTCTTCAACTTCACGGATGGCAGCCGCTTTATTCTTCTCACCTTTCTCAACGCCGCCTTTCGGCAGGTCCCATTTTCCGTTTCTGTGGATGAATAAAACTTCGCCTTTACTGTTGTACACAAGTCCGCCTGCAGCTTTGTAAACTTTCAGTTTCGACTTGAAGCTTTTCATCATTTCCTTCTCGTCCGGATGGTACAGATATGCGTTCTTAACCTTATTCCTGAACATACTCCCGATAAGCTGCGGGATGTCAACGCTTTCCAGTAAAAACAACTGGAAATCGGTTTCTTTTCCCATTTGATTTGTCAGGAAAAGCGGCCTATCATTCACAAAAACTTTATACATTTGTCGTATGATTTTCAACAAAGACACAGCCCAAAAAACCGCCGAGTTGCTTTTGCAAATAAATGCAATTAAATTGAATCCTAAAAATCCATTTACATGGGCTTCGGGCTGGAAATCTCCAATATATTGCGACAATAGGTTAACGCTTTCATTTCCACCGATGCGGAATTACATCCGTGACGAATTCTGTAAAGTAATCGAGAAACAATACGGCAAACCGGATGTCATCGCAGGTGTTGCAACCGGCGCGATCGGCATCGGCGTTTTGGTTGCGGAATACCTGGGACTACCGTTCGTTTATGTCAGGCCGGAACCAAAAAATCATGGCCGCCAGAACCAGATTGAAGGTTTTTTACAACGCGGACAAAATGTAGTCGTTGTCGAAGATCTGATCAGCACAGGAAAAAGCAGCCTTCAGGCAGTGGATGCGCTTAAAAATGCCGGTGCGAACGTTAAAGGAATGGTTGCGATATTTTCATACGGATTTGAACAGGCAGCCGAAAATTTCAGCGCCGCCAACGTATCACTTACAACTTTGAGCGATTATGACAGCCTGCTTTCCATGGCAGTCAACAAACATTTTATCACCGAAGACGAACAACACACCTTGGCAGAATGGCGACATAATCCTGCTGAATGGGGACTTGAAGTCAATTAATCCATAATATGCATCTCGAAAGCCCGGTTACCAAGACAAATAAATCAGCACAGGAACTTTTCGATTCATTGACAAATGTTTCGAATTTCAAAACACTGATGCCGGACAATACTGCAAAATTTGAAGTTCTCGACAATGAAACTTTCATTTTCGGATTATCGGGAATGCCCGAGATAAAACTGCGTATCAAAGAAAAATTTCCACCCAATAAAATTGTACTTACATCTCCAAGCGATAAACTTGCCTTCAGCCTAACTGCCAATATTACAGCAATTTCAGAATCAGCTTCGGAAGTTGCATTGGTTTTCGAAGGCGAATTCAACGCGATGATGGCGATGATGATCAAAGGTCCTATTTCGAAATTTTTGGAAACACTTTCTCACAACATGACGAGGCTATGAATATGAATTATTCGTAAAATGTTCGTCATAAACATTTGTTAAACTGCATTTTATCGATTTTTGTAGCTATTCATAGGAATTTTTATCAATAAGGTATTTTCTTAAGTATTATTGTGGTGAATTTCACTTAACCCTGTGATAACATTTGGTTAATATTTAAGCCCCAATAATGCCTAAAACAGATCAACAACTTAAAAGCAACGACTGCGGTGTCAGTGCCATAAAAACCGTGTTCAACATCTACGGCAAGGACATTTCCCGAAAGTACATTGAAGAAAATATCGCCATCGAAGAAAAAGGCTCACGCATTTCCGACCTTCAGCAATTCTTTGATACGCACGGATTTAATACGCACTACAAGCTTCTGGACGTCAATTACATCAACGGTGACGCGTCTACGATCGACAAGCTGCTGCCGTTCATCGTTCCGGTAAAACACAAAAACAACCTTCATTATGTTGTCGCAAACGACCGCCGCGGCAAAAACCTGAAAGTATACGATCCGCGAAAAGGAAGTCAGTATTACCTTTCCATCCAGGAAATCAAGCGCCAGGCACATTTTACGAAAAACCAGTGGGATCTTGCCGAAACCGAAGATAAGATTCATTCATTGATTGCAAACGATCTCAAGGACTACAAGATCGATCTTAAGCATGCGCTTGCAGATAATGGCCATGCGACACTTTTCAATAAGCTGACGTATTTCAAATACCTGAAAGGCAACTTCGGATTCAAGAATGTTGAAGCAGAGCAGAACTTCCTGCAGGATCTTTTGAAGAACCAGGACATTTCGAGTGTGCCGACACATTTTAAAACACTGGAGCTCGATAAGGGAAAGATCAAAAATACCGCGCCGCTTATTCTGGTCGTAAAGCAAAATGAAGAAGCGAAAGCTGATGTTTCATATCCTTCCGAACCGCGCAAAAGCCTTTACTGGCAGTTATTCAAACAGCTTGGCGAATACAAGAAGCTGTGGTATATCTACATTTTTGCTGCGTTATTTTCGGCTATGACCGCACAGATCGCAGTTTTTACAAATCAGATCCTGATCGATAATGTCCTTCCAACGTACAACATGAGCACTGTTCTCCTGTTTGCCGTCGGGCTTGGGATCTATAAAATATTCGACATCTTCACGACCGTTTATAAAAACTTCGTTTCGATACATCTCGGCAATGTTCTCGACCGGTATTTTCTGTTCTCTTTTGATGAAAAGATCAACCAGTCGTCGCTGCCTTATATCCATTCTTATAAAAAGGGCGATTTGATGGAACGTGTCAGCGATTCCCTGAAACTGAAGAATTTCTTCATGAAGTTCTTTACCGGAATTCTCGTCGACGTGATCGTATCACTTTACTCACTTTGTATCTTGTTTTTCATCGACAGAAAACTGACCATGATCGTTCTGGCTGTTATGATCCTGTTTTACGCTTGGTTCCGCTTTATTACACCATATCTGAAGCAAAACGAAAGATTGCGGTATGTCCGAAAAGCGGATTTCCTTTCAAGAATGATGGAAAAAGTCGAAGGCATCCAGGTAATCAAGAGCTTTAAGATCGAAGGTTTTCATTCGAACAAGATCTTTACAAGCATCAATGAATACCTGAAGATCCAGCTTCGTAACGGATACGTCGATTTGCTTAACAAGATCGTCGTGGCGTCGATTGTCGTGATTTCATCGGTATTTATCATTTTGATGCTGAGCAAGTCAGCCATCGAAACACAAATGATCACTCTCGGTCAGATCGTAACGTTTATCGCACTTTCATCCAAGATATTTTCATCGTTAAAAGGAATTCTCGACGACAACATGACTTTGCAGGAAAATGAGGTCATCCTTCGCCGCTATCTCGATTTTGATGAAAAAGCGCAAGCTGATGTTATCCACGAGCGCGGAATAGCGGATTTTGAACTTGAAAAAGTTGAATTCCGTGAAATGTATTACGGATATCTGCCAAATGAGTATGTTCTGAAAGATATCAATCTGACTATCGAACAAGGCGACAAGATCAAGATCGAAGGACAGAATGGTTCCGGTAAATCAACATTCAGCAAAATTTTAACGACGCTTTACCAGCCGAATTCAGGCTCGATCCTGATCAACGATCGCGACAAAAAATTCTATAACCCCGAAAGGATGCGCGAAAAGATCCTTTTGGTTACGAATGAAGATATCCTTTTCAACGATACGATCTACAACAACATCGCATTGGGAAAAGACCTTCCGGTGGAAGCAATCCTCGATACGGCACGCGATATCAATTTCTATGATTTCATTGCCTCGAAAGATGACGGGCTCGAATTCATCATCAACGAAAACGGTAAAAACCTTTCGACCGGTCAACGCAAGAAAATCTTGTTGCTGCGTGCATTGTTCGCGGAATCTGAATTGATCATCCTAGATGAAGTATTATCCGGAATGGACATCGAATCGCGCAACAAGGTTGAAACGCTGATCGATAACGACCGCAAGCGTACCTTTATCATCATAAGCCACGAACCTATCAATAACATTCATTTTACGAAGAAATATAAGATTACCAATGGAGAGCTCAATCTACTATAACACAAAGGCGATCAATTTCATAAAGATCCTCAACATGATTTTGTTGTCGTTCGTTGCCATTGTGATGATTCTCATCATAGCACTGCGCATCAACGATACGGTTTCCTTCAGCGAAGGCCAGATCCATTCAAATACGCCGCAAATGCGGATCACCGCACCAAATGAGGTTCGCGTTATGAAGGTTTTTGTGCGCGAAGGAAATTCGGTGAAAAAAGGCGATACACTTTTCATTCTTGAAAATAAGCGGACACAATCGGATTACGATATCCTTGTTGGGAATGTCGCGGCAATGGAAGCCAAAATCCCGATCATTAAAAAGATGATCGAGAACTCCGTCGAACGCAGGAAATCCTTAAAACACCTTGTCCGGATCCAGGGACGGATCTTTAAGACCAACCGCAAAAAGGCCGAACAGGAAATTAGATGGCTTAACGATAAGATCAATTTATCAAAGCAGCAAACATCCATGCTTGGCGACAAATACAAGACCGATTCATTGCTTTATGCACGGGGAGCAATCTCGAAATATGAATTGACTGAATCGAAAAACCGTAATCTGACCGATAGAAAAGGGGAAGTCGACATCAAATCGTCGCAAACTGTAAAAAGCTACGATTACGAAAATCTGACCGACAATTACAAGATGACCAAAAACGACCTTGAGCGTACGATCATCGACGTTGAAAATGAAATTGCGAATTACGAACGTGAAATTCTTGAGCTTGAAACTGCGATCAAAGACGGTAAGTATAATCTGACTTACATGCAGGATGAACTTGGAAAACTTGTCATTACCTCTCCAATGAACGGAACAGTTTCAAATCTTTTCAATTCCCGTCAGAACACGCAAATCCTCGAGAAAGGCGAAGTGCTAACCATTATTGCGCCGGCAAAGGAGGCTTTTTATGCGAAAGTCCTGCTTGATGAAAGGGATTTGGCTTACATCAAAAAAGGCCAGGACATCAACCTGAAACTCGACGCTTACAATTATTACCAATATGGCGCGGTAAAAGGCAAGATCACTTATGTTTCGCCGTCCGATGTCAATGCGACATTCTATTGCCTTGCGAAAATTACCGATTACAATCGTCACATCAACCTCAAAGCAGGTTATAAACTTAAAGGTGAAGTCATCATCGAAAAAATGCAGCTCTATCAATACATCATGAAAAAGCTATTTAATAAATTCGATAATAGCGCCGTTTAAATATGAAAAAAGGCGCTTTACTCCTTCTGCTTTTATTTGTTTCCGCATTACGTTCCCAGGAAGGAATGACCTTCGCAACTTGTCTTGAAACGGCAATGCAGAATAATCTTGCGGTTAAACAGGCCGAACTGCAGCAGCAGATCGCTGTGGTCCAGCATCGGTCAAGTTACGGACTCGTATTGCCTTCGGTATATGCGAATGCCGAAAACCGGAATTCGTGGGGAAAGGAAATCGACAACGATACGAACCTTTTTGTCAATGCTTACCTGAAATCTTACGAAGGAACTTTAAATGCCGAGTGGAACATCTTTAACGGCTTCCTTGCGATAAATTCGATAAAATTGGCCAAGCGCCAGTTGGAATCGGACAAAAGCAATTTGCAGCGCGTAAGAAATGAAGTTACCATCGATCTGGCGCAGCGTTTCATTACCATTTTATATCTTCAGGATATTATTGCGGCAATTCAGGAACAGATCAAATCGAGTGAAAAGCAGGTTGAGATCGCGCAATTGAAATTTGATCAGGGCGCAATTGCGGAAAGCGAACTTTTCAAGCTGAAATCGCAGAAAGCTTCCGAGGAACTAAATCTTTTAACCAATCAAAACCTCGAGATGGAAAACATGGTTGCATTAAAGCAGCTGATGAACATTCCGATCAATCAGGAAATTTTTCTTTTGAAGCCTGAGCTTGAATTAAACGAAAATCTCGTCGATGTGAGCGATCAGTTCACGATGATCGATGAGGCCGTAAAAAAGCATCCTGCGTATCAGATGAGCATTTGGGAAGAGAAAAAGATGCGCGCCGAACTGGCTGTTGCGCGGGCGGACCGATATCCTTTGTTAATGGCGAGATTCATGTACCGGTCGAATTATCAGGAAGATTACGACGATTTTGATCAGGGAATTCCATTTGATGTACAGCTTGATGAAAATACATCGAAGCAAATCCGTATTTACCTGACGATCCCGATCTTTAACAAGTTTCAGACACATTCACAGATCAAATCGACCAAGCTGGGATACAAGCAGTCGAAATTATTTGTGCAGCAGGAATATAACAGGTTATCCAACGAAGTCATGCAGGCAATCACTAATGCAAAAACATCGATAAAGAAAAACGAGGCATCGGCATCGGCATTTGCATTTGCCCAAAAAAGTTTCTCTGCTGACGAGTTGAAATTTGAAATGGGAAAGATCAACATCAACGAACTGAACACATCAAAGATCATTTACAATAACAACCAGGCTGAACTGATCAGGGCAAAATACGAGTTGCTTTTCAACAACGCATTGATCAAATTTTATATGGGCGAGACTTTCGCACTATAAGATAATTTGATGATGTCGGATTTAATCATCTGATCGCTTTTGTATTTTTGTGTGCCCCGGAATTTTAATAACGATAAAATGCGCACATTTAAACCACTATTCTTTTTATTGCTTGCGGTACTGATGATTTCCTGCAATGGAAATACCGTATACAAAGAATTCAATCGTGATTTTTCCGAAAACCGCTGGATGAAAAGCGATTCCCGCGATTATATGTTCGAGATTGAAAAATCCGGGAAATATGATATTCTCGTCGATTTCAGCCACGTTTATGACACGCCCCTAAAATCCGCACCGATCCGTGTGCAGCTTTCTTCAGGAAATAAAATGATGTTTGACGAGTCGGTCGCGATTACTATCCGGGACGAAGACGGAAAACAGGTTGGAGATTGTACCGGCGATGTGTGCGATATAAGGCAGACGATTATTCCATCCCGGACACTTCCCGCAGGGCAGTACCGCGTAAAGCTGATGAATGAATTCGATTTTGAATATCTTCCGAATTTCCTTGGAATAGGGATCCGCGTCGCAAAATCAAATTAATAGGTCATTTGGACCTCTTTGAGACTGAAACTTCTGCGGCCAACATTATCAATCTCTATTTCGAGTTTACCGTTTTCGGAAACATTCCTGATGATTCCTGTAAATCTTCCGTTTGAATCGGAAAAATCAGCAGGAACATCTTTCTTAAACAGCAGATCAAGATATTCGGATTTAACTACCGCAGGATCGACGTTCGAAAAATAGTGCTGCATTGAGTTTGCAATTTTTTCCAGCACCAAATCTTTGTCAGATTCCGCCCCGCTTACATTTCTAATCGATGAAGCATTCGGCAGTCCATCAAAAGCCTGTTGGTTCACATTTAGTCCGAAACCGACAACAGACCATATCTCTCCGTTCGGACGGATCATATTTTCGATAAGAATACCCGCTATTTTTTTTCCACCTGACAAGATGTCGTTTGGCCATTTTATGCTGATTTCGGGAATGTTGAACGCCGATAAAGCTTTTGCAAGCGCGACGCAGACATAAGTATTCACGATAAAACCTTGTTCAGCAAAATGAATAAAATTTTTAATTAAAATACTGACAGTTAGGTTTTTATACGGTTCTGAATGCCACTTCGCACCCATTTGTCCGCGTCCCGAAGTTTGTGATTCAGCAGAAACAATCGTGAAATTATCGACGCTGGTTTCACGGCAAAGATTTTTAAGGTAATCGTTGGTCGAATCGACGGCATCAAGTTTGACAATGCGCATTGGCGGAGAGGCTTTAACCTCTGATTTAATGTTATGTTAAGGCACTAATTTAAATACAAAAAACAATAACTTTGCAAAACTCAGAATATTTTAAATGACGAAAAAGACAGCGAACAATGATGTCCTTCTGGCACACATCATTAAAGGAATTGAAGAAGTAAAAGGAAACGATATTGACATACTGGATTTAAGGGCGATCGATACAGCGGTCTGCGATTATTTCATCATCTGCAACGGAAATTCTAACACACAGGTTAACGCGATAGTTAACTCAGTCCAAAAGATAGTTTCAAGAGAATTAAAAGACAAGCCATGGCACGTGGAAGGCACTGATAATGCCGAATGGGTGCTGATGGACTATGTCAATGTAGTGGTTCACGTCTTTCAAAAGCATATCCGCGATTACTACAACATCGAGAGCCTTTGGGGCGATGCTAAAATAACCACGATCGAGAACAAATACTAAGTACGTTAATGGCTAAAGACAATATTCCAAATCCAAATAAATTTAAGATCAGCCCATGGTTGATCTACGGTGCGATCATCCTGATCTTTCTTTTCATCAGTTTTGCGACTGGCGGATCGACATTTCAGGAACCTGCCAAAACGTCGTCTTCAAGATTCAATGTTTATCTTGACCGCGGCGATGTTCAGCGGGTTACGATCTATAACAAATCGGAGGCAGAAGTATATCTGACCGAAGAAGCGTTAAAAGATAAAGTTCACGCGGCAGTTGCAAAAGACTTGCTGAATAATCCGAATAAAGGTCCGCATTACGTTTTTGAAATCGGGAATGACGAGATCTTCCAAACCAAACTTGAAAAAGCGGTTGAAGAGGGAAAGCTGAAAGATTTCAATTTCCTGCCTAAAAACAACTGGACGGACATTTTCCTCAGCTTACTCCCTATCATCATCATCATCGCCGTTTGGATCTTCATCATGCGACGTATGTCGGGCGCCGGTGCCGGCGGAGGCGGCGGACAAATTTTCAATATAGGAAAATCCAAAGCCAGGCTTTTTGACGAAAAGACCGATATCAAGACGACTTTCAAGGATGTCGCAGGACTTGAAGGCGCGAAAGAGGAAATCCAGGAAATCGTGGAATTTCTGAAAAACCCTGAAAAGTATACAAATCTGGGTGGAAAGATCCCGAAGGGCGCACTGCTTGTCGGGCCGCCCGGAACAGGTAAAACATTGCTGGCGAAGGCAGTTGCCGGCGAAGCGAAAGTTCCGTTCTTCTCACTTTCAGGATCTGATTTCGTCGAGATGTTTGTCGGCGTCGGTGCTTCCAGGGTTCGCGACTTGTTTAAGCAAGCCAAGGAAAAAGCGCCATCGATCATTTTTATTGATGAAATTGACGCGGTAGGACGTGCGCGTGGCAAGAATAATTTTTCAGGTTCAAATGACGAACGCGAAAACACTCTGAACCAGCTTCTAACAGAGATGGATGGTTTCGGATCGAATTCCAATGTCATCGTCCTTGCTGCGACAAACCGCGCAGACGTTCTTGATAAAGCTTTGATGCGCGCAGGCCGGTTCGACCGTCAGATCTTCGTCGATCTTCCGGACATCCGCGAGAGAAAAGAAATTTTTGAAGTGCATTTGGCTCCCTTAAAAAAAGTTGATAACCTCGATACCGATTTTCTTGCAAAGCAGACGCCCGGATTTTCCGGAGCCGACATTGCCAACGTTTGTAACGAAGCAGCTCTGATCGCTGCCCGATACGATAAAACTGCGGTAGACAAGCAGGATTTTCTTGATGCAGTCGACAGGATCGTTGGCGGACTTGAAAAAAAGAACAAGATCGTTACGCCTGAAGAAAAGAAAGCGATTGCAATTCACGAAGCCGGCCACGCCACAGTATCATGGATGCTGGAGCACGCGGCACCGCTAGTGAAAGTTACCATCGTTCCTCGTGGGCAAAGCCTTGGAGCTGCATGGTATCTTCCTGAAGAAAGGCTGATCGTACGACCTGATCAGATGCTTGATGAAATGTGTGCGACAATGGGCGGACGAGCTGCGGAAAAAGTGACGTTCGACAGGATTTCTACCGGGGCATTGAGCGATCTCGAAAAGGTTTCAAAACAGGCCCGTGCGATGGTTACCATTTACGGACTGAACGAAAAGCTTGGAAATATTACGTACTACGATTCGTCGGGACAAAGCGAGTACAGCTTTTCAAAACCATATTCAGAAGAGACCGCGACGATCATCGACAAAGAGATTTCCGCATTGATTGAAAGCCAGTATCAACGGGCAATTCAGATATTGGAGGAAAATCGCGACAAGCTCAACCAGCTCGCAGATATCCTGATCGAAAAAGAGGTTATATTTAAAGATGATCTTGAGACGATCTTCGGAAAAAGGCCGTGGGACAAAAACTTACAGGAAGAAATGACGCTGTAGTTTATAAACAATTTATACTTGATAAAATCTTAATTCGATACCTTTATTGAATTAAGATTTTTTTATCTTTGAGCTATTACAGGCACTAACAACTGCAGCAATATGAGTCTCTTCAGGAAGTTTTTTGGTTCAGGCGGCGATGCATCGAATGATGAGAAAAATCAAGCTGAAAACAATGCGCATCTTCACTCCGATATAACAGCTCCGGCTGATGAAAAGTTCACGTTCAATTTTAAGAAAAATGGCGGGAAATTCCTGTATTGCGAGAACCTTGACGAAGTTAAAGAGCAGTTCGAAAATATTCTTGAGGAAAATGACTGGTTTGAAAGTGAAGCCATTTGCTTTGAACCAAAACTGTTTCACCTGCTCGATGAAAACAAACTAAATTATCAGAAGCCCGCAAATCCGAAATTCCTTCTTGCATCTTGCGAGAATCTGATTGCTGACGAAGGTTCCGTATTATTCTCATCAAACCAGATCAAGCAATTTAAACCGAACGAACTGCCTGCTAACATTGTGATCCTTGCGACAACGAGTCAAATTCTGGAAAGCAAATCCGATGGGCTTCGCGTAATCAAAAAGAAGTACGAAAAGGATTATCCGACTAATATTACCACGATAAAATATTTCGAAAAAGCCAAAGAAGAGGATTTCCTGCAATACGGAAGCGCACCCAAAAATCTTTATTTGTTGCTTTTAGAAGATTTGTAACATGCGTGAAACCTTCATAAGGTCACTTTCAGGAGCCGCATACATATTCATTTTGTCCGCGGCTGTTTTTTATTCCGGCCTTACCTTCCTGATGCTTTTCTGGATTTTCCTGATCCTTTGCACCATGGAATTTTGTTCGCTCGTGAAACTCAATAAGCTTTTTGCATGTGCTTTGGCTTTTGCGGCTTTTTTATATCCTGCGCTCAGTCCGACCGACAATACAATCAATCCTTTATTGATTACTGCGGCGATGATTTCAGCGCTGGGCGGACTTGCATTTCTATTTGGGGAACGCATCAATTTTAAATCGACTTCAAAAAAGTTCCTGTTCCTGGTTGCATATATCGTACTTCCTTTTATTTTGCTGGTAAAAATTCCGTTTCAAACCGGACAATATCATCCGGAAATACTTTTCGGAATCTTTTTGCTGGTGTGGGTCAATGATACTTTTGCGTTCATCGTTGGCAAATCTATCGGCAAGCGAAAGCTTATGGAACGTATATCTCCGAAAAAAACCATTGAAGGATTTTTGGGCGGAGCCGTTTTCGCACTGATTGCAGCCTTAATATTGTCTTATTTTTACAAGCATTACAGCATTTATGTGTGGCTGATCATCGCATTGATCATGAGTATTTTCGGTACAATCGGAGACTTGATCGAATCTAAGTTTAAACGAATCGCAAATGTAAAAGACAGCGGCAAAATCATGCCCGGCCATGGCGGCATACTTGACAGGCTGGACAGTGTGATATTTGGGGCGCCTTTTGTATTTTTGCTTTTCCAAATAATCAAATATGTTCCATAAAGAAGGTGGCAAAATAATCCTGATTTCAACCACGGCGCTTGTTGCGATACTTTTTCTCACACATTATTTGATCGATACGATCTGGCTTCAGAAAACCATTCAGATCGCCGCGTTGCTGATGCTTCTGCTTGTCCTGCAATTTTTCCGGAATCCGAAACGCCTTGTCGATATTACCGATGAAAATATAATTGCTCCGGTCGACGGAAAAGTTGTCGTCATCGAAGAAGTTTTTGAACCTGAATATTTTAAGGATAGGAGAATGCAGGTATCGATCTTCATGTCCCCGATCAATGTTCACGTTACGCGTTATCCTGTGAATGGAAAAGTAAAGTACAGCAAATATCATCCGGGGAAATATTTGGTTGCCTGGCATCCGAAAGCAAGTACAGACAATGAGCGGACGACGGTAGTCATTGAAAATCGCATTTTTGGCGAAATCCTTTATCGACAGATCGCAGGCGCATTGGCAAAGCGGATCGTCAATTATGCTGAAGAAGGAATGCAGGTTGTGCAGGGTGAAGACGCCGGATTCATCAAATTCGGATCACGCGTAGATATCTTTCTTCCATTGGGAACAAAGGTCGACCTGACGCTCAGGCAGAAAGCTATCGGAGGAAAAACTATCATTGCCAAAAAAGAAAATGTCTGAGGAGCTAGACATAAAATTTCAGGAATCAGTCATTCTCGCATCGGAAATGTCACAAGCCGATCTGCCTCAGGATATCCAACTGCGATTGTACGCTTTTTATAAGCAGGCGACCATCGGAACACCATCGCTTAACTACAATTCAGGTCTCGATTTGAGAAACGCTTTCAAAACAAATGCCTGGATGCAGATCAGCAACATGTCTGTTGAGGAAGCAAAACAAGCTTATATTGATTTAATCACAACCCTTCATAAAAAGCAATGAGAAATTCATTCAAGCTTCTGTTGCTTTCCGCAATTTTACTTGCAGCTTGCAACGACAATAAATTAAAAGAAGTCGTCGAAGTGCCTTTGCCAACTGCGGAGCAAAAAGCGGCTTTGGGCCATCCTGAAGATGTAAAAGCTGATGCCGGTGTTTTTGAGATCCAGCCACTTGGATATGGTTATGACGCATTATCTCCGCACATCGATGCGCGAACGATGGAAATTCACTACTCAAAACATTATCTGACTTACACCAATAACCTGAACCGCGCGATAGAAGGAACCGAACTTGAGGGGCTTCGCATTGAAGAAATCCTTAAAAAGCTTGATATGTCGAATACGGCACTTCGCAACAATGCCGGCGGATATTACAATCACAATTTGTTTTGGCAAAGCATGGGCCCGAAGGGCGGAAAACCATCCGATACCTTATCTCAGGCGATCAGCCGCGATTTTGGCAATTTCGAAACTTTTAAAACACAATTTGTCGATGCAGCTGAAAAGCAGTTCGGATCAGGATGGGCTTGGCTTTTGGTTGACAGATCAGGCAAGCTGCATGTTACATCCACACCAAATCAGGACAATCCATTGATGCCGAAAGCCGAAGTTGCCGGAACTCCAATTTTAGCACTGGATGTTTGGGAACACGCGTATTACCTGAATTACCAATATAGAAGAAAGAAATACATCGATGCATTCTTCAATGTCATCAACTGGTCTAAAGTCAGTGAGAACTATGAAGACGCATTGCGGAAAAAGTATAATTGATTATTTCAGATCGGAAATCCGCTGTTCCAGCATTGAAATCTTTGCCAGAGCGTCAGACTCTTTTTTGCGTTCATTGTCGATAACCTTTTCGGGAGCGCCGGATACAAACTTCTCATTTGATAATTTACCGCGGACCGATTGCAGAAATCCTTTCGTGTAGTTCAGTTCTTCATTTAGTTTATTGATTTCTTCATCAATATCAACAGAACCCGCAACAGGAATAAAATATTCATTAGATTTTACGCGGAAAGACAAAGCGCCCGAAACCTTTTCATTTACATAGTCCAAATTCGAGATGTTCCCAAGCTTAGTGATGATTGGATCGAAGAGTTGTGAAAAATCTTCTTTATTGCTGACCATCAATTCAATCGCATCGCGGAAAGGAATATTCTTTTCTTTTCGAATAGCACGTATACCGGAAATCACTTCGGATGCAGAAGCAAATGCATCGGTTAGATCTGAACCTTGAGCTTTCAGTTCGGGCCATCTTGAGACTATCAGTGCCTGTTCTTTACTCCTGTCTGAAATCAAATGCCAGATTTCTTCGGTCAGAAACGGCATAAATGGATGCAACAATTTGAGGTTCGATTCAAATATATCGATTGTTTTATCATACGTTTTTCGATCGATTGGCTGCTGATAACCCGGTTTGATCATTTCAAGATACCAGGAGCAGAAATCGTCCCACACCAATTTATAGATCGCCATCAAGGCATCGGAAATCCTGTACTTCGAAAAATGATCCTCGATCTCAGACAAAACCTGCTGAAGCCGCTGCTCGTACCATTCTATTGCGATCCTGGATGATTCCGGCTGCTCAATAGCATCGTCGATCTCCCAGCCTTTCACCAATCTGAATGCATTCCATATCTTATTCGTAAATCCTTTGCCCTGCGCGCACAAATCTTCATCAAATAGAATATCATTTCCTGCAGAAGCGCTCAATAGCAACCCCACGCGAACGCCATCGGCGCCGAATTTTTCGATAAGATCGAGCGGATCAGGAGAATTTCCAAGCGATTTCGACATCTTTCGCCGCTGCTTGTCGCGAACTAATCCGGTGAGATAAACATTCGTAAATGGTTTCTCGCCTGCATATTCATAGCCTGCAATGATCATCCGCGCAACCCAGAAGAATAAAATATCCGGCCCTGTCACAAGATCGTTCGTAGGATAATAATATTTGAAATCTTTGTTTTCCGGATCTAAAACGCCGCCAAAAACCGACATCGGCCAAAGCCACGCGGAAAACCAGGTGTCAAGCACATCGGGATCCTGCCTAAGATTTGAATTATTTAAATTTTCATTTCCTGATTTTTGACGGGCAAGTCTCAATGCTTCATCTTTTGATTCAGCAACAACATAATCCTCAGTGCCATTTCCAAAGAAATACGCTGGGATCTGTTGGCCCCACCAAAGCTGGCGTGAAATATTCCAGTCACGGATATTTTCAAGCCAATGGCGATAAGTATTTTCGAAACGTTTCGGATAGAGCTTGATATCGTCAGACTCCAATACCGATTTGATTGCAGGCTTTACCAATTCATCCATTTTCAGGAACCATTGTTCAGACAGCCGCGGTTCAATTACAGCTTTCGTACGCTCTGAAGTTCCTACCTTATTGAGATGATCTTCAATTTTCACAAGCAAATCGGCGGCTTTCATCTCATCGGCGATCAACTCACGAACAGCGAAACGATCCTTGCCCTGATAATGCAGCCCATTTGAATTTAGCGTCGCATCCTCGTTAAATATATCAATGATATCGAGATTGTGCTTTTCTCCAAGAACTTTGTCATTCACATCATGAGCTGGCGTGATTTTCAGGCAGCCCGTTCCAAATTCAATATCAACATATTCGTCCTGTATTACATCCACGTACCGGTTTGCGATTGGAACAAGGACTTTTTTACCTTTTAGATGCCGATAACGCTCATCGTCAGGGTGTACGCAAACAGCTGTATCTCCAAGTACAGTTTCGGGCCGCGTTGTCGCAACGGTGATATATTCATCTGAATTTTCAATAAAATATTTGATGAAGTACAATTTACCCTGACGTTCTTCATAAATTACTTCTTCATCAGACAAGGTAGTCTTTGCTTCAGGATCCCAGTTAACCATCCGATTACCGCGGTATATCAAGCCTTTCTGGTATAGATCAACAAATGATTTGATTACCGAAGCCGACATGTCATCGTCCATCGTAAACTTGGTCCGTTCCCAGTCGCAAGACGCGCCCAGCTTTTTAAGCTGCTCTAAAATGACGCCGCCATATTTATGAGTCCAATCCCAGGCATGGCTTAAAAACTCCTCGCGGGATAAATCTGTCTTTGAAATTCCTTCGCTTTTCAGTTTGGCTACAACCTTTGCTTCAGTCGCAATCGACGCATGATCGGTTCCGGGAATCCAGCATGCATTCATTCCGAGCAATCTCGCACGCCGGATCAGCACATCCTGAATGGTATTGTTCAGCATATGACCCATGTGCAGGACGCCGGTCACATTTGGAGGCGGAATTACGATTGTGTACGGAACGCGTTCGTCGGGCTCGGAATGGAAATACCTGTTTTCCATCCAGTATGCGTACCATTTATCCTCAATATTTTTAGCGTCGAAATGTGTTGGGATCGTCATGAAATTGTTTGGTCTGATTGTTGTAAAACGGCCGCGACAAAATTAATTAATAACTGTAGGTATAAAAAATTAAGATTTAATTATTTGTGCGTATTTCAAAAGAAAGTATTTTTACAAACCTAAATTCGAAAAAACAAATGAAGAAAATAATTATGCTGGCAGCGTTCGTTATCGCAACCATTTCGGTATCAGCGCAAAGCGGACCAAAGATCGAATTCCTCGGAAGCGGAACGACGATCGATTACGGAAATGTATCCAAAGATACTGATAGCGGCCTGCGAACCTTCGAATTCAAAAACACCGGCGACGCGCCGCTCATCATTACCAATGTACAATCCACCTGCGGATGTACGGTGCCTTCAAAACCAACCGAGCCAGTCATGCCGGGGAAAGTTGGCAAGATCGATGTAAAATACAACATGAATCCGGGCCCAATCCGTAAAACGCTAACTGTGGAAAGCAATGCGGTAAATTATCCTGAAGGCCGCATCCCTTTGAAAATAAAAGGTGAGGTCATCGTAAAGCAGGAAGTCAGCCCACTTGAAAAGAAAAAATCAATTGTAAACCAATAATGAAAGGCTCCAATTCGGAGCCTTTTTTTATATGATGCTTTTTAGCCTGAAATTGTATTTGAGTGTTACGCTCTTTCGGTCGACTTCAATTTCAATCTTCTTACCTTCTTCCGATTTTAGCAAAACATTTAGCTCCTGAAGCGAATAGCGATACGCCGCACGCCCGTTTATCGTTACCAAAATATCGCCTTTTCTCAGGCCCGATTGCTCCGCCGGCGAATCTTTGCGGACATTCGCGATCACGTAAACCGGCTTCAATTCAAATTTATACCGGAAAGGATCCGGACCACCTTGCGTATTCAGATCAAAACCATCATTTTTAACCGTTACCATCGGCATCTGCTCGCGAACATACACTACTCCATCATGATGGATTTCGATTCCGCTCATATTGTAATCGAATGGCGCATCGTAAAATTTCGAAGGTTTCAAAAGCAGTTTTTTATTCGGATAATCGAACACCACACGAAATCTTTTTAAAATTTCGGCGCCAATCGATCCTACGCGGTTTTCAACCATCGTAACACTTTTTGTAGTGACATCTTCAGGAAACGCCGCGATCAATTTCTTGAACGAAAATCCACAAAAAACAAATTCTTCCAGCCTTCCTCGCTTGCCATTAATATCACCACTGAGACCGCGACCCAGATAATCGGTGAAATGCTTCGGCGGCACTTGTATCTTGGAAGATTTTTCGCGAAAAAGCCATACTGCATCACTATTTCCGAGATCGATCAGGAGTTTGGAATCCAACGTGTCGCGGTCAATCTTTACAGTCGACTGGATGTAGGGCTTATTTCCTTCAAGAGATATCTTTTTCGCAGTATAATTTCTGAAATTTTTGTTCTTACTGATTTCGTTGCGATGCACGATGACCTTCCGGCGCTCAAAATCGATTTCCACTGCATGATTCTTAAAAAAGTGATATCCAATTATACCATTAACCGGAATTCCAACATTCGAAGAAAAATTAAATCCCTGGTCAAGAACAATGTAAATGTCGTGGTCGTCATCCTGTAATCCCCGAACAGAAACTTTATTACCGGATGAGATCAATCCTTCGACTGTTTCTGAACCTCCAAGACCTATGAGCTTGACTTTGCGCACATCTGATAAGCCGATCTGCTGATTTTCATCGAGACTGAACAATATCGTTTCCTCCACGCCCGTATCAAGAAGAAAAGTCAAATCGACACCATTGACGTTTAGCGGGATAAATATGAGGTTGTTGATATACTTAAAAGGAATGACTGCCTTCTTCCCCGATTTTTTGGCGAAAACGAAACCCGACTGGGAAAGCGCCGCGATCGGAAGCAATAAAAGCAACAAAAAAACAAACCGCTTTATTACAGCCATGTGCTAAAAATAAACAAAAAATATGTTCGATTGAACGACCGTACTTTCATGGCTTCGGAAAAAATTGCCAACTTTGCATTTCAAAATCACAACGATGCCAAAAGTTTCAAATAAAGGGCTGCAAATGCCTGAGTCACCGATCAGGAAATTAGTTCCGTATGCAGACCTTGCCAAGAGAAAAGGCCATAAAGTATATCACCTTAACATCGGCCAGCCGGATATCAAAACGCCGGACGTTGCAATTAAAGCAATCAAAAACATCGATATAGAAGTTCTCGAATACAGCCATTCCGCAGGGTTCGAAAGCTATCGCATCAAACTTTCTCAATATTACAAAAATCAGGGATTGCCAATCGAAGTTGCGGATATCATCATAACAACCGGTGGTTCTGAAGCCCTGCTTTTCGCGCTCGGAAGCACAATGGATGCAGGCGACGAGATCATCATTCCCGAACCATTTTACGCAAATTATAATGGTTTTGCAGTCGCGTCGGGAGTTAAGGTCGTTCCGGTGATTTCAACCATCGACGAAAGTTTTGCCCTTCCGCCAATTTCACACTTCGAACAGCTTATCACGCCAAAAACGAAAGCCATCCTGATTTGCAACCCTGGAAATCCGACTGGTTATCTGTATTCCCAGGATGAGATCCAACAGCTTGCCGAACTTGTAAAAAAGCATGATCTTTTCCTCATCGCCGATGAAGTCTATCGCGAATTTACATACGATGGCGACTTGCACCATTCCGTGATGAATGTGCCCGGCCTGGAAGACCATGCAATCATGATCGATTCGGTTTCGAAACGATACAGCATGTGTGGCGCAAGGATTGGCTGCATTGTGTCCAAAAACCGCGAAGTGATGTCGACCGCCATGAAATTCGCACAGGCACGGCTTAGTCCGCCGACATTTGCGCAAATTGCCAGCGAAGCCGCACTTCAGACGCCTCAGTCGTACTTTGATGAAGTAATTACGGAATACCGTGGACGGCGTGACGTACTTGTTGAGGAACTCAATAAAATTGAGGGCGTGAAAGTCGCCAAACCTAAAGGCGCATTCTATTGCATTGCAAGCTTACCGGTTGACAATGCCGATGATTTTGCTCAATGGCTGCTGGAATCTTTCGATCTGAATGGCGAAACCGTCATGATCGCGCCAGCCGCCGGATTTTACTCATCGCCTGGCATTGGCCGCAACGAAGTCCGGATAGCGTACGTACTTAAAAAAGACGATCTTATCAAATCCGTACAAATTCTGAAGCAAGCCTTGGTCGAATATAATGCACGATAATTTCAGGAGCATTTTCCCGCTGTTCGCTGTATCTTTTTTTAAACTCTGCGAGGTTTAAAAAAAGGATGCCGCTGCCATCGGGGCTAGGCATTCGAACATAAAAAAAGGGCTTCCGAATTGGAAGCCCTTTTTTTATTGAAGGTTTATCGTTTTAATGAAAAATGCGCTTTAAACTCCTTCGTCGATCCGGATGTCATGT
>CBDUBJ010000007.1:0-63602 GCA_965365355.1 uncultured bacterium
AGTACCGCCCGCAGACGGATAGTAAGCACCTACTGTAAGGGTTGGAAGCGTGTAAGGTGAACATGCAATAACCGGTGCAATAGGATCGATTACCGGAGTTGGATTCACTGTTACAACGAAACTGGATTCAGCCGTACAATCGCCAACAACCATATAGATGTAAACGGTCTGGCTTTCGCTAATAATGGTGCCCGCCGTCAGCAAGTTTCCTGTACCTGCAGGGCCTGTATAATAATTGTTATCCGCAGAAAGAACCGGAAGTTCGTAACCATCACAGACAGTTACGTCTGTAAGCACATCCGCGGTAATCGGTCCGATGGTCACTGTAAAACTTTCTTCATCAATACAAGTTCCGCTTGCGGCATAAACATAAATAGTCTGATTAGTATTAATCACTGTACCTGCAGGAAGCAATGTTCCTGTTCCTCCTGCGCCAGTATAATAAGATCCAACCGTAAGATTTGGAAGAACATATTGATCACAAGCAGTTACAGCCGGGATTGGTTCCACCACAGGGCCCGGAGTAATTGTTACAATAAACGAATCTTCATCCGTACATTCGCCTGCTCCCGCAAAAATGTAAACCGTTTGATCGGTCGTCAGCGCGTCACCTGCAGTTAAAGGATCTCCAGTTCCGCCAGGACCTGTAAAGTAGTTTCCAGCGGTTAGGACCGGAAGAATATATTCATTACAAATTGCTACATCAGGAGTATCCACAAGGTTTGGTTGCGTAATGATCTCGATCTGTGTACTAGGAAGCGATGAACTACAAACGCCTCCGGAAGCAATATTGTAACTGACCGTATAAATACCCGCCGCACTTTGATTCGGGCTAATGGTACCAGTAACCGGATCGATAAATAATCCTAAAGGCGAAGATGAGAAAGTTCCGCCGGTAGTTCCCGTAAATGCAACCTGCTGCTGCTCGGTAACACCTGTACAATAAATCGGTTCATCGTAGGCTAGTGTTGCAGATGCCGGTTCAGAAATCGTTATTGTATAATTGAAGAATCTTTCAGGACACGACACGCTGATCGGTAATGTGTTTGTAATGATGTACGTTCCTGCAGCACTGGCTGAAAGATCAACTTCGCCCGTAGACGTGTTCGCAAAGACAAGACCCGCCGGACTTGCACTGAATGTTCCGGCAAGTGAACCCGCACCGATCACTGCAACAGGATTAGCCGAGGTGGTCTTACAATAAGACTGTGGTGTATAACTAAAGTTTGCCGTTTCGCAACAAAATGTCACACCCGCACCAGGCTGACCCTGATTTGTTTGCTGTAAGCTGATAATACCTGGCTGATTCGAGAAGTTTGTAATCAAGATTACATAATACTGACCTGCCTGCGCATTCGGAATATTAAAGTTTTCAATTGGCGCAGCCGAATACGAGCAACCGGTTGTTAAACCTGTCAACGGATCCTGTCCAGCATCGATCACAGCGCAAACTTCTGCCTGGCTATTGAATGGACCCCACGCAGCGTAGTCAACGTCAAGGTTAGGCGTCGGACTTCCCGGTGAAGACTGTGTAAGCAGGTAATTGATCGGTCCGTCTCCAATAATCTGAATCGTAAAATAAGACGGGTTCGGAGATGTAAATAAGCAACCAATCTGACCTAAGCTCGTTACGCCAACCGTATTGGTGTAAACCGTATTACAAACTGTCGGCGAGTTAGAGCAGGTCGAAGGAGTCGAAACACACAGCGTAAACGTTGCAGATGAAGGCGTGTTCCCTGCAGTATAAACCCTGATATAGTATGTGCTTCCAACTGTAAGTCCATTGGCGACACTGGTGTTGTCCGGACCGCAATAAAGTAATGTAAGTCCGCCACAGCCTCCCGAGTAAACCGCATGATTCATATCTGCTCCACCCGTAACTCCTGAAATAGCGATATTCAAGTACGTGTTTGTTGCAATGAATTGGAACCAAACATCATCATCCGCAGCACCTGCACAAGTTCCAATCGGCACCGTTGATGGGGTCGCTCCTGCAACTGTTCCTGTTACTTGCTGGTTACATGTTGAGTTAGAGTTTACAGGTACGAATATCGCACCGGCACAATCGTCGTTGCCTGGCAGGGTAGAGAAGTTAAATGGATTCGAATAAATACTGTTATCATTCGGACCACAAATAGCCCTTACATAAAATGAGTATTGAGTTCCCGGTAACAATCCGGTAACAAGGATTGGATTTACAGCTGTCACAGTTCCAGCAGTTCCTGGTCCCGGCGCAGGCGATCCCAGTGGAATTACGATAACTTCCCAAGAAGCTGCCGATCCGTTTTCAGTCCATCCAAGCAATGCTGATGTCTGTGTGATATTCTGAACCGTCAACAATGTTGGTTTCGGACATGTTGGCGGCGTACACTCGGCAGTTGCGGTATAAATCGTAGTTCCTTGAAGGTTTCCTGATCCCGAAGGCATCGTGAATAGCGTCTCTGTAAGGAAACTTGTGATCGAGATTCCGATTTCGTTCGCAAAAGCGCCGCCATTATTCCAAAATAGTGAGAAAGGAACGCCGTGGCAAAGCGGAACCTGAATCACAACAGGCCCGCTGCCCGTAGTAAATGTTGGACCTAATGTGGCGACTGTAATGCCATTCTGGATTACAGACATTGTTTGGCCATTCCATCCGTCACCGAATGAATCGGTCAAGGTGAAAGTATACAAACACTGGTTCGCGATCGGACAAACTGCTGTATTGAATGGCAGTGGTCCAGCCCAGTTGCTGCTGTCTATGTCTGAACAAACTCCGCGAACATAAAACACGTAAGATGTTCCCGGAGTAAGGTTCGTCCATGTAAATGAATTTGTCGTGGCCGGCTGCCAGCCTGTGGTGGTATCCGTCGGAGCCGGCGAACCGGCTGGCAATACGAGTACTTGCCACGCAGTTTCACTTTCGCCTGCAGTCCAGGTGAATGAAACCTCGGTGTCACTGATTGCAGTGGTTAGCAAATTAGTCGGTTGCGGACATGTAGGCAGCGTAGTGATCGGCGCAGTTGGTGGCGACCATGGATTGTCAATTCCGCCCTCGCAAACGCCTCGAACATAAAATACATATTGTGTTTCAGGGAATAAACCTGTTGCCACGAATGGACTACCTGATACCGGTGTGAATGTCGGAACAGTTGTATTATCAGGTGCAGGGCTTCCAACCGGCACTGCATAAACCTCATAGTAAAGAGGCGCAACCGTTCCGTTTTGAGTCCATGTCAGCGTTGCCCCATTGCTCGTAGGAGTCGACGCTACAATATTTAAAGGTGCAAGGCAAAGCGGTGTGTCGCAATTTGCATCTCCGGTAAATAGTGTTGTTCCCTGTGCGCCTTGTCCGGGCGATTTCGTATAGATCGTTTGTCCAAAAGAATTCTGAATCGCAATTCCAACTTCGTTAGCAAACGCACCACCTGTATTCCAGACAAGTTGTATCGGCAAGCCATTACACATTGGCACCTGAATATTTATTGGACCGACACCTGTGGTAAATGTACTTCCAATGGTAGTGATCAAAAGGCCATTCTGAAAAATGTTCATCGTATTGCCATTCCATCCGTCGCCAAATGAATCGGTCATTACGAAAGTATAAGTGCATTGATCTTCCAGCGGACAAATTGCAGTATTAAAATTAAGCGGTGTGCTCCATGCGCTTAAACTAGTTGGAGAACAAACGCCTCGTACATAAAAGTCATACGCAGTTGCTTCTTCAAGTCCACCAAGTGTAAATGGATTTGTTGGCGCAGCAGTCCAACCAGTAGTTGCAGCAGTTGGCGCCGGGGATCCTGCAGGCAAAGCAATAACCTGCCATGCGGTTTCCGGGCCGCCCGGCGTCCATTCGAAAATTGCAGAAGTTTGTCCAATGCTGGAAACTTCCAATGCAGTCGGTGGCAAACAAGCAGGCGTTACGCAGTCAACAACGCCACTAAAGATCGTTGCTCCCTGAGAAAGGCCGGCTGGCATTGTATAAATTGTCTGACCAAATGAATTTATCACTGCAATACGGACTTCATTTGCGAAAGCGCCACCGGTATTCCAAAACAATTCGAAAGGCCCGTCGCAAAGTGAAACCGACACCGTCACAGGTCCTTCGCCGTCGGTGAATGTACTTCCAATCGTTTGCACGGTCACTCCGCCCTGTATGATATTCATTGTGTTTCCATTCCATCCGTCGCCGAAAGTATCAGTCATAACAAATGAATAGTTACATGAACTTGTACAATTTGTCAAACAGAATTGGTAGGGACCAGCCCACGGGCTAAAAGTTCCGTCACCGCAATTTGCTCTCACCCAATACTGATAGCATCCGATTGCAAGTGGAGTTCCGTCCTGGGTTGTCGTGACCGGATATGCAGTATTAGTCGTAGTGGTTGTTCCTGCAGTAGTCGGAATCGCTGAGCCCGCTGTCTGGACAAATACTTCCCATGAAGAAGCAGCGCCCGGATTGCCCCAGGTTAGATTCGCACTATCAGGTCCTGTTCCGACCGCAGATAAGTTATTCGGAGCAGCACAGTTTAATTGTTGGATAATCAATTCGTAAGGAACTGTCTGCGTGAAATTTCCGCTCGATATGACTATGATGTAAGTTGTTCCTGCAGTCACAGATAAACTTGTTATTTCGCGAATGGTGTTGGTATTGTTTGCTACACCTGCAAGACAGTCTGAACCGACATCGGCACAGCCTTCATAAACGAAAATTGCGGAGTTGCTGGATGTTGATGACATTGTGATACTCACTGCACCTGTAAAAGTTGGTGTGAATGAATAAAACACATCATTACCCGTCATGTAATTTGTTCCACCGCCGGCACAATTAGCGCCTTGGTTGGCGTCCGTCGTATCGGCGTAATTGGTGGTATTATCAGTTGTGCTGTATGGCAATGGCGGAACCTGAATTGCAGAATCACACGTTTCACCAGGAGTAGCCGTTGCAAAAGGAAAAGGTCCTACCCATGCGCTCGGAATATTATCGGCGCAAATGGCGCGCACATAAAATTCGTATTGCGTATCCGGTGTAAATGCAACACCGGCAGGCAGTGTTGTCGTTGCAAGATATGGGTTGTCGGTAATTACCGTACCAACTCCTGTAGGTGAATCGGCAACCGGAATAATTTCAATTTCCCATGTATTTGTTCCCAGCGGGCTGTTCCAGCTTAAAGACGCGGAAGACTGTGTTAGCAGCGACGCATTTAAATTGATTGGATCCGGACATTTTTCAACAATTCGCACATCGTCAAGCAACATCCTGTCACCGCTAAGCGCAGCAGTTGGCTGGGTATATTCAACGACAAACGCGACATAAACTTGTTGTGTCGCGTAAGTTGCAAGGCTAACCACCTTTTCTTCATAGACGTTGAACGTTGACGAAAGTTGGTTCTCAGTATAAGTCTGAATCGTGGTATAAGCCGCAGGGTCGTTTTGGTTCGCAGTTCCCGGCGCCACCATAATTTTATAAAGTGTGCCTTGGTTTCCAAGAAACCCCGAACGCGCCCAAAATCTTAATTCACCATTCGCAGGAATTGTGATCCGGGGTGTCGCTAAAAAATCCTGACTGGTATTTCCCAGTCCGTTATTTTCCCGGTCTTTAAAGGCAGCTTGGTTTCCTGAGTGGACCACCGTTGGTCCTGCAGCGGTTTTCCAGCTTTGCGTAAGGCCCACGCCATTGTCAAAAACTCCCCATATACCATTGGAGCCTAAATTTATTGTTCCCAAATCCCAGGTATCCGAGGTCAGGTTAGGAAGGTTTGAACTTTCAAAACCTTCAACAAACTGACTTCGTGCACCTAAGCTAAAAAACAACATTAAAATTAAAACCGTAATTTTTTTCATAATGTGAATGTTAATAGAATAGAAAGTGTGCAAAAAAAATTGAGTTCCAAATTTAACAAAATTTAGGAATTACCCTTCGAAATATTAATATTTAACTAAAACCAATTAGCATACTGGCATTTTCATCAAGGGTTCGCTCCGAATACCTATTTTTGCTGATATCACATAACCATCTATGCTCGAAAAAGATAAATCAGAAATTGAAAAAACCGTTCTTGTTGGAATCGTAACCCAAAGCCAATCCGAAGACAAGCTCCGCGAATATTTGGACGAACTTGAATTCCTGACCTTCACCGCAGGAGGCAATGTCGTGAAGCGATTTTCACAGAAACTTGAAAAGCCGAATCCAAAAACTTTTCTCGGTACCGGTAAAATCGAGGAAATTGAAAACTACATCAAGACAAACGGTGTCAATACAGTCATATTTGATGATGAACTTTCGCCTTCACAGCAAAAGAATATTTCGAAGATCTTAGATTGCAAAGTGCTCGACCGCACAAACCTCATTCTCGACATATTTGCACAGCGCGCGGAAACATCTTACGCGAGAACTCAGGTTGAACTTGCCCAGTGCCAGTATCTTCTGCCGAGACTATCGGGAATGTGGACGCACCTTGAGCGCCAAAAAGGTGGTATCGGACTGCGTGGCCCGGGTGAAACCGAAATCGAAACCGACCGTCGGATCGTTCGCGACCGTATCGCATTACTGAAAGATAAGCTGAAAACCATCGATAAGCAAATGTCCGTCCAGCGAGGAAACCGGGGCGCGATGGTACGCGTGGCACTGATCGGATATACCAACGTCGGAAAATCGACATTGATGAACGTCGTAAGCAAAAGTGAAGTTTTTGTTGAAAATAAGCTTTTCGCAACTCTCGATACGACCGTGAGAAAAGTCGTAATTCAGAATTTACCATTCCTGCTGTCTGATACCGTCGGATTCATCAGGAAGTTGCCCACGCAATTGGTCGAATCTTTTAAAAGCACACTGGATGAAGTCCGCGAAGCCGATCTGCTGCTTCACGTCGTGGATATTTCACATCCCGATTTCGAAGACCACATCGAATCGGTAAATCAGATTCTTGCCGATATCAAAAGCAAAGACAAGCCTACGATGATGATCTTTAACAAGATCGATGCGTATAAACACCTGACGATTGAGGACGATGACCTGATGACTGAAAAAACAAAGCGCCATTATACACTTGAAGAATGGCAGTCGACATGGATGTCCGATCATTCCTCCGAAAATACACTGTTCATATCAGCGGCAACCAAGGAAAATCTGGAAGAATTCAGGAAAAGATTGTATGAAGCGGTCAGGAAGATCCACATCTCCAGATTTCCGTATAACAACTTTTTATACCCTGATTATGACGAAGCGGCGGCAGAGAATCAAAATCCGTAATTCGCGCCAACGCCAAATACCTGCCTGATCTGCCAACCCTGAAATGCATTGTCATCGTAAATCGTCTGGAAATTAATGTTAGTCGATAAAAACCTGTTGATCTTCATAACAATGTTAAGCTGATAATCGATGTCGACATTCTGCGGATCATCCAGATAATTTGAATACAGGTTTAAGATATTCTCAAAAGACACATTCGCCACCACAACGAATTTATAATATGCCGAAGCATTAAAGCCGAGTTCGTAGCGCATCGATTTGCCTTCATCAACCCCGAAATATGCTTCGTCAGGCAGCGTAAAAGCCGGATCCACAAAGGTAAGTTTTGATGTAAATGGCGATATATTAAATTTCAAATAATCGTCTTTTTTGTAAAGCAATCCAGGTCCAAACAGCAGATATGCCGGTGAAAAAAAGTGTGTGTATTCGGTGCGGATCTCTTCGCCATTTTCATTTTCCGTGTAATTATAACCTTTGGTAAACTGTGTTTTAAAATTTAAAAATGCAGAATAATACCATTCGCTGTTCGACTTCAGCTTTTTTCCAAGCAACGAGTTCAGCTCAAGCCTGTCGTCGGTTTTCTTCACAAATGCACTCGACCGTGTTTTAACCAATCCGTATGACGCGATGATCTTATTATCCCAACTCCAATCGTCTTTTTTGTAATTGACATCGTAGTTGACCCCGATGTTTCCTGAAATATTGTTTTCGCCGCCTGCCAGCCAATTGTCGAATGTAGATTGCGTAAAAAGAAAAGATGCATTTCCCTTGGCGGTCCAATGCTTGATCGTATCGTTAACAACAACTGTCGTATCTGAAACCTGGGCATTGGAAATTCCGGTAATCAATAACAATATCAGCAGCGTGGCCTTTTTCATGGGGAAAGATTTCAGACAAAGATAAAAAATACAACTTATTTCCGTTTGTATAATGGAACTGCCGAGCACGCTTCGCCATACATCAGGCTTTTCGCAACGGGATAAAGATATTGTGCCGCAAGGACGTAAGCGGATTCGGGAACCGGTTTTTTTGCGCAGCCTTTGATGATGACGGGCTTATCGCGGAATGGCTCATAATCGAGGTTTATCAAAATTTCGGCGTAGATCAAAGATTCGATCTCGGCAAGTTTTCCCGTCACGACCTTCTTTACGTAGGGTGCCAAATGGATGCCGACCAAAATCGAAGCCCATGCGGGAAGGATTGCGTCGGTTGAGCAATAAACAGCAACGTACGCATCGGAATATTGCGACCAGTCGTGATTTTTCAGGTTTAACCTGAACTCCTTCTCGCGCAACAAAAAACCTTCTTCGAGCCATTGGGAAACATCGATTTCCATTCGTCTTCCCGACGGATAATAATCTTCGAGATCAAAAACGGTCAGGCTGCTCGCGGCAACACGATTTACAATTTCCTCCATCTTACAGCATTCCAAGTTCGAGTTTTGCTTCTTCGCTCATCAGGTCCTTACTCCATGGCGGATCGAAAGTTATTTCAACTTCAACTTCTTTCACTTGGTCAACGCCGCGGACCTTCTGCTCGACTTCGGCAGGCAGCGATTCTGCAACCGGGCAGTTCGGCGATGTAAGCGTCATCAGGATCTTAACGTCAAAATCTTCGTTGATCATGACGTCGTAAATCAAACCCAGCTCATAAATATCCACTGGAATTTCTGGATCATAAATGCCTTTTAAAACTTTTACGATTTGTTCCCCGAGGTTTATATCGTCTTTAAATTCTTCCATAATAGTTCTATGATTTCAATTGGCGGCAATCAATTGTTTTAATCTTTTGATGCCAATGCCAAAGCGTACATTTTAATTTGTTTGATCATTGAAACCAGCCCGTTTGCGCGCGTTGGCGACAAATGTTCCTTGAGTCCAATCTCATTGATGAATTCGGTATCTGCGTCTAAGATTTCCTGCGGCGTATGGCCCGAAAAGACCCGGATCAATATCGCAATGATGCCTTTCGTGAGGATGGCATCACTGTCGGCGGTAAAATTCACGTTACCGTTTTGCTCATCGGCATGAAGCCAGACCTTAGATTGGCAGCCTTTGATAGTATTTTCCTCAGTCTTGAATTGGCTGTCGATCAGCGGAAGGCTCTTTCCAAGATCGATGATGTATTCATACCGCTGCATCCAATCGTCGAACATCGAGAACTCGTCGACAATCTCATCCTGCAATTCTTTTATGCTCATTCTTTATCCTTCGTGTATTCAGCTAAAATATTTGTAAGTTTCACAATTCCCGCCGGCGGATTCATATGATCGAATGGCTGCGATTCATATGTCTTCCCGTTGTGAACGATCTTCAACGTCGCAATGGCAGCTCCGTCGTAAAAACGCTTTTCAGATGGCGCCTTTAGATTGGACATTCCGTCGAGATTGATTTCGTGGAAAGCTTCAACAATATTACTTTTTTGTGCATCCGTAAGTTTCTGCGTTTCCGGAATTTCTCTGTCGTGACGCTCTTTGTTGATCTTTACCAATCCGTTTTCAACCGTAATTACGCGATAAAAACCGCGCGTCGTCGCAGTATATTGTATCATCGACGCATCGATCTGCTTTGCTGTTTCATCATCACAGCCTTTCATCATAATGACCGACAGCAATACTAAAATGGATATTTTCATAATCAAAAGGTTAAGCTATAAAGTTACGATTTTCAAATTAACCGAGCATTGATTTGGCTTTCGAGAGCGCGCCAACAAGCAAATCGACTTCTTCCTTGGTGTTGTAAAATGAAAACGACGCTCGGACCGTTCCGACAATTTTGCAAAAATTCATGATTGGCTGCGCGCAATGATGTCCGGTTCTGACAGCAATTCCAAGTTTATCGACGATCGTTCCGATATCATAAGGATGAATTTCTCCGATATTAAACGAAATCACAGGCGCTTTATTTACAGACGTTCCCCAAATTTTCAATCCATCGATTGACAGTAATGATTTGGTAGCGTATGCCAGCAATTCGTTTTCATACGCATGAATCGCATCAAATCCGATGTTGTTCAGATAATCGATTGCAGTGCCGAAACCAATGGCATCGGCAATATTTGGCGTTCCCGCTTCGAATTTATGCGGAAGATCGGCATATGTCGATTTTTCGAAAGACACATCTTTGATCATTTCACCGCCGCCCTGATATGGAGGCAGTTTATTTAGCCATTCCTCCTTGCCATACAAAATCCCGATTCCGGTCGGGCCGCACATTTTATGGCCGGAAAGCGTGTAAAAATCGCAATCGAGCGCCTGCATGTCGGGCCTAAGATGCGGACCTGCCTGTGCGCCGTCGATCAGGACTGCAGCACCGTGCTTGTGCGCTTCATCAATCATCATTTTGATCGGATTGATGGTTCCGAGCGCGTTGGAAATATGATTTACGGCAACGATCTTTGTCTTATCAGAAAGCATTGTCAAGAACTCTGAATAGATAAGTTCTCCGTCGAGCGTCATCGGAATCACTTTAAGCGTCGCGCCCGTGCGTTCACAAAGAAATTGCCATGGAACTATGTTCGAGTGATGTTCGAGCGACGAAACCAAAACCTCATCGCCGGGTTTCAGAAAAACAGAAAATCCCGATGCGACTAAATTGATCGAACCTGTAGTACCTGTTGTAAAAATAACTTCGTGTGAATGTTTTGCATTGATGTGATGCTGGATTTTGTTCCGCGCATCTTCGAATGCGTCAGTTGCAAGCTGACTTAAAGTATGTACCCCGCGATGCACATTTGCATTGATATCTGAATAATATCCCGAGATCGCATCGATAACCTGTTTAGGCTTTTGCGATGTCGCGCCGTTATCAAGATAAACCAGTGGACGCCCGTTGATCTGTCGAAAAAGAATCGGAAAATCAGCCCGAATTTTATTTACATCAAACATTTGTGGGAAATAAAATGCAAAAGTACAGTTTGTTGCAGACAATTTTCCCAATATTGTCCCATTTCGGGTTAATATTGACCGCCTGAACCGCCACCGCTAAATTCGCCGCCGCCAAATGTCATAGGTGATTCTGTTTGCTCGACTTTGATCCCGGTGTGCGAATTGACGATCAGCGCTTCAAGATAAGCACGCGAATCTTGATCGGAGAATTTATCGGCTTTAAATGTAACGCCGGTTTCGTTATCCACAATCCTTCGCTTGAAATAAAAAACGATCGAGAAAAGAAGGGCACCACCAAGAATCAGGGCAACTTCAATCGGCATGACGCTGTAATAGTAACGAATGGTGTAAGCCGAAAATGCCAATGCAAGCAAGCCAATGATCAGGAAACTTTTATCTTTTTGACGAATTCCGAATGTGATATAAAAAACAGGTATTGCAAATGTCAGTATGTAAAAAATCGCGGCAAACGGAATATCGGAGCCCGGCGCCACCACAATATTCATCAGAACTTCCGACAATTCACGAACCACCAGATAATTGACAGACAAATATCCGAGTAGCAAACTGAAATATTTCATCAGATCGACGCTGTTCTGATAAAGCCGTGCATCATTTATTTTTTCCAGTTTTACATGGAGAAAAAAGATGGCAACCGCACATACAAGCATTGCAAATGGAAGCAGGGCTTTACTGATTATTCCGGCATCAACAATAAAATACGCGATAAAGCCGGAAATTCCAATCAGTGAGAAAAGCATTGAAGTGGTATTGAAATATCGGTAACAGGCAAGCAATCCAACAAGGGCCATGCTCATTAATACAGAATACGCCGACTCGGTAATCATTCCGATCGCGACAAAGAAAACAATCTGGAAACCAATAATGAAAGCATCGTCAAGGCCATAATTATGAAATCCCGCTTTGCACATAATTTCCGCGGCCACCACACCGATGATCGCGTAAAAAAAGAACAGCATTTTATAAAAGTCGATCGAATCAAGAAATAAGATCGATGTTGCGCCGATTATCGATGAGTACAAAAAGCAACCTAAGATAAAAAACCCGATTCGCACCAAAATGTTGCCGCTTGTTTTGGCCACCGGAAGCTGATTTTTGATCTGACGAAAATCTTCTTCGCCAATAAATCCGGAATCGAGGAGATTCTTTGCTTCGCTACGCAGCAGCAAATTTTCGATGTATATTTTATTCTTCGCTCTCACCGGTTTCTCTATTGAATTGTTTGATCAGTTTGATGAACATCAGAATCGAAAGCACAAAATAAATCGGGACTGCCAGCGTAATTATCGTCATTATTTCGAATAATCCAAGGAATTCCGTCATTTTGCCAAGGAAAATATTGCCGCAGATGTATGCGTAAACGAGCGTAAAGACAAACATCGATACGGCTTTGAGTTCGTAACTTTTTCTATAAAAAAAGTATGTTGCTGCAGCATTGATAATAATATAGATCGCCCAAACTTCTTCAAACATTCCCTTGATGCAGCAGATTCCGATGAGATGCAGCGCGAAAGTGAGAAACAAGAATGAAAAATGCCGTTTCAGAGTGATCTTCTCACTGTATTGAACCCACGAAATCAATGCTGCGGCAAGCAAAATTCCAAAATAAGTTTGCGCCGGATCTGTGTAAACCGAATTTTCTATCACGGCTTTTGGAGTAACCGTAATTCCGATAAATGCCGCAAGTGCAGTGATCCCAATCGACAACGCACTTTTATTATCAAAGTAATATGCTGCGGCAAATGCAACCATCGCACACCCAAGCGCCGAGATGCTGAAACTGCTGCCGAAAACTTCATACTGTACCTGAAGATATGTAATGAAAATGCAGCTGAGCAATGTTCCGAGAAGTACGAGATAATCATAAACCGGCGATTCGAATTTTGCTTCCAGCTTTGAATATCCGGGGAAATGGCGAAATGCGAAGTAAAAAGAGGCGACCGTCATCAATAAAATCGTTGCAAGTATCGCCATGTGCCCGATAGAATCTATGTTGTCATAGATGGCGATGCCGACGCCAGTTGTAAAAAGCAGTACCGACAAATACAATAGAAAAAGTATCTCATGGTGAAGCGAAAAAATTCCCAGTGATTTCCATGCTTTTACGGAGCTGAATTGCTCATTGGAAATCAACTTCCGCTTATAAAGTTCGTCCAGCCGCCAGGGAAACCTTTTGTACATCGGTAAAAATTAACGCTCAAATATACAGAAATCTGAACGCTATCATCAATCGGTCATTTCTGCTTCTTCCCATGTCTGATTTTGCGTACCCTGATTTCTGTTCGGATCGTAATTCGGATCGTTGGTTCCGATATATTGTCCGTCTGAATTCATCCAATATTGGTCGGCACCCGACTGAACCTGATAACGCTGTCCGTCGGTTTTATTAACTACCGTGTTTTCATCTTTGATATAATTCAGGAATCGATTATGGCTCCGATCCGACGAAGCGTTCCTTTCGTTATATGATGCCATGATGGAACTGTTGATTGCGTCCGTTTTTTGTTTGTACGCCGATTGCTGCGCATCGAAATTTCTTTGCTGCGCGCTCATTTTCTGATTGTGAGCAGCCCAACTTGCACTTTCCCGCTGCATTTCATTCTGATTGAACTGATCGAAATAGCGCGGATTGTATTCGAGGCTTGCCAATCCACCGATCAAAGTTTGGGTGGCACTTTTAAACTGTTCTTTTGGCGCGTCCAAAATTTGTCCTGAATATGACCACATCACCATGTTTCCCATATCCGAGCCATTCGTATGGATGATGATCGTGTACGGCTTACCCGATTTGTCTTCCCATTCACTTACTGCGGCTTCGTATCTCGTTTGGCGCTCGCCTATCTGATACATCAGATCCTGCACACGGCTGTCGGCCGTCGCGATTTCCGGAGCATCATAAATCCGGATCAGCTTAGATCCTTCGCTATGGGCAACGGGCACAAAATCCTGCTCGATCACTGCGCGCGGCGATAAGTATTGCCGCATGGAAATATTTCTTTGAGAATAAAAATCACGCTGCATCGGATCGGTGGTATACATGAAATTTTTAAGCGGAAGATGAAAAACAAAAACGCCGTTCGGACCGCTAAAAGCTGCTTTTCCGGGCTCATTATGCAGTTTCCAATTCGCGGGAAATGTCATCTGCCCCATAACCTGGCCTTTGTTGTCGATCATTGGATGAGAGACCAATTCGGTGTTTTCGATAACATTTTCGGATTGAGAAGTGCCGTTTGAGTCCACATCAGCATTCGTGTTTTCCGACTTGCCCGAATTGCATGCGATGAATGTCAGCGCTAAAAGAATAGATAGGAATTTCATTTGAAGTGTATTTACTTCAAATATAGGCAATTAGTAAGAAGACCGCTTCGCTTTTCGATTGTTAGATTGACTGCAATTTTATTGGATCGAACAGTCGCACTTCGAACAATCGTCTCACGTGCTACAAATCAAATCCCATCTTAACGCCAAGCTTCGTAGCAATGATCTTCGTGATCCTGTTTTTAAGTTCGGGAATTCGGATGCTTTCGATGACTTCATTGGAGAAAGCGTACATTAACAGCGCTTTCGCTTCTTTCTGCGGGATGCCGCGCGACTGCATGTAAAACATGGCGCGGTCGTCGAGCTGGCCTATCGTACAGCCGTGCGAGCATTTCACATCGTCTGCGAAGATTTCCAACTGCGGTTTTGCATTGACGGTCGCTTTGTCGCTCAGGATAATATTGTTGTTCTGCTGGAATGCGTCGGTTTTCTGCGCTTCTTTTTCGACGAAAATCTTACCATTGAAAACACCGGTCGAACGATCATTGTAAATTCCTTTGTAGTTCTGGTGGCTTTCACAATTTGGCGTTGCATGTTGAACCAAAGTATAATGATCAACGTGCTGTTTGCCTTCGATGATCGTAATTCCTTTTAGCGTGCTGTCGATGCGTTCGCCCTGATGATAGAAATTGAGGTTGTTGCGCGTCAGGTTTCCGCCGAAGGAAAAAGTATGGACCGAAACATTACTTGATGCTTTTTGAGCGATATATGTATTGTCGATCAGCGATGCCTCAAGATGGTCATTCTGGATTTTATAATAATCGATGTTTGAAGATTTGCCTGCAAAAATTTCAGTGACCGAATTGGTAAGCACTGGATTGGAATTCAAACTTTGATGACGTTCAATGATTTGAACATGCGCATTTTCTTCAACGATGATCAGGTTTCTGGGCTGCACCATTAACGCGGATTCGTTGCCCGTGGAAAAATAAAGGATCTCGATCGGCTTATCCGCGACTTTATTCTTTGGAATTTTAACATACGCGCCTTCATTGGCAAAAGCGGTATTCAGCGTCGTCAGGCTTTCATCCTTGCTTGCGATTTGATTAAAATATTCATCGATGACTTGCTTGTATTTCGGCTTGTTCAACGCCGATGACATCAGGCAGACATCGATTTTCTCATGCGTCGTGGAAGAAAGGAACGAGCTGAAAATCCCATCGACAAACACAACTTTGTACGTATCGATTTCGTGAAGGAAATACTTCTTGACATCGGCAAACTGAATGTCATTTTCCTTTTTTGGAAAAACAGAAAAATCATTCTTTAATACTGTATTCAAAGAAGTATATTTCCAGGCTTCTTCCTTTTTGCTCGGGAAGCCTTTCTGTTCGAAATTCTTGATTGCAGAAGTCCGTATGTCATGTAAATCCGCATGCACGTCGACCTTTTCTTCGAATGCCATGAACGATGCGAGTAGTTTGTCTTTTAAATCCATTTTTATGTCGAATGTCGAAGGTCATAAAGTCTTAAAGACTGACCTCCTTACTTATTCAAATATTTTATAAAATTGCTAAGCATTCTTGAAATTTCCGAGATAGACGAATGCAGCTCAGCAAATTGCTCGTTATCAATATAATTCAGGTCATTCGTCAGATATAAAAGTGACCGAACTTCAGCTGCAGAACTTTTGAAATAAACAGAAACCGGCAAAACTCCTTATCCGTCTTTCTTTCGTAGCCCTCCGCAATATTTGCAGAAACCGAGACAGTCGCACGACGTATTTGTCTGACCAGATCAAAATCGTTTCTAAACACTTTCAAATCAGTGATCTCATAAATTCTTTTAGTAAAAGATCTGGCCTTTTGCCATGAATTTATTTCTTCAAACGAGTTAAATTTTCCCATGGCTTATAATGTATTTTAGTTGGCATATAAATTTTATAATCTCCCGTAACCCGACCTTATGACTTTACGACTTTATGGCTTTATGACTATACGTCATTCGACATTCCTCTAAAGCACAGCGCTATGCGCAGTTTTTATCCAATCATAACCTTTTTCTTCCAATTCATAAGCAAGTTCTTTCCCGCCGGATTTTACAATTTTTCCATCGTATAAAACATGTACAAAGTCCGGCACGATATAATCCAAAAGCCTTTGATAATGGGTGATCACAACGATAGCGTTCTTTTCGCTGCGAAGCCTGTTCACGCCAGTGGCAACAATTCGCAACGCATCGATGTCAAGACCTGAATCGGTTTCATCCAGAATGGCAAGTTTCGGTTCAAGCATCGCCATCTGAAAAATCTCGTTTCGTTTCTTTTCGCCACCGGAAAATCCTTCGTTAAGCGATCTCGACATGAATTTGCGGTCGATTTCCAAAAGTTCGGATTTCTCCCTGATCAATTTCAGCATTTCATTGGCGGGCATTTCCTCAAGGCCTTTCGCTTTGCGCGATTCGTTGATTGCCGTTTTCATGAAATTTGTAACCGAAACGCCCGGAATCTCAATCGGATATTGAAAGGAAAGAAAAACACCGCGATGCGCACGTTCTTCAGGCGCCAGATCCGATAAGTCTTCACCTTCAAGAATTACTTTTCCTTCAGTAACCTCATAATGTTCATTTCCTGCAATGACGGCGGAAAGCGTACTTTTTCCGGATCCATTCGGGCCCATGATCGCATGGACTTCGCCGGCTTTGACCTCAAGATCGATTCCTTTTAAAATGTCTTTGCCTTCAATTCCGGCGTGTAAATTCTTTATTTGTAACATGTCTAAACTTCAATTTTAAATTATCCGACCGAACCTTCAAGTGAGATCTCAAGTAGTTTTTGCGCTTCGACAGCAAATTCCATCGGAAGCTTGTTCAATACATCTTTGCTGAATCCGTTCACGATCAGGGCAATTGCCTTTTCTGTTGGGATTCCACGCTGATTGCAGTAAAAAACCTGGTCTTCACCGATCTTGCTTGTCGTTGCTTCGTGCTCGATCTTCGCACTTGGATTTTTTGATTCAATATATGGGAAAGTATGGGCGCCGCAGTTGTTGCCCATTAAGAGTGAATCGCATTGGGAGAAATTCCGCGCATTGCTCGCTCTCGGACTGATTTGTACCAATCCGCGATAACTGTTTTGTGAACGTCCGGCCGAAATACCTTTGGAAATGATGGTCGACTTGGTATTTTTTCCAAGATGGATCATTTTCGTACCGGTATCAGCTTGCTGAAAATTATTTGTGACGGCAATCGAATAGAATTCGCCGACCGAGTTATCGCCTTTCAAAATACAAGATGGATATTTCCATGTAATTGCCGAGCCGGTTTCAACCTGTGTCCACGAAATTTTTGCATTCTTTTCGCAAATTCCGCGTTTCGTCACGAAATTGTACACACCGCCTTTGCCTTCTTTATTTCCAGGATACCAGTTTTGCACGGTTGAATATTTGATTTCGGCATCATCAAGTGCAATTAATTCAACAACAGCCGCGTGCAACTGATTTTCGTCCCGGCTTGGCGCGGTACAGCCTTCGAGGTATGAAACGTAACTTCCTTCATCGGCAATGACCAAGGTTCGTTCGAACTGACCGGTTCCGGCCTGATTGATCCTGAAGTATGTCGATAGTTCCATCGGGCAACGCACACCTTTCGGAATGTAGCAAAACGATCCGTCTGAAAAAACGGCTGAGTTCAAAGCTGCGTAAAAGTTGTCTCGCTGCGGAACCACCGAACCGATATACTTCTTAACCAATTCCGGATATTCTTTGATAGCTTCTGAAATCGGGCAAAAAATAATTCCCTTTTCCATCAATGTTTTTTTGAACGTCGTAGCTACCGAAACAGAATCGACAACTATATCCATCGCAACTCCGGAAAGCTTTTTCTGTTCATCGATGGAAATTCCGAGTTTTTTGAATGTCTCGAGCAATTCCGGATCCACTTCATCCAAACTCGCCAATTCTTTTCTTTTAGGTGCGGAATAATATGAAATGGCCTGAAAATCCGGTTTTTCATAATCTACATTCGCCCAATCGGGCTCGATCATTTCCTTCCACGCGCGGTATGCTTCGATGCGCCAGTCGGTCATCCATTGCGGCTCGTCTTTCTTTTGGGAAATCGCACGCACAATGTCTTCGTTAAGGCCAATAGGAAACGTCTCGGATTCGATGTCCGTGTAAAATCCGTATTCGTACTCCTTGTTTTCGAGTTCGATCTTTAAATCGTCTTCGGTGTATTTTGACATAATAATTAAGTCATAAAGTTTAGAAAGTCGTAAAGTATTTAAAGTCATGCCCTTATGGACATTATGACTTTCCGACTTTACAGACTGAAAGATTCCCCGCATCCGCAAGTCCTGCTCGCGTTCGGATTATTGAATACAAAGCCTTTTCCGTTCAGGCCGCCCGAAAATTCGAGTATTGTGCCTGCGAGGTATAAAAAGCTCTTTTTTTCTACTGCAATTTTAATATCGTTATCCTGGAAAACTTTGTCGTTTTCGCCAATGGCTTTGTCGAATTTCAATTCGTATGACAGACCAGAGCAGCCTCCGCTTTTCACGCCTACGCGGACATAATCGTTATACGCATCATATCCGTCGTCGGTCATCAGGTCAACGATCTTCTTCTTTGCTGTATCGGATACCTTGATCATAGCTTATCTTGATTTTGTCTAAATAACCGCAAAGATATTACTTATATTGCTTTTACTGGTCCGCATCAACATTTTTATATCTGATGAACGAATAGCGGACGGCTATTTCACACCGAATTTGTTTTCTTTGCAATTCAAATCTGAAACATGAAATTATATCCGATTGAAGCCGGAAATTTTAAACTTGACGGCGGTGCGATGTTCGGCGTGGTTCCGAAAACGATCTGGAGCAAGACCAATCCGGCCGACAATAATAACCTCATCGATATAGCAGCACGATGCCTTCTGATTGAAGATGGCAACCGTCTTATTCTGATCGATACCGGAATGGGCGACAAGCAATCGGAGAAATTCTTTGGATATTATTCACTTTGGGGCGATCACTCGCTGGATAAATCACTCGCAAAATATGGTTTCAATCGCAATGATATTACCGATGTTTTCATGACGCATTTACATTTCGACCATTGCGGTGGAAGCGTTCGATGGAATAAAGACAGGACGGGTTATGAAACAGCATTTAAAAACGCGACCTTCTGGACGAATGAAGATCATTGGGAATGGGCAACGAAGCCAAACGCAAGGGAAAAAGCATCGTTTTTAGCAGAGAATATTCTCCCGATGCAGGAAAGCGGCCAGTTAAAATTCATCCAAAAACCTTCGTCCGATACAATTAAGTTGGACGAGCTTGGTTTTGATATTTTCCTTGCAGATGGACATACCGATAAAATGATGATCCCAAAAATCAAATACAAGGATAAAACTATTTGCTTTATGGCCGATCTGCTGCCAACTGCCGGGCATCTTCCGTTGCCATATGTAATGGGATACGATACGCGGCCGCTTCTGACGCTTCCCGAAAAAGCAAAATTCCTGACCGAAGCTGCAGATCAAGGACACTATCTTTTTCTCGAACACGATGCGCACAACGAAATAATCACAGTAGAGCATACCGAAAAAGGCGTTCGCATCAAAGAGGTTTTTACCTGTGCTGAAATCTTAAGCTGATGTTAATCAGAAAATCAGTTGTAACAAATTAATTTACTTTCGACCCATCAATTCCAATTTTTAAATCAGTTCATAATGAAATTATTGAAAAATGTCTGCCTGACGGCAATCGCTGTTTTGGCATTCAATACAGGTTTTGCGCAAAAAACCACTGCTGCCAAACCTATCGGCGTAAATAAAGTTGTCGCTAAAAAAGGAGCTATTTCCGAAAACGATTTACAGCGCTGGAGTCATCTGGACATGTATAAGGATACGATTCCGGGAATGAGCGTCGACAAGGCATACAGCGAACTTCTGAAGAACAAAAAATCGAAAAATGTTATCGTTGGTGTAATCGATTCAGGTGTTGATATCGAGCATGAAGACCTTCAATCCGTTATCTGGAAAAATCCGAAAGAGATCGCGGGAAATAATATTGATGATGACAAGAATGGATTTGTCGATGACATCCACGGTTGGAATTTCCTTGGTAATTCTACCGATGAAACACTTGAAATGACACGTATCCTTAGAAAAGGCGATGATGGCTCGGATGTTTACAAGAAAGCAAAAGCTGCTTATGAAAAACGCATGAACGAAGCGATGATGAACCGTCAGCAGCTTGATTTCATCCTTAGTGCGAAAAATGCAATCGCAAACCATCTTAAAAAAGAGACGTTTACCGAAGCGGATATCAAAGCGATCCAAACTACGGATCAGCAGTTGATGCAAGCGAAAATGGTCATGCTGAGCGTAATCCAGCAAACAGGCCCGGATTTTAATACCGAACTTAATGCATTCAAGGAGCATGTTGATGATATGATGAATTACAACCTGAACCTTGAATTTGACGGACGTAAAGTTGTTGGCGATAATCCGAACGACATTAACAGTACCAATTACGGAAACAACAACGTTATGGGTCCGGATAAGGAAGATGCTTCTCACGGAACGCACGTAGCGGGAATCATTGCCCAATCGCGTAAAAACGGAAAAGGTGGCGATGGCATTGCTGATAATGTTTCGATCATGGCACTTCGCGCAGTTCCTAACGGGGACGAGTACGATAAAGATATTGCACTTGCAATCCGTTATGCTGTTGATAATGGCGCAAAAGTCATCAACGGAAGTTTCGGAAAAAGCTTTTCTCCCAATAAACAATGGGTTTACGATGCGATCCGCTACGCCGAGTCAAAAGATGTTTTGATCGTTCATGCGGCAGGAAATGACGGACTTGACATCGACCTTGCAGAAAATAGGAATTATCCGAACGATTCGGAAGACGGCACAACAGAAATCGCATCGAACGTACTTACCATTGGCGCTCTGGATAATACATTGGATACTGGCCTTGTTGCCGGTTTTTCAAATTACGGAACCAAAAGCGTCGACATTTTCGCGCCCGGAAAAAAAATCTATGCTACGATCCCGAACCAGAAATACAAATATGAGCAGGGAACATCGATGGCTTCTCCAAATGCAGCTGGTGTTGCAGCTTTGATCCGTTCATATTATCCATCCCTATCGGCAAAGCAGGTAAAACAAATCCTGATGGAATCCGGCACGCCGATCGAACTTGAAGTGGAACTAGGCGAAAATCAGGAAAAGCGTCCGTTTGGAAAAGCTTCAAAATCAGGGAAAGTTGTCAACGCTTACAATGCGTTGGTAATGGCTGAAAAGATGTCAAAAAGTAAATCTTCAACCAAACTAAAAGGTTAATTTAATGAAGAAAGTCCTGTTCCTCGCGGCAGTTTTTTCGTCGATCGTATCATTTGCCCAGGGCGGAAACTGGCAGCAGCACGCCGATTACAAAATGGATGTTTCGATGGATGTCAAAAACTATCGTTACAAGGGCACGCAACAGCTGGTCTACACGAACAATTCGCCGGATACGCTATACAAAGTCTATTATCATTTATACCCGAATGCTTTTCAGCCCGGTAGCGAAATGGACATGCGACTGCGAAGTATCAAGGATCCCGATGGTCGGATGGTGACAAAGACCAAGTTCAACAATACGGAAGTCAAGGAAAGCAGGATAAAAAATTTGAAACCCGACGAGATCGGGTTTCTTCATATAAAAAATTTTAAGCAGGACGGCGCGTCGGCTACTGTAAAAGAAATTGAAACGGTACTCGAAGTCACTTTGGCTAAACCGATCATGCCCGGAGCAAAAACAGCATTTACTCTGGAGTTTGACGGCCAGGTTCCGGTGCAGATCAGGCGTTCGGGCCGGAATAATTCCGAAGGCGTTGAATTGTCGATGTCGCAATGGTATCCAAAACTTGCCGAATATGATTTTGAGGGCTGGCATGCAGATCCTTACATTGCACGGGAATTTTATGGTGTTTGGGGCAATTTCGATGTGAAGATCACAATCGATAAGGAATATGTTTTGGGCGGCTCCGGATATCTTCAAAATGCAAATCAGATCGGACATGGATATCAGGATTCGGGAGTAAAGGTCCCCGAGGCAAAGGGAAAAACGCTGACGTGGCATTTCGTCGCTCCGAAGGTCCACGATTTTACATGGGCTGCCGATAAGGACTACCTGCATGATATGGTAAAAGTCCCGAACGGACCGACATTGCATTTCCTGTATCAGAACAATCCGAAAATCCTGCAGAACTGGAAAAACTTGCAGCCGCTAACGGTTAGGCTTTTGCAATTTTATAATCAGACAATCGGCGATTATCCGTATGATCAATACTCTGTAATTCAAGGAGGAGATGGAGGCATGGAATACGCAATGTGCACATTGATCTTGGGCGAAGGCACTTTTGAAGGCCTTGTCGGTGTGACGGCGCATGAGCTTGCACATTCCTGGTTTCAGCATGTTTTGGGAACAAACGAATCGAAACACGGATGGATGGATGAAGGATTCGCTTCGTTTCTCGAAGATCTTGGAATGAACGAAATATCAGCCGAAAAAGCAGTTAATCCGCACGCCGGCGCTTACGGAGGTTATTTCTCGATGGTAAATTCCGGTAAAGAATTGCCGCAGACAACGCATGCCGACCGCTTCGACGAAAATCGTGTATACGGCATTTCGTCTTACAGCAAAGGCGAAGTTTTTTTGGCGCAGCTTGGATATCTGATCGGGAAAGAAAAATTGATGGAAACGCTTCGTCGATTCTATTCCGAATATAAATTTAAACATCCGACTCCAAACGATTTCAAACGTGTTGCGGAAAAAGTGTCAGGCGCGCATCTGGATTGGTATCTGACGGATTGGACGAAAACCACAAATACGATCGATTATGCGGTCAGGGAAGTTAGCGGCGATAAAACTTCAGTGATCACATTTGAAAGGATCGGCCGAATGCCGATGCCGCTTGATGTGGTTGTGGAATACTCAGATGGAAGCAAGGAAAGCTATTATATTCCGCTCCGCATGATGCATTACATCAAGCCCGCAGCAGATTCACAAATGAAAAGAACGGTTGCGCCTGCGTGGGCCTGGGGAAGCTCGCAATATCAATTGCAGGTCCCTAAAGCGAAAGCATTGATCAAAAGCGTGATGATCGATCCGAGCGGTTTGATGGCAGACGTAAAACCTGATAATAATTCATTAAAATTATAACAATCAAAAACCCCCCGAAAGAACTTTCGAGGGGGTTTTATACAAATAACATTCAGAGGTTATCTGTGTGGTCGGGATTGGGTCCCTATTCTTGTGTGTTTGTAGTTCTATCCGCTTTTTTCACAGCAGTTGCTTCTTCAACCCGCGGATACTGCTCTATTTTGGACCGTTGCCGGTATCTTTCTTATTGATGTTGTAAAATTAGTCTAACCGTTAAAGCCTTGTGTTGTAAGATTGTGCGATAATATTATATAATTTGCAGGTGCGGCAATTGCTTATGAATCAGTCCTATCCAAAACAACAAAAATTAAAAGGCACCAAAGCAATCGATGCCTTGTTTTCGTCGGGAAAGTCGATTGCAAAATATCCGCTCAGACTTGTGTATGTCGCATCGGAAAAGGATGTACAATTTGGAGTTTCCGTATCGAAAAAATATTTTAAGAAAGCTGTTGATCGTAATTATATCAAGCGCCTGATGCGGGAAAACTATCGCCTGCAAAAAAAAATACTCTCGGATATGGATAAGCCATTGAACTTAATGATGCTGTATCAGTCGAAAGATCTGCCGTCGTTTTCCGAAATTGAATCGAAGACCATGCTCTTGTTTAAAAAGCTGGCTGAAATCCAAGCCGCTGATTCCGTGGATAAAAAGTAATATTTCGGCTGTTTTGGCCGTTGTATCAGACAACCTTTCAAAAATGAAAAAAACTATCCTTCTGGCGGCATTGATCCTTACCATCATTTTCGGCTGTAAAAAGTCTGAAGAAACGTCTCTAAACATGGCGACAACGGAGGTTACAGAAGCAGATGCCGCCGGAACGCAATCTTTCGCGCCATCGGGAAATTCAAAACAAAATGCAGCAGTTCCGGCTGAGCAGAAGATCATCCGCCAAGCGAATATCAGGTTTAAATCCGACGACCTGAACTCATCATACGAACGGATATTTGCGGCTTCTAAAAAATACAGTGGCGTCGTGCACAATGATGTCGAGGGGAAAGATCCCGATTCAATGTATCGCAATATCACTGTGCGGATACCGGGAAATTCGTTCGACGCATTTATATCCGATATTTCAAAGGGTGTCGAATACTTTGACCGAAAGGAAATCTCCGCTGAAGATGTTACGGCGCAATTCATTGATCTCGAAGCACGCTTAAAAGCCAAAAAAACTCTGGAAGCACGATATCTTGATCTGTTAAGGAAAGCATCGAAAATATCCGAAATCCTTGAAATTGAAAGACAATTATCGAGTATACGCGAAGAAATCGAGGCACAGGAAGGACAACTTCGATACATGCAAAACCGCATTTCACTGAGCACAATCAATATTGAAATTTACAAACCCTTGGCCCTCGGCGGCGGAACTTCTGTTTCATACGCGCAGAAAATGTGGACAGCCATAAAATCAGGCTTTAACGGAATACTGGCGTTCTTCATCGGCGTGCTCTATATCTGGCCTTTTATTCTTATTTTAGCCGGCTTGTTTTTCATTCTTCGTCGGAGATTCAGGAAAAATACAATTACCCCATGATTACAAAAATTAAAACGCGATACATACTGCCAATCCTAGGCGCCGCAGCCTTGTTTGTCGGTGCAGGATTCACCTCGGTTAAAGATGATTTCTTTGAAATCGCAAAACAGATCGAAATATTCACAAACCTTTATAAAGCCGTGAATATGAATTACGTTGATGAAGTCAGCCCTGCCGATCTCATGGACAAAGCGATCAAAAACATGCTTGCCGATCTCGATCCGTACACAGTTTATTTCAACGAGCAGGATGTTGTCAAGTTCAAGATCAACAATACGGGTGAATATACCGGAATCGGTGCAATGATCACACGTCGCGAAGGCGTTCTCATTATCAAGGAAGCCTACAAAAATTATCCTGCCGATAAAGCGGGATTGAAGGCCGGTGACGAAATTATCCAGATCGGCGACGTCAATCTTGAGGATTTCAAGGAAGATGCCGGCCAGTTGCTTCGTGGCGCAAAAAACGCGAAGATCGATGTGAAATTCCGTCGCCAGGGGAAAGTCCAGACAGCGCAGATTACTTTGGAAGAAGTCGATCTGAAGGCAGTTCCGTTCTTTTCTAAAGTGGATGACAAAACAGGTTACATCGTTTTATCCCAATTCAACAAAAAAGCCACGCTTGAAACCAAAGAAGCCTTGGAACAATTGAAACGTGATGGCGCGGAAAGAATTATCCTTGACCTGCGTGGAAATCCGGGCGGTTTGCTGAACGAAGCGGTGAACATCTGTAATTTGTTTGTTGCTAAGAATGAGGTCATCGTTACGACGAAATCGAAGATCGAAAAACACAATAACACTTACAAAACAACGCGTGAGCCGATTGATACCGAAATTCCGCTGGTTGTTTTGGTGGACGGACGAAGTGCATCAGCATCGGAAATTGTTGCCGGCGCATTGCAGGATCTGGACCGCGCAGTTGTCGTAGGAAGCAGAAGCTTTGGAAAAGGATTGGTACAGCGCCCGGTCGACCTGACTTATGGAACACAGCTTAAGATCACGATTTCGAGATATTATACGCCTTCCGGCAGATGCATCCAGGCTTTGGATTATCTTCATAAGGATAAAGATGGCAAAGCGGTCCGGACCGATGCTTCTAAATACAATGCATTTAAAACCCGTAAAGGACGCCCTGTTTTTGACGGTGGTGGAATCCTTCCCGATATCGAACTTGCAGAAACGAAGATGAGTCCGATTGCCGAAGCTTTGGTTAAAAATGATGGCATCTTTAATTACGTTACAGGTTATTATTATAAAAATTCGAATATAGGCGATAAGGTTCCGTCGATCTCCGATGCAGATTTTGCCGACTTCAGGCAGTTCCTGAAAAAAGAAAAGTATGCATTCGATACCGAAACCGAGCAGGCAATGAAAAAAACGCTCGAAGCAGCGAAAAAGGAAAAAATCGATGCGGGCATTACGTCGGAATATCAACAATTGCTGAGTGCTTTACAAAGAAGCGAAGACCAGCAGCTTGATCAGAGCAAGCAGGAAATCAAGAATCTTATTCTTGACGAGGTAATTAAAAGATACCGCTACAAAGAAGGTTTGTACGAATACTACACGAAGAACAATTCTGAAATTAAGAAGGCTATTTCGATCCTGAACAATTCATCGGAATATAATAAGATCCTTAAAATTTAATTCAGCGTTAAAGTTATATTGATGATAAAATTTTTACGGCTGCTGCCGCTTCTGGTTTTCGGTTTTGCAAATGCGCAGGAGGAAGTCGTACAGTCTGTTTATTTTGATTTTGATAAATACACGCTCGATAAAAAACAGGAACAGGCTGTAATGGATTTTATCCGCCGGTCGGATTCCACGCGTATCGAATCGGTTGAGATCTTTGGTTATACCGACGATATCGGCAAGGAAAAATACAACTACAAATTGTCGACAAACCGCGCGGCTACAATTCGGGAAGCCATGATCCGCAATGGAATCAAAAGTAAGATCATCGTGACCATTGAAGGTAAAGGCCGCATTTTGATCGATGATGATCTTGTAGAAAATCTTCCTGAAAAACGGTCGAAAAACCGCCGTGTAGATCTTGTTTTGAACATGAAGCCGCTTCCCAAGATCGAGATGCCGGGCTTTTATACATCGGTCCAGAAAAACCATATTGTCGGAGATCATATCTACATAGAAAACCTGCTTTTTGAACGCGGCAGCAGTAAGTTGACATTCCAGGCAAAAACGCAGCTTGACCAGATTGTCAAACAGCTGCACAAGTATAAAAAGCTTGAATTCGAAATCCAGGGTCATGTTTGCTGCACGCCGCCGTATCAAAAAGAGGCAATCGATCGTGAAACCCGGAAACGGCAATTGTCGACCAACAGGGCGCAATCGGTTTACAAATATTTGCTGTTTAAGAAAATCCCTAAAACCCGGATGACATTTAAAGGTTACGGAAATACTGTCCCGCTGGGTAAAGGCGCAGAATACGACCGTCGCGTGGAGCTCGTGATCACTAAGATCTGATCATTTTGATATGCGGAATACCGTCTTCGAGATAGCTCTCGCCTACTTTGACAAAACCGTGTGATTCGTAAAATTTCTGAAGATATTCCTGCGCCGAGATTTCGATTATGGTTTGATTAAAATAATCTGAAATTGCTTCGATCGCGCGCTTCATCAAATCATGTCCGACTTTTCTACCGCGAAATTTTTGATGGGTGACGACGCGTCCAATCGATGCTTCTTCAAAATAATGCCCGCGGTCAAATAATCTGGCATATGCCGTTATCATACCATTGTCTAATGCAAACAGGTGTAAAGACTTCCGATCTTTTCCATCGATGTCCTGATAAACGCAGTTTTGTTCCACTACAAACACTTCCGACCGCAATTGCAGTATTTGGTATAGTTCGTCCGCCGAAAGCTCTTTAAATCGCTTTATTTCCCATTTCATGCCTATCGTATCGAAATTGATTTAATGATGGCTTCAAGCTCAAACATCAGGTCACGCTTGTCTTTTGAAGGTGCGTAACAGAAACCTTCTAACACGATTATCCGCTTTCTCGATGTGTCCACAATTGCAAAGTTGATGAACGGACCCGACATAAAATCGTTTTTTAATTCCCAGGTACCGCGTGTTTCATACGTTTTCCGCCCCGAAATGGTGCTTTGCGAAAGATATGGCGCATAGGCTTCTTCGGTGATCATATCGCTTCCAGGCTCCGTTCCGCGAATGTATTTCGCACCGATCGAATCGCGCATGATCGTGATATTGTGAACGGCATTCGCATTTTTCTCAAGGCATCTGACCGGAACTTCATAGATCAGGACATTCATGTTCCCGCTGATGATGTCTTTCTTGAGCCAGACAAAATTTTCACCTTTCGCAACTGGTTTATATCCGGTTGGAATCCGAATCCCGATGTTAAATACTTTCTCGATATCCGACACATCGATCAATGAGGTATCCAGCCGTTTGCGCATTTCAGCAATTTCCGCCTGACGAATCATCTGAACCATAGCAGGCGCGTGCTTTTCGATGGTTTCCCTAAGTTCTGCAACGGTGCTGCCCGAAATATGAATGACATTCTGCGGTTTTGCAAATTCATTCTGAATGATCGTGAACTTTTTTCCGGGCTGCTTCTTTACAACGATAATACTCCGGCTGTCCGACATAAAACCTTCGAGAAGTTTTACGGGATATTGCTTGATGGTAAAAAGCGGCTCTTCCTGCGGCAGTCCGATTACCGGCGATGCAAATTTGTTTCGGATGCTGTCGCCGATTTCGCCATTCCACAATTCGTCATCGATGATTACGGAAATGTTATTGATCTCTCCTGCGGCTTCGGCAAGCGCCTTGTTTTCGCGCTGGCATGAGACCAGAATCGTCAAAAAAATCACGCAAAAAAAATGGGCTTTTTTCATTTTCAGAAGAAAGCCCAAAGTTATAGAAGATATTTTTATCAACCGTTGATTTTAAGTTTCATCCCCGGCTTGATGTTCTCATTTTTGATTCCGTTCCATTTCTTGATGTCAGACACTGTAATTCCCGGATATTTTTTGGCAATGCTGAACAATGAGTCGCCTTTACGTACATAATAATGCTCGTCATGTGCGGCGTTTTCTGAAATTTTATCCTTTTTTGGAGAGCGATCCACAACCGCAATATCAGTGTTTGAAACTTCAACTTTTCCAACGATAAGCTTTTGTCCGGGCTGGATGTTGCTTCCCGAGATTTCATTCCATTCCTTGATCTCATCAATCGTAACATTATTTTTTCTTGCGATTGTCGAAAGGAAATCACCACGTTTTACAATGTATTCGACATTTTTAGTCTCATTGTGTGCAACCGCATCCTCTTTAGTATCGGATTTTTTAGAAACGATAATTCTTGTGCCTGCAAGAAGATTATTGTCCTCAAAGTTGTTCCAGGTCTTGATATCGTTTACGGAAATATTGTGCCTGCGCGCAATCACAGAAAGGTTATCGCCTGCTTGAACCACATAGAATCCGTCAGCTGTAGGTGTATAATTTTCCGTCTTGTTATCCTTTGAAGCAGATGCAATAGATTCGTTTTTAGCAACTGCGGTCGTATCGGCTTTTTTAATTTTTTCCTTGTACGCGATTCTTTCAGTCGTATGAATCTTCAGGCTTTTCCCGGCAGCAACAGTATTGCTTCGCAGTTTGTTCCATTTTTTAAGATTCGATAATGAAACGTTATGCCTGTCGGCAATTGAACTCAGGTTGTCGCCTCGACGAACTTTATAATATTTCGTTCTTGAAACAACAGTACTCGAAGTTTCGTATTCCGTACTGTCTTTTTCACGCGTGCTTGCAAGTCGCGAGTATGGCTTTTCGCGATTGTCCTGCTGATATTGTACGTACGCATAGATTTTCTCTTCATTTGAAGTAAACAATGCAATTTTATCCTTCGGCAGTCTTAAATAATGGGTCTTATCGAAGTAAGACGGAACCGCGTTTCTTTTATATGATGGATTAAGCATCTGCAATTGCGCTACCGGAATATCCAGCAAATCCGAGATCTGCTTAAAGGAAAGTTCCCTCTTGATCATCACTGTATCCGTGCTAAAATGCTTCACAAGCGCGCGCTCAGGCTTGATTCCGTGCTCTTTATGATATTCGTAAATGTACATTGTCGCAAGGAACGCAGGAACATAACCCGCAGTTTCTTTTGGAAGATGCTTACGGATATTCCAGTAATTCTGCTGGCCGCCTGATCTCCTTATCGCTTTTGCTACATTGCCCGGTCCGGAATTATACGATGCCAGAACAAGATCCCAATCTCCAAAGATCTTATACATATTGCTCATGTACTGCGCTGCGGCATCACTTGCTTTCAACGGATCGCTGCGTTCGTCAACATAAGAATCAATATGAAGATTGTATTGTTTTCCTGTCTGATACATAAATTGCCACAAACCTGTAGCGCCAACACGAGAAACTGCTTTCGGATTTAACGCCGACTCGACAATTGCCAGATATTTAATTTCCAAAGGGACATTCTGACGTGCCAACGCTTCCTCGAACATCGGAAAATAATATTCAGAGATTGCCATCAGCCTTTCATAAGACTTTTTGCGATTTTTCAGGAAAGATTTGATCAGGTTTTCAAGTCCCGGATTGTATTCGATGTTAAACGGTGATTTTGCATCAAGCTTTTTAAGGCGTTCTTTCAACAGTTCGGTTGAAAGCTCGTAATCTACAGTTTTATCGAAATTAAAATTTTCAATATCTTGGGTAAGTCCGGCGTATAAATCAAGGCTTGTCAATTCCTTAAGCCACAGACTGTCAACGCATGAAGCCATGTCGTCGTGTACAAAAGTGGATTTTAGGGAATCGAGATAAGAAAGTTTTACTGGTTTCGGAGTCTGGTCTGCTGATGCCGAATCCTGGGCTTGTAGCTGGAATCCGATCAGCGCGGCGAGGGATAATGCAGTATGTCTTATATTCATAGTAACGTTCTTTGAGTCTTATAAAGCTGTATCAGACAGATTTATCAAAACTTTTTCGTACCTGTTTATTGTTAAAAAAGAGCGGGGAAAATCGACAATTCCTTATTTAATAAGTCATTGTCTTTTGCAAACATAGGAATTCTGTAATAAAATATAAAAGTTATATAACTTTAAAATTCCGTTAATATTGCCTTTTAACATTTTATTCAATGATTGCCGCGATTCCGGGAAGGGTTTTTCCTTCAAGCATTTCGAGCATTGCACCACCGCCCGTCGAGACATAACTCATCATGTCTTCAAGACCGAATTGCTTAACTGCAGCAACCGAATCTCCGCCGCCAACCAAGGAAAATGCACCTTTTGATGTTGCTTCCGCGATCGATCTTCCAAGTCCGATTGTTCCTTGTGAAAATTTTTCCATTTCGAATACTCCGACCGGACCGTTCCAAAGGATCGTTTTCGATTTCAATAATATTTCATGAAATAACTTTAATGATTCCGGACCAGAATCCAAACCTTGCCAACCATCGGGAATTTCGTTTACGGGCACTATTTGGGTATTTGCATCATTGGCAAATTTATCAGCAGCAACAACATCGACAGGAAGATGGATTTGAACGTTTTTCTCTTTAGCAATTCGAAGAATATCCATTGCCATATCCATTTTATCATCTTCACAAATAGAATCTCCAATCTTGCCGCCTTGGGCTTTGATAAAAGTAAACGACATTCCGCCGCCTATGATCATGTGATCGATCTTATCCAGAATATTTTCTATCACCGTTATTTTAGTCGATACTTTCGAACCGCCTAAAATTGCCGTGACGGGTTTTTCGCTATTCTTTAAAACTTTTTCCAGGCTTTCGATTTCTTTGGCCAATAGAAGCCCAAAGGCTTTATCATTTGGAAAAAACTGCGCAATGATCGTTGTCGAGGCATGCGCGCGATGCGCGGTTCCAAAAGCATCATTGACATACACATCTCCAAACGAAGCCAGTTCTTTTGCATACTCAATATCTCCGGCTTCTTCTTCTTTGTAAAATCTCAGATTTTCAAGCATCAGCACTTCGCCAGGTTTTAGGTTTTGCGCAGCATCAGATGCTAATTTTCCGCGTGAATCTTCAACAAATTTCACATCGGCGCCAAGAATATCAGAACACGCACTGACAATGTGCTTTAGTGAATACTTTTCATCAAAACCTTTAGGCCGTCCAAGGTGAGACATCAGGATCACACTTCCGCCTTCATTCAAGATCGCATCAACTGTGGGTTTTGCTGCCTGGATCCTTGTATCGTCGGTAACATTGAAATTTTCGTCAAGCGGCACGTTAAAATCTACACGCACCAAAGCTTTTTTTCCGGCCAATTTCAGGTCTTTCAGTGTTTTCATCAGAGGATAATTTTAAAGATGTGCAAATATACCATTTTAAACAAACCCGTTTCGAACACCGTAATGAACATGGCTGTTTTGGATTATATTTGCGCATGATGTTTTCTGAAATACTGGGCCAGGATCATTTGAAAAATCATCTGATCAAAACAGCATCCCAAGGAAGGATTCCACACGCGCAGCTTTTTGTCGGACCCGAAGGCAGTGGCACTTTGGCGATGGCAATTGCATACGCGCAATTTATAGTTTGCGGAAACAGCGGCTCCGAAAATGGTGGAAGCAATGAAGCGTGCAACATGAAATTTGCCAATTTATCGCACCCTGATCTGCATTTTATCTATCCGACAGTCACGACCGGTGAAGTCAAAAAAAATCCGAAAAGCGTTGATTTTTTAACCGATTGGCGGAAGTTCGTGCTTGAAAATCCATATGCAACTTTATTCGACTGGTATTCGCTTCTTGGCGTTGCCAACAAACAAGGCATGATTCGGGTTGAGGACGCCCAGGAAGTTTTAAAATCTCTTTCATTGAAATCGTATGAAGGCGGTTATAAGGTTATGATCATGTGGATGGCCGAGAAAATGAACACCGAAACGGCAAACAAACTTTTGAAACTGATTGAAGAGCCGCCTCAGAAGACTGTGATCATTCTGGTTACGGAAAATGAGGAAGATATCATTTCGACAGTAAAATCACGATGCCAGATCAGCCATTTTAGCAGAATTCCTGAACCTGTCATCGCAGGAACTTTGGTTTCACGTGAAAATTGCGATCCGATGAAAGCCAGAAACATTGCGCGTCAGGCACAGGGAAACTTTGCGAAAGCGCTGCATTTACTTCATGAGGATGACGAAGAAAGGCCTTTTGAAGAATGGTTTGTACTCTGGGTTCGTGCTGCATTTCGTGCCAAAGGAAATGCAGCAGCCATCAGCGACCTTATCAGTTGGAGTGAAAATATTGCTTCGCTGGGTCGCGAAGCGCAAAAGAAATTCCTGAGTTACTGCATGGAAATGTTCCGCCAGGCGCTGCTGCTGAATTATCAGGCGACAACTTTGGTTTACATCGAACCTAAAATCGATAAATTTAAACTCGAGAATTTCGCTCCGTTTGTCAATGGAAATAACATCGTCGAGATCTTTAAAGAGCTTTCGGATGCGTCGTATCACATCGAAAGAAATGGCAACGCCAAAATCATTTTGACCGATCTATCGATTAAGCTCACGCGTTTAATCCATAAAAAATAATCATGAACAATACTGCTTCGATTTTGATCCTGATCTTTTTGGCTGTGACATTTATCCAGTCGGGTTATGATAAAGTCACCGATTGGTCCAACAATGTCGCATGGCTGCGCGAGCATTTTTCAAAGACATTGCTTCGTCACAATGTGCCCGTTGCTTTGCTGATCATCCTTGCTTTGGAATTGGTGGCTGGGATAATGTGCGTTGTCGGTGTGATCGAATTGATCCGTAACGGTGGCCGAACTTTCGGTTTCTACGGCGCTGTCTTCAGCTGCATTGCCTTGATCTTGCTGCTTTTCGGTCAGCGAATCGCTAAAGACTATGACGGTGCACGCACGATTTGCATCTATTTTATTCCTGCGGTAATGGCTGTTTATTGGCTCGGTTGAGATGCGCGCTGTAAAGTTTTAATTCATCCCAGGTAAACTCGTTACCATATTTTTCCTTTAGCGGGCTTAGTGATTCTTCCTGATATCCTTCAAAGGCAATTTCAAGAGCATCTTGCTTTTCGGACGATAAAATTCTATCGATGCTGACTTTCCCATCTTTGATCAACTTTGAAAAATGAGTGCAGATCGTTTGGCGGGTGAGCTTTCGGATCTCGGCAATTTCTTTGATCGACTTACCTTCGATCCACAGTTCGTATGTCTCAGTTACGGTATTTTTCTTTGATTTTACAACGGAATTATTTTGCTCTCTATCTGAAGCCGGATCCTCCGTAGTATTTTTATTTCGGCGGTATTCACGCATCTGCCCGGAAATAAGTTTCTCTTTCGTCAGCGGCATATTTTCCCTAACAGCGTTGATAAGCAATTTTGCCGACATCATTTGCAAGATTTTGGCAACGTGTTCTTCCTCGATGTTTTTTAAATCTTCCAGAATACCTTTACTTTTTTTAGCCTTGGCAAATTCGTCGATCCTGCCGGTAAGACTTTGTTTGATCGCATCAAGTTTTGGAAAGAAATAATCGAACGCAGAATGTATGCGTCCGGTAATGAATGCCAAATCCGGTTTCTCTGTCGCAAACTGCTGATCGATCTGAACCAAAAATTTATTGGCGGGTTCCATCAGCGCAGTTATGGCTGTCACCACGCTCGATGCCCATTCGTTATATCCCTTTTTAGACGATTTCGACGAAGATATTCTGCTGTTTAAATGCTCTCGCCAGGCCGCTGACAATTCCCTGAGATCAAACGCCGCACGAATCCTTGAATGAATAAAGGTGATCGTGCCTTTTTCAAGTTCTTGTTCCAATTGTTCCACGTGTGGCTGCCGTGCTGAAAACTGAACAACATCGTCGTCGCTTTCAGGCCCGTTCATTTTCAGCGGAGACAATAGCACCAATCCCTGCGGAGATCTTAGGCGGGACAACGCCACATAAGCCTGGCCGGGCATAAAAACCTGAGATACGTCAATGGCGGCTTTATCGAATGAAAGTCCTTGACTTTTATGTACGGTTATCGCCCAAGCCAATTTCAATGGATATTGAACAAAAGTTCCGACCACTTCTTCGGAAATCTCGCCCGTTTGTTTGTCAACGCTGTAGCGGATGTTTTTCCATTCGTATTTGTCGACTTCGATTGAACGCTTTTCTTCGGGGAATTCAACGATCACTTCCGCGTCGGATAATAACTTGATGATGCCTGTCTTTCCATTGAAGAATTGCTTTTCAGGCGACGTATCATTTTTGATAAACATCACCTGCGCGCCTTCCTTCAAATGCAAAATCTCATCAACGGGATAGATATGTTCCGGAAAATCGCCCGTTACGTCGGCACGGAATCGATGTCCGTCAGAACTAAGGTTATTCAGCGAGCTGTTATTGATTTCGTCGGCTTTGGCATTATGTGTTGTCAGTACAATACACCCGTGGTCACTTTTAAAATCAAAATCATTCTTTACGAATTGATTTAAATAATCGCGATCAAATGGCGTGATCCGATTGGTTCTCAGATTATTAAGCACTGAAATAAATTCGGTATCCGTCTGCCGGTAAATTTTCGAAAGTTCGATGTAAACCGGTGCATTGTTAACTGTAACACGTGCGTGAAAGAAGTATTTTCCCGAGTAAAATTTTGATAAGACGCGCCATTCATCATTCTTGACAACCGGCGGAAGCTGTAATAAGTCACCAATAAATAAGACCTGTACGCCTCCGAAATGATCATTGTTTTTTCGTATCGTACGCAGCATAAGATCAATGGCGTCAAGCAGATCAGGTCTCAACATACTGACTTCATCGATAACAAGTAATTGCATATTCCGGATTACCGCTTTCTTTTGACCCGAAATCCGAAAATGGCGTTTCAAAGAGTTTGGTGTCTCGAAGCGGGTTGTTTCGAAACCTGGATTGTACTCCTCAGGCAAAAAAGCTGCAAATGGCAATTGAAAAAGCGAATGAATCGTAACGCCGCCGGCATTCAGCGCTGCTATACCAGTAGGCGCAACAACTACTGTATTCTTGTGCGTCGACCTAATGATTTCTTTCAGCAAGGTAGTCTTTCCTGTTCCGGCGCGGCCCGTTAGAAAGACAGGTTTATCCGTTTGGTTGATAAACTTCAAAACATAATCTGCGGCTTCATTTATATTGTTCATGGCGTAAAAGATAAGCCGGCAAAATATAAAAATTCATTCAAAACGACGTACAAAAAAACCCTCAAATTGAGGGCTTCTACTATTTTTTGGCTGCTGCCTGATCTTCGGCCGGTTTTTCCTTCTTACCTTCCGATTTATACTTGTCGTTCAGGATGCCTACAACTTCCTTTGTAATGTCATATTTATCTTCCGCATAAAGTACGGTTGCAGCATCGCCGGTTCCGTAGATGTAATCGTATCCTTTTTCTTTGCCGTATTCCTTAATGAACTTTTTTACCTGCTTTACAAGCGTATCCAATTCGGCACCGCTTTCATCCTGCAATTGTCGGAGTAATGCTTGCTGCGCATACGTAAGCTGTTGCTCACGCTGTCTAAGCTCCGCGCCTTTTTTCTGTGCCCACTCCATTCCGTTTGCTTGCGCATTTGCTTTAAAACTTTCAGCTTCAGTTTTAAAGCGCGACACTTCAGTTTCAAGCTCACGGCCCATTTCAACGCCCTTTTGCTTGTATTTGGCTTCGATATCTTTGGCGGCAGTATATTCTTCCATCAATTTCGATGTGTCAATGTAAGCGGTCTTTGCACTTTCCGTTTCGTTCGATTTGTTACAGGATACTAATGCAATAGCTGCGAAAGCAATCAAAAAAATGTTCTTCATGTTCTAAAATTTAGTTCGGCAAAAATAGTTTTTATTTGTTCTTGATGATGTAGATATGTGAGGAATATTCACCTGTTCTTTTTCCTTCTGAATTTGATTTGAACGCCGTCTTAAATGCTGCAAACGGACGCATATTGCCGGTTCTATATTTCTCCGACAAAAGGCTTACGTAATATGCATCAAATTTCATCGGAAGAACCGCTTCAACAGTCATCTGATGCACATCGAAAAGTTTTGTTATCGACATTTTTGAAAAGTGCCAAAGATGTCTCGGAACATCGAATGCAGCCCAAAATTCCTTATAATGCTTTGCATCAAACGACTTGAAATTAGGAACCGCAATGATGATCGTCCCGTCCGGCTTGATCAATCGTTTGAGTTCTTGAATCTGATAATCCAAATCCGAAACGTGTTCCAGAACATGCCACATTGTAATGACATCGAATGTATCCGCTATCGAAGAGGTGTCGTTATTCAGTTCAATCCCCTTTGGCTTGGCGATTTCCCGCGCTTTCGAACTTGGTTCGGAACCTGCCACTTTCCATCCTGAATTCTTTGCAACTTTTACGAAATCTCCTGTACCGGCTCCAATATCCAGCAAGGATCTATTTTTGGCAAGCTTTGATACTAGTTTCAGTTTCCTGCGGAGTGCGATTGTTTTTGCTGTTTGATACGCTATTTCGAATATTGATTTCCGCCCATCTGTATGGGAAATATATGCGTCGCTTTCGTAATAGTTTGGAAGATTTTCAGAAGAAGGTTGTGGCGTCGTAATCAACAAATCGAATTCACGATCATGATAAAGCTGAAATATTTCACCAGAGACAGAATGATCCTTTACCTCTAAAAACTTGGTCGTTCTGGATGTGTCGATTTGCATAAAAGTCAGTCGTGATAAGGGTTTATCAAAGTCGTTTCACGTGGAACTATCTTCCCATATGAATTAGAAGTACGGATATATCGCTTGGTGAAACCCCGCTAATGCGCGATGCCTGAGAAATGCTTACCGGCCGGATCTTCTTAAACTTCTCTTTGGCTTCATAAGAAAGCGACTTGAGTTTATCATAATCAAATGCCTCAGGAATCCGAACGTCTTCAAGTCGGGTCAATTTATTCGCATTATTCCGCTCTTTCTCGATATATCCTGAATACTTGACCTGGATTTCGGCCTGCTCTATTATTTCCTCATCAAGATCCCGCTCGGATATGTATTGCTTTACTTTATCAAATTTTAAAATGTCGTTAAGGTCGATTTGGGGACGCGAAAAAACTTTGAACATTTTATCGCTTTGCGTCATTGCTGCGGATAACTTTTCTTCCAGGATCGGATTTGCTTCCGACGGCAGCACACTTGTTTCCTTAAAGAATGAAACCATAGCTTCAGACTCAATTAACTTATTTTCCATGCGCCTCATCCGCTTTTCCGACGCAAGTCCGATCTCAAATGATTTCGGAGTAAGCCTGAAGTCGGCATTATCCTGCCGCAGCAATGTCCGGTATTCAGCTCTGGATGTGAACATCCTATATGGCTCTTCGGTTCCTTTCGTAATCAAATCGTCGATTAGAACCCCGATGTACGCTTCGTCGCGTTTTAATATCATCGGATCTTTCTCCTGAACTTTCAGGGCGGCGTTTATTCCCGCCATCAAACCTTGGGACGCAGCTTCTTCATAGCCTGTAGTTCCATTGATTTGTCCTGCAAAATAAAGCCCTTCCACAAGTTTCGTTTCCAGCGTGTGTTTCAATTGTGTTGGCGGAAAATAATCGTATTCAATTGCGTAACCGGGACGAAAAAATTTGACGTTTCCAAATCCCGCGACTGAACGAAGTGCTTTAAACTGAACGTCTTCGGGAAGTGATGTCGAAAATCCGTTGACATAAACTTCGATGGTATTCCAGCCTTCGGGTTCAACAAATAGCTGATGCCTTTCTTTATCGGCAAAGCGATTGATTTTATCTTCGATGGATGGGCAATATCTTGGTCCGAGACTTTTGATCCTTCCATTAAACATCGGCGACCGATCAAAACCTTCGCGCAGCAATTCATGCACTTCAGGCGAAGTGTATGTCATATGACATGACTTTTGGTGGGTGAGCGGCATTGTTTCATCCGAAAACGAAAACTTTGACGGCTTCTCGTCGCCCTTTTCCTCATTCATTTTCGAATAATCAAGAGACCGTCCATCTACACGTGGCGGCGTTCCGGTTTTCATTCGGCCCGCTTCAAAACCTACATTAATCAGATCTTCTGTGATTCCGTATGCGGCGCTTTCGCCTGCGCGGCCACCTCCAAATTGCTTCTCCCCAATATGGATAAGTCCATTTAAAAAAGTCCCGTTTGTTAAGACAACCGCGCGGCTTCGTATCTCTACGCCAAGTGACGTTTTGATTCCGGCGATCTTCCCGTTCTCAATGATCAGCCCTTTGGCCATTTCCTGATAAAAATCCAGATTTGGCGTACGCTCCAGCATCAATCTCCACTCTTCGGCAAATCGCATCCTATCGCTTTGTACACGCGGCGACCACATCGCAGGACCTTTGGACTTATTAAGCATCTTAAACTGAATCGCCGTTTTATCGGATATAATTCCGCTATAACCGCCCAAAGCGTCAATCTCGCGAACGATTTGCCCTTTTGCAATACCGCCCATCGCCGGATTACATGACATTTGAGCAATGTTTTGCAGGCTCATCGTAACAAGCAACGTTTTCGCGCCAAGATTCGCAGATGCGGCAGCGGCTTCGGAACCAGCATGGCCGGCACCGACAACAATTACATCATATGTGTCATTAAACATACTCATTGTTCCACGTGAAACATCTTCATTTTATTTTCTTCGGCCTGACGCATTTCTTTACTGTCGGTTTCCGATTTATCTTTATATCCGCAGTAGTGTAAAATGCCATGTATCATGACGCGCTTCAGTTCCTCGTTAAATCTTTCACCAAACGACTCGGCGTTCTCCTTAACCCTATCAACGGATATGAATATGTCTCCATGTAATTCGTTTCCTACAGAATAGTCAAAGCTGATAATGTCAGTCAGATCATCATGATTCAAATATCTTTGGTTGATCCCCAATAAATATTCGTCATCACAAAAAATATAACTGATATCACCTTCCGATTTTCCTTCCGATACTATAACCCGGGAAATCCAGTCAATGTATTGATCTTCAGAATCTAGTGAGAAATCAGTCTCGTAATTGAATAGGATCATTGATTTTTGAAATATTCCTGAACCTTCTGGTTGTAATTGGAGCGCAAAGGTAAGCTTTGCCTGTTTAATATTTCAATGCTGTTAAGATATTCCTGCAAAGCTGCGGGAAGTGGCCGTGCCGCATTCTGAAAATCTTTCTTATTCGTTTCCGCCTGACGCTTCTTTTCCTCGCCTTGAAGCTGAAGAGCCTTTTCCAACTTAAGCAACTCATACTTAAGGTTTAAAGCACGTTGCATCGTTTCATTATTAAAGCCTTTATTAAGCAATTGCTTCTCGATCTGCTTCATTTGTTCGACGGCATTCTGACCTTGCCCGCCAACGCCCTGCTTGCTCAATTCCTTCTGCAATGCTTCACGTAGCTGGCGTTGCTCTTTATAGATTTCCATGATTGCGCGTGCGTCACCTTCGCCATCTTCACCCTGTTCGCCTTCATTTCCCTGTCCACCGGATCCTTTGCCTTTACCGGATTGACCGGGTTTTTCCCCGGCACCAGGTTTCTGTCCTTCTCCGGGTTTTTCGCCCTCGCCTTTCTTCATGCCGTCCTTCATCTTTTCGCCGAGCCCTTGCTGCTTCTGGATAATATCAGGAAGCTGCATTCCACCCTGACCTTTGCCTGACTTAGGTTTGCCTGCGCCCATTCCGGAGAGTGACATCTGCATGCTGTTCATGATATCGCTTAAGAAGTCGGCCAGCTTATTTGCCGATGAAACGGTATACTGCTGATGCGAAACTCCTTTATTAACCTGTGCTTCCGCCAAAGACTCCAGGGATTTGTCCATATTATAATGGACATTTCCAATCTCTTTGGTAACATCTTCAGCAATCTTTGGATTTCGAAGCGACATCGCAAACAACGAATCATCGACGTGCTTAAACTGCAGCTTCAAATCCTGCTGTATCTTCAAATTCTTATTGAATGCCGGAGAACCTTTTCGCAAGCCTTTAAATTGTCCCATTAAATCCTCCTGCGAAAATGAAAATGCGAGCAAATTATCCAATATCTGACGCAGCATCTTCACATCTTCTTCCATTTGTTCCTTCTCACCGCCTGCCATGCTTTCAGCCATCTTCTGACTCATCTCTTTCATCTGCTTTGCCGCGCTTTTTTGCTTTGGCTTCGCTTTCTGCTTATCATTCTTTTGCAATTCGTCAGATGCTTTTTTCAGGTCTTCATCAATATTCTTTTCCTTTTGCTCATCAGACGGTAATTCCATTGGAGATTTCAACTCTTTGTTCTCCTTTTCAAGCTCATTCAATTCTTCCTGGATCTTATCAAACTCCTTATTGATCTCGGATTGATTTTCCGCATTATTTTCCTTTTCCTTATCCGATAACTCTTCCTGTTTTTCGGCAAGTTTTTCAAGCTTATCGGCAAGTTGCTCGGCCTTTTTCTCTACATAATACCGTTTGGTCAGTTCAACAAGCTGCTCGAGAGTTTTAGTTTGGTTTTTACTGTTTTGCTTGAACTTTTCGATCTTCTCAAACAATTCCTCGTTTTGTATCTTTTCATTAAGCTTATTCAGTTCATCGAGAAGTTTTTGATTCTTCTCCATATCCTTTTCCGCGTTCTCCAGGCGCTTCTCCAATTCTTCCTTAAACTCATCCTTTTTTTCTGGTTGGAATTTCTCGAGATTCTGCTCCATCTTCCGCGCAAACTCCTTCATCATTTCGTCTTGCTGCTGCTGGCGTTTGATAAAATCCTTGATCTTTTGCTGCTCCTTAAATTCGAGATTGCCCTTTTCCTTGCCCATTTTCTGAAGCTTCTCCAATTCAGATAATTGCTTATCCTGATTCTTCAGTGATTTCTCCATGCTGTTGATGTTATCATTTTGCTGCTGAAGTTCCTGCTCCTGTTTTTCTTCATCAGTTTCGATACGGCTCGAAAACACGGTAGACTTCGACGATTTATATCCGTGTGGCGCATCATTGTCGAACACCTCAAAATAATATTCATACGACACGCCCTGCTCAACAGGGATTGATCCGGGAAACGCAAAGATAAACCTGTCGTAAATGTCCCTCTTCACCGGAATTGCAGCTCTTTTGGCAGCTTTCGGGTTATCATTAGGATAATAAACGATCTGCAAACGAGACAATCCGTAATCATCGCTGACCTGGCCTACAAGATAATTCGTGTCTACCTTTAGACTGTCGGGAGCGTTACCAACGGAAATCGATGGAAATTGATCTTTTACTACCGAAATCTTATAACTCAATTTTTCGTAATCCTCAACTTTCGAATTTGAGGTAAGTATCTGATAATCCGTGTTGTTAGAAATACTTCGTGAAAGCGAAAAAGCATCGTCATTTCGTGAAAACAAAGACTGAGAAACACCATTGGTCCATTCAACTTTTTCCGTGGCGACTGTATTCATCCGCCAAGTTACGCGCGTACCTTCAGGAACGATCGCGTTTCCGGTTCCTTTGACAACTTCGGCTTTGCGGCTGAGATATGATGGAAAGTTCATGATCATCTCGAAATTCGCGATCGATGGAACTTCTACCACCGATAGTTCATATTCCTGCGATGCCACGGCGTTTGCTTCCATTCGAAAAGTCTGATTTTCAGAAGGCCGTGCGATCCGATAAGTAAATTCGCCCGGCTTTGGATTCTCCATAAAGTAACTCTCATCTCCAATAAAGATCATCGCATTTTCAGGTACAATGCGCCCTTCGGTTTTTATCCGTAGAATAAAATCTTTATTTTGCTCTGTTTGCAGCGATTTGTTCAGTACCACAAATTTGAATGGCGCCGGCGGTAGATATTGCTGCTTATAATTGACAACCCGGCCAAAGCTCTGCGAAATAACAGCACTGTTCCCCGAAATATAAAAGAACGCAAACAGCAACAACGGAACAATCGCAAGCGGTAAAAACCTCGCGTTCTTTCTGTAATTAACAGCATTTGTAAACGGAATCGGCTGCAGCGCATGCGCCTTCTGTTCTATCGACGCGAGAAGCAGTTCGGATTTATTGCGATCTGTCGACAATTGAAGGAAATTCGTCAGCTTGTCGTTAACTTCAGAAAAATGATTTCCTATAATTTCAGAAGCCTGATTAAAATCGATTCCCTTCTGAAGTTTGAATAACTTAAATAGTGGAAAGATGATAAACCGCGTCAGCAGAAATAGCTCTACCGCAATGAATATCCAGAACAAAATAGTCCTTCCTGTCGGCTTCAGCCATAGGAAATACTCAATAAATACTGTAAATAGGAAATACAAAAGCCCGATGCCGATGAAGAAAATGAGTCCACGAAGCAATTCATTCGTGTAGTACTTTCTTATAAAGCTTTCTAATTTATTGAAAATGATATTGGAACTGTCCACGTCGTTTATTGTTAACCGCTAAAAGTACAATTTTATAAGAATCAGATAACGTTAAAAATTGCGCAAAGTTTTACTGCGTCGCCAAAATATGTAAGTAGTATCTTTGCACAAATTTGTTACAATGTCCAGACCTGTTCGTGTCCGTTTTGCGCCAAGCCCGACCGGCCCGCTGCATATCGGTGGTGTAAGAACCGCACTTTTCAATTATTTGTTCGCCAAAAGACACGGCGGCGTTTTCTTCCTTCGTATTGAAGATACCGATCAGAACCGCTACGTAGAAGGTGCCGAAGCATATATCCTTGAGGCATTGGACTGGCTTGGGATTGCACCAAGTGAAACTGTCGGACGTAACGAAAAATTTGGACCGTATCGCCAAAGCGAACGCAAATCGTTATATAAGCAGTACGCAGACCAACTGATTTCATCCGCAAATGCCTATTACGCATTCGATACCAACGATGCTCTGGATGCGTTGCGAAAAGAATATGAATCTGCTGGCAAAACTTTTATCTATAACCATGAGATTCGCGAAAAACTTGATAATTCGCTGACTGCCGGAACCGAAGAAACCCAACGACGCATTGATTCGGGTGAAGAATACGTCATTCGTTTTAAAACGCCGAAAGATGAGATCTTACACTTGCATGATATCATTCGTGGCGATGTAAAGTTCGACACTAACTTGCTGGACGATAAAGTTTTATTTAAAAGCGACGGGATGCCGACTTACCATCTTGCCAATATTGTCGACGATCATCTGATGGAAACTTCTCATGTAATCCGCGGTGAAGAATGGCTGCCGTCGATGCCGCTTCACGTCCTGTTATATCGAGCATTTGACTGGCATGCACCAAAGTTTGCACATTTGCCATTGATATTGAAGCCAATTGGTAACGGAAAACTGTCGAAACGCGATGGAGATAAACTTGGATTCCCTGTCTTTCCATTGGAATGGCGCGATCCGATTACGAACGAAATTTCATCGGGTTATCGTGAGAAAGGATTTTTTCCTGATGCAGTCGTAAATTTCCTGGCATTGCTTGGCTGGAATGATGGAACCGATCGTGAGTTATATTCGCTTGAAGATTTAGTGGATGCATTCGAGTTGACGCGCGTCCATAAAGCGGGCGCGAAATTCGATCCTGAGAAGAATAAGTGGTTCAATCATCAATATCTGATCAAACGGGATGATGGCTTGCTTGCCGAAGACTACCTGAAAATATTGATGGAAAAAGGCATTCGGACAGACATTCTTTACGTGACGAAAGTTGTTTCACTGATAAAGGAGCGCGCACATTTTGTTTCTGAATTCTGGGAACTGTCAGATTATTTCTTTGTGTCGCCTGAAATATATGATGAAAAAGCATCTAAAAATTGGAAAGACGATACTTCCGGACTGATGTCGGACTTGATGAATGTCATCCAAAACCAAGAAGATTTTTCATCGGCATCGATCGAAACTTCCATTAAAAACTGGATGTCTGAGAATAATATCGGAATGGGAAAAATTATGCAGCCGCTGCGATTAAGTCTTGTTGGCGCATTGAAAGGTCCGCATTTGTTCGACATTATGGAAATGATCGGTAAGGAGGAAACCATTCACCGAATCCGGCGCGCTATTGCGAACCTGTCGTGATCAAAGGTAAATAATCAGGGTTCCGGTTAAAATTCCTGCATGCGCGTTATAACCTTCGTCGAGTTTTGCAAGCAGATTATTCACGCCATATTGATAAGTTACATTTGCGCGAAAGTGTTTGACACCGGCGGTAATTCCAACAGTAGGATAGAAGCTGATCCGTGAAATATCCACAAGCTCTTTTGCCATCAATCCCGTGTCTCGAAGAATTTTATCTTCGTCTTCTTCATCTATCGTGAGTTCGCCATTTATCTGAAACATCGGACCGAATTCCATGCTTAAATGATTTTCAATGAACTTGTAACTGACCAATAGTGAAATCTGCGCGGACGACAGTTTGTATGCGACATCTTCCGCGTTGATGCCGTCTGTTGCGACCGAAAAATTATTTTCGCTGAACTGGATCGCATAAACCATATCAAAATCGTTGTAAAAATTACCACGCATACTTAATCCCGCAGTCCATCCGGTTCCGGGATTAGCTTCGATATCGCTCGTGTAAAGGGTAAATTGATTGATTCCGCCAAATATTCCAATGCGGTTAGCGTCTTGATCGCCGTATTGTGCAAAACATAACGCCGGCACGATCGTAAGCAGAAATAGTAACTTTTTCATAGCATCTATAGTCCAAACAAACCTAAAGTATTTTTCGTACATTAACCCTCATTTTAAACAATAATTATATGGATATTTCTACAATTGTTTTGAGCGTACTGGCGCTACTCCTGCTGCTCTCGTCATTTTTTACCGTAAAACAACAATCCGCAGCGATCATCGAACGATTTGGAAAATTCCAAAGTATTCGGCATTCCGGGCTTCAGATCAAGATTCCGATAATTGATAAGATTGCAGGCAAAATCAATCTCAAAATTCAGCAGCTCGACGTTGTGATTGAAACCAAGACCAAGGACAACGTATTTGTTAAGCTCAAGGTTTCAGTTCAATTCATGGTTATCAAAGACAAGGTTTATGATGCGTTTTACCGACTGGAATATCCTCATGATCAGATTACTGCATATGTTTTTGACGTGGTTCGCGCCGAAGTGCCAAAACTTAAATTAGACGATGTTTTCGAACGAAAAGATGATATCGCAATTGCGGTCAAACGGGAATTGAACGAAGCGATGACTACTTATGGATATGATATTATCAATACGCTTGTTACCGACATCGATCCGGACATCCAGGTCAAAAATGCCATGAACCGTATCAACGCGGCCGATCGTGAAAAAACTGCTGCCGAATTCGAAGCTGAAAGTTCAAGGATCAGGATCGTTGCCAAGGCAAAAGCTGAAGCTGAAAGTAAAAGGCTTCAAGGTCAGGGTATTGCAGACCAACGTCGGGAAATTGCACGCGGACTCGTAGAAAGTGTTGATGTATTAAATAAAGTCGGGATCAATTCCCAGGAAGCGTCCGCGCTTATTGTGGTCACGCAGCATTACGATACATTGCAATCGATTGGCGCGGATACAAACTCAAATTTGATTTTACTTCCTAATTCGCCACAAGCCGGAAGTGATATGCTGAATAATATGGTTGCATCGTTTACGGCTTCAAACCAGATTGGCGAAGCGATGAAAAAAGGGGATAGACAGGCCAGGAAAAGGAAAGATGAACACAAGCCTTCGGATGATTACCGTCATCTGCGCGAAGGTGGCGACCCGGAAGATCTTGAACCGGAACAATAAAAAAGAGGCTTATGCCTCTTTTTTATTTCTTCATTTTTGCTGCTTCAGCCTTTAAGGAAGCAAGTTTGTCTTCGAGCATCGAAAGTACCGCTTCTGATTTGTCGCCAAGATCGGAAAACATTTCACTTGCTGTTTCATCGCCAAATTGTGAAAGTTGCTCCTGAACCGATTTGATCCGGTCTTTAATATTTTGTGACGCGTCGTCGATACCTTTTTTAATTTTTCGTCTTGTCTCCGCACCTTTGTCGGGTGCAAGCAAGATTCCGACAGCAGTACCGATGGCGACACCTGCAATCAAGGCAAGTGCGGTAGAATTTTTACTCATGATGATAAATTTTCATCAAGTTAGAACCGCTATCAGATTTTTAGTGTTAACGAAGGGTTAAATAAAATCAGAAACATAGAAGATTTAAAATAAAGCCCTCTAAGACCGTTTTGATGCGCAAGGTATACAAGAACATCGTCAAATTCTAAAGGGCTCGGATTTCGAAAATATACAAGTCAATTTCAATTGCATCTATTTATAGAAACAAAAATATCAATAAATAAAACAAATGATAGTAATTCCACCTGCAAGAATCTACATACTATAGTTTGAAACTATTCTATTCAGTTTTCGCATTTCGCACAAATTCCGATTCACTCTTTTCGGACATCGTCATTAATTTTTGGACTAATTCTTCATCGATATCGGAAATTTTGATCCGTTCGGAATATTTTAATATCCAATTTGCAAACAACAACGAACTTTTATTGTTATTGACGTTTTTCTTGATAGCATTCTGCAAAAGACTGAAACTCGAAACGGACTTGATATTGGCTGCAATAGATTGCTCAATCGAATCGCGCTCATCATCAGTTCCAACCTTAAAATATCTGTTGATCTCTTTTAAGCTGTTATTGATAAGATTTTCTTCTTTCTTGCCTTTTTCTTCCCACGCATCTTTGAGGGTAACTGTCCGGTTAAAAACCAGTTTTTTGTCAGTAGAGTCGAGATCGCACGTAAAGTAACCAAGCCTCTGAAATTGAAAACGATCTTCAGGTTTTGCCGATCGTAAACTTGGTTCGACCATTCCCGTTACGACTTTTAATGATTCGGGATTTACAAATTCAAGGAAATTCTTCTCTTTGTGCGTGTCCGGAGATTCGTCCGTAAACAACCGATCGTACAAACGAATTTCGGCTTCAATTGCATGCGGTTCAGAAACCCAATGCAACGTTCCCGAGACCTTTCTTTCGCTGGCTTCTGTGCCACTTCCGCTTAAACTGTCGGCGTCGTATGTCGCATGAATTTCCACAATGTTGTCCGCGGCATCCTTTACAACGCTTTCTCCCTTAATGATATAGGCGTTCTTCAATCGGACTTCACGCCCAACGGTAAGCCTGAAAAACTTCGGTGGCGCATCTTCCATAAAATCCTCACGTTCGATATATATTACTTTTGAAAAAGGAATTTTACGGCTGCCAGCATACTCATCTTCTGGATTATTTTCGGCATCGAGCCATTCCTCATTTCTATCAGGATAGTTCGTGATGATAAGCTTTACAGGATCGAGAACTGCCATCACACGAGGTGCGGTTTTGTTCAGATCTTCGCGGATGCAATGTTCCAACAATGAAACATCGATCAGATTATCCCGTTTTGCAATGCCTATCGTCCTGGCAAAATTACGCAATGACGCTGCGGTATAACCACGGCGACGCAGTCCGGAAATCGTCGACATTCTCGGATCATCCCAGCCACGAACATGGCCATCGTTCACCAACTGCAGCAATTTCCGCTTGCTGACAACAGTATGACTCAAATTGCGTCTTGCAAACTCACGCTGCTTCGGACGTACGAGCTTTTCATCATAGATCTGGTCAAGGAACCAATCGTACAATTCGCGATGTGGCAAGAATTCCAGTGTGCAAAACGAATGTGAGATCTGTTCGAGATAATCGCTTTCCCCGTGAGCCCAGTCATACATTGGATAAATACACCACTTGCTGCCGGTTCGATGATGATGTTTGTGCAAAATGCGGTACATGATCGGATCGCGCATCAGCATATTTGGGGATGACATATCGATCTTCGCACGCAGAATATGAGTTCCTTCCTCGAACTCGCCATTTCGCATTTTTTCAAATAATTCGAGATTCTCATCTACAGAACGATTTCGAAACGGACTGTCGACACCCGGCATGGTAGGCGTACCTTTTTGCTCTGCCATCGCTTCCGATGACTGGCTGTCGACGTACGCTTTACCGTTTTTGATCATCATCACCGCCCAATCATACAACTGATCAAAATAATCGGATGCGTAACGTTCCTCGGCCCATTTAAATCCGAGCCATTCAACATCACGCTTTATCGCATCAACATATGCCTGCTCTTCCTTTGCAGGATTCGTATCATCAAATCGCAAATTGACCGGCGCATCATAATCGATACCCAATCCGAAATTGAGTGCGATCGCGCTTGCATGTCCGATGTGCAAAAATCCGTTTGGTTCAGGTGGAAAACGAAAGCGAAGTTTGTCGCGTGACATTCCTTCTCTAAGATCGGTTTCTATGATCTGCTCTATGAAATTCAGTGATTTTTCTTCTGTTGACATCTATAAATCTAAAAGTGCAAAGGTATGAATTAAGCATCAGCACCGCAGAGATTTCATACCTTTATGCTTTAATTGCGCAAAATGGGAATCATCAAATTAAAAAATATAAGGACATTTTCATACCACGGATGTTTGGAAGAAGAAAGCCGCATCGGATCCGACTATTCTGTCGATCTTGAAGTGAAAACCGACCTGCGGAAATCTTCAACATCCGACCAACTGGCCGATACCGTTGATTATGTTTTCCTGAATCGAATCGTGACCGAAGAAATGGCGATCCGTTCCAATCTCCTGGAACATGTCGCGCACCGGATCATAAAAAGGATTTTTGATGAAATCCCGGAAGTTGCAAGAATACAGCTTTCGGTATCGAAGCTAAATCCTCCGATTGGCGGCGATGTTGAAATGGTAACCGTTATTATGGAAGAATACCGGAATTAAATAAAAAATCCCCTTTCGAAGGGGATTTCTTTTGGAGGCATCGAGCGGATTCGAACCGCTGTAGGAGCTTTTGCAGAGCCCAGCCTAGCCACTCGGCCACGACGCCATAAGGTGGGCAAATATAAAAAACAAATTACAACTGGCAATTGATTATCTGGTTAAACGCGCGGTTATTTTATTTTCTCCAACGCATTTTTTACGAATTTCTGCTCGCTCGGAAACCAACCCTGTGACATGATGACCAAACCAAAGATTACCAGCATGATACTAATTCCTTTTTTGATCTTCAAAATGTTGGATGCGGTAAGTTTGCTTTTTAATTGTTTTGCAAGCAGGATTTTTCCAAGATCGATAACCAGATAAGTGACGAGGACTGCAGTAAAGAATGTCACGAGCCGCTGTGTTTCAAGGTTAAGTTTGGGTCCGATCGTAATCAGGATCATAAACCAAAAAAGCAGGACACCAACGTTAATGAAGTTCAGAAGAAAGCCTTTTAAAAACAAGTTTCCGTAATTTTTTTTGATCAATTCGACGGTTACATCCTTATCTTTTTCCAAAGCGCGCCCGGTTTTTCTCAATTTCAAAAAAGAAATTATACCGTATGTAAGCATCAAAATTCCACCAAAAATGAAGATTCCCGGATCGTTTTTAATGCTCATGATCAGTCGGTAACTGCTGCCATATGCAATCAAGATAAAAACAATATCGGCCATGATCACGCCAAAATCAAATGCAAGCGCGGCCCGAACGCCTTTGACGGCACTGGTTTCGAGCAATACGAAAAAAACAGGTCCGATCAGAAAACTTAAAAAAATCCCGAGCGGAATTGCCGTCAGTATATCCTGCATCATAGCAATTGGAGTAGAACTTCAAAAATAACAATTATGTTACTGCAAACCGATATCAGTTCCCTTTTCGGATCGTACCGCCAAGCGTGGTTTTTTCTTCAACGCGTTTCGGATTGCCGTAATAAGTAACCGTACCGCCGGCTTTAATGTCGGCATCAACAACATCGCTCGCTGAAACTGTCGCTTCACCGCCGGCATTGATATCGACTTCCGCGCGCGTAGCCATAAGTTGCCGCGCTTCAACAATCCCGCCTGTGCCGATATTGACATCAACTTCATCTGCCGTTCCTGAAAGCTTAACAATTCCGCCTGTAACGGCACGCACATCTGCTTTGGTAACATCGAGGGAAAGCTTGATCTCGGCGCCTTCTTTGGCATTGATATCCAAGGATGTGATCTTGATCGCTTCAGCAGATCCGATAAACGAACCTTGCCCGGCTTCGATATTCTTGATCTTTGTATAATAAACTGTCGCCTCGACTTCTTCGCCTTTCAGCAATTTCTCAAGTTTCATCCTGATCTTAAGTTCGCCATTGTTATTCACAACTTCAACATCTTCAGCACGATTGCCTGAAATCTCGACCTTGTTTTCCCCTGAAGCCACGAGTTGTACAGATATCCTGTCGAATACTTTTACTTCATGAAAATCACCAACATTTTTTACGATTTGAGACGCGGCACCGAAATAAACGAATGCAAATCCCAATAAAAGAAACTTTTTCATTTTGACTGAATTTTAGTTTTGAACATCATCCTTTTTCCTGATATAATAAAAGTCGAGCTGTTTTTTAACCAGATCGGCATTTTTGACTTTTACATAAACTTCATCGCCAAGCTGGAGAAGATTTTTGGATACTTCACCTACGAGCGCGTATTGCTTCTCATCAAAAATATAATAATCGTCTTTGATCTCACGGATACGGCACATTCCTTCGCATTTGTTCTCGATGATCTCTACATAAATTCCCCATTCGGTAACGCCTGAGATCACACCTAAAAACTCCTGGTCTTTATGATCCTGCATGTATTTTACCTGCATGTATTTTACGGAATCGCGTTCGGCATTTGTCGCCAGGTTTTCCATGTTTGATGAATGCTGGCATTTTTCTTCATAAACTTCATCAGCAACAGATTTTCCACCATCGAGATAATGCTGCAGCAGACGATGCGCCATCACATCGGGATAACGACGAATAGGCGAGGTGAAATGGGAATAATAATCGAATGCCAGTCCGTAATGGCCAATGTTATCCGTAGAATATTTAGCCTTGCTCATGCTTCGGATAGTCAATGTATCTACAAGATTTTGCTCTTTTTTACCCGAAACATCATCAAGCAATTTGTTAAGTGATTTGGAAATATCTTTTTTCGATTTAAAATTGATGCTGTAGCCGAACTTCGAAATAATCGACTGCAGACCCATCAATTTTGCCTCGTCCGGTTCGTCATGGATACGATAGACAAAAGTCTTATTTTGCTTTCCGATAAATTCCGCGACCTTTCTATTGGCAAGAAGCATGAATTCTTCGATCAGGTGATTCGCATCTTTTGAAACTTTAAAATAAACCCCGGTAGGTTCGCCGTTGCCATCGAGATGGAATTTCACTTCAACCTTATCAAAAGATATCGCTCCGTTCTTCAATCTTGCTTTTCGTAAGATCTTGGCAAGCTTGTCCATCGTCAGGACCGCATCTTTAATATCATCCGATACAATATAACTGTCGCCCGTAATCGATATTTCAGAAGGTATGTTGGCTGTTCCGGAATCAATGATCTGCTGCGCTTCTTCATAAGCGAAACGCTGATCCGAATAAATTACCGTCCGTCCAAACCATTGGTTGATAACCTGTGCATTGGAATTGATCTCAAAAACTGCCGAAAACGTATATTTCTCCTCATGTGGCCTAAGCGAGCATGCAAAGTTTGAAAGCACTTCGGGAAGCATTGGAACCACACGATCTACGAGATAAACAGATGTTGCCCTACTGTAGGCTTCCTCATCCAAAATAGTTCCTTCCTGAAGATAATACGACACATCGGCAATGTGGACACCGATTTCAAAATTTCCGTTATCGAGTTTTTTAAACGATAATGCATCGTCGAAATCTTTCGCATCTTTCGGGTCGATCGTAAATGTCAGCGTATCACGCATGTCACGACGGTTCGCAATTTCATCTTCCTGGATCGATGTATCTATATTTTCCGCAAATGCTTCAACTTCAGGCGGAAATTCATATGGCAATCCATATTCGGCAAGGATCGCATGAATTTCTGTATCATGCTCGCCAGGCTGGCCAAGAACCTGAATGATGGATCCAAACGGACTGTCGGCTTTCGCAGGCCAGTCTTCAATTTTCGCAAGCACAACATCGCCTTGCTGCGCGTCACCAATCTTATCTTTTGGAATAAATATGTCGGTATACATTTTCGCATTCGCAGTTACCACAAAAGCAAAATTTTTCTGGATATCGATTACCCCAACGAATTCGGTCTTTTTACGTTCGACAACTTCAACAACTTCGCCTTCCGGCCTTTTTCCACTGCGGCGATTGTATACATAAACCTTAACGGTATCGCCATCAAGTGCATGATTTAAGTTGTTTGTTGGTATGAAAACATCTTCTTCAAAATCAGGGCAGACGAAATATGCCGACTTTCGCGCGGTCATATCGATCTTGCCTTCGTAATAATCGCGGCTTGCAGCTTTGATCATGAATTTCCCGGGTTCGGTTTCGATGATTTTCTTTGACGATGTCAGAACTTTCAGCTCTTTAATGATCTCATTTCGGCTCTGGGTATCGTCGACTTCAAATTTGGCCGCTATTTGTTTGTAGTTGTATGTCTTTTCAGGATGGTTCGAAAGCAGTTTTAATATTTTATGCGAAAAGTCTTTATTCTTCTTATTCTTTTTTCCGTGTTGTTTCATTTGTATCTATAATTCGTGAAAATTACGAAATACTTTACAGACCAACTTTTTAACATTTGAAGTTTAAACAAATATTAACTCGCAGTAAAGCGACGAAATGATTTTAAACCTCTAAATTTAATTGCTATGGAAGAGTTTATCACAGTTGCGACGTTTCATTATCCACACGAAATTACGATCTTAAAGCACCGGCTGGCGCTGGATGGCATCAGACATATTTTTGAGAATGAAGCGATGATGAACATAGTTCCGATGTATTCGATCGCGCTTGGAGGAATCAAGCTTAAGGTTCATCCTGATGACAGGTTAGCTGCTGAAGCAATCGTTATCGATCTCAACAATTCGAATGATCTAAAAATTGTCTGATGTTATCAACATTTATTAAATACATCAAAAAATAGAAAGATTTTAAATTTAAATTTTGATGGTTATTATAGCTTGTTGATAGTCGATATAACTTTTGAAGCAAACGATCGATTTTGGAATTATTCTTTTTTATCAAAGCTTATCAACAGTCGAAATTATGGTTAACATACTGCGTTGCAAGGACTGTTAAAATTATATTAACAATGTTTCTAAATTGATTTCCACAGAATTTTGTTCATCAATTGTATATGTGCTCGATGTTAATAAACGCACTCCCGATATTGATAATTAGGAAAGAAATTCCTGAAACTTTTCTTGGATATTAAATCTGCTTTTTTGATTGGAATTTAAATCGACTGCACAAAATTCTTTTATCTTTTTCCCTTCAGGATTTACTAACAAAGTTTGCTGATCAATCATTCCAGCAAAATCAGGGACTCAAAAAATTTATTAACATTTACATCATTCGCATTTAATCTTATAAAATATTCATATAGATATTAATGAGGAACCTTTTGCCATTTTAAAGTAATTTTGTAAAAAGACACTGCGATGAAAATTTCAATAGGTAACGACCATGCCGGTCCGGATTATAAACAAGCAATTTTAAAGATGTTGCAATCGCGCGGATACCAAGTTACCAATCATGGAACCGACTCTAACGACAGCGTTGATTATCCGGATTTCGGACATCCTGTTGCCGAAGATGTTGAAAACGGGAACGCTGATGTTGGTATCGTGATCTGCGGAAGCGGGAATGGAATTAACATGTCGGTAAATAAACATGCCGGAGTCCGTGGCGCTTTATGTTGGACGAAAGAAATCGCGGAACTTGCGCGACAACATAACGATGCCAATATTTTGAGTATTCCCGCACGTTTTACTTCGATCCAACAGGCTGTCGAAATTGCCGAAACTTTTTTAACGACTTCATTTGAAGGCGGACGTCATCAAAATCGCGTCGACAAGATACAGTGCCGATGAGCGGTGGCCATGTTCATATACATAAACATGAAGTAGCGGGAAAAAATCTCCTTCTGTCGATCCTGCTGAACATTGTCATTACAATTGCGCAGGTAGTTGGCGGGATAATTTCCGGAAGTCTTGCCTTGCTATCGGATGCGCTGCACAATTTCAGTGATGTCCTTTCATTAATATTCAGTTACGTTGCGCATCAGCTTTCAAAACGAAAAGCTTCGTTGCATCATACTTTCGGATACAAACGCGCAGGCATTATGGCCGCGTTCATCAACGCAGCAACATTGATCATTGTTGCGGTTTTTCTGGTTTTCGAAGCATTTCACAGATTTTATAATCCACAAATTATCGCTGCTCAACTTGTAATCTGGCTTTCGGTCCTGGGAATAGTCGCGAATGGCTTGTCGGTTTTATTGCTGAAAAACGACTCAAAGAAAAACCTCAATATGAAATCTGCATACGTGCATTTATTTACGGATATGCTGGCTTCCATTGCGGTCCTGGTAGGCGGATTATTAATGAAATTTTTCGGTTGGTTCTGGGTCGACAGTTTACTTACGATGATCATCGCCTTATACCTTATTATTGTAGGAGCGGACCTTTTGAGGAAATCGACGCAAATGCTCATGCTTTTCACACCTGAACATATCGATATCAAAAAGATTGTCCGGGAAGTCCATAAAATTCCGGGTGTCAATAAACTTCATCATATTCATGTCTGGCATCTCAATGATGATGAATTACACCTTGAAGCGCATCTCGACTGTCGGGAAGATATCAAAATGTCCGAATTCAACGATCTGCTGCACAAAGTGGAAATCGTCCTTTTTAAAAAATTTAATATCAATCATATCAATATCCAGCCGGAATTCAAGAAAAAGGATCCAAAGGATTTTATAGTCCAGGATTGATTTATAACATCTTTCATCTTTTCTCTCTGATCTTCCAATTTCCCTAAAATGGTTCAAATTGACTTCATCAAAAAACACGTTTCAGCTCCCGAAAGCGGAATTGCAAACACGATTAAATTGCTTTCCGAAGATTGTACGATCCCGTTTATTTCCAGATATCGAAAAGACCAAACCGGAAATCTCGATGAAGTGATCATTGAGCAGATTGCAAAATTCCAAAAGGAATTCCTCAATCTATCGAACCGCAGGGAATCGATCCTGAGATCAATTGAAGAACAAGGTGCGATGACCGCGGAACTTCGAACCAGGATAGAATCGTCGTTTGATCTTCAGGAACTCGAAGATATTTATCTGCCGTATAAAAAGAGAAAGAAAACCAGAGCCGATGTCGCGCGGGAAAAGGGTTTGGAGCCGCTTGCAAAGATCATTATGTCGCAGAATTCCGTTGATATCGATTTTATTGCGGGCAAGTATATTAATAACAATGTTGCAAATGAAGACGAAGCGCTTCAGGGCGCACGCGATATCATTGCGGAATGGATCAGTGAGAATGTATATGTTCGCCGCCAGCTTCGACGGATTTTCGAGCGACGTTCGGCCATTTCTTCCAAGCAGGTCAAGCTGAAATCCGATGCGACGGAAGATCAAAAAGCATTATCAGAAAAATTCAGGCAATATGCAGATTGGTCCGAACCATTGCATAAAACGCCACCGCATAGATTGTTGGCTTTGCTTCGCGGTGAAAACGAAGGTGTTTTAAAGATCAAGTTGGAAATTGATGGTGATGATGCGACTTCACTGATAGAAAATTCAATCATAAAAAATAAAAGTTCTGAAGCTGCAGGTCAAATCAGCTTAGCGATTGCCGACAGCTATAAACGGTTATTGTATCCGGCAATTTCAAATGATGTGTTACAGGAATTTAAAAGTAAAGCCGATGATGCTTCGATCAAAGTTTTTGCCTCTAATTTGAGTCAGTTATTGATGGCATCGCCACTCGGACAAAAACGCATCATGGGAATAGATCCCGGTTTTCGCAGCGGATGTAAGATCGTCTGCCTTGATGAGAAAGGCGATCTCCTTTACAACGAAACGATTTTTCCGAATCCGCCGCAAAGCGATGTTCATTCTGCAATCAAAAAGATACGATCGCTTGCCAACGCTTATAAAGTCCAGGCCATTGCAATTGGCAACGGAACTGCGAGCCGTGAAACGGAAGCCTTCATCAAGAAAGTCCCGTTCGATCATCCGGTTGAAGTGTATATCGTAAGTGAAGCCGGCGCATCAGTTTATTCCGCTTCAAAGATCGCGCGTGAAGAGTTTCCGAACTATGATGTGACTGTCCGTGGTGCGGTTTCGATCGGTCGCCGACTGTCCGATCCGTTGGCCGAACTTGTAAAGATCGATCCGAAAGCGATTGGTGTTGGCCAGTATCAGCACGATGTCGACCAGAACAAGCTGCGCGAAGAACTTGATATCGTCGTGATGCGCTGTGTCAATGCGGTAGGAGTAAATTTGAATACCGCCGGAAAACATTTGTTGTCATATGTTTCGGGAATCGGCGAAAAGCTGGCTGAGAACATTGTTGATTTCCGTACCAAAAATGGTTTGTTTTCAAGTAGAAGTCAGCTTAGAAAAGTTCCGCGGTTAGGAGAAAAGGCTTTTCAGCAGGCCGCTGCTTTTATTCGGATATCCAATTCAGACAATCCGCTCGACAATTCTGCAGTTCACCCGGAAGCATATGAGATAGTGGAAAAAATGGCAAAGGATCTAAAAGTCTCGGTTGCGGAATTGATTGGCAATAAAGTGCTGGCGCAAAAGATCGATCCTGAAATTTACATCAGCGGCCCGATCGGTAAGCTTGCGATTCAGGATATCATCAAGGAACTTCAAAAGCCCGGGCTCGATCCGAGGAAATCGGCGAAAGTATTGGAGTTCGACAGTACGATCCGGTCAATTTCGGATCTGCGCGAAGGAATGATGCTGCCGGGAATTATCAATAACATCACAAACTTCGGCTGCTTCGTTGATATCGGAATTAAAGAAAGCGGTTTGGTTCACATCTCACAAATAAAAGCGGAATTTGTAAAGGATGTCAATGATGCGGTAAAATTGCATCAGCACGTCATGGTTAAAGTGGTGGAAATTGATGTGCAGCGAAAACGCATTCAGCTAACGATGATCTTATAAATGAAAAAAGCCTCATTTTCATGAAGCTTTAGTGATGTTTTAGCTCTTGGATTCTTCCTCTTTTTTAACTGCCGACTGTTCATCTTTCGCAGCGTTTTTGAATTCTTTAATGCCTGAGCCGAGGCCTTTCATCATTTCCGGAATTTTTTTACCGCCAAAAAGAAGCAGTACAATTACCAAAATGACCAATATTTCTGTAAGACCGAATTTACCCATGATGCGCGTGTTAGCCGAAGCAGTTATAATGGCAAAGATAAAAATAAAACAACGCTTTAATTTGCTTGCTTGACAAATATTTATGAGTGTTTCATCATAATTTTTTGCGATCGATCATGATGATGTGCGTCAGATTGCCTTTATCTTTTAAACTATATTTGCGAATATAACCGCCCGAATGTCTGAAAAAAAGAAGAAAAGAAGGTTAAAGCGGAAACAGCTCAAGAAAAGGTTTTTTACCAAGAACCGGCTCGTGATTATCAATGAGGAATCGCTTGAAGAGGTTTTTTCGCTTCGGCTCACATTGATGAATGTCTTTGTGGTTGCAACTCTCGGCGCGATCCTGATTATTTTTGTAACGACATACATCATCGCGTTTACGCCACTTCGCGAATATATTCCCGGTTATGCATCAAGTGAGTTGAAAAGGGACGCAACGGAATTGGCGCTAAAATCCGATTCACTTTCGGCTGTTATCCGGAAGAATGACGCTTATATATCTTCCATCCAAAAAATCCTGACCGGCGATCTGGAGTTTGCCAAATTGAATAAGGATTCAATTCAGGTCGAACCTGTTGGCGACAAAGAAATTCCCGGCCCGGCAGGAGCAGAGCTAAAGCTTCGGGAGGAAGTGGCCCGCGAAGATAAATACAATCTGTTCGAGCGGCCTAAAGCTGCGCCGTCAACTGTACTTTTCCCGCCTGCGAAAGGGATGATCACCGACAAATACGATACAAGGACAAAGCATTTTGCCGTTGATGTGGCGTTGGCTAAAGATACGCCGATCAGAGCGGCGCTGAACGGCACAGTAATTTTCGCCGATTGGACGCCGTCAACCGGAAATGTAATTATCATCAGGCACAACAACGGATTTATTTCGGCGTACAAACATGCCGCGTCACTCACGAAAGATCTGGGCGATGTTGTGCGGACCGGCGAAGTGATCGCACTCGCAGGTTCTACAGGTACGGAATCAACAGGAATTCATTTGCATTTTGAACTTTGGAAAGATGGTTATCCGATCGATCCGCAAACTTTTATCGATTTCGAATAATGGCTTCATTTAAATCATTTGCTGCCCTAATTTTTGCCCGTTTAGTGGTTTCAGGCGTAAAACGCTGGGCCAACGATCCCGTTCAAACGCAGAAAAAAGTGTTTGCAGAATTGATTTCCGATGCCAAAAAAACGCAGTTCGGAAAAGATCATGGCTTTTCGCAGATTCGTTCATATACGGATTTCGTTTCTAATGTTCCTGTTCGCGATTATGAAGATCTCAAGCCGTACGTTGACAAGGTCGTAAAAGGCGAGGCCGACATATTATGGAAGGGAAAGCCGCTTTATTTTGCGAAAACGTCGGGCACGACATCTGGCGCCAAGTATATCCCGCTAACAAAGGAATCGATGCCATTTCATATAGAAGCTGCGCGAAATGCGATTTTGCATTACATCGCCGAAACAGGTAATAGCGACTTTGTCGACGGCAAGATGATTTTTTTACAAGGAAGCCCGGTTTTGGAAGAGAAAAACGGAATAAAGCTGGGTCGTCTTTCTGGAATCGTCGCGCACTTCGTTCCAAAATATCTTCAAAAAAACCGCATGCCATCGTGGGAAACGAATTGCATCGAAGATTGGGAAACAAAAGTTGATTCGATCGTCGACGAAACGATAAACGAAAATATGTCGGTTATCTCGGGAATTCCATCCTGGGTTCAGATGTATTTTGAGAAACTCCGGGAGAAATCCGGTAAAGCCGTCGGCGAGCTGTTTCCGAAATTTAACCTTTTTATTTACGGTGGCGTGAATTACGAACCGTATCGTGCGAAGTTTGAAAGCCTTATCGGACGCCGTGTCGACAGCATTGAACTGTTTCCTGCGTCGGAAGGCTTTTTTGCGTACCAGGATTCGCAAAAGGAGGAAGGCATGCTGTTGCTCCTGAATTCAGGGATCTTTTATGAATTTATCAGAAGTGACGAATTTTTTACGGAAAAACCGCAGCGGCATACGATCGAAACTGTCGAACTTGGCATCGATTACGTTTTGATTATTTCTACGAATGCCGGACTTTGGGCTTATAATATCGGCGACACCATCAGGTTCACATCAACGAAGCCTTATCGAATCGTTGTTTCAGGACGGATCAAACATTATATTTCCGCATTTGGCGAGCATGTCATCGGGAAAGAGGTTGAAACCGCCATGCGTGAAGCGCTTATTGCTACGGGCGCAACCATAAATGAATTCACTGTCGCGCCACAGATCAATCCGGGATCCGGACTTCCATATCATGAATGGCTTGTGGAATTTGAAAGTGAGCCTAAAGATCAGGATGTTTTCTGCCGGACGATTGAAAATTCGATGCGGCGCCAAAATGTATATTATGATGATCTGATTTCAGGCAATGTTCTGCGTTCGATGGTGCTTACTAAAGTCAGGCGAAATGGTTTTCAGGAATATATGAAGTCCATCGGAAAATTGGGCGGCCAGAATAAAATTCCGCGGTTGTCAAATGACCGTAACATCGCTGATGCATTAAGTAAAGAATAAAAGCCTAAATTTGCGCAAATTTACGTATGAAAGAGATTAAAAATATAGTGAGGTCAAGGGCTCAGGAATCTTCCAGCGCCGTTGAAAAACTATATATCACGATGCGCCATCTGTTCAACCGCGGTTTTTATAAGCCGATGGGTGTTTCGGGCGAGACATTGCGTGAAGCATTGCTGCAGCTTCGTCCCGAAATTTACGGCAGTATCGCTGATGAAAAGGTGGAATTAAACGGACTTCTTTATGTAATTGAGAGATTGCCTGTTGGAATTGAAGAATGCCGTTTCATCAACCTGACATCTGATGAAGGTTACTCAAAGTCGCATTTTACACCGATCATTCCACCGAAGCGTAGACGGAACTGTTATCGCATAGACGAGGAGCAGATGAACGTTGAAATTACGCGTGGACGCTCGGATATTTACGATATTTTGACGCATCTTACGTTCATTTTTATTGAATCCCATAAGATCAAAAACAGGGTTTTACTCGATGAAAGCGGTGAAGTTTCGCGCGATTGGCTAAAATTGGAACAGGCTGCACTTAAAGGTGAGAAGCTTGGACAGGCCGAAAAGGAAATTGCAATTTCTCATACGGCAAATATTCTCGGACGTACTTTCGCGGAGGTTTCTGATATATACGGAAGCTTCGCAACAGTTGAAAAACCGGACCGTTTCCTTCACGTCATTTACTGGCTTGGAAAGCTTGCGATCGAAGAAATTCTTGAAAGCAACAAGCGGACTATCACATTCAGCCCGGTACTTCGTGAGCGGCTTGGCCATCATATCCACGGCGAGATTTGGGCCACACGAATCAAGCAGGTGATGCGGGAAAACGGACTGATCGAGCGTCCGATCCATATCATCAGCGCAAACATGCACAGCGTAATGAATTCGCTTTTTGCGACGCACGTGCTGAAAATGAAATTTAAAGATCAGACAGACTACTTCATTTTCGAAGAATTAAGCAAAGCCGGCGCACACGATATCCGCAATAAAGTTTCGGCTTTTGCGCAGCAATCCGGGATGTTCTTTCTGCCCGATACTTCCGGAACCAATATCGATGTGCAGATTTTCGATACCGCAAAGATCGATTGGAAGAAATCGGCATTTCCGCAAGTCAGGTTAAACGAAGATGCTCCAGTGATCATTGTCATGGACTATGCATTTGGCGAGCAGGCTTATGAAACAATCGATGAGTTGCTAAAACCATATCAGGAAAATAAGGACAGAAAAACGTTCTTAAATGTCGAATCGGTTTCGATCATGGGCAAAGCCGGCATTTTGGAAGGCGGAAAAGGCGATATCATGATCCCGTCGGCACATATTAACGAAGGAACCGGTGACAATTATCCGTTTGAAAACCAGCTTACGGGTGAGATGTTTGAAGGTTTTGGAATACCGGTCTACTCCGGCCCGATGGTTACCGTTTTGGGAACCTCACTTCAAAATCGCGACCTGCTGAATTTCTTTAATAAGTCCACTTGGGGCGTTATCGGGCTCGAAATGGAAGGTGCCTATTATCAGAAAGCGATTCAATCCGCATCAAAAATCCGTAAAAGCATCAATCCTGATGTGACGGTCAGGTATGCATATTATGCGTCGGATAATCCGTTGGAAACGGGAAGCACCCTCGCTTCGGGCGGACTTGGCACAACCGGCGTCAAACCGACATATTTAATTACGATTAAAATCCTTGAACAAATATTTAAAGTAAACCAACCGCAAAATGAGTACACACACGCCTAAGTCTATTGAAGATCAGGAAATCGATTTAACATCGATTTCAAAAGGTATCGGTAATGCTTTTGAGGGCCTCGGAAACTTTTTTTTCAGGTTGGCACGTTTTATTGTAAAAAACATTTTTATAGTCATTCTACTTATTATAATTGGTGCAGTGTTAGGTTGGTACCTGGATCGTGGCAAAATATATGATCACCAAATGATTGTCATACCTAATTTTAACAGCACAGACTACCTTTATTCCAGGATTGAATTGCTTGATGCGAAAATTGAGGAGAGAGATACCGTTTTCTTCAAATCTATCGGTGTTAGTAAGCCTAAAAATTTATTGGATATCAAAATACAGCCTATCGTTGACATCTACAGATTTGTAAATACCAATGAACTCAACTATCGGGTTCTGGAACTTTTTGCCGAGGACGGCGATTTGAATCAGATCGTTGAGGATAATGCAACAAGTAAGAATTACGGGTTTCATATGATTTCATTCACAACAAAGGGGAAGGCCACCGAAAAAGGTCTTGTAGAACCATTATTAAAATTTTTGAACAGCAATGAGTTTTATAGCAAGCTTCAACAAAAATATATTGAGAATATGAGGCGTAAAATGCAGACTAACGACACGTTGATAGCTCAAATTGACGCCATACTCAGAAGTATAGCAGAATCAGGAAAAGGCAATGCAGGGGGAGGTACGATGGTTTACAATAGCCAACAGTCTCAATTAAATGATGTGATCAGAACTAAAGATGAACTAATTGAAGAGCAAGCGAAATTCAGGTCTGAATTTATTAGTACGGATAAAATCATTAAGCCAAACAGTATTTCATTGAATATGATACGTGACAAGGGTCTTGCTGGAAAGATGAAATTTATAGTACCAATTTTATTAATTTTTTCTTTCATGGTATTTTATGTGATTCGTAAATCGTATCTAAAACGCGCTGCGACAGCCTAGGAAGCATGAAAGGAATCATTCTGGCAGGCGGATCGGGCACAAGATTACATCCATTGACAT
>CBDUBJ010000008.1:0-59543 GCA_965365355.1 uncultured bacterium
GAAACTCCTTATATTTGTGAATTCAACGTTTACCATGAGGTATCTTTTTTTATTTATTTTCGGAATCATCACGTTTTGTCAGGCGCAGCAAAACCAATCCTGGAAAGGATATTTTTCATACAGTGAGATCAAGGATCTTTCACAGTCGCCAACTTCAATTTTTGCTGCATCGGAAAATGCTCTTTTCAGCAAAAACCTCGCAACGAACGTATTAAAAACCACAAATACCATCGACGGGCTTTCAGGCCAGACGATCACTGCGCTCTACCACAGTCCGTCATTTAATCGGACCATGGTCGGATATGAAAACGGACTGATCATCGTAATCAATGAAGCCGACGGATCAATGATCAATGTCGTTGATATTATCAATAAACAACTTCCGCCAAATATTAAGGCTGTAAACCATTTTACGGAACATAATGGGATTGTTTACATATCATGCGATTTCGGGATCGTCCAATATAACCTGGCGACGCTTTTATTCGGCGATACTTATTTTATCGGAGATAATGGTGATGAGATCATCGTCGAGCAAAGTGCCGTTTTCAATGGATTTATATACGCTGCAACCAATTTTGGAATTCGCCGTGCGGATATTACAAATCCGAATTTGATAGATTTCAGCCAGTGGACAACAATAATCAACGGCTCGTGGTCGGGTGTCGAAGCACTGAACACCGAACTTATCGCCGTAAATTCCACCGGGCAGGTAAACCGGTACAACGGTACGACGTTCGCCGTGCAAACGCAGCTTCCGCTGCCGGTAACCGACCTCCGTTCGGCTGCAAATCATTTTATTATCTCTACAGCTGCCTCGGTCTACATATATAACCAAACCTTCGGACCGGTGACCCAGATTGCAGCAAATGCAATTCCCGACATCGATCCTTTGTTTACTGCGGCAACAGTAGTCGGCGGAACCGTTTTTATTGGGACCGAAGCGCATGGCGTTATTACCACCGAACTCACGAATCCAACGGCGTTCGTTTCGATAACTCCGGACGGGCCATCGAGAAACAATGTTTTTTCAGTTAATGTTCGGCCTACATTTCTTTACACGACCTACGGCGCTTACGATATCGATTATGTACCGCAGCTTAATGCGTATGGAATCAGCAAATACGATGGCACGACGTGGCTCAACATTCCATACGAAGAAGTTCATGAACCCGGTAAACAGGCCTATGATCTCGTCCGGACCGTTGTAAATCCCAACAATGAAAATCAGTTATTCGTAGCATCGTATTTTTCCGGCCTTTTAAAATTTGAAAATGACGAGCTTGTTGCACAGTATGATGAAACCAACAGCGGTTTGGAGTCGCTGGTTTTTGCGCCCGATCCAACATACCGAAGCGTCCGTATCGACCTGGGCGCGTTCGACCGCAACGGCAATCTGTGGATGACCAATGCCCAGATTGATGATGCGTTAAAAGTTTTAAAACCCGATAACACCTGGCAATCTTACGACCTGGAAAGCGTACTGAGTTCGCCGGCGCGTTTCGGCCGTTTGATCATAGATAAGAACGGTACGAAATGGATGGGTTCTTATGATAACGGACTCATAGCATTCAATGAAAATGGGAATGTCGCCAAAAAAATCACTTTCGGCCCTGATCAGGGAAATCTTCCGTTTTCATACGTAGGTGCGGTCGCCATCGATAACAGGAATCAATTATGGATCGGAACGTTGAAAGGATTGCGCGTTCTTTCGAGCGTCGACAGGTTTCTATCCGATGAACAAATGACGACACAGCCCATTATTATTCTTGAAGATGATGTGGCGCAGGAACTTCTCTACGAACAATTCATTACCGATATCGTCGTAGACGGCGCGAACAACAAATGGATCGGAACATCCGATTCGGGCGTATTTCTCGTCTCGCCAAACGGACAGGAAACCATCCACAGGTTTACAACTGCAAATTCTCCGCTGCCGAGCAATAATATTAACGATATCGACATCAATGGTGCGACGGGCGAGGTATTTTTTGCGACATCAAAAGGACTTATATCATTTAAGGGTATTTCAACCGATGCCAATGACAACCTCGGAAAAGTGTTTGTTTACCCGAATCCCGTGCGGCCTGAATTTAATGGAACGGTTAAAATTAGCGGGCTGACAGATAAAGCCAATGTCAAAATCGCCGATATCGAAGGAAATCTTGTTTATGAAGAAATTGCCGAAGGCGGAACGATCGAATGGGATACTAAAGCTTTCGGTAAATACCGCGTGGCATCGGGAGTTTACATGATCTTCATCTCAACCGAAGAAGGCGACGAAACCAAGGTCAAAAAGGTGATGATCGTCCGATAAATGCTCGTCAAAACCAAAGCGATCGTCATCAGCGCATTGCGTTATCAGGAAAAAAGCCTGATCGTAAAATGCTTTACACAGGCGGCCGGACTCAAATCGTATTTCATTCACAGTGCATTTTCGGCAAAAGGCAAAAAGATTTCCTATTTTCAGCCGCTGACGATCTTGGAAATCGAAGCCAGTCATAGAGGTAAAGGCACGCTTGAAACGATCCGTGAGATTCGGCTTTCAGTTCCGTATCAAACGATCAATATCGACGTAGTAAAATCTACCATCGCCATGTTCGTATCGGAAATGCTACACCACAGCATCAAAGAGGAAGAAACCAACGACCGGCTTTTCGAGTTTCTGGAAACCGCGCTGCACTGGCTTGATACGCACGACGAAACCGCAAATTTTCATCTGATATTACTTATAGAGATCACAAAATTCCTCGGATTTTATCCTGATATCACCGAATTCAATAAAGATCATTTTGACCTTGTCGACGGCATATTTACAAATCTTTGCACCGAAAACTGCCTTACTTCAGACGAAACTTCTTTGCTCAAGCGGCTTTTAAATGTCCGATTCAGCGGAAGCCAAAAAGTTTTTAATGCCGCCGAACGACAGTTGCTAGTGCGGATCATCCTCGATTATTATCGGCTTCACTTGGAAGGTTTCAAACGACCGAAATCGCTTGAAGTCCTTCGCGAAATTTTCTCTTAACATCTCTTTACCAATAGTCCATATATCAACATCCTAAAAAAAATCGTACTTTCGCATCCGCGAAAAAACAGGCGCTAAAATGGTCAAGAAATTCACCGAGTATAAAGGATTGGATTTGCCCGGATCGGCAGATAATGTGCTCGATTTCTGGAAAAAGGAAAATATTTTCGAGCAAAGCGTGTCGACTCGTGAAGGCAAAGAACCATTTGTGTTTTTTGAAGGTCCGCCATCAGCGAATGGTCTGCCCGGAATCCATCATGTGATGGCGCGTGCGATCAAGGATATTTTCTGCAGATATAAAACCCAGAAAGGATATCAGGTTAAGCGAAAAGCAGGTTGGGATACACATGGTCTTCCGGTTGAACTTGGAACCGAGAAAGAACTCGGCATCACCAAAGAAGATATCGGTACAAAAATTTCCATCGAAGAATACAACGAAGCCTGTAAGCGTACCGTCATGCGGTATACGGATGTCTGGAACGACCTGACCGAGAAAATGGGATATTGGGTCGACATGAACGATCCATACATCACATACAAATCTAAATACATCGAATCTGTTTGGTGGCTTTTAAAGCAGATCTACGACAAAGGCCTCATGTATAAAGGTTATACGATTCAGCCATATTCGCCAAAAGCAGGAACGGGCTTGAGTTCGCATGAAGTTAACCAGCCCGGATCATATCGTGATGTAACCGATACGACAGTCGTTGCGCAGTTTAAAGCATTAGAAGAAACGCTGCCGGATTTTCTACAAGGTTTTGGCGACATTCATTTTCTTGCGTGGACAACAACGCCGTGGACATTGCCTTCGAATACTGCTCTGACTGTCGGGCCGAAAATCGATTATGTTCTCGTAAAAACATTCAACCAATATACTTTCAAGCCTGTCAAGGTAATTCTTGCAAAAAATCTTGTCTCGAAACAATTTGGGAAAGGATTTTTTGAAAGCACGGATGACGCGGATTTTGCTGATTTTACCGAAGGTTCGAAATCGATCCCATATAAGATTTTAGCCGAAGCCAAAGGTAAAGACCTGACCGAGATCCGATATGAGCAGCTTTTGCCATATGCGCTTCCACACCAAAATGCTGAAAATGCGTTCCGCGTGATTTCAGGCGATTTTGTGACCACGGAAGACGGCACCGGAATCGTGCACACCGCGCCGACGTTTGGTGCCGACGATGCGAAAGTGGCCAAGGAAGCAGTTCCGGAAGTTCCGCCGATGCTGGTTCTCGATGCAAACGGAAACCCTGTTCCGCTCGTCGACCTTCAGGGAAAATTCACTTCCCATATGGGCGAACTTGCCGGGAAATATGTTAAGAACGAATATTATGATGCCGGAACTGCGCCCGAAAGGTCCGTCGATGTTGAGATTGCAATCAGATTAAAAGAAGAAAACAAAGCATTTAAAGTCGAAAAGTACGTCCACAGTTATCCGCATAGCTGGCGTACCGACGAGCCATTATTATATTATCCTCTCGATTCATGGTTCATCAAGATCACAGATGTTCGCGATCGGATGTTCGATTTGAATGATACAATCAACTGGAAACCAAAAGCAACAGGCGAAGGACGTTTCGGAAACTGGCTTAAAAATGCAAACGACTGGAATCTATCCAGGTCGAGATATTGGGGAATTCCGCTGCCAATTTGGCGTTCGGAAGATAAATCAGAAGAGATCATTATCGGATCGGTTGAAGAGCTTTTCCATGAAATTGAGAAATCGGTTGCAGCAGGTCTTCAAAAGTCAAATCCATTCAAAAATTTTGAGACCGGAAACATGTCTGATGCCAATTACGACCTTGTCGATCTTCACAAAAATGTCGTTGATGCGATCACACTCGTTTCTCCATCAGGCAAACCAATGAAACGCGAGGCCGACCTTATCGATGTTTGGTTTGATTCGGGCGCAATGCCGTATGCACAATGGCATTATCCATTTGAGAACAAAGACAAGATTGATAATGCAACAGATTTTCCGGCAGATTTTATCGCGGAAGGCGTCGATCAGACACGCGGCTGGTTTTATACATTGCACGCAATCGGAACACTGGTTTTTGATAAAGTTGCTTATAAAAATGTCGTATCAAACGGACTCGTACTCGATAAGAACGGCCAAAAGATGTCGAAACGTCTCGGAAATGCCGTCGACCCTTTTGAAACATTGAAAGAATATGGTCCCGATGCGACGCGTTGGTACATGATCGCAAACGCCAATCCTTGGGACAACCTTAAGTTTGACATTGAAGGCGTTGCTGAAGTCCGCCGTAAGTTTTTCGGCACTTTATACAATACATATTCGTTTTTTGCGCTATATGCGAATATTGATGGATTTTCTTACGACGAGGCTGAGGTTCCTTTGGAACAGCGTCCTGAGATCGATCGCTGGATTTTATCCGAACTTCATACGTTGATCAATGATGTCGACGGATATTACAACGATTACGAACCGACGAAAGCAGCGCGCGCGATTTCGGATTTCGTGCAGGAAAATTTAAGCAATTGGTATGTCCGCCTCTGCCGCCGCCGTTTTTGGAAAGGCGAGTATGCACAGGATAAGATTGCAGCATATCAGACCTTGTATACATGTTTGCTGAATGTTGCAAAATTGAGCGCGCCGATCGCACCGTTCTTTATGGATCAGTTGTATCGAGATCTTATTTCGGCAACTGGCAGTGAGCAATTTACAAGCGTGCATTTGGCCAAATTCCCGGTTTGGGTTGAAAACTTTGTTGATAAATCACTCGAGAGCAAAATGCAAAAAGCACAGGTGATCTCATCGCTGGTTTTATCGCTGCGCAAGAAGGAGATGATCAAGGTACGACAACCTTTGAAAAGGGTAATGATTCCAGTGCTTGACGCTAAACAGAAGGCTGAAATCGAGGCCGTTTCAGATCTCATAAAAGCTGAGGTCAATGTAAAGGAAATCGAATTGCTCGATGACGCTTCGGGCATTTTAGTAAAGCAGATCAAGCCAAATTTCAAAGTTTTAGGTCCGCGTTTCGGCAAAGATATGTCGTTGATTGCCAATGAAATACAAAAGTTTTCGCAGGAGCAGATCAACAAACTTGACAGCGAGAATTTAATAAATGTTGAAGTAAACGGAAAAAGTATAACTTTAGCCGCAGAAGAAGTAGAAATTACGTCGCAGGATATTCCCGGCTGGCTCGTTGCAAAGTCAGGCAATATCACGGTTGCACTCGATATTACGATCGATGAAAGCCTGAAAAAAGAAGGGATCGCACGGGAGCTTGTAAACAGGATCCAGAACCTTCGAAAAGATTCAGGTTATGAAGTTACCGATAAGATCAAAGTGTATTTTGGAAAGGATGGCATTTTGGAACAATCGGTTAGGGAGAACGAGCAGTACATCATGTCTGAAACGCTTGCCGAAGAGCTGCATTTCAAAGATGATCTGAACGATGCGACCGAAGTTGAATTCGATAACATCAAAACAAGCATACTAATAACAAAATAAAACGAAACATGGTAGATGAGAAGATCCGATACTCCGACGCTGATTTGGCGGAGTTCAAAGAAATTATCCTGAAAAAGATCGAAAAGGCAAAAGCCGACCTTGACCTGATAAAAAGCGCTTACATGAACGACCTGAATAACGGTACCGACGATACTTCGCCGACATTTAAGGCATTCGAAGAAGGCAGCGAAACAATGTCAAAGGAAGCAAACTCGCAGCTTGCGATCCGTCAGGAAAAATTTATTCGCGATTTGAAGAACGCACTTTTCCGCGTTGAGAACAAAACTTACGGCATCTGTAAAGTAACCGGCAAATTGATCGGCAAAGACAGGCTGAAGATCGTTCCGCATGCAACAATGAGCATCGAAGCGAAAAACCTCCAAAGATGATTGAAACTACATTAGTTTAAATTCCAAATTCCAAGATTTAACCCGCGGAATTTGGAATTTATTTTTTTGGGATTTCGCGCTGGGATAATCTATTTTTGCCCTCTAAAATTCATTCGATGTCTTTACGTAAAGCCTGCCTGATCATTTTCATCATCCTGCTTGTCGACCAGCTTTCCAAATTATACATCAAAACCAACTTCATGCTTCAGGAAGAAGTTGTCGTTTTCAGTTGGTTCAGGATCCATTTTATCGAAAACGAAGGAATGGCTTGGGGAACAGTAATTCCGGGCGCTTATGGCAAATTGTTCCTCACATTATTCAGGCTTGTTGCGGTAGTTGGAATCGGGTGGTGGCTTTGGGATTCAGTAAAAAAACAAAGTTCGAATTACCTGATCGTCGCGATTGCATTGATTTTCGCCGGAGCCGTCGGCAACATCATCGACTCTGTTTTCTACGGCGTCATTTTCGACGACAGCACGAACAGGCTTGCTACGCTTTTCGCCGATGAACCTTATGGGAAACTTTTCCATGGCCGGGTTGTCGATATGCTGTATTTCCCAATCATAGAAGATTATTTGCTTCCGACATGGGTTCCATTTTGGGGCGGCAAAGAGTTCACCTTTTTCAATGCGATCTTCAATATCGCCGATGCCGCGATCTCTACAGGCGTCGGAATTCTGATCGTCTTTAATAAGCGCGCATTTAAAAAGAACGAAGACGATTTTACTTTTACGCAGGTTCCCGACTAAAATCATAAGTTTTATCAGGCGTCACGCAGTACGTCAATGTAATATCGGTATCGAAAACCTCTGAAAACTTTTCTTCAGCGTCAAAAAACGATACGCCGACACTTACAACATCTTTCCTGCATTCTGATAAAAACCGGTCATAAAATCCTTTGCCGTAACCGATCCGATGGCCGTATTCATCAAACGCAAGAAGCGGAACGATAACAACGTCGATTTCATCCGTCATAACTTCATCACCCTCGACAGGTTCGGGAATTCCGTACGAGTTCCTGACAATGATCGTATGATCGTCAAGTCGGAAATGAGACATTCGAAAGGTCGTAAAATCACTTCTGGAAATCACGATATCCTTTTCGCGGCCTGATAAAATATGCAGCAGCATTTCAGTGTCGACCTCGCGTTTTTCCTCGATTGGAAGAAAAACGTGAAATGATCTTTTGTCCCAAATCGGCAATTGAAGGATGCGGTTTGCGATCGCAAGACTTTTTTCGGAAATCTCCAGAACGGTCAATTTGCTGCGCAGCTCACGGTATTTCAGGCGGATTTCCTTCTTTGTCATCGTAAAAATCGGGATCTTGTTTTTCACAGCTATAAAAGTAGTTAAATTCCATTCCTGCATGAACTTCATCGACTCTTCAACATCGTTATTTCATTAATTTTGCCAGATGGAAATTCCACCGCTGTCCTTACAAATCCAAACGCTGCCCGACAACCCCGGGATCTATCAGTATTTCGATAAGGACGGAAAGATTCTGTACGTCGGGAAAGCGAAAAACATCAAAAAGAGGGTTTCGTCTTATTTTAATAAAGTCCACGATACAGGCCGCACGAACGTCATGGTCCGCAAAATTGTGCAGATCAAACACATCGTCGTTCCGACCGAGACCGATGCGCTTCTTCTCGAAAATAACCTTATCAAAAAACTTCAGCCGCGCTACAACGTCCTGCTGAAAGACGATAAAAGTTATCCGTGGATATGCATTAAAAACGAACCATTTTCGAGGATTTTCACGACGCGAAATAAAATTAAGGACGGCTCGGAATATTTCGGTCCGTATACCAATTTTAAAACGGTTTACACGATCCTCGACATGATCCGGGAATTGTATCCGCTGCGTACATGCAATTACGATCTTCGTCCCGAAAACATTAAAAGCGGGAAGTACAAAGTCTGCCTCGAATATCATATCGGAAACTGCAAAGGCCCGTGTGAAGGCCATGACATGCTCGACAATTATCAAAAACACGTTCAGCAAATCCGTGAAATCTTAAAAGGAAATTTCAAGGAATCGCTGCGTGAATTTAAAAAGCAGATGGCAAACTGCGCTGCCGAAATGCGTTTTGAAGATGCGCAGCGAATCAAGGATAAAATCGATGTTTTACTGAAATACCAATCGCGATCGACCGTAGCAAATCCCAAACTTACGAATATCGACGTTTTCTCGATCGTTTCCGACCAAGCCGCGGCGTTCGTAAATTTCATGCAGATTTCTCACGGTTCCATTATCCGGTCGCATACAATGGAAATCCGCAAAAAGCTTGAAGAAACCGACGAAGAGCTTTTGGAAATTGCGATCATTGAAATGCGTGAAAGGTTCGGATTGCAGTCGAAGGAGATCGTCGTCCCGTTTGAAGTTAACCTCGGCGAAAACATAAAAGTTACGGTTCCGCAGTTAGGCGATAAAAAGGAAATCTTGGATCTGTCGACACGCAATGCGAAATTTTACCGCATGGAACAGCTCAAACAGGAGCAGATCGTCGATCCCGACCGCCATGTGAACCGCATCATGGCGCAGATGAAGAAAGATTTAAGACTTCCGTCGGAGCCACGCCATATTGAATGTTTCGACAATTCAAACATTCAGGGAAGCAATCCCGTTGCGGCATGTGTCGTCTTCAAAGACGGAAAGCCGTGCAAAAAAGAATACCGTCATTTCAACATCAAGACAGTCGATGGCCCGAACGATTTTGCATCAATGGAAGAAGTCGTTTACAGACGGTACAAGCGTTTGCTCGCCGAAGAAAAGCCATTACCGCAGCTTATCGTCATCGACGGCGGAAAAGGGCAGCTTTCATCAGCATTAAAAAGCTTGGAAACATTGGGATTGCGCGGCAAAATATCGGTCATTGGCATCGCCAAACGCCTTGAAGAATTGTTTTATCCTGATGATCCCGTTCCGTTATATCTCGACAAAAAATCGGAAACGCTAAAAATCATTCAGCAATTGAGGAACGAAGCGCATCGCTTTGGCATCTCACATCATCGGGATAAGAGAAGTAAAGGCGCGTTGCAGACATCGATGGAAACCATTCCGGGGATTGGCGAAAAGACAATGCTTACGCTCATCAAACATTTTAAATCCGTGAAACGCATGACGCAGGCATCTGAAAAAGAAATATCTGCGGTCATCGGACTTTCAAAAGCAAAAAAAATTATCGACTTTTACTCCAAAATCCCTAAGTGAAAATTTTGGAGCGAATCGCTCGGGCTTTCCGGCCGGCTATTTTCCTGCCTTCCGCTGTACATCCCATGCGGGAAGTGCCGCTTCAGTCAGGGCTATTGAGCCGTCTACTTTTGTGTCTGGCCATTTTCACGTTTCTGATTTCACAATCTGCATTTTCACAAACGAAAGATTCGATTAAGGTCGGATTGATCCTCAGCGGCGGCGGCGCCAAAGGTTTTGCACACATCGGTGTTCTGAAAGTTCTTGAAGAGGCCGGCGTAAAAGTCAGTTTTATCGGCGGCACAAGCATGGGCGCGATCGTTGGCGGTTTGTACGCATCGGGTTATAGCGCAACGCAGATCGATTCGATCTTTAGCGCAACAGATTTCGACGAATTACTTCAGGATTTTATTCCACGGTCATCCAAAAGCTTTTACGGCAAACGCAATGACGAGCTTTACGCACTGTCACTTCCTTTCAACAAATTTAAGATCGGAATTCCGACAGCACTTTCAAAAGGGCTTTATAATTACAACCTGCTTGCAAAACTGACGCATAATGTCCGGCATGTCAGGGATTTTAACAAACTTCCGATTCCATTCCTTTGCATCGCGACAGATATTGAAAACGGCACCGAGGTCGTGCTTAATGAAGGCTACTTACCGCAGGCCATGGTGGCAAGTGCGGCCTTTCCATCACTGTTCGCGCCGGTGGAAATCGATGGGAAAATGCTTATCGACGGTGGCGTGACCAACAATTATCCGATAGAGGAAATAAAGAAACTTGGCGCGCAATACATTATCGGCGTCGATGTCCAGGATGATCTTAAAGATCGGAAATCGCTTCAGGACGCGACCCGCATACTTGTCCAGATCTCAAATCTGCAGATGATCCGCGACATGGAGGAAAAAGCGAAGCAAACCGATATTTACATCAAACCCGATATTTCAAGCTTTGGCGTGATCTCTTTCGACGAAGGAAAAAATATCATTGTGAAAGGCGAAGAAGCCGCCTTTGCCGCATTCGAAAAAATGAAGGTTTTATCAAAAGTCAATGGTTACTATAAAAAACCTGATGCAGCAGTTCATGTTGACAGTCTTGATATCAATGGAATCAGTGTCAATAAGCTCGATGATTACACAAGGTCGTATGTCATTGGAAAATTGCGGTTTAAATCCGGAAGTAAAATCAGTTATAACGACCTGCGAATCGGAATCGACAATTTATCAGCGACACAAAATTTTAGCACGATTTCATATGCTCTCGAACCAAAGGACGGCGGCGATCATCTTAGGCTGACACTTACGGAGAATCCCATCAAAACGTATCTAAAATTCGGCCTTCATTACGACGGGTTATATAAAACTGGCGTGCTTGCCAACATCACGCACAAAAAGCTCTTTTTAAAAAATGACGTGGTATCGTTCGACATGATCCTTGGTGACAATACGCGCTACAATTTCGACTACTATGTTGACAACGGATTCTACTTCAGCTTTGGCTTTAAGTCGCGCTATACAAGATTCACCCGAAATGTTTCAACAGATTTTGCGGAAGGCGCACTGCTAAATGAACTCGGGCTGAATACGATCAATATCGATTTTTCCGACATCACGAATCAGGCGTATCTACAGACGGTCTTCGTACAAAAATTCCAGATCGGGGCAGGCGCGGAATTAAAATTTCTGAGGATTAAATCGGAAACCCTTGAGGAGACCAATCCTGTATTCGACAACAGCAATTATGTCAGCCTTTTCGGTTTCATGAAATACGACTCGTTTGACAACCGCTATTTCCCGAAATCGGGCTGGTACTTCGCGGGAGATTTCCAAACGTATTTGAGATCTTCCGATTATACCCAAAAATTCAATGAGTTTTCGGTTGCTAAAGCAGACATGGGAATTGCCTATACTTTCCTGAAAAAACTTACGCTAAAGGTGCAGGCCGAGGCCGGCTTTAGGATTGGTGCCGAAAGCGTACCGTTCTTTGATTTTATCCTTGGCGGTTACGGTTTCAGCCCCGTGAATAACATCAGGCCGTTCTATGGATATGATTTCCTGAGTTTATCCGGCGACAGCTACATTAAATCGGCAGCTACGCTCGACTTCGAAATATTTAAGAAAAACCACCTGAATTTTTCCGCAAATGCGGCCAGCATAGGCGACAATATGTTCGACAATTCCAATTGGATCGATGGCAGGCGGTATACCGGATATGCCGTTGGGTACGGACTGGAGACGATCATTGGCCCGCTGGAAGTAAAATACACCTGGTCGCCTGAACTTTCGCGCGGATTTACATGGTTCAGCGTCGGATTCTGGTTCTGATTGCCATCTTGTATCAAAAAACAATATATTTGGCACTCGGGAAATTATTCTAAAATTAACTAAACAACATAACATGTCGATCTGGAAAAGAAAACCATTGCATTTGCTCCTTGAGGAAGCTTCGGAATCAGAAAAAGGGCTGAAGAAAACGCTTACCGCAAAAGGTCTTGTGGCCTTGGGCGTCGGCGCGATCATCGGGGCCGGATTGTTTTCCATTACAGGTTTGGCAGCGGCATCAAATGCAGGCCCGGCTATTACGATCTCATTTATCGTAGCAGCCTTCGGATGTATTTTCGCCGGATTGTGTTATGCGGAATTTTCATCGATGATCCCGGTTGCGGGAAGCGCGTACACATATTCATTTGCAACAATGGGCGAATTCGTAGCGTGGATCATCGGCTGGGATTTGGTTCTCGAGTATGCGGTTGGCGCGGCGACGGTATCGATCAGCTGGTCGCGTTATTTTGGAAAATTCCTCGAAGGTTACGGCATATTTCTCGACGAAAGATATATGCTTTCGCCGTTTGAAGGCGGAATCATCAACATTCCTGCAGTATTGATCGTTGTTATAATGTCGCTGATATTGATGCGCGGCACAAGGGAATCATCGTTTGTGAATGGCCTGATCGTAATCCTTAAAGTATCGGTCGTTTTGATATTTATTGCCGTCGGATGGCAGTATATCCGTCCGGAAAATTACCAGCCGTATATTCCGCCCAATACAGGAACGTTTGGTGAATTCGGTTTCTCCGGAATTATTCGTGCCGCAGCGATCGTTTTCTTTGCATATATTGGTTTTGATGCAGTGTCAACTGCTGCCCAGGAAGCTAAAAACCCGAAGCGCGACATGCCGATCGGGATCCTCTTATCACTCGGAATCTGTACTTTGTTATATGTTCTTTTTGCGCACGTCATGACTGGAGTTGTAAACTACGAAGCCTTTGCAGGAAAAGATGGAATCGCACCGGTGGCTGTTGCAGTCGAAGCAATGGGCCCAATGGATGGCGCCGGGATGATAACGCCGGAATATCCGTGGCTTAACAATGCGATCTTGCTTGCGATACTAGCAGGTTATGCATCGGTAATTTTGGTTATGCTGATGGGCCAAAGCCGTGTTTTCTTCTCTATGAGTAAGGACGGTTTGATGCCGAAGGTGTTTTCCGAGGTGCATCCAAAATTCAGGACTCCGGCCAAGAACAATATGATGTTCATGGTTCTTGTAAGCTTATTTGCTGCATTTGTACCGGCTCGCGTAGTTGGCGAAATGACAAGTATCGGAACTTTGTTCGCGTTTATCCTGGTTTGCATCGGCGTTCTCATCATGCGCAACAAAATGCCTGATGCGCCACGGGCTTTCAGAACGCCATTTGTTCCATTTGTTCCGATTGCGGGCGTTTTTGTCTGCCTTTTCATGATGGTTTTCCTGCCGCTCGACACATGGATACGGCTTATCGTTTGGATGATGATCGGATTCGACCTTTATATCTACTACGGAATGAAAAACAGCATCCAGAATCAAGGAATGTTTAGCATCCAGAACTATAAATTCGTCGCCGGTTCGGGACTTGCGATGGTTCTGGCACTTGTAATCGTCGCGATCGTGCATCATTCGGATCCGGCTGTTGACGATACAGGGCTTTATTATTTCTCGCTGATTTTTGCCGCCGTGCATGCAATTCTTTATTCGATATCATACTTTAAAAAGCCGGCGTAATTACTTTATAAAATTCGGAAAGACATCGGGTGCTTTGGTATCCGGTGTCTTTTTATTTTAAATTTTGCTGAAGTCGAAAACCGTTTCGTGTAATTTTCCGATATTTGTGTGTCATGGACAAAATCTGGCAAGGACTGGCTGCACATCTGAAATATTTGATCAAAAGAAATCCAGAGTGACATTCTTTCGATTTCAGATGCAAATTACCCACTTCTAAAATTACAGTTATGCCGATATACCACAAATTGGGAAGCTTCCCGCAAAAAAGGCACACGCAGTTCGAAAAACCCAACGGCGGACTTTACTACGAACAGTTGTTTGGAACTGAAGGATTTCACGGACATTCATCGTTGCTTTATCATGTCCACAGGCCAACGCAGGTCAAGGAAATCAGGAAATCGTATTCAGTTGAACCGAAAATAGCCATTGATAAGAATATAAAATCATTGCTTTTAAAAGGTTTTGAACTGAAGCCACAAAAGGATTTTCTCGAAAGCAGGAAGCCTATGCTGGTCAACCGCGATTGTACGATCGGGCTCGCGGCACCCCAGCAATCGCTTACAGAATATTTTTATAAGAACGCTGATGCAGATGAACTGCTCTTTGTTCACAAAGGATCGGGAACATTGCGAACAATGCTCGGCAATATTCCTTTCGAATACGGCGATTATCTGATAATCCCTCGCGGAACGATTTATCAGATCGAATTTGATTCGCAGGATAACCGCCTGTTTTATGTCGAATCATTCGCGCCATTCTACACACCGAAACGCTACAAAAACCAATCAGGGCAGCATTTGGAACATGCACCATTTTGTGAGCGCGATTTTAAGCTTCCTTCCGAACTCGAAACGCACGATGAAAAGGGTGATTTTATGATCAAGGTCAAAAAAGAAGGCATGTTACACGAAATCGTTTACGCCACGCATCCGTTTGATGTTGTAGGCTGGGACGGATATAATTTTCCATACGCGTTCAGCATCCATAATTTTGAACCGATTACAGGTCGCGTCCATCAGCCGCCGCCGGTTCATCAAACCTTCGAGACTTCAACATTTGTCGTCTGTTCGTTCTGTCCAAGATTATATGATTACCATCCGAAGTCAATTCCGGCGCCTTACAATCACAGCAATATCGACAGCGATGAGGTTTTATATTATGTCGATGGCGATTTCATGAGCCGGAACAACATCGAGCAAGGCCATATCACTTTGCATCCGAAAGGAATTCCGCACGGTCCGGCTCCGGGGTCGATGGAGCGAAGCATCGGCAAGACCGAAACAGAAGAATTAGCAGTTATGGTAGACACATTCAGGCCATTGATGGTTACTGAGGAAGCAATGGGATTGGATGATGGGAAGTATTATAAATCGTGGGTGGAATAATTAATCAATTTAAAAATTTAGAAATGAGTCAATTATAAAGTCATTGTGACATTTTTTAAATTGTTACATCAATAAATTAAATAATGGAAGAAATAAAATCAGTTAACTACGGTCTCGAGAAAATATTCGAAGGCGCTCAGGATTTCCTGCCGCTTTTAGGCACAGATTACGTTGAGTTGTACGTTGGGAATGCCAAGCAGGCCGCACATTATTATAAAACCGCTTTTGGATACCAATCGTTGGCTTATGCAGGATTGGAAACCGGTGTACGCGACAGAGCATCATATGTTTTAAAGCAGGATAAGATCAGGCTCGTCCTCACTACGCCTTTAAATGGAGATTCACCGATTAACGATCATCTTCGCAAACACGGCGATGCGGTAAAGGTCGCGGCGCTTTGGGTCGAAGATGCGCGCAGTGCGTACGAGGAAACGGTTAAGCGCGGTGCGAAATCGTTTATGGAGCCGACCGTCGAAACAGATGAATACGGAGAAGTCGTACGTTCCGGAATCTATACTTATGGCGAGACTGTTCACATCTTTGTCGAACGCAAGAATTACAACGGCATATTCCTGCCGGGCTATCGCGAATGGAAATCGGATTACAATCCGCCTTCCGCGGGATTAAAATACATCGACCATATGGTTGGAAACGTGGGCTGGGGTGAAATGAATACCTGGGTAAAATGGTATGAAGAAGTGATGGGATTCGTGAATTTCCTGTCGTTTGATGACAAGCAGATCAATACAGAATATTCCGCTTTGATGAGTAAGGTCATGTCAAATGGAAACGGGCGCATCAAATTTCCGATCAATGAACCTGCTGAAGGAAAGAAAAAGTCACAGATCGAAGAATATTTGGATTTTTATGGCGGCCCGGGCGTTCAGCATGTTGCCATTGCAACAGATGACATTATCACAACTGTGACGCAGCTCAAAGAACGCGGTGTCGAATTTTTATCGCCGCCGCCGCATGCTTATTACGAGCTTGTCCCGGAAAGATTGGGCACTCACATGAATGTTATGAAAGAAGATATTACGGTCTTGGAGAAGCTTGGGATCATGATCGACGCGGATGAAGAAGGCTACCTGCTCCAGATTTTCACGAAACCTGTCCAGGATCGACCAACGTTGTTTTTTGAAATCATCCAGAGAATGGGCGCCAAAGGATTCGGCGCGGGCAATTTCAAAGCGCTTTTTGAATCGATCGAACGAGAACAGGAACTTCGCGGCACTTTATAAATTATTGCGAAATTATCAGGTTGAATATCCTATGGCCTTCAAAAATTGTAAAATTATTGTTAAATCAAAATTTTGAGTTGCGAATCTGCAATTGACGATATAAATTTGCGCTCGCAAACGGAGTGGTTTCCCGATGCATGTAAATTTTCATAATTTATAGTTTTTTTGGTTGGTTAATAGCATAAAAACCCGGTCTGCATTTGACTGGGTTTTTTTGTTTTGGTACTTTTGGAACAAATATTGCCAAGCGCCCGCGCAATTCAAAAAAAGCTATGAAAAAATTGATCGTATTACTCATATTTATTACCGCAACGGGCTTTGGGACACAACGCGAAAGTGCGTATCAATCGGGCGAATGGTTTAAGTTCCGTATTCATTATGGCGTAATCAATGCCGGATACGCGACACTCGAGGTGAAAGATGCGGTTCGCAACAATAAGAAAGTCTATCACGCCGTTGGCCGCGGTTACACAACAGGAATGTCGCGGTTCTTTTTTAAAGTAGAAGATCTTTACGAAAGTTACTTCGACAAGGAGACCGGAATACCGGTGCAGTTTGTCAGGAAGATCAACGAAGGCGGCTATACCAAGAATCAGGAAGGATTTTTCGATCAGGCATCAGATCGAGTTCTTGTCAAAGACCACAAAAAGAAGAACGAGAAAACCTATGCCGTGCCAAATAACACTATGGATGTTGTGGCTGCGTTCTACTATTTGCGGAACCATCCGAATATCGATAAAATGAAACCCGGTGAAGCAGTTACCATCGATATGTTTTTTGATGATGAAACAATTAAATTCCGTTTAAAGTACATGGGCCGAGAGGATATCAAAACCAAGTACGGAACCATGTCGACAATGATTTTCCGCCCACTTGTACAATCAGGCCGCGTCTTTAAAGAAGAAGAAAGCCTTACAGTCTGGATTTCAGCCGACGATAACAAAATCCCGGTGAGAATTAAAGCCAGCCTTGCAGTCGGATCATTGAAAGCAGACCTTGACGGTTTCCGCGGATTAAAGCATCCTTTTACAATTAAAGCAAAACCTTGATGGATAATAATCAGTATGATGATCTGCTATTCGTGCTTGACAATAAATTCAAGTCGATGAACCAGAAAACCGAAACGCATCTTGAAGGCCTGATCTGGTCAAAGCCAATTACATATTGGGATTATATTCACACCGATGCGCTTCTTGGCCTTCAGATCCAAAGGACACAACTACCGGACGAAATGGTGTTCATCATGTATCATCAGATCAATGAGCTTCTTTTTAAAATGATTTTATGGGAAATCGAACAGATTTCATCAATTGATAAACCCGAAACCAAATTTTTCACCGAACGCCTGATGCGGATCAGCAGATATTTCGATATGCTGACGACATCTTTTGACATCATGGGCGACGGAATGGAAGTCGGCCAATACATGAAATTTCGCAATACACTTACGCCCGCAAGCGGATTCCAGAGCGCGCAATACAGACTCATCGAATTTGCGTCTACCGATCTGATCAATTTGATCGATAATCGCTTCCGCGCAACGATCGACCGCAATACGCCGTACGAACATGCGTTTGAACACTTATATTGGCAGGCTGCCGGCAAGGATTACGTAACCGGCGAAAAGTCGTACCTGATCCAGCAATTCGAACTCAAATACAAGGAGATGTTCGTTCGTAAAATGGAACAGTACAACACGACAAATATCTGGCAGAAATACAGTCAGTTGCCTGAAGAGGATCGTTCAAACCCCGATCTCATCGCAGCCATGCGTCACTACGATAAAACGGTCAATGTAACGTGGGTTATGGGACATTTGAATGCTGCCAGAAAATACATCGACAGCGGTCATGGATCCGGCGAAGCGACCGGAGGATCCGACTGGAAAAAGTACATGCATCCAAAATACCAGCGTCGAATATTTTTCCCGCAATTGTGGAGTGAAGACGAATTAAAAAATTGGGGCGAGGAAAAATAGTACGCAAAAACTTAAGATTTGAAAAGATTCGTTTTTTTCACATTCATTATTTTTTCCTTTTTCTCCTGTGAAAAAGACAAGGCGCCCGAGAAGATCATTGCCGAAGCGAAACCCGAGCATAAATTCGATTTTGGATTCCGGCTTTCAGATTACAACGTTGTTCATGATACTGTTGATGCCGGTGATACTTTTGGAGGCATCATCGAAAGCCAGAATCTTGGAGATCTACGCGTATATGATATTTCAAAAAAGATCAAGGACACATTTGATGTAAGGCTGATCCGCCGCGGAAAACCTTTTACACTGCTGCGATCGCTTGACCGATATAAAAAACTTCAGGCATTCATTTACCAACCGGATCGGCTGACGTATTATGTGGTTGATCTTCGAGATTCGGTTACAGCCTCAAAAAAAATCCGGCCGGTTACCATCAAACGGCGGACAATTGCCGGGCAGCTTGACGGTTCATTATCTGAAGCGCTGTCCAAAGAAAATGTCGAACCTGAACTTGCATCAAGGATTTCAAAGATCTATCAGTGGACGATCGACTTCTTCAAATTGCAGAAAGGCGCAAAATTCGGAGTAACTTTTACCGAAAGATTCATCAATGATTCCGTTTATGACGGTGTCGACAGCCTGCAGGCCGCCTTTTTTGAATACAAAGGAAAATATATATATGCATTCCCGTTTGCGCAGGATCCGAATTCAAAGAAGCTCGAATATTACGATGAAGAGGGCAAACCATTAAAGAATTTTTTCCTGAAAGCGCCATTGAAATTCAGCAGGATCTCATCGCGATTTTCGGCAAATCGTTTTCATCCGGTGCAATCGATATGGAAAGCTCACAAAGGTACTGATTATGCTGCGCCGCACGGAACGCCGATCATGACAACTGCTGCGGGAATCGTTGAAAAAACCGGTTACACGGCCGGGAACGGAAACTTTGTGAAGGTTAAACACAACAATACGTATGCGACTCAGTATCTTCACATGTCAAAAATTCTTGTTCGCCGCGGGCAGCGTGTAAATCAGGGCGATGTTATTGGAAAAGTTGGAAGTACCGGGCTCGCAACAGGGCCGCACGTATGTTACCGATTTTGGAAAAATGGCGTTCAGGTCGATGCATTGCGCCTGAAACTTCCAAACGCAGAACCGATGACCAGCAAACATAAACCGCGATTCATTGCGCAGATGACACCGTTAAAGCGCGAACTTGACAGCATGGCAGGAATAAAATTCAACGACTAGATTATGGCATTACATTCAATAAACCCGACGGAAACCGCAGCGTGGAAAAAGCTTGATACGCATTTTGCAGAATTTGGAAATACGACGATGCAGTCGCTTTTTAAAAACGATGTGTCACGCGCAGAAAAGTTTACGATCAAATGGGAAGATTTCCTGATCGACTATTCCAAAAATATCATTGATCGCGAAACAATGGATTTATTGCAGGCGCTGGCAGTGGAATGCGGACTTGAATCAGCAATTGAAAAGTATTTTTCAGGCGATGTAATCAATCAGACAGAAAACCGCGCTGTTTTGCATACTGCATTGCGGACATCTGAATCCAACGATATAAAAGTCGACGGGAAAAATGTTATTCCGGAAATTTTTGAAGTGCGCGAGAAGATCCGCGAATTTTCAAATGAAGTCATTTCAGGAAACCGTAAAGGTTTTACAGGCAAACCATTTACCGACATCGTAAATATTGGCATCGGAGGATCGGATCTGGGTCCGGCGATGGTAGTCGAAGCTTTGCAGTTCTATAAAAATCATCTCAATATTCATTTCGTTTCAAATGTTGATGGCGACCACGTGCATGAAACGATCAAAAAATTGAACCCGGAAACGACATTGTTTGTGATCGTATCGAAGACTTTTACTACTCAGGAAACATTGTCGAATTCGGAAACGATCAGGAAATGGTTTTTAAATCATGGTTCCCAAGAAGATGTGGCAAAACATTTTGTTGCTGTTTCAACAAATATTCAGAAAGTTACCGAGTTCGGAATCGACAGCGAAAATGTTTTCCCGATGTGGGATTGGGTTGGCGGACGGTTTTCTCTTTGGAGCGCCGTTGGGCTGACAATAAGCCTCAGCGTTGGAAACGACAACTTTGAAAAACTTTTAGACGGTGCGCAAAAGATGGATGAGCATTTTAGTGAGAAGCCACTTGAGAAAAACATACCGGTTGTACTTGCTTTGCTGACAATCTGGTACAATAATTTTCATCATGCTGAAAGCCATGCCATTATTCCATATTCGCAATACTTGCATCGATTTGCACCATATCTGCAGCAGGGAATCATGGAAAGCAACGGTAAAAGCGTTGGCCGGGATGGAAAGCCACTGAATTATCAATCGGGAAATATCATCTGGGGCGAACCCGGAACAAATTCGCAGCATGCATTTTTCCAGCTCATCCATCAGGGGACAAAATTAATTCCAGCCGATTTTATTGGGTTTGTGCATCCGCTTCACAATGATCAGGATCATCACGATAAGTTGATGTCTAACTTCTTCGCCCAGACCGAAGCACTGCTGATGGGGAAAAATTCCGAAGTTGTAAAGCAGGAATTCGAATCGAAAAACGTTGATAAAGCGACAGCTGAATTTCTGGTTCCATTTAAAATATTTTCAGGAAATCGTCCAACAAATACGATATTGATTTCCAAACTTACCCCGAAATCTCTCGGTTCGCTCATCGCGATGTACGAACATAAAATCTTTGTCGAAGGCGTGATCTGGAATATTTTCAGTTATGACCAATGGGGCGTCGAACTGGGGAAACAGCTTGCCAATACGATTTTGAACGAGATGAATTCCGGGGATTATAGAGAGCACGATTCGTCGACATCAGCGCTAATCCGATATTATAAAAGCGAAAAGTCGTAATTGCCCTACAAACTGCCGGTTTTAGCTTCAAATAATTATATTTGTCGGAACTAAACAACTCAGGCATGTATAAATTCATCCTTCAGGCGCATTCCGGCTGGGCGTACGTGGTGTTGATAATGCTCATCATTGCGGTTATAAATGCATTTATCGGATTGGCATCCAAAAACCCGTTTACGTTAAAAGACAGGCGTATTTCGATGATGGCCTTAATCGCCGCACACATTCAGTTTGTCTTCGGCATTTTGCTGTATTTCACTTCGCCGAACGGCCTTGATAAGATCAGCGCCTTAGGAATGGGCGGAATGAGCTCGTATGACAGGCTTCTCGCGCTCGAACATCCTCTGACAAACATCATTGCTCTTGTATTGATAACAATCGGCTGGTCTAAACATAAGTCTGCTGCCGACGACAGGAAATTCCGTAAGATTTCGATATTCTACGGTATTGGTCTTTTGCTTCTTCTGAGCCGGATTCCCTGGGAAACCTGGTTCGAATAATTTAAATTTAAAAACATGTCATTTAAAGCAATCATGATATTGCCGGGAATAGCCATGTGGTTTTTATCCATTGGGTTTGTTACCGCACAGGAAAAGAAAGAATTGCTTGTGTTGAAGACTTCGGTCGACACGACAAAGACCTTGAAAGTCAATCTAGTCGATACGCTTGCATTAATGGCAGATCTAAAGTACAAGCCTTTTAAAAGGAATGCGCACGCATCCTATTATTCCGATAAATTTAATGGACGGCGTACTGCCAGCGGAACTAAATTCAACAATGATAAATATACTGCGGCGCATAGACGGCTGCCATTTGGCACCAAACTTCGTCTGACGAATGAAGTCAATGGGAAATCTGTTATTGTAGAGGTTACCGATCGCGGTCCGTTCTCAAAAGCCAGAGAAATCGATCTTACCAAGCGTGCATTTATGGATCTCGCGCACAACAAAAAAAGTGGCGGATTAAGCGTGACTATTGAAGAAATCATTCCCGAAACCCTGCCGAAGCCCAAGCTTTAAAGGGATTTTTGGACAGATACGAGTTGTAGTAACGCGGGTCATTCGTGACTTCTTCGCCAATCCAATCGGGGAGCTCGAGGATCTCATCTTCAGATGTCAATTCAATCTCGGCCATGATCAGGCCAGCGTTGTCACCAAAAAATTCATCAACTTCAAACACTTGATCTTTAAAGTCAATCTCATACCTGATTTTATCAATCATTCCCGCTTCGCATAGATTGAGAAGTGGTTTTGCGTCTGATAATGAGATTTCAGTTTCCCATTCGAAACGCGTCATTCCTGTTTCATTGCTTTTCCCTTTTATTGTCAGATAACCGCTTTCGCCTTTGATCCGGATTCGCACCGTTCTTTCGGGATCTGAGTTTAAATAACCCTGGGCAATCCGGTTGCGTGTTCTTGCCAGGGCTTTAAATGCTTCTGATTTCACTAAAAATTTGCGTTCAATTTCTTTCATGGTTGCAGGGAATGGCTGATGGTAAAGATATTAAATTTGTATATGGAAGATTTTGGTTCGAGGAAGATCATACATGTCGATATGGACGCGTTTTATGCGTCGGTTGAGCAATTAGATAATCCTGAACTTCGTGGAAAGCCAATTGCTGTTGGCGGTTCCGAAATCCGCGGTGTTGTTTCCGCCGCCAGTTACGAAGCAAGAAAATTTGGTGTCAGAAGCGCTATCAGTGGCGTTCTTGCCAAAAAGTATTGCCCCGAATTGATCTTTGTACGGCTGCGTTTCGATCGTTATAAAGAGATTTCAAATATTATTCGTGAAATCTTTCATGAGTATACCGATCTGGTTGAACCGCTTTCACTCGACGAAGCTTATCTTGATGTTACCGTCAATAAAAAAGGCAACCCGAGCGCGTCGCTGATTGCGAAAGAAATCAGGCAAAAGATATTTGATACCACTGGACTTACGGCATCGGCGGGAATATCGGTCAATAAATTTATTGCAAAAGTCGCATCAGACATTAATAAGCCAAATGGTCAGAAAACCGTGACGCCCGATGAGGTCATTCCGTTTCTCGAAACATTGCCAATCAGAAAGTTTTATGGTGTTGGAAAAGTGACGACCGAAAAGATGTATCAGCTCGGCATTTTTACCGGAATTGATCTAAAGGAAAAGTCGCTTGAATTCCTTGAAACGCATTTCGGTAAATCAGGAAATTTCTATTATCACGTGGTACGCGGAATCCACAATAGCGAAGTAAAGCCTTCGAGAAACGCGAAGTCTGTCGCGGCAGAACATACGTTCAATGAAAACCTGTCTTCGGAAATTTTCATGCAGGAAAAGCTTCATGATATAGCGGAACAGTTGGCAAAACGGATCAACAAATATGAAATTTCCGGCAAGACTGTCACATTAAAAATAAAGTACAGCGACTTTACGATCCAAACACGTAGTAAAACGCTGCCTTATTTTATTTCAGATGCCAAAAAGATACTTGAAATCGCGACGGAACTTTTGTATCAGGAAAGGATGAAGAATTCTGTACGGCTGCTGGGAATCTCGCTTCACAACCTGAATTCAGAAGAGAAAAAGACCTTCGGCGTCCAGCTCAAATTTGAATTTTAATAAAAAAAGCCGCCGGGATGGCAGCTTCGTTTTATTATAATTTTTTGGGTTTAGTCGCGGCTTGCAATCTTTGACAGCAGTCGAAGAAATTCAACGTAAAGCCATACCAAAGTTACCATCAATCCCATCGCGCCAAACCATTCCATATATTTTGGCTGCTTTTGCGCCGCACCTTGTTCGATCATATCAAAATCAAGGAAAATATTCAATGCCGCGATGATGATCACAAATACGCTGATTCCAATGCTCATCAGGGAATTACCGTAATGTACAGGAACGAAATCGGTAAATAACGATACAAGCCAGGAAACGATATAGTAAGTAAAAACCGCCAGGGTTGCAGCGATAACGACCGATTTGAATTGCTCGTTGACTTTTACGATCTTAAAATGATACAATCCAAGACAGATTAAAAATGTTACGAACGTAGCGCCAACTGCACGGATAACGATTCCGGGATACATCGCTTCGAAAATCGCAGAAATAGCCCCGATGAAAAGTCCTTTGAATAGTGCATAACCAGGCGCAAGATATGTTGAAGCGCTTGGTTTGAATGCCGCGACGATAACCAATATAAGTCCGATGATCGCACCGCCAATGGCAATCGGCCAAACATTCATTCCATTAAAAACCATCCACCAGGTAACTGTTGAAGTTCCGACCAGCAATAAAAATAAAAGCAGTGTTTTCGACATCGTGCCATTGATGGTCATCGTATCGTTGTAATCGATAACCATAGGATTATCGGTGTCCGTGCTGACAGCGGAAGTTCGTGTGAACGACTTATTTCTAAGGAACGGGTTTTTTGATTCGAATTTCATAATTATGTTTTGTTAGGATGAACCAAATATAGCATTTTTTGTTTCTCCTAATTCTCTATTTCGGATACCCGCAGCGTATTCACCATTCCTTTGTCGGCAACGGGCATGGCAGCAAGATTGATCAGGAAATCCCCTTTTTGGACAAATCCGCGTTCGCGCGCAATTTCATTGATATCCGTAACAGTGTCGTCGGTGCTGACAAACTTTTCGTAATAGAACGATTTTACGCCCCAAAGCAAATTGAGCTGCGTAAGTATTCGGCGGTTCGATGTAAACACCAGAATATGAGATTGCGGACGCCATGCCGAGATCTGAAAAGCTGTATATCCGCTGTTTGTCAAAGTACAGATCGCCCTCGCTTTAATGACGTTTGCCATCATCGCCGCGTGGTGACAAATCGACTTTGTAATAAATCGTTTTGTTCGGACTTGCGGTGTATTTTGCGGAACCTGGATCAGCGGTGAATCTTCGACTGCTTCGATAATCTGCGTCATTTTTTCAATAACCTGTATCGGATAATTTCCAACTGATGTTTCACCGGAAAGCATAACCGCGTCGGCACCGTCCATAACAGAATTTGCGACGTCGTTGACTTCGGCCCTTGTAGGCGTCAGGCTCGTGATCATCGTTTCCATCATTTGGGTTGCGATGATAACCGGAATTCTTGCAGTTTTTGCCCTGTTGACAAGCTTCTTTTGGATGAGCGGAACTTCGTGAGCCGGAACTTCGACACCCAAATCTCCGCGCGCCACCATCAATCCGTCACAGAATGCAACAATCTTATCGATATTGTCTACTGCTTCGGGCTTTTCGATTTTCGCTATGATCGGAATTTTATGATCTGAATTTTGTGCGATCAGATCCTGCAATTCCTCAAGATCTTTTGGTGTTCGAACAAATGACAGCGCCATCCAATCGACTTTTTCACTGATGGCAAAAAGGGCATCCTTTACATCTTTCGGTGTTAATGCAGGCAGCGAAACTTTGGTGTTCGGCAGGTTGACCCCTTTTTTCGATTTCAAAGGACCGCCTTGAAGTACTTTTGCTTTGACTTCGGTAGTTCCGTTGGTTTCAATAGCTTCGAAGATAAGTTTTCCATCGTCGAGCAAGATCCTTTCGCCGGGATTCACATCGCGCGGGAATTCCTTGTAATTCATGTAAACGCGATCGGCCGTCCCCGGAATATCTTCGGCAGTTTGAAATGTAATGATGTCTCCCGCCGTAACGATGATATCTTCTTTCATGATTCCGACGCGCAATTTCGGACCCTGAAGATCTGCGAGGATCGCCGTGGTATATCCGAATTCGTCATTTAGTCCGCGAATGAGGTCGATCTTTTGTTTGACATCGGCATAATCCGCATGCGAAAAGTTGATCCTGAACACGTTCACTCCGGCATCGATCATATTTTTAAGTACTTCGCGCGAACTGCAGGCAGGTCCGAGTGTCGCTACGATTTTCGTCTTCTTCTTTGTGGGCATTTCTAGAAAATTAAATTATTCTTTGATTTAATTTGATTGACATCCAATGGATAGACCGTCGAAATCTTCGCAATCTTTTTCAGATTTTCCAGTATGTAATTCATATCCGCTTCCTGATTTTCAACTTTCAAAAAATAGTCGACACGCTTAAAATCAGGAATAAAATGTATCAGTGTCGAAACGGCATTGTTCTGGCCGAACAGGTTTGAGCCCGTTTCCAAAACGCGAGTAACTTCGGATTTGTTTTGCAGCAAATTCCACAAACCGCCATGATTTTCATCTTCATATAAAAATCTGGAAAAAAATGCATCACCATCTTTAGTCTTGATCTGGATGTCCGGCTTGCATTTGTAAAGTTTTATGGAAAGCTGGCGATTGATGTGATACGCAAGGTGAAAATCTTCAGCCGATGTATGAATTGCAATGAGCGAATACTCATCTTCTTCAAAATCGTCTATGCTTAACCGGTGGATCGCCATATGGTAAAATCTGGGATAAAGATAAGGCTTATGATGCAGAAAGCCTGTGAAAACCTTAATTCTTCACGAACTTTTAAAGCGAAAACGATGTAGTAATGAGCGGATTGACTTATCGTCTGTTAATTTTTTCCTGAAATGCGAAGTATGCACGATGCGACGCTTTTTCTTCGGCTTTTTTCTTCGATGTTGCCCGCGCCCTGGCAATTACTTTCCCGTCGATGCTGAGTTTAACGCCGTAATATCTTTGTCCCTCATTTCCATTGTCTTCGAAAACATTGTAATGAAATGCTTTTTTTTCCTTCTGGCACCATTCGATCAGCAGGCTTTTGTAGCTTGTAACCTTGCCTTCGAGCTTGGCGATGTCAACATACGGCACGATCACGCGCATATGGATGAATCTCTCGCAATATGTATATCCGCGGTCGAGGTAAATTGCGCCGATCAGGGCTTCGAAAATGTTTCCGTGGATATTTTCGCCAAAGTTTGCAATAGGAATTTTGCTTTCGATGAATCGCGCAAGGTTCAGGTCGCGACCAAGTTCATTAAGGTGTTCGCGGCTTACGATTTTCGACCGCATTTTAGTCAGGTAACCTTCATCGCCGCTTGGCACTTTGCTAAAAAGATGCGCGGCAATTACCGAGCTAAGCATGGCATCACCCAAAAATTCAAGCCGTTCGTAATTCAATGGAATTCCGTTGCTGTCGGTTTTATTTGACGAGCGGTGTGTAAATGCTTTTTTATAGTAATCGATGCGGATAGGGTCGAAACCCAATACTTGCCTTATATCATCAAAAAAAATCCCGTCTTCAACGGGACGGGATTTTTTAAATATTTTCTTTAGGATTCCCATCCGGATTTTATAATTCTAGTTTCTTGACGAGCACGCAGGCATTGTGGCCGCCAAACCCGAAAGTGTTGCTCATCACCACCTTCATTTCTCGTTTCTGAGCTTTATTAAACGTAAAATTCAGATTAGGATCTATATTTTCGTCATCAGTAAAATGATTGATCGTCGGAGGAACAATCCCATGGACGATCGATAAAATCGAAGCGATCGTTTCAATGGCACCGGCCGCGCCAAGCAAATGTCCTGTCATCGATTTTGTCGAATTGAGATTCAGCTTGTAGGCATGAGCACCGAATACATGCTGGATTGCTTTTGATTCCGCAATGTCGCCAAGCGGTGTAGAAGTTCCGTGCATATTTACACCATCGACATCTTCAGGACGTAATCCTGCATCGCGAAGACAGTTGAGCATTACATTTTTAGCGCCCAGTCCTTCAGGATGCGGAGCGGTGATATGATGAGCGTCAGCAGACATTCCGCCGCCGCCAATTTCACAATATATTTTAGCACCTCGCGCTTTGGCATGTTCGTATTCTTCAAGGATCAATGATCCGGCACCTTCACCGAGTACAAAACCTTCACGGTCTTTATCCATCGGTCGGGAAGCTGTTTTCGGGTCGTCATTTCTTGTCGAAAGTGCATGCATCGCATTGAATCCGCCCATTCCGGCAATTGTTACAGCAGCTTCAGAACCGCCGGTAACCATCACATCGGCATGACCGAGACGAATGTAATTAAATGCATCGATTAAGGAATTCGTTGAGGAAGCACAAGCCGATACCGTTGTAAAGTTTGGTCCGCGGAAACCGTATTTAATTGAAATATGGCCACCTGCAATATCAGCGATCATTTTCGGGATAAAGAAAGGATTGAACTTCGGCACGCCATTTCCGGCGGCAAAATTCATTACTTCTTCCTGAAAAGTTTCGAGTCCGCCGATTCCCGATCCCCAAATCACACCAACGCGATCGCGATCGATCGTATCCATGTCGAAATTGGCATCTTTCACGGCTTCATCGGTTGCAACAAGCGCATACTGGGCATATTTGTCCATTTTACGCGCTTCTTTACGGTCGATATAATCTTCGACGTTAAAATTCTTGACTTCGCAAGCGAACTTCGTTTTGAAGTTGGCAGTGTCAAAATAAGTGATCGGCGCCGCGCCGCTTATTCCGTTTACAAGTCCGTCCCAATAATCCTTTACGTTATTTCCCAAAGGTGTTATTGCTCCCAAACCTGTGACTACGACCCGCCTTAATGCCATACTGATAAATTTGTCTGTTTAAAGTGATAACACCCATGCGTCTTTATGCGTACAGAAAGAAGCATGGGCATTAAAAATAATCCGCAGCCTAATATACTGCAAATTGTGTAAAAAATAACAACACCCACGAACCTTGGCTGATGGGTGATCTATAATGTATTATTTTTTAGCTTCCTCGATGTAAGAAATCGCCTGTCCGACAGTAGCAATGTTCTCAGCCTGATCATCCGGGATCTGGATGTCGAATTCCTTTTCGAATTCCATGATAAGCTCTACTGTGTCTAGCGAGTCGGCGCCCAAATCGTTTGTGAAGCTTGCTTCGTTTACAACTTCATTTTCATCTACGCCTAATTTGTCTACGATAATCGCCTTAACTCTTGATGCAATGTCTGACATAATCTTTGATTTTTTAAATTTATTTTGACGGCAAAAATAACAAACTTTATTTTAATCACGTCCTTAATCGGAAATGTGTGCACTAATTTAAAAAATATATTTCACACGCACTTCGTTATTTAAGTTATTCTGAATTTTATTCTTTCTTTTGCAGGCTAATGCAAAACCGATGAAGAACATTGTGATTTTTGCCTCGGGAACCGGTTCCAATGCAGCGCGGATCATCGAATTTTTTGCGGACAATCCAAAAGTAAAAGTGGCTGCGATCTTTTGCAACAATCCGAACGCCGGCGTTTTGGAAATAGCAACGGAGAATCAGATTCCGACTGAAATTTTCAATAAAGCAGAATTCTCAACCGAAGGTTTTTTATCCAGACTTCAATTGTATTCTCCTGATCTGATCGTGCTGGCAGGTTTCCTTTTGATGATCCCCAAGTCACTGATTGAAGCTTATCCAAATAAAATTGTCAATATCCATCCGGCCTTGCTTCCAAAGTATGGCGGAAAAGGAATGTACGGCATGAACGTCCATCGCGCCGTTCGTGAAAACAATGATGTTGAAACTGGAATCACCATCCATTACGTCGATGAACATTATGATAATGGCGACATCATTGCGCAATTTAAAACTTCCATTAATCCTGTTGATTCATGTGATGATATTGCGGAGAAAGTCAGAATGCTCGAACATAAGAATTTTCCGAAAGTCGTCGCGGATTTAATCAATAAACAATGAATCACGAAGTCCATATTTATACCGATGGCGCCGCGAAAGGAAATCCCGGACCCGGTGGATATGGCGTCGTGATGGAATGGGTCGGAAAGCCTTATCGAAAAGAATTTTATGAAGGTTTCAGGCTGACGACAAACAATAGGATGGAACTTCTCGCTGTGATTGTTGCACTTGAAAAACTTAAAAACCCGGGAACGAGCGCACTTGTGATTTCGGATTCAAAATATGTCGTTGATTCCGTGCAAAAAAGCTGGGTCTTCAATTGGGAGAAAAAAGGATTTTCCGGCAAGAAAAACCCGGATTTGTGGAAAAGATTTCTAATTGTTTACCGAAAACACAAAATCGACTTCAGGTGGATCAAGGGCCATAACAATCACGCGCAGAATGAAAGATGCGACGCTCTTGCCGTGGCTGCTGCTGCCGGACCAAACTTGTCTGTCGATGCCTTTTACGAAGCGAACCGCGATTGAATTTATGAAAACTTTGAATGGCCTTCTTTGGCAAGTATTTGCATATAAAGTATCTTTGCCGCTTAATCGTTGTTTATAAATGAACAAACTCCTGATCGTCGGCACAGTTGCATTTGATGCCATCGAAACGCCATTTGGCAAAACGGATAAAATATTGGGCGGCGCTGCGACATACATCGGATTGTCGGCCTCTTTTTTCAACATCGAATCTGCAATAGTATCTGTAGTCGGCGATGATTTTCCACAGGAATATCTCGATATGCTTGCAAACCGCAACATCGACATTTCAGCAGTTGAAATTGTTCCCGGCGGAAAAACGTTCTTTTGGAGCGGCCGTTATCACAACGATCTTAATTCGCGCGACACACTTGATACGCAATTAAACGTTCTTGCAGATTTTGCACCTAAGGTTCCCGATAATTTTAAAGATGCGGATGTGGTCATGCTTGGAAACCTGCATCCGATCGTACAAACGAGCGTTCTTGATCAAATGTCCGGACGGCCGAAGCTGGTAGTTCTCGATACAATGAATTTTTGGATGAACTGCGCTTTGGATGAATTGATGGACGTGATCAGACGCGTCGATGTCATTACCATAAACGACGAGGAAGCGCGCCAGCTTTCGGGAGAATATTCACTCGTAAAAGCAGCTGTGAAGATCCATACGATGGGTCCAAAGTTCGTCGTCATTAAAAAAGGCGAACACGGCGCTTTGATCTTTCACGATAAAGATGTGTTCTTCGCGCCGGCATTGCCACTCGAGGAAGTTTTCGATCCGACGGGAGCAGGTGATACGTTTGCAGGCGGTTTTGCGGGTTACATCACGCAAAGCGAAAACATTTCGTTCAATAATATGAAGAATGCGATCATATACGGATCCAACCTCGCGTCGTTCTGCGTAGAGAAATTTGGAACAGAGCGAATGGAAAAACTGACAAAGAACGAAGTCAACCAGAGGCTCGCGCAGTTCAAGGCGCTAACCCAATTTGAAATCGAATTAGAATAATATTGTGCCCCGTTCAGGGGCATTTTTGATTAAAAAAAATGAGCGATAAACTAAATCATGAATGCGGAATTGCTTTCCTACGACTGCTGAAGCCGCTTGATTTTTATAAGGAAAAGTACGGTTCCGCGTTTTACGCCATCCAGAAAATGTACCTTCTGATGGAAAAGCAGCACAACCGCGGACAGGACGGCGCGGGCATTGCCAGCATCAAATTCGACATGCAGCCGGGCGAAAGATATATCAGTCGCATTCGATCGAATGAATCACAGCCGATCCAGGACATTTTTACTCAGATAAATTCGCGGATCAGTGAAGAACTCACATTGCATCCAGAACTCGTCGATAACGTCGCGGCACAAAAGAAAAACATACCATATATTGGAGAAGTGTTTCTTGGGCATGTGCGCTACGGAACTTTTGGTAAGAACAGCATCGAAAGCGTACATCCATTCCTCCGCCAGAACAATTGGATGCACCGTAACCTGATCGTTGCCGGTAATTTCAATATGACCAATGTCAAACAGCTTTTCAACAGCCTTGTCGAACTTGGCCAGCATCCGAAAGAACTTGCCGATACCGTAACCGTGATGGAGAAAATCGGCCATTTTCTCGATGAGGAAGTTACCGATCTTTACCTTGAATGTAAAAACAACGGATATTCAAAACGCGAAGCTTCACCCGTGATTGCGCAGAAACTTGACGTTGCGAAAATTTTGCGGCGCGCGTCAAAAGGCTGGGATGGCGGTTACGCTATGGCCGGAATGTTCGGTCACGGCGATGCTTTTGTATTTCGCGATCCCGCCGGTATCAGGCCTGCCTTTTATTATGCGGATGACGAAATCGTCGTGGTCGCCTCAGAACGTCCGGTTATCCAGACTGTTTTCAATGTGGAATATGATTCTGTGAAAGAACTCACACCCGGCTCTGCCCTGGTCATCAAAAAAGCAGGTCAGGTTTTCGAGGAAAATATCATTACGCCAACTGTCAAAAAATCTTGCTCCTTTGAACGCATCTATTTCTCCCGCGGAAGTGACGCTGATATCTACCAGGAACGCAAAAATCTCGGTAAACTTCTGTGGCCGGATATTGTAAAAGCCATTGATGAAGATACCGACAACACCGTTTTTTCATATATTCCAAATACTGCCGAAACCGCATTCTATGGAATGAGCGAAGCTGCTCAGGATTTCCTGAACCAGCGCAAGAATGCTGAAATTCTTGCCAAACGTAAAACGCTTACCCGCGAAACCTTGCAGGAATTGCTTGCCGTAAAGATCCGGACAGAAAAAATTGCGATCAAAGACGCGAAACTGCGGACATTCATCACCGAAGATTCAAGCCGCGACGATCTTGTCGCGCACGTTTACGATATCACTTACGGAGTCGTAAAACCGACTGATAACCTCGTCATCATCGACGACAGCATTGTACGCGGTACAACATTAAAGCTCAGCATCATAAAAATGCTCGACAGGCTCAGCCCGAAACGCATCGTCGTCGTATCGTCTGCGCCGCAGATCCGTTTTCCGGATTGTTACGGAATCGATATGGCGAAACTCGAATCGCTTGTCGCTTTTCAGGCAGCGCTAGAACTGATGAAAGAGCGAAAACTGACGCATGTTCTTGACGAGGTTTACGCGCTTTGTAAAGCAGACGAAAACCTTTCCGACGCAGATATGAAAAATCATGTGGTCAAGGTTTACGAACCGTTTACACCGGAAGAAATTTCGGATAAGATTGCGCAGATGCTGACATCACCCGAGGTAAAAGCTAAGGTTAAAATCATCTTCCAGACAGTTGAGAATTTACATGCAGCCTGTCCCGGACATTTAGGCGATTGGTATTTCACCGGAGACTATCCGACGCCGGGCGGTAACCGCGTGTCTAACAGGGCGTTTATGAACTTTTATGAAGGAAAAGACGCACGAGCTTATTAATTAAAAACATAAATGAGCAGTTAATCGACTTTTTTCTGTATTTCGTCTAATAAATTTGTTAAAAGAACAGTGCCCATATACCTTTGGATCACCATAGCATTAGTAGGTTAAGTTTATGGTAGATTTGGGGCAAAAAGGGTGAAAAGAAATTTTCACCTTTTTTATTTTCAGACAGTTACAAACCGACATAAAAAAAGCGTCCCGAAAGAGACGCTTTTATTTTTTAGTATGAAATTTTTACTTTTCCGACGCATATCTTCTCGACACTTCTGCCCAGTTGATAACTTGGAAAAATGCTTCCATATAATCAGGCCGTCGGTTCTGATAGTTCAAGTAATATGCGTGCTCCCAAACATCCATTCCCAAAATCGGCGTTCCGCCACATCCAACGCCCGGCATCAACGGATTGTCCTGGTTCGCAGATGAACAAACTTCAAGTTTTCCGCCTTTATGCACGCAAAGCCATGCCCAGCCCGAACCAAATTGGGTCGCGCCGGCCTTTGTAAATTTTGCTTTAAATTCCTCAAACGTCCCGAAATACTTTTCAATCGCATTCCCCAATTCGCCATTAGGTTCACCGCCGCCATTTGGCGACATGATTTTCCAGAAGAGGCTGTGGTTATAATGGCCGCCGCCGTTGTTGCGCACAGCCGTGTTGGTCTTATCCAGGTTGATCAGGATATTTTCGATCGTCTTGCCTTCCATATCGGTTCCGGCAATCGCAGCGTTAAGGTTCGTCACGTAAGCATTATGATGTTTTGAATGATGTATTTCCATCGTGCGCGCATCGATATGCGGCTCCAGCGCACTGTAATCATAAGGTAATTGAGGTAATTCAAAAGCCATGATGTATATATTTTTGGTTAATTTTATTCAAATTTAATCATTTAACTTTGATTATTTATTTCCAATTTATTTTTTGATCTGAAGCCTTTTCCTGCTGTCCGCTGTATCTTTTGCCGCTTAAGAACGCCGGCAAAAGGATGCCGCTGCCATCAGGGCTAGGGCTCCGCGATTCCATCCAAATGCGCAATACAAACAGGCCTTCATTTTCCATTTACGATGCGTCCGCAGGTTCGGGAAAAACGTATACTCTAGTCAGGGAATATCTCAAGATCATCCTCACTTCGCCACGCGACGATGCGTATCGAAACATTCTTGCGATCACGTTTACCAACAAAGCCGTTCACGAAATGAAAAGCCGCGTTGTCGATACACTTTCTGGTTTTGCTGCAGATGAAACCCCTGAAAAATATTGCGGAATGCTGAACGACATCGTCTGCGAAACCGGAATGTCCGAATCATCCGTAAAGCAGAAAGCAAGAAAAATTATTCGGCACCTTATTCATAATTACGCGGCTTTCGACATTTCGACAATCGATAAATTTACGCATAAAGTCATACGCACGTTTGCGCACGACCTGAATTTGCCGATGACGTTTGAAGTCAGCCTCGACACAGAAAACCTGTTAACCGAGGCAATCGATGCCCTCATCGCGCAGGCCGGCGAAGACAAACTGCTAACGAAGCTGCTCGTCGATTTTACGATGGAGAAAACCGACGACGACAAAAGCTGGGATATCACACGCGAACTATTCGACACTGGGAAACTCATCCTGAATGAAAACAACCGCAATGAGATCCTGCATTTCAAAGAAAAATCGATTGAACATTTTAATGCGGTAAAAGAAAAGATTCGCAACGAAGTTTGTCAGATGGAATCTCAAAGCGTGCATTTGGCCAATGAAGCGCTGGAATTGATTCGCAAAAACGGAATCGAGTTCAACTCCTTTTACAGCAGCTATATTCCAAAACATTTTGAAAAGATCAGCCAGGGAACGATCGAGCGAAAAATCGGTCTTTATAAATATCTCGACGAACTTGAATGCAAACGCTGTCCGTCAAAAACATCAGAAGGACAAAAAGCGCTTATCGATCAAATCGCGGACGAACTTTACGAGAAGCTCAAACAGATAAATGCAATTGCTGAAAAGCACATGTTTTATTCGGCATTCCTGAAAAATATCACGCCGCTTTCACTATTGAATACAGTCGGACAGGAATTAGCTAAAATCCAGCAGGAACAAAGTATTTTATCGATCGCCGAATTCAACAAGCTCATTAATGATCAGATCCGCGACCAGCCTGCACCATTCATTTACGAAAGGCTCGGAGAGAAATATAGGCATTTTTTCATTGATGAATTCCAGGACACGTCGGAACTCCAATGGCAGAATCTCATTCCGCTTATTGATAACGCGACATCATCCGAAACAGCAGGCGAAAAAGGAACTGTCATGATCGTCGGCGATCCAAAGCAGTCGATTTATCGCTGGCGCGGCGGCAAAGCGGAACAGTTCATTGAATTGTCAAAAGATTCAAATCCGTTTAATAATAAAGACAAGAAAGTTTTTTCGCTTGACACGAATTACCGGAGCTTTTCGAATGTGATTGAATTCAATAATGAATTTTTCAAAATGCTTGCGGAAGAATTCGATCATGCGGATTATTCGACATTGTACGCTGAAAAGTCATTTCAGAAATGCAATTCGAAGGAAGGCGGTTACGTCAATATTTCATTTATTCCTGAAACAAACGATTCCTCGGAAAAAGATGAATATTACATCGAATCGATAATTAAAATTATCCACGATTCCCTTCAAAAGGGTTTCATTTATCGCGACATTGCAATTCTTACGCGCAAACGATCCCAAGGGATTTGCGTAGCATCCGCGCTAACCGAATTAAAGATCCCAATCATTTCCTCGGAGACTTTAATGATCGCAAATGCATCTGAAGTTCGATTTATCATTTTTGTTTTATCGTATATCAATAATCAAAAAAATCACGAGGCAAAGGCCGGATTTTTACAGTATATCGGTGCGTTCGGACAGGAAATTTTGCCCGTACACGATTTTATTGCCGCCGGAATTGAAGTTGAGAATGAGATCGATTTTGAGATGTGGCTCGCATCCGCAGGCTATGAAATTTCCTTTAGCGGCCTGAGGAAGAAAAGTCTTTACGAAGCGGTCGAGTTCATCATCGCAAAATTCCTTGATAACGCGCGCGACAACGGTTATGTGCAATTTTTCCTTGATATCGTTCTCGAACGCGATGTGCGCGGCGCTGTAGGGATCTCGGATTTCCTTGAGTTTTGGGACAGGAATTCGTCGCAATTCAGTATTCCGTCGCCACAGGATTCGGATGCCGTAAAGATTTTGACGATCCATAAATCCAAAGGACTTGAATTTCCGATTGTAATTTTTCCATTCGCCGAAGAAGAATTCAGCCGAAAGCCAAAAGATAAATTATGGCTTGATGCCGAAGAAGAAATTTTTGGCATCCCGAAAATCCTGATAGATAACAACAGTGCAGTCGAGCAATTCGGCGATTCGGCATCAGAACTTTACAACCGGAAAAAACAGGAAGCGCTTCTGGACAATGTCAATGTACTTTATGTCGCGCTGACAAGGGCAGAAGAACAACTGTTTGTGATCTCATCAATGAATCTGGGAAAAAATGGCGAAAAGGCCTCGAACAATCTTTGCAGTTTTTTCATCAAGTTCCTCGAATCGAAGTTCGTGTTTGATCCTAAGATCAGCGAATATGGTTTTGGAGATCCAAATCGGATTTCAAAAAAGATTGAGCGCGAAGATCATCAGAAAAAGATAAAATCTGCACAGACATTACTGCAGCCTGCGGCGATCAGAATTGCAAGGTCCGAAGCTCTGATGTGGGGAACATTCCAGCAAGAAGCCATCGAGTATGGCAATGTCATCCACGAAATCTTAGCAAATGTCGAAACAGCCGTCGATATAGAACGAGCGATCGTCATTGCCACCGAAAATGGCATCATTCACACTTCGCAATCTGAAATCGTAAGGCAGACCATCAACGCTATTGTGTTGCATCCGGAACTTTCAGATTTTTTTAAAGCCGGAAATAAAATTTACAATGAGCAGGTAATAATTCCTGTAAACGGGCCAATACTAAAGCCTGACCGGATGGTCATTAATGGCGATCACGCATTTTTGCTGGATTATAAAACCGGCGCGCATAAAGATAAATATGTCACGCAGCTTAATACGTACGCGGAAGCCATCGAAAACGCCGGATTTATTGTCGTAAAAAAGGCTTTGGTATATATTGGCACGCAGGTAAATGTGATAAATTTGCATCTTTAAACAATACAAGACATGTACGGGAAAATCAAAGAATATTTACAGGCCGAGCTTGATTCGATAGAAGAAAACGGCTTGTTTAAGAAAGAGCGGATCATAACATCGGCGCAAGGTGCTGAAATCACGATTTCCACAGGTGAAAAAGTACTTAACTTTTGCGCGAACAATTACCTCGGATTATCATCACATCCCGAAGTAATTCAGGCAGCAAAAGACACGATGGATACACACGGTTTCGGAATGTCGTCGGTTCGATTTATCTGCGGCACACAAGATATCCACAAAGAGCTTGAGCGGAAAATCGCAGAGTTTTATGGAACCGAGGACACAATTTTATACGCTGCTGCATTCGACGCCAATGGAGGTGTTTTTGAACCACTTTTCACCGAAAAGGATGCGATCATTTCAGATTCATTGAATCATGCATCGATCATAGACGGCGTGCGGCTTTGCAAGGCTGCCAGATATCGCTATGAGAACAGCAACATGGATGATCTTGAACAGCAGCTCATCAAGGCAAATGAGGCTGGCCATAGGTTTAAGATCATCGTAACAGACGGTGTTTTTTCGATGGATGGCTTGGTCGCGCCGCTTGATAAGCTTTGCGATCTTGCTGATAAATATGATGCGCTCGTCATGATCGATGAATGCCATGCGGCAGGATTCATTGGCGAAACGGGAAAAGGAACACCCGAGGCAAAAGGAGTAATGGGCCGCGTTGATATCATCACCGGAACGCTGGGCAAAGCATTGGGCGGCGCCATGGGCGGATATACCACAGCCCGAAAGGAAATCATCGAACTCCTCCGCCAGCGCTCGAGGCCATATTTGTTTTCAAATTCGCTGGCGCCTGCTATCGTTGGCGCATCGCTAAAGGTATTTGAACTGCTGGAAAAGGACACGTCATTGCGTGACAAGCTTGAATGGAATACGGATTATTTCAAGAAGGGAATGAAGGCGGCCGGATTCGATATCATCGATGGAGATTCAGCCATTGTTCCTGTTATGCTATACGATGCAAAGGTCGCCCAAAAGATGTCGGCCGAACTATTGAAAAAGGGAATTTACGTAATAGGATTTTTCTTTCCGGTGGTGCCAAAAGAAAAGGCACGAATCCGAGTGCAATTATCTGCAGCTCATACTCAGGAACATCTTGACAAAGCAATTTCGGCATTTGCTGAAGTTGGTAGGGAAATGCGCGTAATTTAAGGGGTTTAACATTTTAAAATTATGTTATTTTTTTAACATTTCGCTTTGTCATTAGATTTTAACACATTACTTTTGTTTCATAACTATGTAACTAAATAATAAAAAATCAAGTATGAAACATCTTAACAAAATTGTTGTTGCTGTACTTTGTTTTGTTGGCTTTGGTGCTCAGGCACAGGATGACAATAACAAGTGGGCGATAACATTCGGAGCAAATGCGGTTGACACGCGTATTAGTGCCGCATCTAAATTCGAAGAGCAGCTAGGGCAGTTTTTTGATGCCAAGGATAACTGGAATATTCTTCCTTCCGTTTCTTATCTTCAAGTTTCAAGGTACGTTGGTTCAGGATTTACCGTAGGTGTTACGGGATCTGTGAATCGTATTACACGTTTCGTCAACGAGCGTGTAGGGCAGTCTTTGGATTTTGAAGTTACAAACCCAGGTGATCTTATCTATTATGGAATCGACGGTGAAGTTAAATACGGCTTCATGAACATGATCGGTTCTAAGTGGTTCGATCCTTCACTACACGTTGGTGGTGGTTACACTTGGCTGGATGATGTAGCTAATGCCGGAACTGTGAATGGAGGTATCGGATTGGCTTTCTGGTTTACAGAAAATGTCGGACTTTCATTGAAATCGACTTACAAGCACTCGTTTGAGGACGAAAGAACTGAGTTCCCTTCTCACATGCAGCATTTTGCAGGTATTACATTTAAATTTGGTGGAAAAGATACAGACAATGATGGCATCTACGATAAAGATGATGCTTGTCCTGAAGAAGCTGGTCCAAAAGAATTTAACGGTTGCCCGGATCGTGATGGAGATAAAATCATCGACAAAGAAGATGATTGCCCGGATACAGCAGGTCTACCTGAATTCCGCGGATGTCCAGATACAGACGGTGACGGAATCCGTGACCAAGATGACCAATGTCCGGATGTTGCAGGTTTGAAATCGCTTAACGGTTGCCCTGATACCGATAACGATGGTGTAACTGATGCTTCTGATAAATGTCCGACAGTTGCAGGTCCTGCAGAAAACGGTGGATGTCCATGGCCAGATACAGATGGCGACGGTGTTCTTGATAAAGACGATCGTTGTGTTGACGTAAAAGGTACTGTTGCTAATAACGGTTGTCCTGAAATTACAGAGGAGCAAATGAAGCAATTGAACGCTTACGCTAAAACAATTTTGTTCAATAGTGGAAAAGCTACCTTTAAAGCCGAGACTATGCCTGTACTTCAAGCGATCTCAGGAATTCTTAAAGAGTTCCCGAACTCAAGGTTCATGATCGAAGGTCACACTGACAGCGATGGCAGCAATGCATTGAATCAGACACTTTCTGAAAACAGAGCGGCTGCGGTAAGAAATTACCTGATCGAAAACGGAATTGGTGGTGACAGGCTTCAATCAGCAGGTTACGGAGAAACAAGACCAATCGATACTAATAAGACTACGAAAGGTAAAGCTAACAACCGTAGGGTTGAAGTGAAACTGATCAAAGACTAACAGATATAAAATATCTTGTAAAACGCCCCGATTATTCGGGGCGTTTTTTATTTTTATGACATGGAAGACAATACATTTCTTGGTCGGTTAGCTTCACATTTATTACAGGACCAGCACAAACTTCAATCGACCGTAATTGTACTTCCCAACCGCCGTGCCCGGGTATTTCTGATACAAGAAATGCAGCAGCGGATCAATCAGAATATTTTCGCGCCCAAAATCATCAGCATCGAAGATCTGGTGGCCGATATGGCTGATATCCGAAATGCAGACAGCATCGAAGTGTTATTTGAATTCTACACGATTTATAAGGAAATAACTTCCCCTGCGGACCAGCAGCCCTTCGAGCAATTTGCAAATTGGGCTAAAATAATTCTGCAGGATTTTAATGAGATCGATCGCTATCTGCTCGATCCAAATCATATCCTTTCATATCTGACGGATATTGAACGCATCAAACATTGGTCGCCAGGCGAAAAAACTACGAGCCTCGTCGAGAATTATCTTAATTTCTGGAATCTCCTCCCGCAGTATTATGCCGCATTGTATGAACATTTGCGCGGGAACGGATCAGGCTATCAAGGTATGCTTTACCGCGAGGCAGTAGGCAATATCGAACATTTTACGGAATCATCGTCTGAGCATTTTCTATTTGCAGGATTAAATGCTTTGAATGCGGCTGAGGAAAAAATTATCAAACATCTGCTCGCAATTGGCAGATGCGAGCTATTTTGGGATATCGACAGAACTTTTCTTGAGGATGATTTCCACGATGCCGGGCTTTTCATCAGAAGATTTAAAAACACGTGGAGCCATTATAACGGTAATGCATTCAACTGGATTTCAGAGAGTTTTTCCGACGCAAAGAATATCAAAATTATCGGTACGCCAAAAACGATCGGACAGGCGAAAATTGCAGGCAACCTGATTGAAAAGCTATATTCTGAAAATATCGAATCAATCAGTAAAACCGCAGTGGTTCTCGGAGAAGAGAATCTGTTGATGCCGGTTTTGTACTCTCTGCCGGCCGAAGTCGATGCTTTGAACATAACAATGGGATTTCCCGCAAAAAATAATCCCGCCCAAATCCTTATTGCGAAGTTATTTAAACTGCATATCAATGCAGGAAATCGAAGCGGCTCGGGATATGTCATGTATTACAAAGATGTTTTGGATATCCTTACGCATCCGCTCGTTGAGCCATATATCGACGCTGAGAAATTGGTTCGGATCATTAAATCGGATAATTACAGTTTCATTACTAATGCATCCTTATTTGACCTTCAACCGAATAAATCGAAATATTTTACTTTGCTTTTTCAAAGATGGGATAACGATCCGCAAAAGATTCTGCGGACATTGTCGGACATCCTGCTGGAAATTAAAAGCAATCTTGAAAATCAGGTTGAAGATGACAAGATTTCGAAAGCTTTTGTCTATTCAATCTTTAAGGTCATAAATAAGCTCATTTCTTTTTATGACAGATATCCGGAGACAACAGGCAGCGAAACGCTTCAGGCGATTTATAAACAGGTTGTAGAGCTTGCCGAAGTTTCGTTCGAAGGCGAACCGCTGACAGGCTTGCAAATCATGGGCGTTCTTGAAAGCCGGACACTCGATTTCGAGAACGTGATCATTACTTCGATGAATGAAGGCCGATTTCCGGCCGGGAAAGGACAGCATTCATTTATTCCGTATGATGTGAAGCGGGAATTCGGTCTGCCGACATACAAGGAGAAAGATGCTATTTATACGTATCACTTTTACCGACTTCTTCAGCGCGCCAAAAACATTACGCTGCTTTACAATACGGACAATGAGGGATTGGACGGCGGAGAGAAAAGTCGCTTTATTACTCAGCTTGAAGTGGAAAAGCAGGGCAATCATCATATCACACATGAAATTTATAATCCGATAATCCCGGAAGTCGCACACCGGCCGATCGTAATTCCAAAATCGGATCTTGTGATGCAGCGGCTTAAGGAAATTGCGGATACCGGTTTTTATCCGACGAATATCACAACATACATCAGGAATCCATTACTGTTTTATCACAGAAAGATTTTGCGGATCCGGGAAGTCGATGAGGTTGAGGAAAGCGTAGCACTGAATACGCTCGGTACGATAATTCATGAAAGCTTAAAGGTTTTGTACGAACCCTTTATTGGCAGTCGCATTTACGAAGCAGATATCCAACTTATGATGTCTAAGATCGACGACGAAGTGCTTTCCCAATTTCGCTTGATCTATAAAAAGGGTGAAATCAAAAAAGGCCGAAACTTGCTTGCCTTTGAAGTCGCTAAGCGTAATGTTTATAATTTTCTGAAGACGGAATTGCACGATATCATTTCAAATGATGCTGAAATTGAAATTGTTGCGCTCGAGCAAACCTATGAGAAATGGCTCATGCATGAACGATTGCCTTATCCAATACTGATAAAAGGAAACGTCGACAGGATTGAAAAGCGAAACGGAATAACGCGAATCATCGATTATAAAACGGGAAAAGTAGAAGAGCGCGAAATGACGCTTCGAACATGGGACGGACTCGCATCAGATATCAAAAACGAAAAACTTATCCAGGTTTTGGCGTATGCTTTTATTTTTGCGGATCAGGTCCAAACACAAAAGATGGAAGTCGGCATCATATCGTTCAAAAACCTGAAATGCGGATTTATGCCGTTTACAATTAAGGATGATGCCGGTAAACATTCACTGTTGGATACGAAAATAATTGAAAATTACATCGAGGAATTGGTCAATGTACTTGCGGAAATTCTAGATGCAGAAATTCCATTTAGCGAAAAGGTCACTTAATTTTTCTCAAAAAGGCGGAAATCACATCAAGTAACTGTTCGCGATTTTCAACCGTGCTCATATGCCCGTCTTCAAAACTGACAGTTTCAATGTTTCCGTCATTTGCCATTTGAAGATTCTCATCGTAATTTAAAACTTCATCTTTGCGGCCAAGAACAATTATTACAGGGAATTTTGCAGACCTGATTATTTCCTGACGGTCCGGCCGAAGTTTCATCCCTTCAAGCGACGCGACAATTCCTTGCAACGGTGTCTTCAGCGCTTCAAGTTTTACCACTTCGATTTCATCGGAAAGTCTTGCGCGATTGTCCTCGCTGAACAAATTCGCAACAGACATCCGGACAAAATTTGCATGATTTTGTTTCACTGCAACGATAGCGCGGTCGCGGTTAACTTTACGTTCGTCGCTGTCGGCTGCCGCGGTAGAATTGATCAGCATAATGCCTTTAATGGCTTGCGGGAAAAGTTCGGCATACGCGAGAGCCACATATCCGCCCATGCTGTGACCTGCCAAAATGCATTTTTTGATTTTCAAAGACGACAGAAGCGAGTGAATCATTTGAGCATTTTCCTCCATCGTATGTACATATCCAATGCAACCCGTATCGCCATGACCCAAAAGATCGATTGTGATCACGCGGTTCTTTAAGCTGAGATCCGGTAAAAACGCATCCCACATTTTCCTGTTTTCCAGAAATCCGTGAAGGAAAATTGCAGCTGGCCCGTTGCCGGCATCAGAATATCCAATTGTAATATTTTTATACGTGAATTGCAATGTCTCAGGCATTCATCAGGCTTTCTATCTCGTCGGCTTCGATTGGAATATTTTTCATCAGATTTATCGGCGATCCGTTTTTCTGAACCACAACGTTGTCCTCGATGCGGATTCCGAAACCTTCGTCAGGGATATAAATTCCGGGTTCAACAGTAAATACCATATTTGCTTTGATCGGCTCATGGATCAACCCGTAATCGTGCGTGTCGAGTCCAAGATGATGCGACGTTCCGTGCATAAAATATTTTTTGTATGCCGGCCAGTCCGGATTTTCGTTCTGTACATCCGCTTTGTCGATCAATCCCAGACCTAGAAGTTCTGAGGTCATCACTTTTCCGACTTCCTTATGATATTCTTTCCACAAAGCGCCGGGAACCAGCATTTCGGTCGCCGCATTTTTTACGCGAAGTACTGCGTTATATACGTCTTTCTGGCGCGCAGAATATTTACCGGAAACCGGAATCGTACGCGAAAGATCACTTGAATAATTTGCATATTCTGCCGCAACATCAAGCAGGATCAGATCGCCGTCTTTGCAAACCTGATTATTTTCCACATAATGCAGAATGTTTGCGTTGTTTCCCGAAGCGATGATTGGCCCGTACGCAAAACCTTTCGAACGATTACGCACAAATTCATGCACCAATTCGGCTTCTATCTCATATTCCGTTACGCCAGGTTTTACAAAAGACAATAGCCTGCGGAAACCTTTCTCAGTAATGTTGCATGCAATCTGTATCAGATCAATTTCCTGCTTTTCTTTGATGGATCTTAGCCGCTGCAAGATCGGATTGCTTTTCGCGACTGAATGTGCCGGATACTTTTCTTTCCACCATTTGATAAACCTGTCTTCGCGGGTTTCAGTTTCAACTGATGCACGATAATGCTCATTTGTATTGATGTACATTGTTTCCGTGTACGTCATCAGTTCGTAAAGCATTTTCTCGAAATCCTGCAGCCAATGCACCGATTTGATTCCCGAGATTTCAAACGCTCTTTCTTTGGTCAGCTTTTCACCATACCAGACTTTGATGTGATCATTGGTTTCACGCAGGAAAAGCATTTCGCGCTGATGCTCATATGGCGCATCCGGGCAGAGGACCAAAATCGATTCTTCCTGGTCGACGCCGCTCAGATAAAAAATATCACGATGCTGCTGGAAAGGCATTGTACTATCGGCGCTTATGGGATAAATATCATTGGAATTAAAGACCGCAATGCTGTTTGGCTTCATCTGCGCGATGAATTTTTCGCGGTTTTTGATAAAAAGATTGCGATCGATCTGTTCGTATTTCATGATTGAAAATTAGTTCTGTCAAATGTAAAAAAGATAAATGCAATGGAGCGGTCCGTGTAAATCATTTTTGTCATCAATTTCGTCGATTTTATAATCATTATAAATTAACGAAAAGGTTGTAGTGAATTGGGATTACGCGTATTTTTGTGGTGATTTTTTTAATACCTTTTATACATGGCAAAATCTGCGCTCCTGAAGTCGTCTCTTGCAAAAAAGTACTGGATGGCTCTAACAGGTTTATTTCTTTGCTTATTTCTCGTCGGACACTTAGCTGGAAACCTTCAATTGATCTTTTCAAAAGATCCGTCGACGTTCAATGAATATGCATTGTTCATGACAACAAATCCGGCAGTCAAGGTCTTGTCGTATCTGACCTACATTTCGATAATCTTCCATTCCATCGATGGAATTTTTCTTGCAATCCAGAATAAGAAAGCCCGGCCAATCAAGTACGCTTACGAGCGGCAGGAAGCAAACACGAATTTTTCATCTCGAAATATGGCTGTGCTCGGAACTTTGCTTTTGGTTTTTATCGTTACGCACATGATACATTTTTGGGCTCCGATGCATTTTGATAAAAAGATGCCGCTTCAAATGATCTCAGTCGACGGACCGATGCCAGGTGTAAAAAACCAATTTTACATCACTTCAGGATGGGGAAATGATAAATTTATTCCGGTCAGTAGTGTCGATGGAAAGAATTTGATCATCGAAGGCAATAGCTTTTACTACACTAAACCGATCAAGGTGAAATTTGCAGAAGGCTACAAAGATCTTTATAAAATCACTGTCGAATTTTTCAAGGACAAAAAATACGGTTTGATCTTTACGATCCTCTATGTGATTTCAATGGGCGTATTAGGCTTTCATCTTTATCACGGATTTGCGAGCGCATTCCAGTCGATGGGATGGAATAACCGCAAATACAATGGACCAATCAGGACTTTCGGAAAATGGTTCGCGATAGTTGTCCCGCTACTTTTTGCAATCATTCCGGTTTACATACATTTTTTTCTAAAAGCTTAAGATAATGGCGTTAGATTCAAAAATACCAAGTGGATCCATTTCTGACAAATGGACAAACCACAAAAATCATATCAATCTTGTCAATCCTGCCAATAAAAGGAATATCGATGTCATTGTTGTCGGAACCGGATTGGCCGGCGGCTCGGCGGCAGCAACATTAGCCGAATTAGGATACAACGTAAAAGCATTCTGTTTTCAGGATTCACCACGCCGTGCGCACTCTATCGCAGCTCAGGGCGGAATCAATGCCGCGAAAAATTATCGTGGCGATGGCGACTCGACTTTCAGGCTGTTTTACGACACCGTAAAAGGCGGAGATTACCGTGCCCGTGAGGCGAATGTATACAGGCTTGCGGAAGTTTCGGCAAACATCATCGACCAATGCGTTGCGCAAGGCGTTCCATTGGCGCGTGAATATGGCGGATTGCTCGACAACCGTTCGTTTGGAGGAACATTGGTTTCGCGTACTTTTTATGCAAAAGGCCAGACAGGTCAGCAGTTGCTCCTCGGAGCTTATTCTGCAATGAACCGTCAGATCGGACGCGGCAAGATCAAAATGTACAACCGCCACGAAATGCTTGAACTGGTTGTTGTGAATGGAAAAGCGCGCGGCATCATTGCGCGCAACTTGATCACAGGCGCGATCGAAAGACATTCGGCGCACGCTGTAGTCATTGCATCCGGAGGATATGGAAACGTATTTTTCCTTTCAACGAATGCGATGGGAAGCAACGCAACCGCTGCGTGGAAAATCCATAAAAAAGGCGCTTACTTCGCAAATCCTTGCTATACGCAGATTCACCCGACCTGTATTCCGGTTTCGGGAGATCATCAGTCGAAATTGACACTGATGTCAGAATCTCTTCGTAATGACGGACGGATCTGGGTTCCGAAATCGCTCGAAGATGCGCAGGCAATCCGCGAAGGCCGCAAAAAGCCAACGGATCTGTCAGAAGAAGAACGCGATTATTACCTTGAAAGACGCTATCCTTCATTCGGAAACCTTGTGCCGCGTGATGTTGCGTCGAGAGCTGCAAAAGAGCGTTGCGACGCCGGCTATGGAGTCAATAAAACAGGCGAGGCGGTTTATCTTGATTTCGCTGCGGCTATCGAACGATATGGCAAAGAGCAGGCATATATCAAAGGGCTTGATGCAGATGATAAAAAACTAGTCACCAATCTTGGCCGTGAGGTCATTGAAACGAAATACGGCAACCTTTTCCAGATGTATGAAAAGATCGTCGACGAAAATCCATATGTGACGCCAATGATGATCTATCCGGCTGTACATTATACGATGGGCGGCGTTTGGGTCGATTATAATCTGATGACGACGATTCCGGGATGTTTTTGCATAGGCGAATCGAATTTTTCCGATCACGGCGCAAACAGGCTTGGCGCTTCCGCTCTGATGCAAGGTCTTGCCGACGGTTATTTCGTGCTTCCGTATACGATCGGGGATTACTTATCTTCGGATATCCGGACAGGTGAAATTTCAACGGAACTGCCCGAATTCGAAGAAGCGGAGAAGAACGTACGTCATCAATTGGAGAAATTTATTTTCAATAATGGGACGCACACGGTCGATTATTTCCACAAGAAGCTTGGAAAGATCATGTGGGATAAAGTTGGCATGGCGCGTAATGCACAAGGCCTTAACGAAGCCATCAATGAAATTGCTGCACTTCGTGATGAATTTTACAGAGATGTGAAGGTTCCGGGCGACATGAACTCCCTGAACCAGGAACTTGAAAAAGCCATGCGTGTTGCGGATTTCCTTGAACTTGGAGAATTGTTCGCAAAAGATGCGTTGCACAGAAATGAATCCTGTGGCGGCCATTTCCGCGAGGAATATCAAACCGAAGAAGGCGAAGCGCTGCGCGACGATGAAAATTTCGCATACGTTGCTGCCTGGGAATATAAGGGAAAACCTAGCGAAGCAGTTCTGCACAAAGAGCCGCTCGTTTTCGAAAATGTGAAACTTGTCCAAAGAAGCTACAAGTAATATGAGACTAAAACTTAAGATATGGCGTCAGAAAAACGCCTCAGATAATGGAAAGATTGTCGATTACGATATCGATAACGTATCGCCCGACATGTCTTTTCTTGAAATGCTCGACGTCCTGAACGACCAGTTGACCATGCGCGGCGACGAACCGGTTGCTTTCGATCACGACTGTCGCGAAGGAATCTGCGGGATGTGTTCGCTTTTTATCAATGGTGAAGCGCATGGCCCGGATCGCGGGGTTACGACCTGCCAGCTTCACATGAGAAAGTTCAAAGATGGCGATACGATCTACATCGAGCCTTTCCGTGCGAAAGCTTTTCCGGTAATAAAGGATTTGGTTGTCGACAGAAGTTCGTTTGAGCGCATCCAGCATGCCGGAGGTTTTATTTCGGTCAATACTTCTGGTAATACGATCGATGCGAATGCGATCCCGATCAACAAGCACGATGCGGATACCGCTTTTGATTCTGCTTCCTGCATTGGCTGCGGCGCATGCGTGGCGAGCTGCAAAAATGCGTCGGCGATGCTTTTTGTTTCGGCAAAAGTATCGCAGCTTGCATTGCTTCCGCAAGGCCGAATCGAAGCTGCGGAACGCGTACTGAACATGGTCACACAAATGGATGCAGAAGGATTTGGAAACTGTACCAATACCGGTGCATGCGAAATCGAATGCCCGAAAGGAATATCGCTTGAAAATATCGCAAGGATGAACCGCGAATATTTATCGGCCAGCTTTAAATAAAATTTGAGCGCTCTTCGGGGCGCTTTTTTTATGGCCTTATCTTCGGGTACGATCTGTGAATTATTGAAGTCACTACGATCATTTCAGCTGCCGACCGCCTTCTTTTTTTATATTTGACGATTTTATTCACAATGAAGTTTATCCTTTCATTTCTCCTGATTTCATCTTTGTGCAATTCTCAGGATTACCAAAAACACGTCAATCCATTTATCGGAACCGGCGGTCACGGCCATACGTTTCCTGGCGCAACTGTTCCGTTTGGCATGGTGCAGCTTTCGCCCGATACGCGCATCGATGGAAGCTGGGACGGATGTTCCGGATATCATTATTCGGATGATCGCATCTACGGATTTTCACACACGCATCTGAATGGAACCGGAGTTTCGGATTTTGGAGATATCATGCTGATGCCGACGATGGGCGATTCGAATCTTGATCCGAGGAAATATTCTTCGTTGTTTTCGCATATCAATGAAAAAGCGTCCGCAGGATATTACGCTGTAAAATTGGACGATAATGATATTGATGTCGAATTGACTACTTCTACTCGCGTTGGTTTCCACCGATATAAATTTAATCAGGCAGGACAGGCGAATATTGTTCTCGATCTAAATCATCGTGACAAACTGCTTCAGGGCGAAGTGCGAATTGTCGACGATTGCACGATCGAAATTTTGCGACGCAGCGAAGCCTGGGCTCGCGACCAATATGTTTTCGCGCGACTGGAGTTTGACCGTCCGATGCAGATTTCTTCGATCAACAATAATGCATTCGCTCCGGCAAAAGTTACTGATTCTTTGTTTGCAGGATCAATTTTATCGTTGGCGTTTTCATCAATGGTTCAGGCTGGCGACGTGATCATGGTGAAAGTTGCGCTTTCCCCAACCGGCTTCGAAGGGGCAGAAAGGAATATGTCTGAAATCGCTCATTGGGATTTCGACCAAACAGTTTTACAGGCAAAAGCGTTGTGGAACAAAGAATTGTCAAAGATTGAAATTACATCATCAGATAAAGACAAGCTTGCAATTTTTTACACCGCATTGTATCACACGATGATCCAGCCAAATATTGCGGAAGACATCGATGGAAAATACCGCGGCCGTGACAACCGGATCCATCTTGCCGACAAGTTTGATTATTACACGGTATTCAGCTTATGGGATACATTTCGGGCGGCACATCCACTGTATACATTGATCGATAAAAAGCGAACTGCCGATTTCATCAATACATTCATTGCGCAATATGAACAAGGCGGAACGCTTCCGGTTTGGGAACTTTCATCGAACGAAACAGGCTGCATGATCGGCTATCATTCTGTCTCGGTCATTGCCGATGCGATGGCAAAAGGAATCACCGGTTTCGATTACAGAAAGGCATATCAGGCATCCAAACATAGCGCGATGCTCGATCATCTTGGAATGGAAGCCTATAAAAAGAATGGTTTTATTTCAATCGATGATGAACACGAAAGCGTATCGAAAACGCTTGAGTACGGTTATGATGATTGGTGCATTGCCCAGATGGCGGTAAGTCCACACATCAATTCGGAGGCTGATTACCATTATTTTTCTGAGCGCGCGCAATCATGGAAAAATATTTTTGATTACGAATTGAAATTCATGCGTCCGAAGCGGAACGGCGGCTGGGATTCGCCTTTTGATCCGCGGGAAGTCAATAACAATTTTACAGAAGGCAATTCATGGCATTACTCATTTTTTGTTCCGCATGACATCAGCGGCATGATAAGCGCATACGGTTACGGCACCAATGATAAGAATGCGGCATTTGAAGCTAAACTGGACGAATTATTTTCTGCTCCGAATGCAACCACGGGCCGGGAGCAAGTTGATATTACAGGGCTTATCGGTCAGTACGCTCAAGGAAATGAACCGAGTCATCATATGGCCTATTTGTACAATTATGTAGGCAAACCCGAAAAAACAAAGGAAAAAATTCATTTTATACTGAATGAGTTTTATAAAAATTCGCCTGCCGGTTTAATTGGTAACGAAGACTGCGGACAAATGTCGGCCTGGTATATTTTAAGTTCGATAGGCATTTATCCGATTGCGCCCGGGAGAGCCGAATGGACGGTCACGCAGCCGTTTTTCGATCGCATCAGGGTGAATTTCGAGGATAAGAGCTCACGGACAATCACAAAATCGACTCGTGCAAATGAATTGAAGCATTTCGGATTTGATAACGTCCGCAAAAAGACTGCGGATTTAATTGTAGACGACATTTTACCTGTTCCCGTGATAACTTCGACATCGAAGGCCTTTGAGAAGGAATTATTCGTCGACGTAAAATCTTACGCCGCTGATTCGAAGATTTATTTCAGATTTATTGCCAACAATCAGAAGGAATCAAAATTCAAAGTTTTTACGAAGCCTGTAAAAATTACAGAGTCCGGAAACTTTGAAAGTTATATTGAAGGTCGATCCGGCGCTCGAAGCAAAACCGTTTCAGCGTTTTATCATAAAAAGCCAAATAATTATGTTGTTGAATTGAAATCTGGATTCAATAAGCAATATCATGCAGGTGGCGCTCAAGGGCTGACAGATGGGATCTTCGGAAGTGAGAATTGGCGAAAAGGAGATTGGCAGGGTTATCAATCGCAGGATTTTGAATGTATTGTCGATTTGAAAAAGTCGATCGCAATTTCGGAAGTCACTGCCAATTTTCTTCAGGATACGCGGTCGTGGATTTTTTTCCCGCAGAATGTCGACTTTTATTCATCTGCAGATGGCAAAGATTACACGTTGCTTCACTCGGTTGGAAACTCGATAGCGGCTGATGATTACAAAGTTCAAGTGGCGGAATTCAGCGCAAGTGCAAGTGTCAAGGCACGCTTCATTAAAGTTGTTGCCCGTAATTATGGAAAACTTCCCGAATGGCATCAGGGATTTGGCGGCGATGCGTTTATCTTTATCGATGAAATTACGGTAAAATGAAAATCAGTTTAGTTCAGACAAAATTATTTTGGGAAGATCCGGCACGGAACCGAAAACATTTGCACGAACTCATAGCATCAATTTCAGATTCGGACCTGATCGTTTTACCGGAAATGTTTACAAGCGGATTTACAATGAATCCAGAGAATGTCGCAGAAGAAATGAGCGGAGAAACGGTTTCGTGGATGAAATCGATCGCCATTGAAAAGAACTGCGCCATAGCAGGCAGCGTCGTAATCAGCGAAAACGGCAACTTTTATAACAGATTGATCTTCGCCACACCATCAGAAATTTATTCTTATGACAAGCGGCATCTTTTCACGCTGGCCGGAGAGAATAATGTATACCAGAAAGGCAATCACAGATTAATCATCGAATATAACGGCTGGAAAATATGCCCATTGGTTTGCTACGATCTCAGATTTCCCGTTTTTTCCCGAAACACCGAGGATTATGATCTGTTGATTTACGTTGCGAACTGGCCAGAGCCGCGAATTTCTGCGTGGGATACTTTGCTGAAAGCACGTGCCATCGAAAATATGTGTTATGTAATCGGTGTGAATCGGATTGGTGAAGATGTCAACGGGCACAAATATCCAGGGCATTCACAGGTGATAGATTGTTTTGGGAAAGAAATTACGAATGCTGCGTCAGGAGATGGTGTTTTTAGTGGCGAAATCGACAGGTCGGAATTAATGGCAGCAAGAAATAAATTTGCATTCCTGCGCGATCGCGATGACTTTACGGTAAAGTAAATGTTTGGTCGACATCCCAATTCGATCTGACATCGATCGGTACCGGATAATAAATAACTTCCTCAGGTTGTCGTTTTAGCAAAAAGCTTCCCGTATCCCAAACCTTATTTCGGTTTTCATCATAGATTACCCTGAGTGTATAAAGCATCGGATCGATCAGGTCGAAATTTACCGGCTCTTCACTTTCGACATATCGCGAAGCCATGATTTTTCCTTTATCATCAGTAAGCTCGACAATGACGGGATACGAACGGACATTTCGCAATGTCAATCTCATATTGCCGTAATCTGATGTATTCTTTGTGCTAAAGCTCAGGTTGATCGTGTCATTTTGCCGGCCAAAAAAATCTGTCAAAGCGCCTGGAAAAAGTGTCATTTTATATCGTTCGACGGGCTCGCGCGGAAATTCAAATGCAATTTGAAGGTTGTAATTGTCAATCGTCGAAGCCACGGGAATTGCAATTGAATCCTTATTAAAAAGACGGATCAGATCAGGATTAATGTTTAAAACCGGAACCGTCGAATTAAGAATTAACGGATCGCGAAGATGAAGAAGTCCGGCATTCCTCAAACTGATGCTTAAACTATCCTTTTTCTGCTCTTTAATTTTTACCGTAAAGTTTTTGGTATAATCGTTTTTATTTACAGAAAGGCGCAATGAATCCGGCTTTACGTTTTTGTACCATATATTGACAGAATCTTTATCGGTAATTTTCGTGATGACTGATTCTACCTGATCATTCGCATCCATAAGCCCGACTGCAAGTCCGGACGGATTACCTTCATATGCGAGTAAGATTTTATTCCCGCCGGCCTGTGTGGCTTTTACCGCTTTAAACGACAATTCTTCGCGGAACATTTCCATCTCATACAAAGTATCATTTGGAACTCTCACAAGATCTTTGTGAAATGCGATCTTATCGGTTTTAGGATTAAATCTATTATCTGAATTTTCGTCCTTAATGGCGACAAGCATATAGTTTCCTTCCTTCAGATTTTCCAATCGGAAGGTCGTCAGGCTATCGAGCGTATTGGTTATATATCGTGGATTTTGCTTGTAAACCACCGAATCGCCCAGAGGCTGATTTGCTTCGTACAACATTACCGAAATGAATGAATCGGGCTTTTTATCATATGCGTCGCGGACGGTTCCTGATAATGTCAGCGAATCGATATAGGTTCCGGTCGAAAAGATGTATTTGAACTGAGGCAGCGGATTGCCTTCATTATTATCCTCGATACTTTGTCCGAAATTAAAGCTGTAAGTCGTATTTGCCTGAAGCGTATCGCGAAATCTGACTGTAATTACTTTGCTGGCCGTGAATGGCAAAACTTCAGGCGCTGCTGAAAGTGGCGGCGAAACGATCAATTGTTTATTGACGTTTTTGAGTTTTACATATTCGTTAAAATACAGTTTGAATTCCTGGCCTTTAAAATTGACGGTGCCGTTTATGGGAATGCTCATCCGCAATGTTGGCGGGATTGTATCTTTTGCACCGCCGGATATACTGCCGCGACGGGCACAGCCGACTGAAAGGACAGTTAGAAATATGACAATAAATGTTTTATAGGAATGCGCCATCCGGGTGATTTGCGCCACAAAATAACAACTATAATCAGTCGGATGGAAATCTTTTAAGAAATTCTTCTACCAATGTGACATCGCCATGCAAACAACGCTCAGCCGTGCGCCGGGTATTTGAAAGATTGCTTTGCCGCATGCTTCGATAGTTGATCCTGTTGTGACGACATCGTCAACAAGTAAAAAATGTTTGGATTCGAGTTCATCTGCAGTCTTGATTGAAAACAATTCGTTTGTCAGCGAGGTTCTTGCAAGAAGATTTTTCTTTGTTTGAGTATTGGAATAGTGATTTCGGACCAGGAGATCGTTGTCAAATGCTGCGTGTAGGCTACTGGCAACAGCCTTTCCAAATGCATCGACCTGGTTATATCCGCGCTGACGCAATTTGCGCGGATGCAAGGGAACCGGAAGAACAATATCAATGTCTGATAGATGCGGAACATCGCTCAGTAGGCCGCCATACCAGTTTCCGAGGATCTTTCCAATATCTTCGATGCCTCGGTATTTTAGTTTGTGAACCATCTGTTGGACGATTCCTTTTTTGTGGTAATAGCAAAATGCTGATGCCCATTCGATCGGAAGCCGCCCGTAAAATCTGCGATATACTTCGTTGTCCCGCTGCTGATGATGCAGTGTCAACGGCAGTTCGTGCCTGCATGTTGTGCAAATGGTCTGTTCACCTGAATAGAGAAAAATTTCGCATCCGGCGCAAACTTCAGGAAAGAAGATGTCGATTAAGTCTGTGATCATTTTAAATGTTTTTTTAAAAGTATTTAATACGAAAAATACATCGGTACGGTAAAACCGCTTTTGTTATTTTTGCACCATGGCAAAACAGGACGATATATTTAAAAATGTCATTTCACACGCTAAAGAATACGGATTTATATTTCCATCAAGCGAGGTGTATGACGGATTGAGCGCGGTTTACGATTACGGGCAGAATGGTGCGGAATTAAAAAAGAACATTCGCGAATATTGGTGGAAATCGATGGTGCAGATGCACGATAACATCGTTGGCATCGATGCGGCAATTTTGATGCATCCTACGACCTGGAAAGCATCCGGTCATGTAGACGCTTTCAACGACCCATTAATCGACAATAAAGATTCCAAAAAGCGGTACCGTGCCGACGTTCTGATTGAAGATTATGCGGAGAAGATAAATCAGAAGGCTGAGAAAGAGATCGAAAAAGCCCGCATCCGCTATGGTGAGTTTTTTAATGAAGAGGAATTCACTTCGACGAACGCGCGGGTTGTGGAATATCGTTCCAGGCAGCAACAGATTCTCGAACGTATGGCCACATCATTAGAGAAAAACGATCTGGATGATGTAAAGAAGTTAATCGAGGAACTTGAAATCGCCGATCCGGAAACAGGTTCACGAAATTGGACAGAGGTTCGCCAGTTTAATCTGATGTTCGGCACAAAACTCGGCGCTTCTGCCGATACTGCAATGGACTTGTTTCTGCGTCCCGAAACTGCGCAAGGCATTTTTGTTAACTTTTTGAATGTTCAGAAAAGTGGCCGGATGAAGGTTCCATTTGGGATTGCTCAAACAGGTAAAGCTTTCAGAAATGAAATCGTTGCTCGACAGTTTATCTTCAGGATGCGCGAGTTTGAGCAAATGGAAATGCAGTTTTTTGTGCGTCCCGGCGAAGAAATGCAATATTATGAATATTGGAAGGCGACGAGGCTAAAATGGCATCTTTCACTTGGTCTTGGAGCCGAAAATTATCGCTTCCACGATCATGAAAAGCTTGCGCACTACGCAAATGCCGCGGCTGATATTGAATTCAATTTTCCGTTTGGATTTAAAGAATTGGAAGGAATTCATTCCCGTACTGATTTTGATCTTAAGGCTCATGAAGAATTTTCCGGCCGGAAACTACAATATTTCGATGCTGAACAGAACCGTAATTATACGCCCTATGTTGTTGAAACCTCGGTTGGATTAGACAGGCTTTTTCTTGCGGTATTTTCGAAATCGTTGATTGAAGAAACTTTAAATGATGGATCTACCAGGACTGTATTAAAACTTCCTGCTGTCCTGTCTCCGATTAAGGCCGCTGTTTTGCCGTTGGTTAAAAAAGATGGCTTGCCGGAGCTTTCAGAACGTATTTTGGCCGATCTGCGTTGGGATTTTAATGTTGTATATGATGAAAAGGACGCAATCGGCAGAAGATATCGCCGGCAGGATGCGCTCGGAACGCCGTTTTGCATAACGGTTGATCATCAGTCTCTGGAAGACAATACCGTTACAATTCGTTATCGCGATTCGATGGTTCAGGATCGGGTTTCCATCGATGATGTCCGCAATATTATTAACGAAGAAGTGGCCTATAAGAAATGGCTTGCAAAATCTTTAGCCTAGATCAGTATTTAAACCTGTTCGTATAACGGGAACCAGATCGATGAATTCTTCTGGAATTGGATTTTCTTTAGGAGTAAGTGTTTTGATGACAAATTCATTTTGAATAGGTAGTGCCTTATCAAGCAATTGTTTGAAAATGGTGCTATTATAGTCTGCAAGCTGAGCGATATTCTCAACGGCGACTAAATGTTTTTCAAGTTCAGGATGGGCAAGATATTTTTCGGGCCGGTATTGCTTCTTGTATTTCATCCTTGGCTTTGTCTGTGAAAGTATATGAAGCAGCTTTACATCGATTCGTGCAAATACCGTCGCCAGAATTTCAGATGCAATACTTTCCGGATCGGTATTTAAATCGCTCCAAGTCTTTCCGAGCATATTTAGGAGAAATGTATAGTAGCCGTCGCTGAGCGAAATAACCCATTTCACATAATTTTTTTTCGTTTGCGCAAAAAGATATTCTGAGAGTGCAATTTTGTGATTGAGTTTGTGCAATTCGAATCCTGATGCCTCGCTGATTGCCGAATCGAGCGTTGTTACGTTTGTGATATCAAGTATATTCTGCGCGATCGATGCGTAATGCATTTCGCTTGCATAGAGAAAACCTTTTTGTTTTGCGATAATTATAATTTGACACGCTTGCTCGACATCAGCAGCAAACAGTCCCAGTGAAGTTGTGTTCACGCTTGAATTGGCGAATCTGAATAAAATTGGATCTGAAAGGGTTTCGAGCAACTCAGTATTCACAGAAAGTTTTTGACTAAGATGTAAAATAAAACTATGGATCCAGTTTTGGGAACGAACCGTTTCAAATACTTGATTTAGTCCATCTAAGTCAAATATTCCACCTCTATCACTATGATACACACGAAATTCAGAAGAGGCTGTTTTTAAAATATTTGAAGAAAGTGCGAAAACACTAATCATGACGAAGCATTTGAATCCATTCGGCTAATTTTAATCTGTCCAGTTCGACTTCGACTTCAATTTCATTTGTATTCCGGCATTCTTCATTATAGAATTTCTTAAGTCGCTTCGAAATATGATACGCACTCTTTAAGCTTGTATTTCCATATCTGGCGATCATGTGCGGAGACATGTCGCGATTATGATCATAGTATGAAAGAATAGCCATCCATTGTCGCAAGGATATTTTAGTGTTGTGGAAAATCGTGTGAGTTCGCACATTAAAGTACTTACCCGTGTTTTTGCAGCGATACTTGTGGTGGCTACATTTATATACGCGGGAGTTCGGGTCAAATGGACTCGCTATTACACCATTCCATCGAATTCTTTCAAGCAGCTCCTCAAGTCGGCGTTCATCTTTAGTTTCACTCATTTTACACTGAATCTTATTTTTGGTGTAAAAATAGTTAAAAAGGTTAATGACGATGCTATTCTTTCGAATTTTAACGTGAAAAATTGTACTGATGTCAGAAATGTTAACATCAGCGATTATTTAATGAACATTCGGCTTTATTGTATTCTATTATCCAATACTTTCGTATTGCCCATTCTACCAGCACTGTGCTGGATTACGAAATGAATAATTATCCCTACATAATTATTGATTCGTCGCTATCGATTATGCCAATTCAGAATTTGCTCGAACCATTTCCTGAATTTAAACTTATCGGCACGGCTGAGTCATTAGAAGCCGGAATTGATCTCGTGATCACTTCCAGGCCTAAGCTTATCTTTTACAGAGCTGAAAATATTTCTAAGGTTGAAAACTTGACAGGGGAATTGTTTAAACTTTTTAAAAATCCTCCGAAGCTGATTTGTATTTTGGACGAGATTACCCATCAGCTGCCTCCGGAAGTTTTTCAACTGATTTCGTATCCTTTTAAAGAAGTTGAATTTGTTAGAACAATTCTAAAGTTTGAACGTCAATTTTCAGATTCTGATTGGGCTACGAAGGCCTCAAATTATACAGCCAATACTAATAGCATTGCCGTACAGGAACAACCGGTAGAGAACGCCGATTCGCGCGACTTGGTTGTGAAGGATGCTGAAGCAGTTCGGCCGGAAAAACCGTTGACTATTTGTGTAAAGTCATATGGGGATTACCGATTTATTGAAGCGAGTGACATTACTTATCTGAAGGCAGATAACAATTCGACCGATATTCATTTGAATAACGGGGAGATGATCACAGCCTTTAAAACACTAAAGCATTTTGAAACGGTTCTTCAATCTCCGTTTGTACGAATCCATAATAGTTATATTGTCAATATTGATTACGTATCTCGAATCCATACGGGCAACTCCGTCTGCTACCTAAAGCAGTCAGGAATAAAGCTTCCTTTCTCCAAATCTTATAAGGAGAACATTGATTCAATTCTAGATAATATTACCCGCGGGAATTACCTCGAAATCTAAAACTCTTAAATCTTTCTTAAAAATTGGCGCGTCAAGATTTCCGTTCCCTCGGAAACCTGATTCATTCACTAATGAATTGGCTACATCTACCATAAACGCTTGAAAAGATTGCTCCTCCCCGAGACATGCTGTGTAAGTTTACATCGTGAATCACGCGTATTCACGCAAAACCGAAAACAGAACAAAACATAAATTAAAGTCTCAAATTATGAAAAAAGCAATTTTAACCTGCGGATTGTTTTCCTTGATGTTAGTGTTGACATCGTTT